>NZ_JAKLTU010000001.1:0-581370 GCF_022570815.1 Synechococcus sp. PCC 6716
GCTATTCCGATCTTGCCCCAGTTTGAACAGTTTTGAGAGTGATTTGAAGCTTTTGAACGCCTCATTCACAGATTTCAACACTTGCTGTGCAGCCTGAGAATGTAACAGCTTCCCGTTTTCACTCTCCTTCAGTTTTGCGTAGAGGTTGACATACTTCAGAACCTTGAACGGGTTCCGTCCTTGCTCAAAGAAGTATTGCCGAGACTCATACACGCCTTGGTTGTAGAGATTGTTGGCAAGACGCGCTAACTCAGTAAGCAACTGAGCAAGCTGCTTGTCAGGTTGAAAACTATCTTTTTGGACGGCTAAAAACATCATTGGGTTAAGATGGTATGCAGTTATTATAGATGCCGATTTACGGGAATAGCAACCGTATGAGAGAAGATGGTACACAGCTAAAATCGACTCGTCATTGCACGTATCAGTCAGGACATCACTTTGTCTGAATTCCGTTCAAGCGCCGCAAAATATTTACCAACGAAGCAATCATTGAAGCAACCAAAAGGTATGTGACTGAAGCGATTGAAAACAAAAACAACGATATGGGACTAATCGCCATTGAGGTAGACCGAACCTTGATGGATCATGTTCATGTGTTTGTGTCGTTTCCTCCTAGAATGTTAGCTTCTCAGGCGGTGACCATCATGAAAGGGTACAGTTCAAGACGGCTCAGAATGGAATTTCCACATCTCAAAAACCTGCATGAAAAATCCCAACTCTGGGCACACAGTTATTATTAGGGTACTACCGGGAACGTTTCAGCCCAGACAGTGAAACGGTATATCGAAGAATGTCAAGGCTGACTCTCCCTACTGCCGTAGGCGCGGGAACCGTTCTGTATCCCCATCGTGAACGAGCGAGGTTTTATCCGGTTCCCGAACCCTCCGGTTTCTATAAGCTCCTTAGTGTACTGTAGCCTAGCCATAGTTGCATGATGGTACTCAGCTCCCGGTACTTCAGATATTCACAGATATTGTTGTCTCCCCGTTGTCTACGGGTGCTAATCACTACTGCGGCAAATCTCAGTTAGGCTAGGAGTAGCCGGAAACATTCCCCAGTGGTTTATGAGTGAAACTCGTTTGCTGGAGGTGGCGCGCCAAGGTGATCCCCGTGCCATTAGCACTTTGTTAAACGCTGTGCTCTTACCTAAGCGGGTCAAGGCAGATGTCACCCGTCAAGGCTGCACACTAGCCGTTACGCTACATTCCGAGAAAATGCTCAATCAGGGTGCTGCGGTAACCTTGATCCGCACAGCCTTGGAAAAGCTGCACTTGCCGGATACTGATCAGGTGGTGATTGAGTCTAGGGTGCTGGGCGCACCGCTGTGGGATGCTGAGGTTATCCTGCGATCGCCAGCAGTGGCAACTGCCCAAAGCTCAGAACTACCATCCCAGACAATTGAGTTACCCGCTGCTAGCTCGTCTCCCCTGCCCCCTGTTGCCGATCCTTGGCAAAGTACACCGGACACACCCCCGCCCGCTACATCTGAAGCTGCTGATGGATCAGCTTTAGAGATGGCACCATCTCCTCAAGACACTCCTGAGCCGGACGCGCCGACACTGATGGACTTGATTGCCGCCTTTGTTGAGTCCACAGCCCCAGATGAGCCGATCGCCCCCGTTAACGAACCTGAACCCCTACCCGAGCAAGCATCTAATGCTACCACAGCCCCCCTTGAACAGACCGCGACGATTGCTGGCGATCATGCTCTTATCGCTGAAGTCGCTGAACCAGAGAGTGTAGATACCGTTGCCGTAGCGCCTGAAGTCACCGAGCCACAGGCGTCTGCCAGCGCCTATCCGCCCCTTGGGGATCCATGGTTGGAGGCTGACCCCAATCCCCTCCCTGAAGCTGCCAGCTCACCCGCGATCGCCCCTGAGACGCCCCCAGAACCAGATACCGGAGCGTCTGCAACCAATGACACTGCAAACTATACCATCCCCACCATTGAAAAGGTGCCTCGGGATGGTCAATCAAAAGTGGCAGGAATTGCTGGGATGGTCATGGGTTTGGGATTTTGTGCCACTGGTTTGGGCACAGTGATTGGCTTACCCATGGTTGTGGGGGGGATGTGGATGCTAGGCGATGAAGACGTATGGCGTGGCGAGTGTCCCCATTGTCAGCAAGCCTTGAAGGTGCCTGTGGGTAAGCTGTGGCGATTTAGTTGTCCCAATTGCCAAGGTCTCATTGAAATTAAGCATGGCCGCTTCTATGCCCGCGAGACTCCTACCCATCCCACGCATGAAAGCTAGGAATAGGAACTTTGCCCCCGTTGACGGCGAGCATCAAGGGCTTGGGCAATGAGGTCAAGGAGACCGGGGGCTTCTTCCTGAATTGTGAGCAGCAGTCGCTCCCCCATGGCTAAGTCTGTGTCAGACTCAGGGCTGGTTTCACTGTCTTGGACGATCTGCCGTAGGCGGGGCACGGTTGTATCCACAATTTCCACAAGGGCACCAAAGCAGCGGAAAAATTGCCGCTCTGTTAGGGTGCTGTCCTCAAGGGGAAATTCAATGATGGCACGAACTTCCCCATCACTGGGATCGTACTCCCACTGCAACATTTTTGTTTGCCACGAAATGCAGAGTAAGGTTTGCAAAATCGCGTCTTTGAAGCGGTGGTATTTAATTCCGGGTAATAAGTTAGGCGCATAGAGCTTAAAAAACTCGCCCTCTTCATCAAGTTCAATGATCACAATGAACCGCTCGAGATGATCGCCATTCACGCCAGTAATAATTTGATGATTTTTAGCATTTAGCTTGAAATTTAACTGGTGCCGACTTAGGTACTCGGCAAGTTGGCTGAGGGCGATCGCCATCGCTCTATGTACCTAAACCCTAGTCAAGGCACGGTGGTTAATCGTTGTGCCCAAGAGCGCTAGGAAGGCTGCCAGCCATTGAGGGTGGGCAGGCCATGCTGGAGCCGTCACTAAATTGCCATCCACCACCACCGCATCCACGGCAACTTCGGTATAGGTGCCCCCTGCCTTGGTAACCTCAGGGCCGCAGGCAGGATAGGCGGTACAGGTTTTGCCCTCAAGCACCCCAGCGGTGGCCAACAGTTGCAGCCCATGGCAAATAGCGGCAATGGGTTTTTGCGTGTGGCCAAAATGCTGAGTGATCTCAATCACCCGTGAATTGAGCCGCAGATATTCCGGGGCACGCCCCCCCGGAACCACTAACGCATCGTAGGTACTGGGGTCAACATCTGCAAACGTGGCATTGAGGGTAAAATTATGCCCCCGCTTTTCACTATAGGTTTGATCCCCTTCAAAATCGTGAACAGCTGTCCGGACGCTGTCCCCCGCAACTTTATTGGGACAGACAGCATGAACGGTATGGCCAACCATCTGTAGTGCTTGGAAAGGCACCATCACCTCATAGTCTTCGACATAATCACCCACAAGCATGAGAATCCGTTTGCCATCCATAGGAGCACTCCATTATGAATCTAGTTTGATCTTGGCATACTGCTAGAACACTTGCACTCGCGCGAGGCTCAAGCCCAGAGCACCAGACCCATCTCGTAGGGGTGACTGAGGTAGGCATGGCGAGGCAGTAATTGCAGTGCAATCCCCTGATAGCCACTACTCTCATAGCTCACTTGCGCTGTATAGATGCTACGACCGTCACTGGTGGTTCTCACCAAGGTCATCAAGGTTGGGCACGCCTCCTCCAGTAGCCCCGCTTCATTGACCCGTCCTTGAAAGAGCGTTACTTGCACATCCCTTGGTTCCAGCGCGCCAAGGGCAATCGCAGCTTTGACCTCAAGCACTTCGCCGACGGTGAGGGTGTGCTCCCGCGAGGTTTCTACCCCAAGAATTTGAATGGTGTACCAGTGCTCAAGCACTCGCTCCTTCCATTGCGCCAGTTCCTTAGCAGCCCCATAGTTGTTTTCCCGCAAGACAAAATGGCGATCGCTAGCTGCAAAGTATCCCCGATGGGCGTAGTCGCGCACCATCCGTGCCGTATTAAATTGCGGTGTATTTAATGAGAGGGCAGCCTTCATTTTTTGTACCCAGCGGCGGGGAATATCGTTTTCGTCGCGTTCGTAAAACAGGGGAATGACATCCCGCTCAAGGCGCTCGTAGAGGGCATTGGCTTCTACCTGATCTTGATAGTGGCGATCGCCATAGTTTTCGCCGTGACCAATCGCCCATCCCGTCTGCACGTAATCGGCTTCATCCCACCAGCCATCCAAAATACTGAGGTTCGGCAAGCCATTCATCGCCGCCTTCATCCCACTGGTACCCGATGCCTCTTGAGGCCGCAGGGGGGTATTCAGCCACACATCACACCCAGCCACCATCATCTTGGCAACGTGCATATCGTAGTCTGGGACAAAGGCAATGTGGTGGTGCATCCCTTCTTGGCGGGTAAAGTGAATAATTTCTTGGATGAGTTCTTTGCCGGGGTTATCGTTGGGATGTGCTTTGCCGGCAATAACAAACTGAACAATCGGGCGGTGTTGCTTGCCACTACTTTTGATAGGCACTGACCCCAGTAAAATGCGCCGTAACCGCTCTATATCCCGCAGAAACAGGGTCGCCCGCTTGTAGGTCGCAAAGCGACGGGCAAAGCCAATGGTCAAAGCCGTGGGATCCAGTGCCTCTGCTGCTTGCGCTAGCTCTGCTGCTGTGGCACTGCGAGACTGAAGCATCCGTTGCAGGCGCGATCGCACAAACATCACCAGTTGATAGCGGCAAATTTCATGAATCCGCCACAGTTCTTCATCGGGAATGCTATCCACCCGCTGCCAAAGGGCATCGGTGATGGCAGCTTCAGACCACTGTGGCCCGAGGTAAATATCGAGGAGGTACTGCAACGGTTCAGACACCCAACTGCGGGCATGAACCCCATTGGTAATGGAGGTAATTGGTACTTCTGTGGGGGGTAAATTGGGCCATAGCCCTTGAAACATTTGCCGCGATACCTCGCCGTGCAAGGCACTCACCCCATTGACAAAGCTGGCGGTATGAATGGCCAAATTCGCCATACTAAATGGCTCCTGAAACGCGCCCGGATTCATGCGCCCAAGGGACAGAAACTCTTGCTGAGAGAGGTTAAAGGCTTCGATGTAGTGCCCAACGTAGTAGGTAATTTTATCGGCGGGAAACAGGTCAATGCCGGCGGGCACAGGGGTATGGGTCGTAAACACCTGACTCGCCTGCACCACCTGTAGTGCTTCATCGTAACTCAGGTGCGCTTCACTCATGAGTTGGCGAATGCGTTCAAGGGAGAGAAACGCCGAGTGCCCTTCATTCATGTGATAGACAGTGGGTCGCAGGTCTAAGGCCTGCAATAGCTTCACCCCCCCAATCCCCAGTAACATTTCTTGGTGAATTCGCAGATCCACATCGCCGCCGTAGAGGTAGTCGGTAATGTCTTGGTCGTAGGCACTATTAACGGGAATATTCGTATCCAGCAAATAGAGGGGCACTCGCCCTACCTGAAGCCTCCAGACTCGGGCGTGGACATCCCGATTGGGGTAGGGCACAACAATACGGATTTCAGCCCCGCTGGGATGGGTAACGAGGGTTAAAGGCAGGTTGTAAAAGTCGTTGATGGGGTAACGCTCTTGTTGCCACCCCTCTGCACTCAGGTACTGCGAAAAATACCCTTTTTGGTACAGTAGCCCCACCCCCACAAGGGGTAAGCCTAAGTCACTGGCAGACTTGAGGTGATCTCCCGCCAGCACCCCCAAGCCACCGGAGTAGATGGGCAGGCATTCACTCAGGCCAAATTCAAGGGAAAAATAGGCAATACACTCTTTGGTTGTTGTGCCGCGCACCCGTTGATACCACGTTTGTTCAGGATGGCAGTACTCCTGAAATTGCGCCAAGGCGCGTTCCATTTGGGCTAAAAACCCGTTATCTGCCGCTGCTTCTAGTAAGCGGTCTTGGCGAATCTGGCCTAGTAACCGCACCGGATTATGGTTGGTCTGCTCCCATAGCTGAGGGTCGAGGCGACGAAACAGGGCGATCGCCTCGGTATTCCACGTCCAGTAGAGGTTATAGGCTAGGCTGCGCAGTTGTTCCAGCCGTTCGGGTAAGCAGGGGCTGACATTAAACGTGCGGATGGGCTTCATGGCCATTGCTAAATCAGTTGACCTTTGACCTTATTGTCCGAACTGCTGGGGGTGCGCCTTGGGTTCCTTAACAAATTTCGCGGAATTGCCATAAGCAAAGAACCGCTAACGTTTTGTGGTTCTCTAGGCTAAAATCAGGTTACATTCTGTGAAGAATTTGGCAAATCGTGCCCTAAGGTTGATCTAAGTCTATGTTTTTAACTGAGTTAACCCCCCTTGTCAAAGAATTAAGCCAGAGACCCGTTGCCTTTATGGGTGGCTTTGTTTCGGGGTTGTTGGGGCTAAGTCTTGATCAGCAGCCGGTGAGTGACTGGCTCAAGCAGTACGGCGACTATCAGCCCCCCAGCCCGCCCCCACCGCCGGACTTCAAAAATATCCGCATCGATTAGGTGCGTTATCCTTTATGGCCAGACTCTCTGCGGATTTAGAGCAAGCCTTTTTAATGGGTGCTGATCCACCTGTCACCGGTGCTGTTCTCACCCAGCAGCAGGTAACCCTTGCCGATATTTTGCAGCTCGCGGGAGAGCGCACCTTTGGTTTTTTACTGGTGGTGTTATCGTTACCGTCGGCATTGCCCATTCCTGCTCCCGGTTATTCCACCCCTTTTGGTATTGTCCTGCTCATCTTGGGGGTGCAGCTCATGCTGGGGGCGTCCTTCCCATGGCTGCCACCAACGCTGTTAGCGCGAGCAATGCCCCGTACCCATGTCCAAAACATCCTTCGCCGTGCGCTGCCGTGGTTGCGGCGAATTGAGTTGATCTCGCGACCGCGCCTGCGCCTCATCTGCACAAGCCGTGGCGGTCGGCTGCTCTTGGGGGCTGCTGTTTCCCTGATGGCCATCTCGATGATTTTACCGATTCCAGGCACCAACACGTTGCCAGCGATGGGTATCTTCATTACTGGGTTTGGTTTACTGGATGACGATGGCCTGATTAGCTTGGCAGGGCTGGTGGTGTGCCTGATGGGTCTGGCGGTAACAACCTCTATTCTGGTGGCACTGATGTGGGGCGGCAGCAGCTTATTGGATCTCCTTAAAGGGACAATCTAGAGCCTACGGCATCCAGTTCCGGCAACCGCAGGCTGGCCTGCTTACTCTGCAATACCACGTAAAAGCCCCCTAACCCCAACGGATCAATGAGATGGTGCAAGGATTGATGGCGGCTGAGCGCTTGACGGAGGTTACCGTTGGTGTGCTGCTGTGCCATGAGACGGTTCCCCAGCCCCAATGCCATTAAAAACAGGCTTTGGCGGGTTATGTACAGGGGGTGCAGGCCAAACTGCTCACCATAGCGCTCTAGCGCGGTGATATCCACATGGGCGGTGATGTCCTGCGTGCCGACAAAGCGGTAGGGGTTATCGTGGTAACGGTGCTGGTAGTAACACTGCAAGGTACCCTCACAGCGGGCGGGATGGTAGTACTGGTGGGCAGGATAGCCGTAGTCAATGGTGAGGACAAACCCTCGCTGAAGGCACTGGCTCACCTGCTTCAGCCATGGAATGATCTGCAGATTGACCTCGGTTCGATAACCGTCGCTATAGTGCTGCTGCTGCGGGTCAATCCCCACGGTGGCGAAGTACTGGTGAATCTGGTCATCCTTGAGGGGGTGCAGCACATCCTGAAACTGCCCCTGGGTGTTTAGGGTGACATACAGTTCCTGCCACTGAGTTCCTTGCCATTGCAGGCGGTGGACGGGGAAGGCATCCACCAGTTCGTTGCTGAATATACAGCCGATGAAGGGAGCTGGCACGGTATCAGGGCTGAGCCAGCGGAGGCGATCGCCCCAGGGCTGCAACCATTGCCGTTGCCGCTGTTGCAGGGTTGGTGACTGCTCCTGAATGGCGTAGTCAAGGGCAGCAAAAAAATCAGGATGCATCTGTTGGCTGTAGGTCAAAACAGCGGCGGCAAACTGCCCGTCCCCTGCGCCCATTTCTAGGAGAGTAAAAGGGGTAGGCTGCCCCAAGGCCTGCCACATGAGCACAAAGGCGTCGGTCAGTAGTTCGCCAAAGTCAACGGTGATCGTGCTAGCTGTAGTAAAGTCGCCGCGCCGACCAATGGTGATCTGGGGGCGGTTATAGTAGCCCCACTGGGGGTCGTACAGTGCCAAGGCCATAAACTCGGCAAAGGGGATGGCACCGACTGCGTCAATGCGTGCGGCGATTCGCTCTAGCAGTTGTGGACAGCCGCGATCGCTCATCAATCATCCACTCCGGCAATGGGGGCAAACCCTTGGCGTTGGACGTTCTCTGTGATCACCCGTGGCTCGAGAAACTGCAACAGGTAATCACGTCCACCGGCTTTTGAGCCGATGCCCGACAGCTTAAAGCCGCCAAAGGGATGGCGATCGACAATTGCGCCGGTGATACCGCGATTGATGTAGAGGTTTCCCACCGCAAACTGGTCTTTTGCCGCTTGGATGTGGGAGGGGGTGCGCGAATACAGCCCCCCTGTCAGGGCATAGGCGGTCGTGTTGGCAATCTCTAGGGCTTGCTCAAAGGTTTCGGCACGCAGTACCGCTAAAACGGGGCCAAAAATTTCCTCCTGGGCGATCGTGGCGGTAGGGGGAACGTTGGTAAAGATCGTGGGAGGCACAAAATACCCCTCCTCTGGTACGGTGCCACTGAAGGCAAGGTCTGCCTCCTGTTGACCTTTGGCAATATACTCCTGAATGCGATCGCGAGCCGCAGCAGTAATGACTGGCCCCACACGGGTACTAGGCCAATGGGCTGACCCCACATTCAAGGATTTGGTGGCTTCAATCAGGCGTTGCACAAAGGGCTGGTAAATGGCTTCAAGGACAATCACCCGCGAGCAGGCGGAGCATTTCTGGCCGCTATAGCCAAAGGCGGAGTGCACGACCCCCGCTACGGCTTGATCTAGGTCAGCACTTTCGTCAACAATAATGGCGTTTTTGCCCCCCATTTCGGCAATGACGCGCTTAATATGGGTTTGCCCCCGCTGCAACCGCGCCGCCTCCGCAATAATGCGGCAGCCCACCTCCTGAGACCCCGTAAAGGCAATCAGATGCACGTCAGGGTGCTGAGTGAGGTAGGGGCCAACAACAGCACCGCGACCGGGTAAAAACTGAAACACGCCCGCAGGGAATCCAGCAGCAATAAGGATCTCCGCTAATTTAGCCGCAACAACGGCTGCGGGATCTGCGGGTTTGAGGATCGTACAGTTGCCTGTCACCAGCGCGGCCACTGTCATCCCAGTGGGGATGGCTAAGGGAAAATTCCACGGTGAAATCACTACGGCAATCCCCCGCCCTTGATAGTGGTAATGATTGGTTTCTCCCGGAAAGTTACGATCGTAGCCACCGCTGAGGCGCTCCATCTCATCGGCATAGTAGCGACAAAAATCCACGGCTTCCGAGACTTCGGCATCGCCTTCTGCGACGACTTTACCCACTTCGTAGCACATCCAAGCCACCAACTCATGGCGTTGGGCTTCCAGTAAGTCTGCTGCGCGCCGTAAGATGGCGGCTCGCTCGCTCACGGGTGTGTGCTGCCACTGCTTTTGAGCCGCTTTGGCGGCACGGATGGCGTGTTCAGCATCTTCAATGGTGGCTACGCCCACACGACCAACAATTTCCTGCGGGTGGGAGGGATTGCGGGAGTCGCTGTACTCTAGGGTATTCACCCGCTCACCCCCAATGATGGGGGAATAGGTTTGGCCAAGTTGGCGGTGGACATTGTCTAGGGCTGCTTCAATGCGATGGCGCAAGGCAGCTACGGCATAGTCAGTATTAGCAGCATTGACAAAGGTTGAGGTCTTGCCGGTGTGCACATAGACGTTGGTGGCGCTGAAGTCGGCGGTGGGAAGCGGGGGTGCTAATAGATCCTCGATCTCGGTGGTTGCCAACTGCTGCCGCAGGAAGGAGCTGTTGGCGGTGTTTTCTAGCAGGCGGCGGATTAGGTAGGCCATGCCAGGAATGAGATCGCCGTAGGGACAATACACCCGCACGGTTTGTCCGGCCTCCACCAAGGCTCTGGCGAGTTTATCGGCCATCCCGTAGAGGACTTGGCACTCCATGGCACTGGCGGGTAGGTGATGGTGCTGGGCAATGGCGATCGCCCGCGCTTGGGAGCGCACATTGTGACTGGCCACGGCAGTTCGCACCACGGTGTAGTGGCTGAGCAAGTACTCTAGCACGCGCTCGTAGTTGGCATCGGTATCAACCTTGTGCTGATAGACGGGTAGCGGCCACTGGTGTTGTACCGCCTTAATCAGTTCCTGATCCCAGTAGGCTCCCTTGACCAGCCGCACAGTGACGGGGGTGCCGCGCTGTTGTGCCCAGCGAACGAGGTCTTGAGCATCGTTGTAACTATCCCGCAGGTAGGCTTGTAGCGTGATCCCCACATCGGCGCGATCGCGAAACTCTGGCTCCAGCAAAATATCTTTGAGAATGGCCAAGGTAATGTCTTTGTAGGCATACTGCTCCATGTCAAAATGAACCCCCACCCCCAATTCCTTGGCGCGGTGGAGCAGTCGGCGGATAGGTTCCCCCACCTTGGCGCGGCAGCCTTGGACATCTAGGGGATCAAACTGGGAGTAAAAGGCGGTCAGCTTCACGGAGACCTGTACCGGATTGGTGCCTTCCTTGCTCCCTAACGGACTCAACTGGGTCATTAGGTCTAGGTAGCGATCGCAGTAGGCGGCGGCCTCCGATTCGGTAATCACGGCTTCCCCCAGAATATCCATGGTGACGGCCATTCCCTGTTTGCGGAGGCGGCCAATGGTCTTGAGAACCTGTTCCGTGTTTTCACCGGCAATGTACTTGTGGGCAAGGGCTTGCACGGCGGTGGTGAAGGTTGTGGCTGCCGCTTGGGCGGGCAGGGAGTCCGGTTGAGCAAAGTTCAACAGTTTTTTCAGCCCTTCTGGCAGTTCGACACTGGGATCACTGAGGTATTCTTGTAAATGCCGCGCCACCTCGGCTTTGCTCTTGAGGCTAGGGAGGCAGTCAATAAGGCGAAAGAGTTGTACCCGCAATCCGGGATGCTCCATGGCCCAGCCTAGGAGCTTGTCTTCGATGCGCATCTGATCGCGCAGTTGGCTAAAAAAGTTGCGGGACTCGTGGCTGGCGCTGAGGAGTTGGCGAGCGATCGCGCTCGTGGATGCTTCGTAAATACTCAAGGGTGCAATACCGTCGTAGTAGTGAGGAAAGGTACTTCTATTTTCCCATGGAGATAGGGGTGGCAAACGACTTCCAAACACTTGCTGTGAATCAATAGGGGCTAGGGGTGAATCAGTTTTCAAGCGTTGCGCCACTTGCAGCGATCGCCACAACCGCCCAAGGGGTTGCTCAGCTAGAGCGCCTGCGGCATGCGGGTGTTGCCTTAGACCTGTGGCTACCCGTCCACCTGCCGATTGAGGTTGCTACAGCCCAGCGGTATCAGGGATCGCTGGCAAGCCATCTGGCAGCAGTGTGGTCACAGTATCGCGGCTGGGTTTTTGCCTTGGCCTGTGGGGCGGTGGTGCGCTTGATTGCGCCCCTGTTAACAGATAAGTACACGGATCCTGCGGTCTGGGTGCTTTCAGAAAATGGCCAGTGGCTCATTAGTTTAGTGGGTGGCCATGCTGCCGCGGGCGATCGCCTCTGTCAGATGCTAGCGGCTCAAATAGGTGCCACCCCCATCCTGACGGGGGCAAGCCACTGCCAACACTACTTTGCGGTGGACTGTTGGGGGCAAGCCTTCGGCTGGCAGCGAGGCTCGGGAGATTGGCATGGGGTTGCTGCTCGCCAAGCCCGGCAGGAGGTTCTCAGGGTGTTCCAAACCTGCGGTAGTGACCTGTGGCGCACCGGAGTGCCCCCCCAGCAACCCATCGAGTGGCTGAGTGCCCCACCCACCGATGAGGGGGTTTGGATCACCGAAAAGGCAGTATGTCCCACCGCTGGCGTGGTCTGGCATCCACGGGTACTGTGGCTAGGAATTGGCTGTGAGCGCGGTACACCTGAAAGCGTCATTGCAGCAGCCATTGAACATACCCTCAGTGAAGCGGGGTTAGCCTTAGGGGCGATCGCCGGCATCGCCAGTATCGATCGCAAAGCGGACGAAGTGGGCTTGTGCGCCCTCGCCCAACGCCAAAATTGGCCGACCCGCTGGTTTAGGGCAGAGCAATTAGAGCAGGTGGCGGTTCCGACTCCCTCCGCCATTGTGGCCGCCGAGATGGGCACCCCTAGTGTGGCGGAGGCAGCAGCGCTGTTGGCAAGTCAGGGGGGGGCGTTAATTGTCCCGAAGCACATCTATCGCCAGCCCTCCCAAAGGGGGGCAGTGACCGTGGCGGTAGCGCAGAGCCAACGGGAATATATTCCCCGTAGGGGGGCGATCGCCCTAATTGGTACCGGCCCCGGAGCACTCGAGCAACTCACCACCGCAGCACGCGCAGCACTTTTAGCCGCAGAGGTGTGGATTGGCTATGAGTTGTACTTGCAACTACTGGCACCATTGCGGCAACCCGGCCAGATGGTACTGCCTTACCCGATTACCCAAGAGCGCGATCGCGCCCAACACGCCATTGAACTTGCGGCATGGGGGTTGCGCGTGGCCGTGGTCTCATCGGGAGACTGCGGCATTTATGGCATGGCGGGCTTGGTGCTGGAGTTAATGGCCGATGCAAATATCGCCGATATTGCTGTGGAGGTGTTGCCGGGGGTGAGTGCGGTGAATGCGGCAGCGGCACGGCTAGGCGCTCCCCTAATGCACGATTTTTGTACCATTAGCCTCAGCGATCGCCTCACCCCATGGCCAGTGATTGAACAACGCCTAGAAGCCGCAGCCAACGCTGACTTTGTAACCGCTCTGTATAATCCTCGCTCTCGCGATCGCCAAGAGCAACTGATCATCGCTCAGCAAATTTTTCAGCGTTATCGCTCCCCCAACACCCCAGTGGCCATTGTCCGTGGGGCTTACCGTGCCGATGAACAGATTACCCTAACCACCCTAGGCACATTCCAACCCGAGCAGGTGGATATGTTCAGCCTAGTCTTAATTGGCAATGCCAGCACTCGTCGTTACCACGACTGGCTCATTACCCCCCGAGGGTACCTAGAGAACTCCCAATTGGCTCAACAGCCCAAAGCAGAGGCCATTGACAATACTCAGGGCAATCGATCCCAATAGAGCGCTCCAAAATCCGTTGCGCAGGGTAAAGCCATCCACAAAGGCAGCGGCAAGGGCAAAAATAGCGGCATTAATAATCAGGGCAAACAAACCAAGGGACAAAAAGATAAACGGGAAGGAGAGGAACTTCAGCACGGCCCCCAATGTGGCATTGAGAACCCCAAAAACAATGGCAGACCACAGCGCGGTACTAAACTTATCAATTTCTACGCCTAGGAACGAGAGGCGCGAGACAATAAATAAACTAATACTGGTTACAACCCACGTAATAATCAGACCCCAGATCATAACTCCTCCAATTCGCTTATTTTGTTTTAATCCATGCCGCTGGCTGCCCTAAATGACAACAAACAAAAATGGCATGAGAGGAATACCAAACGTACTGCTAAACCAATAGCTCAGCAAACTTAGGGCAATTGTCAGCAGCAGCGATAAACACAAAGAGACAAGCAAGTGGGAGGCCAACTGCTGTAAATTTTGCCAAAACGGATCAAGGGTAATATCTAGGGAATGTCCATTAGGCGTAACAAGCACTGGCGACTGATACATCAAACTTACCTCCCATTACAGTTGCCTCTATTTTAAGTCCTAGGGCGATCGCCCCCCACCGCAATTTTGGGACAGCGGGTCTGCTACACTGCCATAGCACTACTGAGCCGTTGTACCTCCTGTAGTGCGTCCTTCGCAGACTCATAGCGATCGCTGAAGTTAAATTTCACCATTTTGTTGAGTATCGCCGCAAACGCATCGCTCACCGTCACACAGGACTGCCAATCCACCTCACCTGTTCGGGGATCTCGAGGTAGATCTCGGGGTTTAATGCCGGTCAGCGCTTGCAACACAATCATCCCCACGGCATAAATATCACTGCTGAGGGTGGGTTGTCCTGAGAGTTGCTCTGGGGGTGCGTAGCCCATCGTACCAATGACGACGGTGCTTCCTTGGGTTTTCTGAATTTCTTGAGGCTGCATTTGCTTCACTGCGCCAAAGTCAATTAGCACCAAACGGCCATCGGCAGCACGACGAATTATATTGTCGGGTTTAATATCGCGGTGAATCACATAATGGCTATGGACAAAACTCAACACCTCTAGCATTTCTCGCAGCAGTTTAAGCGCCTCAGCTTCGCTGTGCTTTTGTTTGACTTCCTCACTGAGGGAGCGACCCTCAATAAATTCTTGGACGAGATAAAATTCTTGATTTTCTTCGACGTAGGCCAACAGCAAAGGAATTTGGTCATGGCGACCCAACTTTTCGAGGATTTCCGCTTCCGTATTAAATAATCGCCGTGCCACCTGCATAAAACGTTCATCATTGCGGCCAGGGCGCAGGTGCTTGACAACGCAAATGGGGTTGCCGGGACGCTGGGTATCCTGAGCCAAATAGGTACGGCCAAACCCACCAGCCCCCAAGACTTTTTGGATTTTGTAGCGTCCTCCTAAGAGTGAGCGGGGCTTGCCCGTAATTTCCGTGGGTTGTTGCAGGGCTTGATTCAGGGCAGCCGTGTTTTCCGCCATCAAGGAGCGCATCAGCGCCAGCGCCTTTTCCTGCTCTTTAACTTTTTCCTGAAACGATTTTTGCTCCTGCTGGGCGTGATACCCTACGTAGCCCACCATCCCCACACTGCTGAGCATCAGGGCAATGAGTGGCGGCACCACCGGAATCCAGCCATTACCAACAACAAAAATCGCAAAACTCCCCCCCACCAAAGCGAGACCACCGCCTGCCACCGCCGCTGCTAGCCACAGCGGTTGACGCAACCACCACCCCAACACACTGCCAACCCCCGCCCACAGAATAATCCAACCCAACACAAGGGGCAAAGGCCAGTACCAGATGGGTGCGTCGTCATCCAGAGCCGCGCTGAGAAACTGACTCACCATCTGCGCATGAACCACGACCCCGGGCATTTGCTGGGTGACGGCATCGCTGCCGCTGTAGGGGGTCAGGAATATATCCTTGATACTGGGGGCAGACACCCCAATTAAAACAACGCGATCCCGAATCAAGTCATCGCTCACCCGGCCGGTCAGCACATCCATTAATGAGACGGTGCGACTGACATTACTGCCGGAGCGATACTTTAGCAGGGTTTGCATACCCCGATCATCCACCCCAACATACCCCCCCGCATCCCGGGTGAGGGGTGCAAAGTGGATATTGTTCAGGGTGAGGCCGTCATTGTTTAGATCAATTTTTTGATCCGGTTCTTGCTCGATGTAGCGCAGTGCCAGCATCAGGGCAAAGGAGAAGGGGGTTGTACACCGCTGGGCATTTTCATTATTGATGACAAACAGGTTGCGCCGGATCACGCCATCATTGTCGAGGGGAATATCGGCAAACCCTACCCGCTCAGGCACCTGATCTGTGGGAATACTGGGGGGTGGGGGAACTTCTGGTTGATCGGCGGTTTCGCCAGCGGATTTGCAGACGGGGATAATGCGTGGGTTGAGGCTGAGAATCTTGCGAATTTGGTCGTGACCGGGTGGTTGGGGAATATCCCGAAAAATATCCAAGCCAATAGCTCGCGGGCTAGCGGCATTCAGGCGGGTTAATAGATCGGTAATGGTGGCATCCGGTAGCGGCCATGTTTTTTGGGCTTGGATATCCTGCTCTGTGATTAGCACCGTGAGAATGCGCGGATCCGGATCTGGGGCTGGGCGCGATCGCACGTAGAGATCGTAGAAATTCAGTTCTGTTTGTTGCAGCAGTCCCAACTGTCGCACCCCAATCACAAGGGCAGCAACACCGAATGTTGTGACAAGGGCTGGCAGGGGCAGCCACTTGGGCCATGAACGGGTCACACCAACTATCCCAACGCGATGGATTAGACTGATTCTAGCGAAGTGCTGGTGGCGGCGGTGTCTGTGGTTGCAGCAACGTAACAATTGCAGCCCTGTTGTTTGGCTGCGTAAAGATGGCGATCGGCAAGGTTGACCAAGGTGTCTGGCTTGGTCGTCGTGCTGGGAATTAACGTGGCGAGGCCTAAGCTGGCAGTGACAGTGGCTTAGATGGCCGATCGCTGGTGGGGAATAGCCAAGGTTTGCATCAACGCTTGAGGTCAGATGCCAGGAGCCAGAATTGAACTGGCGACACGAGGATTTTCAGTCCTCTGCTCTACCAACTGAGCTATCCCGGCTGAAAAGTGCTTTATGATTCTAGCAACCATGACTAGGCTATGACAAGCCTGAATAGTAATAATTTTCCGAAAAGAACTAGCTAAGGTGCTCTTGCTAAAATTGACATCCTCCTTTTGCTCAAAGGATGGTCTGAATTTGATACGCATAGATGCAGTCTATTGAGTACCCCAAACCCCTTTGCTAGACTGGGGGTGTAATCGCCCTCCTAAACGTGGGTTGAATGTGTGTTGTCGGCTCACGGGCACGCTTTCTCTTCTTTTATTGTTTTGATCGCTCGGCTTTCAGCCCCTTACTGAGCCACCGTCTTGATTTTTCTTGGTTTCCTCCTAGTGCCCCATGGATGCTGACCTTGCGTTTAACTTACCGGATCAGAAACTTCTGGAGACCTTGACCCCCCAGCAACTGGTGGCCATTATTTTTCGACAACAGCAGATCATTGCCCATCTCCGTCACGCGGTATCTCAACTGCCCCACGGGCCAGAGCTGATCCATCCTGAAATACCCCCCCCCACAGAACCCCACTTGGCTCTGGTGACGGATGAAACAATGTGCTATTTTCCGTTGACTGGTGGGACGTGCTGGACGATTGGCCGTAGTGAAGAGAATGCCATTGTTCTTGCCGATCGCTGGATGTCGCGTACCCACGCCATGATTCAACGGATGGGGCAGGGGGAGTTTTATTTAATTGACCTAGGCAGCCGTAACGGCACATTTGTCAATGGCCGCCGGGTGAGTATTCCAATGCCGCTGCATAATGGCGATCGCATCACCTTTGGCCAAACAGAACTGGATTTTTTTAATGAGCCGCTGCCGCCGCTGTTTAGCAATAGTGCCACCCTGAACTTACCGCAGCCAGAAGGCTCGGCTACCGCACTATTGCACGTCCGGCGACTGTTGACCGTGTTGGTGGTCGATATTCGCGATTTTACCCAATTAACGCGGCAGCTCAATGAAGAACTGCTCTCAGAAGTCATTGGCACATGGTTTCACCGAGCAGGGGAAATCATTCGTCAGTACGGTAGTTGGGTCGATAAATACATTGGTGATGCGGTGATGGCTGTTTGGATTCATGAAAGTGAGGAAATTGGCTATCGCGAAATTTGCTATACCCTGTCTGCCCTTGAAGACCTGCGATCAATGACAGGGGAGTTGCATCAGCAGTATCCCCTACCTGCCTCCCTACGGATAGGGGCGGGGCTGAATACAGGCTATGCCATGGTGGGCAATACTGGCAGTGGCGATCGCCCCGACTACACCGCCTTAGGCGATACCGTAAACGCTGCCTTTCGGCTTGAGAGTGCCACCAAAACCATCCAAGCCGATATTGCCATGGGAGCCACCACCTACCATTACCTCGTGGGAGGATGCCCTGCGGCTGTACCCTTCCGTCCCCAAGTTCTGAGCCTCAAAGGCTATGAAACACCAGTGCCTGCCTACATTGGCACCTTTGCTGATTTACACAGCTTCTTAGAAAAAGCTCTAAAAAGTAGTGACACTCTTCACTAGCGCGGACATCCTCAGCGTGAATAGCTGATGCTACTGGAAGGCTTGCCGTAATTGATAATATTGTTGACTCTCTGCCCAGTCCAAGATTTCGCGGGCGCGTAACACCGGTAAGGGGTGCGTGAGTTGGCTGGCTTGTAACTCCTTGAACAGGGTGTGCCAGCCTTGATCGGCGCTATCGTACTGCTGCGCTTGGGCAATAAAGGCATCCAAGTTGAGGCGATCGCTCCACTGGGGAGAGCCGCCACACAATTTCATCAGCACAGAGGCCACAACACGCGCATCTTGAGTGACCAGCAAAGCCGCGCGATCGCAGCTGAGTTCTGCACAGCGCAGCCATTGAAACAGTTGGCTTTGGAGTCCCTGCGCCAAGAGTAGTCCCCAGGGTGAGAGTTGACTAGTCGCTAAAAGTAAAAGGTTGGCAATGGTTAGGTAAACTCCATGCTCACACTTTAAGTGCCCCAGTTCGTGGGCGAGCACAGCTTGTAGCTCTGCTGGTGTCAAGAGTTCGACTAACGCAGTATGGAGCACCACAAACGGTTGTTTGCCGCGCATGGCAAAGGTGTAGGCATTGGGGATGCTGTGCTGCTTTAGGTATAGATGCGGCGGGTCAATATCTAAACAGCGGCAGGCCTCGGTGTGCAATGCATAGAGGTCTGGAAGCTGCTGCTCGCTGATGCGGAGGCTGCTACCAATGTTTTCGAGGTAAAATGCTTGCTCGGCAAGGGAGCCAAGGATCGTGCGCACCAGCACATCTAGGCCCGGAAGGTGCTTGAGGGCAGCGGTGGCTTGGCGATCGCGAGGGTGGCGAAACTGATCGGCGGTTAGCCCCCGGTAAGCTGCAACAGGCATAAAATGGTAACGTTAGCTATGGTTTGCCCTAGGCTTCTATTGTAAACTGAGTAGCGGTTTCTTCATAAAAGGTAACACCTCAGCTATGGGACTTTTTGACGGTCTATTTCGCGGTGGCAAAAAGGCACCCGCCGACCCCAAGCCCACCAAGGAATTTTTCTTGGATCCCGATGAAGCAAAGACCTACGGCAACATTGAGTACATGCGTACAGCCAAGCCAGTCAAAAAAACCTTTCCCGCAACGGGGGGCAGCACCGAAGAGGTGGAAGTTGTTGAATTGGTATCATCCTTAGAAAAGGTGGACGTAGCTGCCCAGAACAAGGGCACCCCAGAGCCGAGCGTTACCGATGTATCTGCTCCGGCAGCAGAGGAACAAGAACGCCGTCGCACTGATCCTAGCCTTGATCTGTTCCGCGCCATGGCGAAGGATTTACGTCGCGGCTAACGCTACATTCAAATCATCCTGTTCTAGGTGGGGGAAGGCAGCGGCTTGACCCCCCTTTTTTGACTCGTTTTGCGCCTCTATAGCCTATATAGAATGTAGTGCACCTACAACACATTTCATGGATATTCAACTCATTCAACTACTGGTTAATGGTTTGGCGGGGGGGAGTATTATTGCCCTCGCAGCGGTGGGACTCACCCTCACCTTTGGGATTTTACGGCTGCCGAACTTTGCCCACGGCGATTTTATGACAGCAGGTGCCTACCTAACCTTGGTTGCCAATTTTATGGGGTTAGACATTTGGCTATCGATGCTGGTTGGTGCGTTGGGCACAGCAGGGCTGATGCTGATGAGTGAAAAACTGCTCTGGTCGCCGATGCGCGATCGCCGCACCACTTCAACCACGCTGATCATTATGTCCATTGGTCTGTCGTTTTTCCTGCGCAATGCAGTGATCCTCATCTGGGGGAGCGAAAACCAAACCTATCGCTTACCCGTGATGCCTGCTCTTGATATTTTTGGCATCAAAATTATTTACTCGAAAATTATTGTTATGATCTTGGCGGTTGTGGCCATGGCTGGGGKGCATTTTTTACTGCAGCGCACGAAAGTCGGGAAGGCTATGCGGGCAGTGGCGGATGATCTCGACTTAGCCCGGGTCTCTGGGATTGATGTGGAGTGGGTGGTGCTGTGCACATGGCTGTTGGCAGGAACGCTGACGGGGGTTGCCGGGGGGCTGTACGGCTTAATTACGGCGGTACGTCCGACGATGGGCTGGTTTTTGATTTTGCCCCTGTTTGCCAGCGTGATTTTGGGGGGGATTGGCAACCCCTACGGGGCGATCGCCGGTGCCCTGATCATTGGGGTGGCGCAGGAGATGAGTACCCTCGTTATTCCGGCAGAGTATAAATTAGCAGTGGCGATGGTGATGATGATGGCTGTCCTATTAGTGCGCCCCCAAGGACTCTTTCGCGGCACGCTCTGATAGGCTAGGGGTGACCCTCTAGGGAGATGAGTTCTGATTACTGGCCTTTACAATCTTGCAGATCTGGTGCGGGAGATTGAGGCAGCGCCGGAGGACTGGCGACCCCTCGTTTTTACCAATGGCTGTTTTGATTTACTCCATGCCGGTCATGTCCGTTACCTCAAGGCAGCGCGAGCACTGGGACGGCGGTTAGTGGTTGGCCTCAACAGCGATCGCTCGGTGGCTGCCTTAAAACCAAACCGACCAATTATTGCCGAACAACAGCGGGCAGAGGTACTGGCTGGTTTACGATCAGTAGATGCAGTGGTCGTGTTTGGCGATCGCACCGCCATTCCTCTGATTGAAGTGCTCCAGCCGGAGATCTACGTCAAGGGGGGAGACTATGAACTGGAGACCCTACCGGAAGCTGAAACGGTGCTCCGCTATGGCGGCCGCATTGAGTTAATCATGGTGGAAGTACCCAGTTCAACAACGGCGATTGTACAGCGCATTCTACAGTTGCAAGGGGAGGACTCAAGGGGGGCATGGTAGCCACGAATACAGCCTTAGCCAATTTACGCACACAGTTGTACAGCGGCAACGAGAAGCAACAGCTCGCCGCTTTGAACACTTTAAGTACCGTTGGTGTTGAGGGCTACCCATTGCTGCAAGAATTTTTACAAGCCAGCACAACCCTAGACCCCGTCCCTCCGCTTTGGATTCGTGGTCAAACCTATCGCCTGCTGGTGCAGGCAGAGGATGCAGGTGTCAAAGCGTTTTTAAGTCAGCACTATCCTGCGGGAGTGCTGCCCCTCCTGTCAGAGCGGCAGATAGATTATCGTCCGCTAGCCGAGCGACTGGTGCACCTAGAGTTTGAAGCCGCCGATCGCCTCACTAGCCAAACCCTATGCGTACTCGCGGGGGCAGCAGCACAAAAGCGTGGTTGGCTGTACTTTACAGAAGTAGAGCAACTGCCCGTCACCGACTTGCAAACTATTGATCAGTTATGGCTGACCTTTTCCTTGGGGCGGTTTGGCTATTCCGTGCAGCGGCAACTCTGGCTGGGCTGTGGTCAAAACTGGGATCGGCTTTGGGAAAAAATTGGCTGGCGTAATGGCAAAAAGTGGCCGCGCTACCCCAGCGAATTTATCTGGGACTTGAGTGCCCCCCGCGGACACTTACCCCTGACGAATCAACTGCGAGGGGTACAGCTTATTAATGCTCTCCTGAATCACCCCGCATGGCAGTACTCCCCTTGAGGTTTGGGGGGGAGCTTGGTGGCCTGCGTTTTACCCCCTAGCAGGAGGATGTCACAGGCTTTGACCAACGGCTAAGGAGCGAACCTCTCCCTGTCGCCGAAACACCGCCCGCTGATTTTGAATTTGTACCAATTGCCAACCGTCGTTCCCAACGCTATCGCCCACACTCAGGCGCAGGGTTTCGCCATTGGTTTGAATCAGAGCCACGGAGCGCTCCCCAAGCTCGAGAACGCCAACCAAGGTATGCTGAGGAGCCGGTGGAGCGATCGGGGCAGTGGCAACTGTATCAGTCGGCATCGGTGATGGCGCAGTTACGGTGGGGAGTTGGGGCACCGAGACTGCCGGAGCATTAGGGGGCTGATAAATAGGGACGTAAATACGTTCAACTGTCGGTGACGGGGCAGATGGGGGAACCGTTGCGGACGCAATGGTTGTAGCGGGTGTTGGGGAGGGCTGCTGACTCAAAAGCTGAAGAGAGGTTTGCAGATATTCCGCAAAGGCAATATCGGCAGCCGGTGTTGTGGCCACCTCAGGTGCAACCACTGCCGTAGGTTGGCGAGCGCCACTAATCCATAACCCCACGCTAAGGACAAAGGAGGCAATGCCAACCCCCATTAAAAAGCGATCGCGCCATGAAAAGTCGGTATTCAGGTGTAGCTTATGGGAACGCTCTGGAGCGAGAACCGCTGTTGAGTGGGGGGCTGCCAACGGTTCATAGGGGACTAAAACCGTCGTTGCAGAGGCGTCATGCGGGTCTAAAACCGCCGCAAACTCGATGGGTGTCTCTGCCTCAACCTCAGCAAACACTTCATCAATTAGACGATTCGCCTGAACATCTGTTAAGCAGGTTTCTACGGCATAGCGATCTGCCTCGTTGCTACGCCAAGAGGGATCATCGCTCTGCGTCATAGCCTATGCCTCACAATGATGACCAAGTGTAATACGGAAACTACGCCTTGCCTAACCTATCTATGCAATCCAATGCCTACTGGCCACCCCTAGGGTTGCGATCGCCCATTGCCCACACCATTTTTACCGCCTATGGTCAGCGCTATGGCTGTCCCTATCGCTGGCACCCCCAGCAGGAGCATCTCTTTGCAGGAGCGCAAGGGGTGCCCCTTTACGGCCAAGGGTGTCGGGTTCCCCACGCCCGAGGCACCCTTATTGCCACCTACGGTATTACCGGAGATCTGACGAATCAGTGGTATTTGCATACCCTTGCCCACTGGGGGCAGCAACGGCAGTTCGATGTGGTTCTGTTTGACTGGCGCGCCCATGGTCGCAGCGGCCACCTCTCGCCCACCCTCACCAGCGATGGTCTATACGAAGGCAAGGATTTATGCTTGATTGCCCAGCAGTGTAATGAACTGGGATACACCGCTCCCTACTGGTTGGTCGGCTATTCCCTTGGGGGGCAATTGGCCTTGTGGGGCGCGTGGTTCGCCCAAGGCACGAACAATGATCTCATTGCTGGGGCAGCGGTGATGTGTCCTAACTTAGACTCGAACCGCTCCTTAGCTCACCTTGGCCAGACGTTTTGGGGGCGGCAATTTGAACGCGCCATTAGTCGTGAACTCCAACGCTTGGCTCAGCAACTCCACGCCGCGCATCCCACCAGCATTGATTTGGCAGCAATTGCAGGCATCAACACCATTGCGGGTTTTGATCGGACACTGGTGATTGAACGCCTTGGCTTTCCATCGGTTGAGGCCTACTACCATGCCAGCAGCCCGCTCCATTTTTTGCCGCAGTTGCGCTTGCCGACTTGGATACTTTACGCTGCCGATGATCCACTGTTTGATCCTGCCTTGGTGCCAGAACTGGTGGCGATCGCCGATCGTAACCCTGCTCTTGAAGTGGTTCTGTGTGAGTATGGTGGGCATGTGGGGTTTGTGAGTGCCCCGACATGTCAAAGGCTCTGGGGGGATCCCGACTACTGTTGGGGAATTCATCGCCTGCTGGATTGGTTAGCAGCCAAAACCATGCAGGTCTAGGTTTGTCATTAGAGGTCTGGTTGGCGGAAGCAGTTCAATGGTGAACAGTTCAAGGAATTGCTACGGGATGAATGAATTCCCAAGCTCTGATCCGGCGCCGTGTTAGTCATGGATCATCTGAGGGCACACAGAGTGTCTGGCATGCAGGCAATGCAATGTTAGCAGCTGTTAGCAGCGGCGAGGGCAACCTTGTTTGTCTGCCTCCCTATTCACCCGAGTTTAACGACATGTCGCAAGAAGTCCCCGATGCTACCGCAGGTGAATCGTGGATCGAAGTCAATCGTTTCTTTCCTTCTTCAAAAACCTGCCATGTTTGCCTGAATCAAGTGAGTAGCCTATCGCTTGAGGTTCGCAATTGGAGGTGTGAGGTTTGCACTACAGAGCATGACCGAGACGTGAACGCTGCGATCAACATCAGAAATGAAGCCTTGCGGATGTCGGAGTTAGGAACTCGCTCTACTGCCTTTGGGAGGGAACGTAAGTCATCTGGTAAAACGTCGGTTTTGTTAGATGCTGTCCCCGTTGAACAAGGAAGCCGCTTATCTATTGCGTAGCAATGATGAGCGGTAGTTCACGCCTAGTATCTACTCCATTTATACTGCATTGAGCCATATAATGGTGGCTAAAGCCACTATCGATTTATCTCGATAGCTAAAGCTAGGGGTTTGCGTCTCGTTTTTCGGTCAGGCAACGCTGGCAAATGTCCGCAAAGGCTTGGGCAGGATCTGGAGCCGTGAGAATCGGGCGACCTATCACCAAGTAGGAGGCGCCAGCAGCAAAGGCTGCCTCTGGCGTTAGCGATCGCGCCTGATCAGCGGTTGCCGTTCCCGTTGGCCGAATCCCCGGACACACCCGTAAAAAGGATTCCCCCCACAGGGTTTTAATCTGAGCAGCTTCCTGGGCAGAGCAGACAATTCCCCCTAGGCCTGCTTCGTAGGCAAGGCTGGCCATACGCTTGACGTAGGTGGGCACCTCTAGGTCACACTGCAATTGGGTTCGCAAGGTAACTGCATCAATGCTGGTGAGGAGGGTAACCCCAAGGAGTTGGGTGGGGGTATGCGCCAGCGCCGCCTGAGCCGCCTGTAACCCCGCCAGCCCCGTAGCGGTGTGAATAGTTAGGAAGTCAACCCCAAAGGGGGCGATCGCCCGGGCTGCCGCAGCAACGGTATTGGGAATGTCGTGGAGTTTGAGATCTAGGAAAATACGTTTTTCCTCGGCTTTGAGCACCTCAAGAATGGCTGGGCCAGTAGCACAAAAGAGCTCCAGCCCAACTTTCCAGAATTGCACTTGAGGTAGCGCCTTCAGGGTGGCGATCGCCTCGGAGAGGGTGGGCACATCCAGAGCAACAATAATTTTTGCAGCAACAGCAGTAGGGGACTCAAACACAGACATTTAGAGAAAACAGGTTTAGAGAGGACGGCGCACACAACGTAAGAGCCACAGAGCCACAATAATACCCGTCAGTTGCGCCGCAATGGTATTCACCTTGGCCTGAATAATGAAAATTTCCAAGGGTTCAATGAGCACATTCGTTGCATAGACCGCAGCCCCTTGGGGAATCGACAACACCTTCAGCAGCAACATCCCCACATTCCATTCAGCCGCTGCCACCGTAAAGATCATCCCCGCCACATTCACCCACAACCCAATATTTAAGCTGCGAATAACGTGCTCCTTGGTGGGTCGGTTTTCTGGGCGATCTAAGCGGCGCCCCAGTTGCGGATAGCGATAGCAGCAGTAAATACTCACCCCCAAAAAGACTAAGCCAATAATGGCCAGTACCAAGCCTAAGGTGGGACTGCCCTGGGATCGATTGAGGTTGAAACTGCGGCTAAAGATGACAATAATCACAATCAGCAGTGAGACAAACCCCAAGACCACCTGAGTCCAAAAGCCAATCCAGCCAAACCGCTGCAGTTCTTGGCCAAGGCGGTGCAGTGGTTGCGTTGTACTGCGATGAGAGGGGGCGTTACCGGGGAGGCGTTCCATGGGATCTTGTGAGGAATGGCTCAGGCTTGATCATAGCGAATTATCGATGCGGGTCTTTTTATCAGTAGGCTATAGGTAGGCGCACCAGTCACTCCAACTGCCAGCGTAGAGCTTGGTTTGATGGAGACCGGCGATCGCCATCCCCAGAATATCTACACAGGCCGTGACTCCGGATCCGCAATAGACAATAATTTCCGGTGTGTTTGCCAAGGGTTGCCAGTGCCGTTGTAACTCAGCCGTTGGTTTGAGCAACCCATTGGCGTGGGTCATCTCCAACCACGGGTAATTGAGTGCCCCTGGAATATGCCCAGCCACCGGATCAATGGGTTCATGCTCACCCCGGTAGCGGTGCGGCTCCCGTGCATCGACAATGGCGGTTTGTGGCTGTCCTTGAGCCGCAATAACCCCTTGGCGATCCACCACCCATTCTGCTCTGGGGACAGCAACGATGTGCCCCTGACGCACTTCCGGGATCACCGTTGTGGTGGGATAACCTGCGGCAGCGTAATGGCTGTAGCCCCCATCTAACACAGCGACGCGATCGTGCCCCAGCCACCGCAATAACCACCAACACCGAGCCGCATAGGCCAACCGCGAATCATCGTAGGCCACCACCAGGGTTTGTTCCCTCACCCCCATCGACTGTAGGGTTGCGGCTAATCGTTCGGGGTCTGGCAAGGGATGCCGCCCCCCGTACTGCTGCCGCGGACTGGATAAATCCTGCTCCAAGTCTAAGTAGTAGGCACCGAGAATATGGCCCGCGCGGTACTGCTGTTGCCCTCGCTCCGGTGCCATCAAATCAAAGCGACAGTCAATCACTACGACGTTAGGGTCGTCTAGGTGGTTAGCCAGCCAAGCGGCAGTTACGGTATAGGCGCTCATCGACAAACAACAAAGGGTTACTGGCGATCGTACCTTGGAACAGCCAAGCAAAAATTGGGGTTCAAAGTGTTGCCTGCATCGGTTATGATGAAATCTTGATGATTTTTGCCCGTGTAGCTCAGTGGTAGAGCACACCCTTGGTAAGGGTGAGGTCACGAGTTCAATCCTCGTCACGGGCTTGCTGTAGGGAGGGAGTGAGTCAGTCTCAGTTGCTAAGACAGGAGCCAACACCGACCTATGTGGGGTTTGACCCTGGGCGCGACAAATGCGGCCTCGCCCTAGCAACACCGACGGAAATCTGGGCGCATGAGGTGGTTGCCAGCGATCGCGCCCTTGCCCTTGTGCAGCACTGGCAGCGTACCTACGGCATTCGCCAAGTCATTATGGGAAACCAAACCACATCCCAGCATTGGCTGCAAACCTTGCAGGCACACCTGCCAGCCGATGTTGGCATTCACCAAGTGGATGAACGCAACAGTACCCTAGTTGCGCGCGATCGCTATTGGCAGTTATTTCCGCCCCGGGGCGTGCAGAAATTCATTCCTCAGGGGCTGCGGCTCCCTCCCCGTCCCATTGATGACATTGTGGCCATCGTCCTCTTAGAACGTCACTGTGGCCATCAACTGTGCCTCAAGTCCTATAATTAACGGGTTATCGTTGCGGCGCAGCATCTGTGGAGAAAGGCACCCTCATTGAGTTTCGGGTACAGAATCAGCGGCGGTTAGCGACCATCGATCGCCCTGAAGGTAAAAAGCTGTGGATTGCTATGGATCAACACCTGCAATCCCATACCCTACATCCTCGCCACATTACCTTTACCGTTCCCCATGAACGGTTTCGTCCCCAAGATATTCCTGCATTTTGGCAGCAGGTGCAGTCCCTCCTTGATCCTGAGAGCCTTGAAGTCGCATGGGAAATTATCCGCGAAGAGCAGCGTACCATTACCCCGCAGGGGTTAGCGGAACTCTTGTTTGGCGAAACCACTGCCGCCACCTGCTACGCGGCCTATTATTTACTGAGTGAAGACCGTTTTTATTTCAAACTCAAAGGCGAGGTGTACGAGCCTCGCTCTGTGGCTCAAGTGGCAGAGCTAAAGCACCAACATGAGAAGGAAGCCCAACGCTTGGCAGAGGAGGCCACCTTCACGGAACATTTAGCCCAGGCCTTGGCGGGAGAGGCGGTGCAGTGGTCCGCAGGAGATCGCAAGCGCCTTGAACAATTAGAGCGTTATGCTATAGCCATTGAAACCAGTGCCCAGCATCAAGGTGCGGTGGAGTTACTCCGTCAACTAAAGCGACCCACTCAACCCCTTGGTGCCTTTCAACTACTGGTGGATTTGGGGCTGTGGTCAACGCACGAAAATCTTTTTCTGCGCCGTAGCCAGATTCAAGTTGAATTTTCTGCCAAGGTACTTGATGTGGCTCATAACTGCCTAAACTCACCACCAACGGATATAGATGCTGACCTACGCCGGGATCTGACGCATCTGAAGGTCTATACCATTGACGATGAAAGTACCCAAGAAATTGACGATGGTTTGAGTGTTGAAGTCGTGGGCGATCGCCAAAAGCTGTGGATTCATATTGCGGATCCAAGCCGCTGGGTGATGGCCGATGATGTGCTAGACCATGAAGCCCGCCGCCGCGCCACGACCGTGTATTTACCCACGGGCATCATTCCCATGTTTCCCTCGGAGTTGGCCACAGGCCCGATGAGCTTGGTGGAAGGGCGTCTCTGCTGTGCCTTGAGTTTTGGCATCCTCTTGGCCGAGAGCGGCGAAGTCCTCGAATACGAAATTTGCCCAAGCTGGATTCGCCCCACCTACCGCCTAAGCTACGATGATGTGGATATGATCTTAGAGCAGGCGGTGCCCGCCGAAGCCGATCTGCTGGCGATCGCCCACTGGGGCAACCGCCGTAGCCAATGGCGGCAACAGCGCGGCGCCATCCGTATTGATATTCCTGAGCCGAGTATTAAGGTCGCCGGTGAGGAGGTGGAGATCTCCCCGCTGCGGGACTCGCCAGCGCGACAACTGGTTGCGGAAATGATGATTTTAGCTGGCGAAGTAGCAGCGGATTACGGTTTGCGCGAAGGGATTCCCTTGCCCTTTCGCTGTCAATCTCCACCAGAGTTGCCCCCCGACGACGAATTACGCCAACTTCCCGCTGGCGTCGTGCGCGACTGTGCCATTCGTCGCTGTATGCCCCGCAGTGAAATGAGCACCCAGCCTAACCCCCACGCCAGTTTAGGCTTAGATGCCTACTGCCAAGTAACCTCCCCAATCCGTCGCTATACCGATTTGCTGGCGCACCGCCAAATTAAAGCCCATCTGCGCGGCGAAACACCCCCCCTTACCCCAGATCAACTGAACGAACTACTGCTGCGACTCGTTTCCTCCATTCAAGAGTCATCCTTAGTGGAGCGACAAACCAATCGCTACTGGTGCCTTGAGTACCTGCGCCGCCACCGCGATGAAGTGTGGCGGGGAATCTTACTGCGCTGGTTGCGACCAGAGGAGAACCTGGGTTTAGTGCTCTTAGAAGATTTGGGGGTAGAGTTGGCCATGCGTTTGCAGCGCCAAGCAAACTTGGGTGAATCGCTGCTAGTGCGCGCCAGTCGGGTTGATCCCCGCAGTGATCAAATTTGGCTGGAGGAAGTCTCAGAGGTTCCGTCTTCGCCGGCGGCGACGGTTACGCCATAATTCCTTTAGTGAAGGAGATTTGCTATGGGAGTTGAAAAACTTGCTGCCCTACGGCACCTAATTGGGGAACTGGAGCAAGCGCTGATTGCCTATTCCGGTGGTATTGACAGTACCCTTGTGGCAAAGGTGGCCAAGGATGTCTTAGGCGATCGCGCCGTGGCGGTTACCGCAGTGTCTCCCTCGCTCTTTCCTGCGGATCTAGAAGATGCCCGCATTCAAGCAGCGGCCATTGGCATTCGCCATGAACTCATTGAAACCCACGAACTTGAGAATCCCAACTATGCGACCAATCCGGTGAATCGCTGCTACTTTTGCAAAAGTGAGTTGCACGATCGCCTGCGAGGGCTTGCCCAAGAGTGGGGCTACGACTACATTGTGGATGGGGTGAATGCCGATGACCTCCAAGACTATCGTCCGGGCATTGCCGCTGCCAAGGAGCGGGGGGTGCGATCGCCCCTTGCGGAAGTGGGGATCAGTAAGCTAGAGGTGCGCGAAATTGCCAAATCCTTGGGGTTGCCGTGGTGGAATAAGCCTGCCCAACCCTGCCTCAGTTCGCGGTTTCCCTACGGGGAGGCAATTACCCTTGCAAAACTACAGCGAGTGGGGCAGGCCGAGTATTATCTGCGACAGCAGGGCTGGGAACCCTGTCGCGTGCGTAGCCATGGTGACACAGCGCGCATTGAAATCCCCCAAGCGCAAATCCCTGAATTTATTCACCAAACCGATTTAGAAAAACTGGTGCACTATTTTCAATCCTTGGGCTTTACCTACGTAACCCTTGATCTAGAAGGGTTTCGCAGTGGCAACCTCAATGGGGTGATAGCAGCAGGGCGCGATCGCTAACTCGGTTGTAGGGACTCAAACTCTGGAGAATATCGCGGCCATAGGTGCGTTCGGTCAGCCGCCGATCTAAAATAGCCACCCAAGGCTCATCTTGACGCAGGGGCGCAATGATCCGATCCAGCAGGGTCAGGCATTCCGGCAGTAAATAATGGCGAAACCAATCTTGCTGTTGTTGCTTATGCCAGTCAATGCAAGCGCTGACTAGCGCCTTTTCTGGTGAAGGCAACGGCAAGGTAGTCAGCACTAATAGGGTGGGGCAGGGAAACTGCGGCGCAGCCTGCAACCAAAACGTGGGGCTGCTAACCAGAATGGGGTGGGGCTGATCACTCAGGGTATCTAACTGAACGCGCGAGCCATAGAGCGCCGCCAACTGGGTAGCTAACTGCTCCCGCAGCGGCACATCGGGCACGATCACCACCACCGACTGATGCCCAACGCGGCCAATCAGATCGTAGAGCCGTCTGAGGGTGGCTGCTGCAAAGGCTGGCGTATTGGGCAAGGGTAAATCTTCGGCAATGTAGAGGGTGATGGCTTCGCTATGGCGATCGCTACTGAACTTAACGGTGGTTTGCGGTGGAATCGCTAACTGGTGTTGCAAATAGGCTAAGGGTGGCTCAGCATCGGGGCCGCTGCCAATGAGCACAAAGGGCGCAGAAAGCCAAACGGGTTGCCAATAGGGGCGTAGGTTGAGGGGGTGGCTATGGAGGCTAAAGTAGCCAGCAGTGGGATGGCGACGGCTCCACAGCACCGTATCTGGCTGGCCTAAATAGGCCTGTAGCTGCTGCCAACAGGGGGGCAACGTCGCCGAGCAATGATCCAAGAGGGTTTGCAGAAGCTGCCGCTCCAGAGGTGCCAGTAAATAATCGCCGTAGGGGTTGCTGGGGCGTTGGAAAAGCTGGTGTGCCAACTGGGCATAGGTATGGCGAATCTGCTCTAGGGCAGCAGGAGCCGCTAATTTCAGATGCTCCCAATCCGCTGCCCCAATCTCGCAGGTCAAGTACTGTTGGCTGAGTCTGGGTAGTTCTTCAACACCATCAATGAGGGTGACAACCGCCTCAGGCAGTAACTGGGAAGCCGTGCCAAGCTGTGCTGCCACCCACTCCTCGAGGCTCATCACCAGCACCCCGGTGAAGCCGACTGGCCAGCGATCGCCGCGCTGTACCGATTTCGTCACCGCTAGGAAGGAAAGTAACTCTGGAATTTCTTGGTGCAGGAGGGTCGCCAATCGTTGCTCGGGCACGACGACGAGAACGGGTTCGGGATAGAGCAGGGCAGGCAGTAAATAGCTCAGGCCATAACAATGCTGCCAAGCTGCCCGTGCAGTGACCTGAAGCACACACCCCCGCCGTAGCCGCAAGGCACGCGCCACTAATCGCGCCAAGGTGAGATGGTGCGGCCACAGGCGATCGCCCAGATGGGCGCGCCGTAGGCGATCGCCACTGTGGCGTAAAAACGCCCGTAACTGGCGGTGAACCTCGGCCTCAATCACAGTCTGCTCACTGAGCCACAACAATCCCTCATTGTGGCATGTTAGCCGCGCTCCCGTCGCTGTTGCAGTGCTGCTCGCGCTTCTTCGCGATCGTCAAAGTGCACTTTTTCCGTCCCTAAAATTTGATAGTCTTCGTGACCTTTACCGGCAATCACCACCCCATCCCCTGGCTTGGCGTCTAGAATAGCAGAGATGATAGCGGTACGGCGATCGGCTTCAACCATCATCGGGGTTTGGGGCGGAATTCCTGCGATAATATCATCCAAAATCCGGTGTGGGTCTTCGGTGCGCGGGTTGTCGGAGGTCACCACCACCTGATCCGCTAAGCGAGCAGCAATCGCGCCCATTTGTGGTCGTTTGGTGCGATCGCGATCGCCCCCACAGCCAAACACACAAATAAGGCGACCGGGAATAAAAGGACGCGCTGCCCGCAATAAGTTATCGAGGCTATCCGGCGTATGGGCATAGTCCACCAACACCGTAATATCTTGGTCAGGGGCAATACGCACCTGCTCCATGCGACCGGGTACACCGCCAAAATCTTGCAGCGCCTTTAGCATTGACTCTAAGGGCAGTCCCACCGCTGCCCCCATGGCGATCGCCCCCAGGACATTGGCCACATTAAACTGCCCTACTAACGGCGAGTTTAGCGTTCCCGTGCCGATGGGGGTGTGCAGCGTTCCGGTGACACCATTCACCCGATAGGTGAGATCCAGGGCGGTAAAGTCAGCACCCTCCCCAAGGCCATAGGTCCAGACCTGCTCTGGAGCTAATTGCTGCGCCAGCCGCTGCCCAAAGGGATCATCTCGATTAATGATGGCTTTCCCCTTCAGGTACTCTGGCGTAAATAGCTTGGCCTTGGCCGCAAAATAATCCTCTAAATCGCGGTGATAGTCCAGATGATCTTGGGTCAAATTCGTAAACACCGCCGCCTCAAACTGACACCCCCAGACCCGATCCTGCGCCAGCGCATGGGAGCTTACCTCCATCACCCCAAAACGACACCCCGCTGCTACTGCCGCCGCCAACTGCTCTTGCAGCGTCACCGCAAAGGGGGTGGTGTGGCTGGCCACTTCATAATGCCCCGGCCAGCGACTGTAGAGGGTACCCAAGAGTGCCGTGGGATACCCCACCGTGCTCAACAGATGTTCAATCAAATGGGTTGTGGTGGTTTTACCATTGGTGCCCGTTACCCCCAGCAGGCTCAGACGTTGGGCAGGCGTGTTGTAAAATGCCGCAGCCAAGGCACCACAGGCACGCTCAACATTCTCCACCACAATGACACAGGCACTGCCGTCATTGGCCTTTGCTTGGGGAGACACCACCGCAGCGATCGCCCCTGCCGCTAAGGCACTAGGCCAAAAATTGCCGCCATCAACGCGGGTACCGGGCATACCAATGAATAACGTCCCATCTTGGCAGTCCCAAGAGTTAGTGCTGAGGTGCTGCACCTCTTGCTCCAGCGCAGGATGCTCAATTGTCGTAGCAATCTGGGCAGCATTAAGAAGTTCCCGTAGCTTCATCGATGCATGTCCTCAAATTTACGGGGGGTTTCCCCCTATTGCGAGCGATTCTAAACCATCATGCCCTGATTACAGGCAATTTCACGAACATCATCACTGCGCAGCGGCGGATTCCAGATACCCTGTCAAGTGATGGGTAACGTTAGCTGAAGCACTATCCGCTGCATGGGTGGCCAAGGAGTCGCTTGAAAAATAAGCGGTATAGTAAGAAACAGCAAGAATTATGAAGTTTAGTGAAGTGTCATGCACGTTGCGCCCTTTGCCTCTGATCTGCCGCTGATCAACGAAGCCTTGCGGTCGAGCTACCAAGCTGTCCAGTGGGGAAAGAATATCCTAGCGATCGCCCACAAAACCCTGAGTGCACGCCTGTTTAACAGCCTTTTTCCCACAGAAGAGCGCACACAGCCCCTCAGCCCCGAATTGCAGACTTGGTTAAAGGAGCGCTACGAAGCCCTGCTCAATAGTGACTGGCAGGATGCCGCCGCTGGATTTTATCCGGCAAGCCTTTTATTTGATGGGCTTTGGCAGGAATTTTGGCAGTTTTATCCGGTTCTGTGGCTGGATTTACCCCAAATGTGGCAGCGGGCGCGATCGCGGCGGTTTCAGGATTTTGCAGACACGATTTCCCTAGATGCCTATCCGCAGTACTACCGCCAAAACTTCCACTACCAAACCGATGGCTATCTCAGCGAAACCTCGGCCAATCTGTACGATCTACAGGTCGAAATCCTCTTTGGCGGCACAGCGGACGCGATGCGGCGGCGGGTTATTGCCCCCATTGCTCGGCACCTGCAGATCCTTCCCCCCACCCCACCAGTGCGGGTTCTAGATGTTGCCTGCGGCACAGGACGCACCCTCAAACAATTGCGCTACGGATTTCCAGAGGCAGCCCTGTTTGGCATTGATTTGTCCCCCACCTACCTGCGCAAAGCCAACAGCTTACTGGCCGAGCAAGTGGGAGACCTCCCTCAACTCATTCAAGGTAGCGCCGAGGCATTGCCCTACATTGACAACTACTTCAATGCCATTACCTGCGTGTTCCTCTTCCATGAACTGCCAGCTCCCGTGCGACAACAGGTGATTGACGAATGCGCACGGGTGCTCCAGCCCGGCGGCATATTTGTCATCTGCGATTCAATTCAGGCCATTGATTCACCAGCGCAGCGGCCTATGATGGAGAACTTTGCCAACCTATTCCATGAACCCTTTTACCGCAACTATATTGAAGATGATCTCAACCATCGTCTAGAAAAAGCTGGTCTGGTGGTGCAGGAGGTGCAGCACCACTTCATGAGCAAGTACTGGATTGCAGTTAAACCCCAAGAGCGTGCCGATTCATCGCTAGCGGGAGCCATCCCCCCGCTCTAGACGGCAGGGTATGCCGTGAGGCAAGATAAATTGAGCCATTCAACGTAAAAGACCTAAAAACGTAATGCAACTGCAAACGGTTTCTACACCTATCCCCGACTGGTCCGGTGATTTGTTGGCGATCGCCCTTTTTCAAAGCGAAGGTACCCTGACCCTCACCGATCCCTACATCCAGCTTGACCAACGCCTCAATGGTCTGCTGCAGGAGATGATTAACGACGGTGAGTTTGAGGGCAAAGCCGGTACATCGTTGCTCATCCGGTTGCTACCGAACGTTCCCATTAAAAAGCTGTTTCTGATTGGGTTGGGCAGTCGCGATGAATTTACGCTGGATACCCTGCGCCGCACCGCCGCCACCATTGCCCGAACCGCCCGTCGCGAACGGGCAAAAACCCTAGCCATTACTGCCCCTGCCGAGAGCATGGATTGGGGGGAAATGAGCCAAGCCTTAGCCGAGGGAGTGCTCCTAGCCCTGCACAGTGATCTGCGCTTTAAGTCTGATCCAGAAGCACGCAAACTCCTGCCCTACCCAGACAGCGTTAGCCTTTTAGGGCTAGGGGAGCAGACGGCAGCCATCGCCCGTGCCCAACAGATCTGCGATGGCGTCATTCTGGCGCGGGAACTGGTGAATGCCCCAGCCAACGAGGTTACTCCAGTCACTTTGGCGGAAACAGCTCAAACCATTGCCGATCGCCATGGCCTCACCGCCAAAATTCTCGAGCGGGACGACTGTGCTGCCTTGGGGATGGGTGCTTTTTTAGGGGTTGCCCAAGCCTCAGAGATGCCACCCAAGTTCATCCACCTCACCTACACTGGCGCCGAGCCAATTCAGAAAAAAATTGCCCTCATCGGTAAAGGGCTAACCTTTGATTCCGGTGGCCTCAATCTCAAAACCCAAGGCGGCATTGAAACCATGAAGATGGACATGGGGGGAGCCGCCGCAGTGCTGGGGGCAGCGCAAGTCATTGGCCAATTGAAACCCGCAGGTATTGAGGTTCACTTTATTGTTGCTGCCACCGAAAACATGATTAGTGGCCGGGCGATGCATCCGGGGGATATTCTGACGGCATCTAACGGCAAGACCATTGAAGTGAATAATACCGACGCTGAAGGCCGCCTCACCCTTGCCGATGCCCTAGTGTATGCCGAAAAGCTAGGAGTGGATGCCATTGTGGATTTGGCGACCTTGACGGGGGCTTGCATTGTTGCCCTTGGGGACACGATTGCCGGACTCTGGAGTAACGATGCTGACTTAGCCAAAGCCCTGCAACAGGCCAGCGATCGCAGCGGCGAAAAGCTGTGGCAAATGCCCTTAGAAAGCAAGTATTTTGAAGGGATGAAATCCCAAGTGGCCGACATGAAAAACACAGGCCCACGCGCCGCTGGCTCCATTACAGCCGCCCTGTTTTTACAGCAATTTGTCAACAACACCCCTTGGGCACACTTGGATATTGCTGGGCCAGTTTGGACTGAAAAAGAAGATGGCTACAATAACCCCTGTGGCACTGGCTATCCTGTGCGCACCTTAGTAGAGTGGTTAACTAGCTACGCCACTCCTTAGCCTCCCATGCGATCGCCCCAACGCTTGGTGGTTGACCCAAGCCAAATTCAGGAGCAGGTTGTTACCCTAACCCCTGCCCAAGCCCACTACCTCCACCATGTGCTGCGCCTAAAACCCACTGATCCCCTGTGGATTCTGGATGGCCACGGTCACCGCTGGCAGGCGCAATTGGGGGGCGATCGCACCACGGTTCAGTTACTAGACGCCCACTGCGGCCACAGTGAACTAGCCACGGAGATTATCCTCTGCCTAGCTCTATTGAAAACGGCAACCTTTGAACAGGTGCTCCAGCAGGCCACCGAACTAGGGGTCAGGCAAATTATCCCCATCCGCACAGCGCGATCGCTCCTCCAGCCCAGTGCCAATAAATATCAACGCTGGCGGCGCATCCTCCAAGAAGCTGCCGAACAATCCGAGCGCCTCTACGTACCCACAATTACCGATCCGTTAACGGTGCCCGCCATGGTTGAGGTTGCCCCCCAGGGCTATATTGGCAGCCTGCGCGCTACCACCCTATTCGCCGACTACCTAGCAGGGATGAACTTTAACGCCCCAATTGCCGTGGCGATCGGGCCTGAAGGCGGTTGGACAACCCCAGAACTGGATTTAGTCCTCAGTGCTGGTTGGCAAGAATTCTCCTTAGGACGGCGCACTCTCCGAGCCGTAACCGCGGCGATCGCCACCCTCAGCCTGCTGAGCCACTACAGCGAACAGCACCACCCCACAATGTAAGCCAGCCCTCCATCACCTACCCCGCCCCATAGGCAGATAGGACGTTCCGCCCCCTCAGTGAACGTGGCATTGACAACGTCACTTTAACCTCGATACACTAGAAGTTCGGTGAAATTAACGTAAGCAGCAATGCCCACCATCCAGCAACTTATCCGCCAAGAGCGGGAACTGTTGAAAAAGAAAACAAAATCACCAGCCCTCAAAAGCTGTCCGCAGCGGCGCGGTGTCTGTACCCGGGTCTATACCACCACGCCCAAAAAGCCCAACTCGGCACTGCGCAAAGTCGCACGGGTACGCCTTACTTCTGGCTTTGAAGTTACCGCCTATATCCCCGGTATTGGCCATAACCTACAAGAGCACTCCGTTGTTATGATTCGTGGTGGCCGGGTCAAAGACCTGCCCGGTGTTCGCTACCATATTATTCGCGGTACCCTCGACACTGCTGGGGTCAAAGATCGCAAGCAAGGTCGCTCCAAATACGGTGCCAAGCGCCCAAAACCCGGTGAAGCCACTGCCACCGGCAAGAAGAAATAGTTCTATCCTCCTAGTTTTAACTCAGTCCACCCTAGATTGGCCCCATTCATCATCCACTAGAGCAAACGCAAAACTCCTATGTCTCGTCGCACTCGCGCTCAAAAACGCCCCACCTCCCCTGATCCGGTGTACAACAACATTTTGGTGAACATGCTGATCCAGCGGATCATGCTGAACGGCAAAAAATCCCTAGCCAGCCGTATCGTCTATAGCGCGATGAAAACAGTAGAAGAGCGAACCGGAGAAGATGCCCTGCAACTTTTTGAGCGCGCCATCAAAAATGCCACCCCCCTTGTAGAAGTCAAAGCCCGGCGGGTTGGCGGCGCTACCTATCAAGTTCCTATGGAAGTACGCCCCGATCGCGGCATTGCCCTAGCATTGCGCTGGTTAGTGCAGTTTTCCCGCAAGCGAGCAGGTCGTTCCATGGCTGCCAAACTAGCCAACGAACTGATGGATGCAGCGAATGAAACCGGTAGCACCATCCGTAAACGGGAAGAAACCCACAAAATGGCCGAAGCGAATAAAGCGTTTGCCCACTATCGCTATTAAACGCCGCAAAATGCAACAACCCGTCAAAGAGTTGGATACAATTAGTTAAGAATTCTAACGCAATGCAACAAATAAGGAGGTAGCTGTGGCACGGACGACCCCGCTGGAGCGAGTGCGAAATATTGGGATTGCCGCTCACATTGATGCGGGTAAAACAACCACAACCGAGCGGATTCTATACTATTCCGGTGTGGTGCACAAAATTGGCGAAGTGCACGAGGGAAACACCGTGACCGACTGGATGGAACAAGAGCGGGAGCGGGGAATCACCATTACGGCAGCAGCCATCAGTACCTCTTGGAAAGATCACCAGATCAATATTATTGACACCCCTGGTCACGTGGACTTCACCATTGAAGTAGAGCGCTCCATGCGGGTGCTCGATGGGGTGATTGCCGTCTTTTGCTCTGTGGGCGGGGTGCAACCTCAGTCAGAAACCGTGTGGCGGCAAGCCGATCGCTACAACGTGCCGCGGATTGTTTTTGTCAACAAGATGGATCGGACTGGCGCAAACTTTTACAAAGTTTATAGCCAAATCCTTGATCGTCTGCGGGCAAACGCCGTTCCCATTCAACTGCCCATTGGCGCTGAAGATCAGTTTTTGGGGATTGTTGACCTCGTGCGGATGCGTGCCAAGATCTACAAAGATGACTTGGGCAAAGAAATTGAAGATACCGACATTCCTGAGGACATGGCAGAGCAGGTCGAAGAATTTCGTACCAAGCTAGTCGAAGCCGTGGCCGAAACCGACGATGTGTTGATGGAAAAATACCTCGAAGGGGAAGACCTCACAGAAGAGGAAATTCGCACTGCTTTGCGCAAAGGCACCATTAGTGGTGCTATTGTACCGATGCTCTGTGGCTCCGCCTTCAAGAATAAAGGCGTGCAACTGTTACTAGATGCGGTAGTGGATTATTTGCCTGCTCCCATCGATGTCCCCGCCATCAAAGGCCACTTGCCCGATGGTACCGAAGTAGAGCGAGCAGCGGATGATGATCAGCCCCTTGCGGCCTTGGCCTTTAAGATCATGGCGGATCCCTACGGCCGGCTAACCTTTGTGCGGGTCTATTCAGGGGTGCTCAAAAAAGGGAGCTACGTTCTCAACGCCACCAAAGGCAAGAAAGAGCGCATCTCTCGCTTGATTATCTTAAAAGCCGATGAGCGCATTGAAGTTGATGAGCTGCGCGCAGGGGATCTCGGTGCGGCCTTGGGCTTAAAAGATACCTTCACCGGTGACACCCTCTGTGACGAAAGCGCCCCTGTGATCCTAGAATCTCTATATGTGCCAGAACCCGTCATCTCTGTCGCTGTAGAGCCGAAAACCAAGCAGGACATGGAAAAACTCTCTAAAGCCTTGCAGTCCCTTGCGGAAGAAGATCCCACGTTCCGCGTGAGTGTGGATCCCGAAACCAACCAAACTGTGATTGCGGGGATGGGTGAGTTGCACCTTGAAATCCTTGTGGATCGGATGCAGCGGGAGTTCAAAGTGGAGGCAAACATCGGTCAGCCTCAGGTTGCCTATCGGGAAACCATCCGCAAGCCAACTCGCAGTGAAGGCAAGTTCATTCGTCAAAGTGGCGGTAAAGGTCAGTACGGCCATGTGGTGATTGAAGTTGAACCAGCGGAGCCTGGCACAGGCTTTGAGTTCGTCTCGAAAATTGTTGGTGGTGTAGTTCCCAAAGAGTACATCGCACCGGCGGAACAAGGGATGAAAGAGGCCTGTGAATCTGGCATCCTTGCGGGGTATCCCGTCATTGACCTCAAAGTCACCTTAGTCGATGGTTCCTATCACGACGTTGACTCGTCGGAAATGGCCTTCAAAATTGCTGGTTCCATGGCCATTAAAGAAGCGGTGATGAAAGCAAATCCGGTTCTGTTGGAGCCTATGATGAAGGTCGAGGTCGAGGTTCCAGAAGAATTCCTTGGGACAGTGATGGGGGATTTGATCTCCCGTCGTGGTCAAATTGAGGGGCAAACGGTGGACGGTGGCATTGCCAAGGTGACCGCCAAAGTCCCTCTCGAACGGATGTTTGGTTATGCCACTGATATCCGCTCGAATACCCAAGGTCGGGGAATTTTCTCGATGGAATTCAGCCATTACGAGGAAGTCCCCCGTAATGTGGCTGAGGCGATCATTGCCAAAAATAAAGGGAACGCATAGTCTATACGAGGAACAACATGGCACGCGCTAAATTTGAACGCACAAAACCCCACGTTAACATCGGTACCATTGGTCACGTTGACCATGGTAAAACCACGCTAACAGCAGCGATTACGATGACCTTGGCAGCACTGGGTCAGGCTGCTGCCCGCAAATACGATGAAATTGATGCGGCTCCGGAAGAGAAAGCTCGCGGGATTACCATCAATACCGCTCACGTTGAGTATGAAACCGAAAAACGCCACTATGCCCACGTGGACTGTCCTGGTCATGCCGACTACGTGAAAAACATGATCACGGGTGCGGCGCAGATGGATGGTGCCATTCTGGTGGTGGCAGCAACCGATGGGGCTATGCCTCAGACCAAGGAGCATATTCTGCTGGCACGGCAGGTGGGGGTTCCCAGCATCGTTGTCTTCCTGAACAAGGTGGATATGGTGGATGACGAAGAGCTGTTGGAACTGGTGGAATTGGAATTGCGGGAACTCCTGAGTGAGTACGAATTCCCTGGGGATGATATTCCGATTATTCGTGGTTCGGGGTTGAAGGCGCTTGAAGCAATGACCGCCAATCCGAAAACCACCCGGGGCGAAAATGAGTGGGTCGATAAAATTTACGAACTCATGGATGCTGTGGATGAATTTATTCCAACGCCACAGCGGGATGTGGATAAGCCCTTCCTGATGGCGGTTGAAGACGTGTTCTCGATTACGGGTCGCGGTACGGTGGCAACGGGTCGGATTGAGCGCGGTAAGATCAAAATCAATGAAACCGTTGAACTGGTTGGGCTGCGAGAAACTCGCTCCACCACAGTGACCGGTATTGAAATGTTCAAGAAGAGCTTGGACGAAGGGATCGCTGGGGACAACGCGGGTCTGCTGCTGCGGGGCCTGAAAAAGGAAGATGTGGAGCGGGGAATGGTGTTGGCCAAGCCCGGTTCTATTACGCCCCATACCCAGTTTGAAGGGGAAGTCTATATCCTTACCGATAAAGAGGGTGGGCGCAAAACTCCGTTCTTCGCTGGCTATCGCCCTCAGTTTTATGTGCGCACCACCGATGTGACCGGTACAATTACCTCCTTTACTGCTGATGATGGCAGTGAAGCAGAAATGGTGATGCCGGGCGATCGCATCAAGATGACCGTGGAACTGATTCAGCCCATTGCCATTGAGCAGGGGATGCGCTTTGCCATCCGTGAAGGGGGGCGTACCATCGGCGCCGGTGTTGTCTCGAAAATCCTGAAATAGCTGATGAAGAAGGCCGTTAGCTTCTGAAGTTTAGCGGCCTCTTTTGTGTCTTGTTCACTGAACCTTGAAAAATAACGGTCGTTTCTATGGCAACTCTACAACAGCAAAAAATTCGCATTCGTCTGAAGGCGTTTGATCATCGTTTACTCGATACGTCTTGCGAGCGCATTGTGGATACGGCTAAAAGAACAGGAGCTTCCCCAGTCGGCCCGATTCCGCTGCCGACGCGCCGCAAAGTTTACTGTGTGCTGCGATCGCCTCACGTTGACAAAGATTCCCGCGAACATTTTGAAACCCGCACCCATCGGCGCATCCTCGATATTTATCAGCCCTCCCCCAAAACCATCGATGCTCTGATGAAATTAGACTTACCTGCGGGTGTTGACATTGAGGTCAAACTCTAAGCAATGATAGGTGGGGCTTCTCAAGGTCGCTTAAACTAGGGGTATGACTCAGACGACGATTGACTCCTCCCTATCCCGAGGGTCGGTTCAGCCTCCGGCAGTTGCCTATTTCATTGATTGCCAGCAGGGGCATACCCATCTTTTACAGGTGACCTTACGGCTGACGGCACCGCAGAGTGATGTCTTAGCACTACACTTACCCGTTTGGACCCCCGGTTCTTACCTAGTACGGGAATACGCCCGCCATCTTGAGAGTTTTGCTGTTACCACTATCGATGGTGCGCCGCGGGAATGGTGGAAGTGCCGCAAAAATCAGTGGCAGGTGGCATGCTCTCCGGGGGAGGCGATCCAAGTGCGCTATGCCATCTATGCCCACGAGCTATCGGTACGCACCAATCATCTTGATCGCAGCCATGCCTACTTTAATCCTGCGGCGGTGTGCCTCTACGCTCCAGAGTATCGAGATCGTCCCCTGACGGTAACGGTGACAGCCCCGCCACATTGGCGGCTAACAACTCCCCTTGATCCTTGGGGAGAGGATCCTTTCACGGTTTGGGCGGCAAACTACGATCAGCTTGTCGATAGCCCCTTTGAAGTGGGGACGCACTCTGTTTATTATTTTGAGGTGGCAGGCAAACCCCACGAATTAGCGGTCTGGGGAGAGGGTAATTTTGAGCCAACGCGGGCGATCGCCGACCTTCAGCGCATTATCAGTACCGAAGCAGCGCTTTTGGGGGGGCTGCCCTACGATCGCTACGTGTTTATTTTGCACCTAACCCACAAGGGCTATGGCGGTCTAGAGCACGCGAACAGTTGCTCATTGTTGTTTGATCGCTTTGGGTTCCAGCAACCAGATCAGTATCGTCGTTTCCTTTGCTTGGTTGCCCACGAGTTTTTACACCTGTGGAATGTCAAGCGCATTCGTCCCCAAGCCCTAGCAGAGTTTGACTACGATAATGAGAACTACACCACCAGCCTCTGGTTTGTCGAAGGGGTAACCAGCTATCTAGATCAGCTGATTCCGCTGTGGGCGGGGGTGTTTGATGCCAGTCATTACCTGAAGCTCCTTGGGCAAAGTATTAACCGCTATCTCCAGACCCCCGGTCGCCACGTGCAGTCGTTGACAGCGGCTAGCTTTGATGCGTGGATTAAGCTCTATCGCCCCGACGAAAATAGCCTCAACTCCCAGATGTCTTACTACCTTAAGGGAGAACTTGTTGCCTTACTGTTGGATTTGCGCATTCGCCTCAACTTTAACCATCAGCGCTCCCTTGTGGATGTACTGCGGCGATTGTGGCAGCAGTTCTGTGACACCCAAGCCGGTTATACCCCCGACGAGCTATGGCAGACCATTGAAACGGTAGCGGATGAAAACTTAGAGAGCTGGCGGCAGGCGTTCCTCGACGGTACCGATGACCTGCCCCTAGGGGATTGGCTCAGCCAAGTGGGGTTGGAGTTGGTGGCACAAGACGCCCTCCCCTACACCGGTTTACAGTTTAAGCAAGACAGGGGAGCACTGCACATCAAAGCTGTGCTGCGCCACTCCCCAGCGGAAGCCTTAGGGTTAGTGCCCGGAGACGAAATGATTGCCCTCAATGGTTGGCGGGTACAGGGGGAGGAGTGGTCAGACTACCTCCGCGAGTGTCAGGTAGGGCAAGCCGTTGAGGTAACGTGGTGTCATGATCAACGATTGCACTCGGGCACCCTTGTGCTAGAACCGCCCCAGCCCCACTACCAGCTGCGGTGCAGTGCCCAGGCAACGCCAGAGCAGCGTGCCCACCTCGAGGCATGGCTGGGAACAACGGCTCAGAATCTCTAAGGGGAGCGGCGATGCTTGATCCGTTGATCAAAGATCGCGATCGCCTCGATCAGGTACTGCGGCAGATTCCCCTAGAGCCGGGGGTTTATTTGCTCAAGGACAACACCGATCAAATTATTTACATTGGCAAGTCCAAACGGTTGCGATCGCGGGTGCGCTCTTACTTCCGTCAACCGGCGCAGCTTGGGTCGCGCTTAGAACTCATGGTCTATCAGGTGGCAGATATTGAGTATATCGTCACCGACACAGAAGCCGAAGCCCTTGCCCTAGAAGCTAATTTAATTAAGCAACACCAGCCCCACTTTAACGTGTTGCTCAAGGACGATAAAAAATATCCCTACGTTTGCATTACTTGGTCAGACCCCTATCCCCGCATTTTTATTACCCGTAAGCGGCACGTAGGTGCCCCCGGCGATCGCTACTATGGTCCCTACGTAGATAGCCAACGGCTGCGCCAAACCCTCGCCTTAGTCAAACGGTTGTTTCCGCTACGGCAGCGCCCGCGTCCCTTGTTTAAGGATCGCCCCTGTCTCAACTATGATATGGGGCGGTGTCCGGGGGTCTGCCAAGGACTCATTTCCCCCCAAGAGTATCGGCAAACCCTCCACAAGGTGGCGATGATTTTTCAAGGCCGCACCGGCGAACTGGTGGCACACCTGCAAGAGCAGATGCACCAAGCGGCTGAGGTCATGAACTTTGAACTGGCGGCGCGGCTGCGGGATCAAATTCGCGGTCTGGAGTCGTTGGGGGTGGATCAAAAGGTTGCCTTGCCAGATGATACGGTGTCTCGCGATGCCATTGCCCTAGCCCACGACGATCGCCATGCCGCCATTCAACTGTTTCAAATTCGCGGCGGGCGGTTGGTGGGGCGTTTAGGCTTTTTGGCCGACGCCCAGAGCGGCTCTGCTGCGGCGATTCTACAACGGGTGCTAGAAGAGCACTATGCCCACGTCGAAGCGGTGGAGATCCCCAGTGAAATTCTGTTGCAGTATCCCCTAGGGGAGCCAGACCCCTTACAGGCCTACCTCAGCCAAAAAAAAGGGCGGCGAGTGACCCTCACGGTTCCCCAGCGCCAAGGCAAAGCTGAACTGATTGAGATGGTGCAGCGCAATGCCCAACTTGAGCTACAGCGGATTCAACAGGCTGGCGATCGCACCCAAGCGGCTCTTGCCGATGTGGCCGCTCTCCTCAATCTAGCGACCTTGCCCCATCGCATTGAAGGCTATGACATTTCCCATATTCAAGGGGCGGATGCCGTGGCATCGCGGGTCGTCTTTATCGATGGCTTGCCCGCTAAGCAACACTATCGTCACTACACCATTCGCCATCCTGAGGTCACCCTTGGCCACTCCGACGATTTTGCCAGCCTCGCAGAAGTGTTGCAACGCCGCTTTGCCCCCTATACTCAGACCGATGCACCCCCACCTGACCCTGAGGATTGGCCGGATGTGATTCTCATTGATGGTGGTAAAGGCCAGCTTGCGGCGGTCATTAACGTCCTTGAACCGCTGGGAATTCTCGAGGATTTAACGGTCATTAGCTTGGCAAAACAGCGGGAGGAGATTTTTTGCCCCGGGGCCCGCCACCCCCTTGCCGCAGACCCCGAGCAGCCGGGGGTGCAACTGCTGCGCCGCGTGCGGGATGAGGCGCACCGCTTTGCCCTAAACTTTCATCGCCAAAAACGCGCCCAGCGCCAGCGGCGATCGCACCTCGATCAGATTCCCGGTTTGGGGCATCAACGGCAAAAAGAGTTGTTAGCTACCTTTCGCTCTATTGACTATATTCGCATGGCCACCCCAGAACAATTGGCTCAGGTGCATGGGGTTGGTCCACGGTTAGCCGAAAAAATTCACCGCTACTTTCATCCCTCGTGAGCTGTGGCGGCTGTTGACCCTGCTGCTACCGCTAAGGGATAATGGTAAAGATTCATAACATTTTTGTGACCCCAAGCTTGTGCAAACTCCCCGAACGGTTTCTGATACTAAACGCGCGTTTTACGCAGCGCACACTCGCCCCATTCACTCCATCTATCGCCGATTCATTGAGGAATTACTGGTGGAGCTTCACCTGCTGCGGGTCAATGTTGAGTTTCGCTATTCCCCGCTGTTTGCCCTAGGGGTTGTTTCAGCCTACGAGCAATTTATGGAGGGCTACCGCCCCGAGGGCGATCGCGCCAATATTTTTGAAGCACTGTGCCGCGCCGAGGAGCTAGATTCCCAACAACTCCAAGCGGATGCCGCCAGTTGGCAACAGTATCAGGGGTGGGCCCTACAGCAGATCATTGAGCAACTCCAGAGCGAACAGGTGGGTGCTCCCCTGAGTTCCCTCAAAGAAGACGGCAAATATAGCCGCTTGTTGGCGATCGGCCTCTATGGGTTCCTACAGCAGTTGGCCGGAGACCTCACCAGCAACCTCAACGACACCTTAGACCAACTGGCTCCCGTCATCAGCCTCCCTATCGAAAAAGTGAAAAGAGACCTTGAACTCTATCGCAGTAACTTAGAAAAGATGAGTCAAGCCCGTAGCTTAATGCAGGAGCTAGTTGAGCAAGAACGCAAGCGACGCGCCAGTGTTGAGCCAGCACCCACGGATAGGATTGACACCAGCTCCGATGCACCCGCTTAAGCCGTGATCGCCTTACCTACCCCCACCTTAATTGCCCTAGATGCCGTCGGCACTCTCTTTGGCCTAAAGGAATCCGTCGGTGCCGTATATGCCCGCTTTGCTGCCAAGGGGGGCGTAAACGTCAGTGCCGCTGCCCTCGATCAAGCATTCTTTAGCGCCTTTCAGGCGGCTCCTCCCTGTGCCTTTGCGCACGTAGCAGCAGCGGATCGTCCAAGGGCTGAGTTTGCGTGGTGGCAAGCCGTGGCCGCCGATACCTTTGCCCGCGCTGGTGTGCTAGACCAGTTTGAGGATTTCCGTGGCTTTTTTGCACCGGTGTTTAGCTACTACGCCACTGCGGCGCCGTGGCACCTGTACCCTGAGGTGTCCACCGTTCTGGAATTATGGCATCAGCAGGGCATTCCCCTTGTTATCATCTCCAACTTTGATAGCCGCCTGTACGGTCTGCTAAAGCAGTTAGGACTCGCTCCCTTTTTCAGCGCCGTTGTTATCTCCAGTGAGGTGGGGGCTGCTAAGCCGGATCCGGCTATCTTTGAGCGGGCGATCGCCCCCTACGGCATTCCCCCGCAGCAGGCATGGCACATTGGCGACAGTTGGCAGGATGATGTCTTGGGTGCCCAAGCTGCACAATTACAGCCCATCTGGCTGCGTCGCGCTACCCGTCTGTTGCCGGATAGCGGGATCGAGCACCCAAACAGCGTTGTGCAAATTACCGACCTCAGGGAATTGAACGCTATACTGGGCTGTAGCGCTACATCTTGATCGGAACACCCGTGACTCAACAAATTTGTATTCTCGGCGGTGGGTTTGGTGGCCTTTACACGGCTCTTCGTCTCAGTCAATTACCGTGGGACACGCCACCGCGCCTAACCCTTGTGGATCAGCACGATCGCTTTGTCTTTACCCCCCTGCTCTACGAATTGCTGACGGGGGAGCTACAGGCTTGGGAAATTGCGCCTCCCTTTGTGGAAGTGCTCAAGGATACCCCCGTTATTTTTCATCAAGCCACGGTCACCGCAATTGATCTAAGTGCGAAAACCGTGCAGTGCAACGACACCCAAGTCATCCCTTATACCGCCTTAGTGCTGGCACTGGGGGGCGACACGCCGCATAATACCGTTCCTGGGGTCAGGGACTATGCCCTCACCTTTCGTACCTTAGCCGATGCCTATCGGTTGGAAGAACAACTGCGCCTGCGGGAGCAATCTAGCACTGACAAAATCCGCGTTGTGGTGGTTGGCGCGGGCCCCAGTGGTGTGGAACTGGCCTGCAAGCTAGCGGAACGCCTTGGCAGTCGGGGGCGCATTCGCTTAGTGGATCGCAACACCGACATTCTTAAAGCCTCGCCCGAGTTTAATCGTAAAGCTGCCTTGGCGGCGCTGGAAGACCGCGGCGTTTGGATTGATTTGGAAACCACCCCTGTAGCGGTTCACCCCAGTGCCATTGCCCTTCAGTACAAAGACCGGGTGGATGAGCTGCCCGTGGATATTGTGCTGTGGACCGTGGGCACGGCTGTCTCTCCCCTGATTGCCAACCTAGAGTTACCCAAAACCGCCAGTGGCCGCCTAGAGGTGACCCCCACCCTACAAGTGGTGGATCATCCAGAGATATTTGCCCTTGGGGATGCCGCCGATGCCATTGATGAGCAGGGGCAGGTGCTTCCCCATACAGCCCAAGCAGCCTTTCAGCAGGCCGACTATGCCGCTTGGAATCTCTGGGCGAGCTTGAGCGATCGCCCCCTGTTACCCTTGCGCTACTCCCACTTGGGCGAAATGCTAACCCTAGGCACCGATCGCGCCGCCCTCTCAGGGCTGGGCCTCACCTTGGATGGCCCCCTTGCCTACCTAGCGCGCCGTCTTACCTATCTCTACCGGATGCCCACCCTCGAGCACCAACTCAAAGTCGGTCTTAACTGGGTGACACGTCCCCTCATCGAGATCGTCTCAGGGGTGGATAAAGAAGGCTACCGCTAACACTAAGTAAGTCATCAGTAGCAGCACCCCCTCCAGCCAGTTAGTGGCACCATCATTGCTAATGGAGTTGGTGATCATTACTGCGGCAACCACCGCCACCAGTTCAAAGAAGTTAAAACTCAAGTTCATCTGCGGCTGACCCAAGAGCCACCCAACCAACACCAGCACGGGTGCCACAAACAAACTGATCTGTAAGCTGGAGCCAATGGCGACTGCCACGGCCCCTTCCATGCGGTTATTGAGAGAAAACTTAACGCAGGTAATGAACTCCACCACGCTACTGAAAAATGAGAAACACCCCCGTAAAAAGCTGGGTTAGCCCCACTTCTGTAATTGCTTCCTGAAGGCTGTCCACCAACACATCAGACACAAAAACCAAGAGAATGGTACCTCCTAACAGAATGCCAATCTGAAGCTTGAGATTGACTGCCGCTTCAGGTTCATGGGTCTCAACACCGGCCACCTCATTGAGTAAGTACAGGTGACGGTGGGTTTTCATAGAAAACAGCAGCATTAACCCGTAGAACACCAGCAAAAGAATGGCCGCCGCATAGGAGAAGTGATCGACCCGTTGCAGCGACACCCCCGGGGCAGCGGCTTGAATGGCAGTGGGGGTCATCAGCACAATCAGCGCCAAGGTGAGAGAGGAGGCATTAATGCGGGCAACCGCCACCGAAAACTGCTGCTCACGAAACCGCAGTCCGCCAGCGAGGATGGCCAGCCCCAAGCCAAGGAGTAAGTTGGCAATAATCGAACCGCTTAAGCTGGCCTTAACCACCTCTGCCAAGCCCTGCCGCAGTGCCACGATCGCAATAATCATTTCCGTGACATTGCCAAAGGTGGCGTTGAGCAGGCCACCGAGGGTTGGGCCAATCACCTCTGAGATAGCTTCCGTAGCGTTGGCAATCCAGGCCGCGAGGGGCACAATGGCTAAGCCACTGATGATAAAGCTCACCATAGGCGGCAGTTTGAAGATAAAGTTTAAGAGGGCAATAGGGACGAAGATCAGTAACCCGAGGAGAATTTTTTGCTGCATTGTCATGGATAGAATGCCCTCAACGAAAAAACATCAGGATTGCTTACACCTCTCAGGAATTCGCTGCTATGGTTATACTGGTGCATTACCAGAAGAACAAATTCTCGGGCAGTGGTTTGAAATTGATATTAGGCTCTGGTTTGATATGACACAACCGGCCGAAACGGATTGTCTGGCGGATACCCTTGACTACCGTCCTCTGCTCGCGGCTATTACCGAGCTGATGCAGCAGCAGCGATTTCATCTGATCGAGACCTTGGCCACCGCCATTGTTGACCTTTGCTTGAGGCCCGATCACGTGCAGCGAGCGGCCATCCGGGTGACCAAACTAGCCCCCCCTGTGCCTAACTTTACCGGACAGATTAGTGTAGAACTGGAGCGCGATCGCCAAGCCCCATGACAAATCGCCTTGCCCAATGCCAAAGCCTTTACCTGCGCAAGCACGCCGAGAACCCGATTGACTGGTGGCCCTGGGGGGAAGCGGCTCTGGCCAAAGCGGCCGCCGAAGATCGGGTGATTTTTCTGTCTATCGGCTACTCCAGTTGCCACTGGTGCACCGTCATGGAGGGAGAAGCATTCTCGGATTTAGAGATTGCGGCCTATCTCAATCAGTACTTTCTGCCGATTAAGGTGGATCGCGAAGAGCGCCCAGATATTGACAGCCTGTATATGCACGCCCTGCAATTGATGACGGGGCAGGGGGGATGGCCCCTGAATATTTTTTTAACACCGCAGGATTGCCGCCCTTTTTATGGGGGTACCTATTTCCCGCTGCAACCTCGCTACGGGCGACCTGGTTTTTTGCAAGTGCTGCACGCGGTACGGCGGTTTTACGATGAACAGAAAGAGAAGCTAGCGGCGCAGCAGGCAACGCTGTGGCAATACCTAGCACCGACCACCGACCTCTCACCAGAGCTAGAGCTGAATCGTGATCTGTTGTGCTCCGGCATCCACCAAACTATGCCAATTCTTGAGGAGCGCCCCCACGGCACCTGTTTTCCCATGATTCCCTATGCCCAAGCGCTGTTACAGGGAGTGGCGGTGAGTTCTGAGGCAGCGAGGCTGGAGGGGCTGTGCCGCCAACGGGGCACCTCGCTCCTTTTGGGGGGAATTTACGACCATGTGGGGGGCGGCTGGCATCGCTACACGGTTGATCCCCAATGGACGGTGCCGCACTTTGAAAAGATGCTCTACGACAATGGCCAGATCATCACGTACCTAGCTCGTCTCTGGCAGCAGGGCGATCGCCACCCCCACATCCCCTATGCCATTGCCCAAACGGTGCAGTGGCTTGACCGCGAAATGACGGCACCCCAAGGCTACTTCTATGCGGCGCAGGATGCCGATAGTTTCCGCTCAGCAGTGGATTCAGAACCGGAGGAAGGGGCATTTTACTGCTGGGACTACGGCGAACTGACAGCGCACTTATCCCCTGAGGAATTGAGCCAACTGCAAAGGGACTTTGAGATCACGCCTGAAGGAAATTTTGAGGGCAAGATTGTCTTGAAGGCTCGCCATCGCAGGGAGGATCCGGCGGCGATCGCCCCCGTCCTCGATACGCTGTTTGCCCTTCGCTATGGGGCGGCTACCCCTAAAGATCGGTCTATGCCTGTGGCCACGGATAACCGCACCGCTAAGGGGCAGCCATGGCTAGGGCGCATTCCCCCTGTCACCGATACCAAGATGATCCTCGCTTGGAATAGCCTGATGATTACCGGCTTGGCCACGGCGGCCTTGGTCTGGCAGCATCAGGGGTACTGGCAGCGAGCCGTACGCGCCGCCCAGTGGCTCCACCAGCATCAGTTACAGGGCAATCAACTCTATCGCTTGAACTATGGTGGCGCGGTGGCAGAAATAGCGCAAGCGGAAGACTATGCCTATTGGATTCAGGCACTGCTTACTTTGCACCAAGCCAGTCTGGTTTTGGGGGACGCCGCGACCCCGTGGTTAGAGCTTGCCTGTGACTATCAGGATCGATTTGATCAGCACCTAGGGGCGGCGGATGGGGGGTACTACAATGCCCCTGAGCGACCCGATTTAATTCTGCGGCAGCGCGAGGGAATTGATCAGGCCACCCCTTCAGCCAATGGGGTGGCGATCGCCAACTTGGTGCAGCTTTTTCTGCTGACCGACAACCCGGCCTATTTAACCAAAGCGGAGACGAGCCTACGCTACTTTGGCGCGTTACTCAAGGACTCTCCCCAAAGTTGTCCCAGCCTGCTTGCAGCCTTGCAGTGGTATCTGTACCCTGTCAGTCTTCAGATCCGTGCCGAAACAATGGATCAGGTGTCTGGCTACTGGCTACCCACGGCTGTGCTAAAACTGCGGGAACGGCTGAGCGAGGGCGAGCCGCAGCCCCTTGCCTTGGTTTGCGAAGGCCTGCGCTGTCGAGAACCGGCCTTTACCCTAGAGCAACTCCATACTCACCTAGCTACCCTCTATCTACACCATTGAATGCTAGTTCCAAGGTTTGCATGACTGACACGTTACGCCGCACACCGCTATTTTCCCAACACCAAGCCCTGAACGCCCGCTTTACCCCTTTTGGCGAGTGGGAGATGCCCCTACAGTACAGCAGCATTTTGCAAGAGCACCATGCCGTGCGTCAGCGAGTGGGGATGTTCGACATTTCCCACATGGGTAAGTTTCTTTTACACGGGGCTGGGGTGCACGCGGCTCTGCAAACCCTCGTGCCCACGGATCTGAGCCGCCTCCGTGCCGGCCAGGCCAAATATACGGTGCTGCTCAATGAGGCGGGGGGGATTGTCGATGATGTGATTCTCTACATTGAGGAGGCAGCGGTACGCTGTATTGTTAATGCGGCAACAGCGGCCAAGGATATGGCGTGGTTGCGCCGCTATTTACCGCCTGAGTGTGAAATCGTTGATGAATCGGCCACTAAGGTGCTACTAGCCGTCCAAGGGCCAGCAGCAACAGCCACCCTTGATCCCCTCTGTGCAGACTCCCTAGCCCCCCTTAAACCCTATCGCCACCGGGCGGTGAAGATATTGGGTCAGCCCGCTTGGGTGGCACGGACAGGGTACACCGGTGAAGATGGCGTTGAAATTCTGGTGGACAGCGACACGGGTGAGCGCCTTTGGCAAGCCCTTTTAGAGGCGGGAGTGACTCCCTGTGGCTTAGGCGCGCGGGATACCCTGCGCCTAGAGGCGGCGATGCTGCTCTATGGTCAGGATATGGACGAGGAGACCACCCCCCTAGAAGCGGGGTTAGAGTGGCTCATTGATTGGCAAAAACGTACCTTTGTGGGGCGCGAGGCGCTATCACGGCAAAAGCAGGAGGGAATTGAACGCCAATTGGTGGGGCTAGAACTGCAAGGAAAGGGGATTGCCCGCCACGATTACCCTATCTACTGGCAAGCACAGGCGGTTGGTAAGGTCACCAGTGGCACCCTCTCGCCTACACTGGGCAATGCGATCGCCCTAGGGTATGTCTTTCCTGAGTTTGCTAATGTGGGGCGTGAACTGACAGTGCAGGTGCGCGATCGCCACGTCCCTGCGGTTGTGGTGCCACGCCCCTTTTACCGTCGCCCTCGCTAATCCTCGGCCATGGGGTCTTCTTGGGGGAGCTTGAAGGACTCTGGAATGACTTGCCCAAGCTGAGCGGGTAAGCGGGCGATCGCCTGCTGAATAAACGACTGGATAAATTCATCCCGCCGATTCAACTGAAACTGTTCCTGCACCACCTCACTAATGCCGCCATCGCCCCAGTCTTGATTGTGGCGGAAGTATTCAATAAAGCTTTTACCCGCAATGCGCGTCAGGTAAGCTGCCGTAATACTCTGCACCGCTTTGCCAATCACCATTCCGCCCACGCTGAGCTGGAGTGCTGTGGCAATTAAATCCATCGCTCCTTTGACAATGCCAAGGCTCGCCAAGGTCTTGCCCAAGGAAAGGGCTAGCTCGCGGGCGCGATCGCGATTGAGGTCGCACCCATAAACTGTGCCAATTTCCATTACCATTTGCGCATTGACCGCTGCCGCCGCTAGTAAATCAACCACAGGAATTGGGGTCACACAAACCACGCCAGCGCCAATCCACTGATAGCGCTCCACCACCTTATCTGCCTGTCGTCGCCGCTGCTGATCAATAATTTTGCGGGCTTGCTCCCCGAGGCGCTGTGATTGCAAGAGGATATTATCGGCCACTAGATCATCCCCTTCCTCCCGTAGAACCGCGGTGATGCGGCGAATGAGGGGCAAAATGTGTGGTTCTGGCTCCAGCCACTCCCCTGTGGGTAAGCGCACAGGCTGCGGATGGGCGGCAATCCCCACCACATCTTCCGGGGGAATGAGGCCCCTGACCCGCTGCCGTAAATGTTTCAGCAGCGCCAGTTGATCAGCTTCTGAGCGCAAGTCCATTTTGTTGAGCACCAGTAGCGATCGCTTGCCCATTTCCACCAAATTCACCAGCGGGGTATATTCCGACTGCCGCAGATCATCGTCTAGCACAAATAGCAGCAGATCAGCCTCGGCGGCCAGTTGCCGCGCCATCTGTTCGCGGTAGGTGCCAGCCACCCCCGCTTCTAGAATTCCGGGAGTGTCGGTAATCACAATCTCTTGATCCGTATAGGGCAGCCAAAACTGGTAGGTTTGCCCCACCTCAGTGGTGCCCATGGTGGGGGCAACCTCGCCAACCATCTCCCCAATCAGGGCATTGACCAAGGAGGTTTTGCCCGCAGACCCAGTGCCAAAAACTACCAGCCGCAATTCTTGGCGATGAAACTCGTCCTCTAGCTCACGAGCGCGGTCTAGCAAGGCTTGCCGTGCCACTTCGTCTTCAATTTGGCTAAGTTGTTGCCGTAGTGCTTTCAGGTTTTCGGCGGCGGCATCTGTTTTGGCCGCTGGCACCTGAAAGGTGGGCGATCGCCGTCCTTTGCGATTCAGCAAGTACAGATAACGAAAGAAAACGTAGAGCAGCCCCCCCAGCAGGCCAATCAGCAGTAACAGTAAAATATTGGCTAAGAACGGTGTCGTAAACGCTACCTGAATGTAGAGCCAATGCAACGCTGTCACAAGCCAGAGCATTAGCCCCAGAATGACACCCAGACCAAGGATGAGCCAAAACCAGCGTGCAGGGGTCATCGCAGCAGACTTAGGGCAAGTACTTCGTCAGCCGACTCAGCAGCGGCACCTCAAGGGAACGCCCCCGCCATAGCCGCACCATCAGCCAAACATTCAGCAGAAAGTACCCCGACCCCCACACACTATTGGCCAAGAGCACCACCCCGTGGGGGATCGAAGATAGTTCCGTCGCTGCCGCTGCCCCATTCAGCAGACCATACCCCAGCACCCAGACCACGGCCATCAGCACCGCTAAGCGACTGACTCGCCGGGCATGGCGATCGCCACTGCGCTGGCTCAACTGCCACAGAGCTGGAATCACGCCAAAAATGGGCAGCAGATAGACAAACAACCACAATCGCTGCAACGTGGGATTTGTAAACGCCTCGCGATCGACGGGTTCAAAGACAGGCGGCTCCATCAAAAACCTCCGAGGTACCCCACCTATGCTATGCCGTTAGGGATTCAGGGCAGGACGTATGAGCGCAACAACGGTGGTGCATCCTTCAATCCTTCAGCTTTTTGATCTTAGCGAATTGGGGAGTTGGGGATCTTAGGTGCTGCTCCCAGCCTAATGCAACACTCTATCCTTAATTGGATGGTATTTGGTTGCCATGCTGCTCATTAGGACACAAGGGAAGCCGTGCTGCGGCGGCGACGAATTCCGGTCGTCGCCGTGGGGCTGCTCTCAACCTCGATGGGCTGCAACAACAACAAGACAGTGGCATTGCCTTGCAACTCGCGGCGCACTAAACGCACCAGTTCGCGCTCTAGATGTGCTTTGATGCCGGCCCAATCCACGTCGCCGTTGCGAGCATACTCACTCCAGCGATCGCTTAGGGCAGTATCCACCGTCGCGTGTACCCATGCTTGCCATGCTGGGGGTTCAATGGGGGTGACCACACCACGCAAATGGACTTCTGGCGCTGCTTTCAGACTTCCATCACTGCCTACCGCAACGGCTACAGTAATAATCCCTTCTTCCGCTAACTGCTGACGCTCTTGCAGGACATGGGCTTTGACCAGCCCCCCCCGATCCATCAGCTCAATGCCTGCCGGTACCTTATCCACAACCCGTAGCGAGTCGCGGGTGAGTTCAACCACATCGCCATTATCAATAATCACCATATTTTCAGGGGGAATCCCCATGCTCTGAGCGGTTTGGGCATGCTTCACTAGCATCCGATGCTCACCGTGCACCGGCAAAAAGAACTTTGGCTTTGTCAAGGCCAGCATGAGCTTTTGATCTTCTTGGCAGGCATGCCCCGACACGTGAATTCCCTGCTCACGGCCATAGATTACCTTAGCCCCTTGCATCATCAGCCGGTCAATCATATTCACCACCGCAATGGTGTTTCCTGGAATTGGGTGCGCCGAGAGAATTACGGTATCGCCTTCGCGAATTTTAATTTTGTTGTGCTCCCCTTTGGAGATGCGGGTCAAAGCCGAGAGCGGCTCTCCTTGCGAGCCAGTGGTCAAGTACATCACTTGGTGATCGGGGTACTTGTGGATCATATGCAGGGGCACAAAGAGGTTATCGGGGCAGTGGATGTACCCCAACTGTCGCGCGTGGGCAATCACATTCAGCATAGAGCGCCCCAACACTGAAACAACCCGGCCATACTTTTGCGCCAGTTCTAAGGCCATGTTTAAGCGATGCACCGAGGAGGCAAAGGTGGTAAAGATAATCCGGCCCGCTGCTTGACTAAAGGCACGATCTAGATTGGGAAAGACCGATCGCTCCGAGGGGGTATGGCCGGGAACTTCGGAATTGGTAGAGTCACTAATGAGGCAGAGCACCCCTTTTTCACCATGTTCGGCTAGGCGCTGAATATCGAAACACTCACCATCGACGGGGGTAAAGTCAAACTTAAAATCCCCCGTATGGATAATGACACCGATGGGGGTGTGGATGGCCACCGAGAAACTATCGGCAATGGAGTGCGTATTGCGGATGTACTCCACTAAGAAGTTTTTGCCAAGGCGCACCATATCCCTAGGACGAACGGTGCGAATTTCCGTGCGATCGGCCACCCCTGCCTCTTCAAGCTTGCCCTGGAGCAGCGCCATTGCTAAGCGTGGCCCGTAGATGACAGGAATATCAAATTGCTTGAGGTGAAAGGCAATACCGCCAATGTGATCTTCGTGGCCGTGGGTAACAATCATTCCCTGAATTTTGTCGCGGTTTTGCCGCAGGTAGGTCATATCCGGCAGGACAATGTTCACCCCATGCATACCATCGGTGGGGAAGGCTAACCCAGCATCCAGCAGGATAATTTCATCGTTGTATTCAAACACGCAGGTGTTTTTGCCGATTTCGTGTAACCCTCCTAAGGGAATAATTTTCAGAGCGGCATTAGCAACGGATTGACTCATAAGTCTCCTTTAAGTTGAAGAATGAAATGACTAAGAAGCTTGATGGCGCAAACGTGTCGCTGGTGATCTAGGGACTCAGCGTTTGAGTAAGCCCAAAGAGAGCAGGACTGGTTTGATCTGGTTGATGACACCTTCGTTGGCGGCCACTAAGGGCAGTCGGGGGTCTCCCACGCTCCACCCCTGTAGAGCAAGCGCCGCTTTGATGGGAATGGGATTGGTCGTGACAAACAACGCCTTGAACAATGGCAGGAGTTGACAGTGTAGGGCGGTGGCGGTGGCAGTATTACCTTGAATATACGCTTGAATCATGTGCTGTAGTTGAATCCCCACGAGATGACTGGCCACACTGACTACACCATAACCACCAACGGCAAGTAAGGGCAAGGTGAGGGAATCATCACCGGAGTAAATGCGAAAGGTGTCGGGTAATTGTGACCGTAGGGCGCTGGCTTGATCTAGGTTGCCGCTGGCTTCTTTGATGGCCACAATGTTGGGCAGTTCCGCTAGGCGCACCACCGTTTCTGGTAGCAGGTTTTGCCCTGTTCGTCCAGGAATGTTATAGAGCATGAGGGGAAATTCGGGCACGGCGGTGGCGATCGCCCGGAAATGGGCATCCAGCCCCTCTTGGGGCGGCTTATTGTAGTAGGGAACGACGAGTAGAGCACCATCTAAGCCTAACTCTGCGGCTTTTGTGGTGGCGTGAATGGCCTCGCGAGTCGAGTTAGAGCCAGTTCCCGCAATGACCTTGGCCTTGCCTGCAACTGCTTGCTGGACGGTTTGAAAGAGTTGAAACTCTTCCTCCCATGTCAGGGTTGGCGACTCCCCCGTTGTACCACACACAACAAGACTATCAGAGCCGTTCGCCACAAGGTGCTCAGCAAGCGCTGCAGCAACATCGTAGGCGATCGCGCCATCGGCACGGAATGGTGTAATCATTGCCGTAATAACGCGCCCAAAATCCATCACTGTTGGTCTTCCTCTAGAACCTTGGCTAAATCCTGCCGTAACTGCTTGATAGTGCCAGAGCGACTATAGAGCCGCAGGCGATCGCTCAGGGATTCTACAACAATCGTGCCGTGGAGCCACGTGTGCCAAAACCGAGGGCGATAGATTTGCATATTCTCATTGGCGTCTGCAAGGGCATAGCCATGCTCCGTCAGCCATACCTGTAACTGCCGCGGTAGCTGTCGTGGGTTTGCAAGGGGTAACGCCAGCATCGTTGTATGGTTCCAGTAGGCCGCCACCACGCCAGCAACACTCCCCACTGCCAAGCCCCAACGGTAGGGAAAGGGCGACAATAGGCTCCAGTGAAAAACTTGGCTCGTGGTAAAAGCAGTAATGGCTGTGACCCAAGCGAAATAGTAAATAAATACCACCTTGACATCCAGACCCTCGATGGGTGGGGGATCAGCGTCAGGGCTCGCGTGGGGGTTGGTCATAGGCAAGTCAGTTGAGGGCTTGGGCACGCTGATAGGCTGCTTTTACGGTTTGGATTAGGGTTCCGCGCACGCCAGCCGTTTCTAGCACCTCAATCCCCGCAATGGTGGTACCCGCTGGGCTGGTCACTGCGTCTTTGAGTTGCGCCGGATGGATCTCGCGCTCGTCGAGTAATTTCACTGTGCCTGCTATTGTGCCATAAACTAGCGTTTGTGTCAGCGATCGCGACAGGCCAACCGCCACGCCAGCATCACAGAGTGCTTCAACAATGAGGGCAATGAACGCAGGCCCAGACCCCGAAAGGGCAGTGACCGCATCCATCTGGTTTTCTCTGAGCACCACCACCTCCCCAAGAACACTCAACAGCTCTTTAACAGCTACCACCTCTGCTTCGGTGGCGGCACTGTCGGTAGCAAGGGCAATGACGCCGGCCCCCACTTGGGCGGGGGTGTTTGGCATCGCTCGAAACGCGAGCCGCTGGGGAAACAGGCGACGAAGCCGCGCACTGGGAATCCCCGCCATGATCGAGAGGACTGTACCGGGATGCTGCACAACAGAGCTATCTGCCAGCTCTGATTCAATCTCGCTAAAGACCTGCGGCTTAACAGCTAAGATAACCGTGTGGGCGGCGGCAACGTCAGAATTACTGGCCACCGTCACGCCGTAGGTGCTATGGAGATAGGCTTGCCGCTCAGGCGATCGCGCCGACACAATGACCTGATTTGCCCCATAGCCGTTGGCAAGTAGCCGCGATAGCATGGCTTCTGCCATGCGACCACAACCAAGGATACCGAGGGAGTAGGAACTAGGCACTGCGGGGCTGTGACTGGAGATCCCAAGGGGAAGCGGCCACCGGTGCTGTAGCTGGGCGCACCCCTCCCACCTGCGTACTCACCTGGACACAGTTGGGGGTAAACAGAAAGATACTTTCACCAATGCGTTCTTGGTGACCATCAATCGTAAATGTGGCACCGGCAACAAAATCCACTGACCGCTGGGCTTGATCTGCTTCCATTAAGGTCAAGTTCAACACCACTGATTTGCGTTCTTTGAGGGCTTTGATCACCTCTGGCATTTCGCTAAAGCTGCGGGGCTGCATGACAATGACCTCTGCCACGGCGCCCCACCATCGTCCTGCATTCGGCATACCAATAACATTTGACCCGGTAGAGGCAGTCTCCATCCTAGGAGAAGGCGATGGCTCAGGATGGTGACCCAATGTTGGACGCGACATTGACCCTGACTCTGTGGGTGATTCCATCGTCAGTGTACTTGTGCCTGTAGCGACCGACGGGTCAGGATATTCCTCGTCATAGATTTCACCGTCTGGCGTGAGACCCATCAGGTCACGTAGTTTGCCCAACATAACGACTCACCATTGCTCCCAATAAATTTATGAGTTGATAAAATACAACCGACTTCTTTTGCCAAAAAGGATTAGCAAAAGAATAAACTAATGTCCAGATTCTATCTCGTGTTTCAACATCCTAATTTGCGCAGGAGGTTGCGACATTATGCACAAGTGTCCAAAGCAAATTGGGGACTAAAACAATGAGAGACCCTAGCTGGACATTTTACATCAAAGCCGTAGAAAAACATTGATTTGGCCTAAAGTTTCCCGTTTTTGCATGACTTTGTCAAGGGTGACGTTGCGTATAACCTGAGGCAAAGTCTATATAAGTTAAAGTCTATATAAAAAAATTTATATAAAGTCTGACGCGTCAGCCAGCGGTACGCTAAACCAGAAGCATGCCCCTTGAGGCGGGATACTCTCAACGCCAATATCGCCGCCATGGGCAGTGATAATTTGCCGACACAGGTAAAGCCCTAGGCCAATGCCTGTACGGTGGTGAGCCGCAGCACCCCGGTAGTACAGGTCAAAGAGATGGGGACGCTGTTCTGGCCGGATGCCGACCCCATTATCTGCAACGGTGCAGTAGAGCATCCCGTCCTTGGCGATCGCCCCGAAGCTGAGGGTCAGTCCCGGAGGATTATGCTTGAGGGCATTGGTAATCAGGTTTTCATAGACCCGGCGCAATTGCTCAGGATCCACCTTGGCAGGCGGTAGGGTGTCACTGACCTGCTGCTGAAGCTGGGTATTATTTTTTTCCAATAACGGTTTTAAGTCAATTAACACCTGCTCCAGCAGGGTGGCCACAGAGGTCGGGGTGCATTGCAGCGGCAGTGACTGGTTGTTGTCTAGGTGGATGTGTAAAAGGGTTTCTACAAGGTTGAGTTGCCGTTGTTGGCTCTGGTGAATGCGCTCAATCGTCGCGCGGGGCACAACCACACTATCGCCAGTTTGGGAGTGCAACAGGTGGTTCAGTAGCATCATCGTTCCCATGACGGGGGTGCGCAAATCGTGGGACACCGCGTGCAAAAACACGTCTTTGAGGTGGTTGAGTTCCTCCAGTTCCCGCATCTTTTGCTGTAACTGCTCTGTGCGCTCCGCCACTTGGTATTCCAAATTGGCATTCAGTGCCGCAAGCTGTTGGTACAGTTCTGCCTGTTGCAGGGCGATCGCCACTTGGGTAGCCAATTGCTCTAGAAACTGCTGTTCGTAGGGTTGCCATTGTCGGGGTGCACTGCACTGATGCACCCCCAAAAGCACGCGATCGCCCAAATAATCGTGTTGAATTGGAATTAATAGACAAGACTGAATATGATGCTGACGATGCAGCTCTCTTAGGGCGGGATCATCCTCGGGGAGGAGCTGGCAAGAAATCGATTGACTGGTGTGCAACAGCCACGTGCGGTAGTGACCATTGTGCAGCAGTAATTCTAAATGAGTCTCCCACTCCGGTGCCATGGCCGCAGCGACAATGCGAATTTGGCCGGAGCCAAGGTTGAGGCAGGCAATAAAGACGCGATCGCTTTGGAGGTAATTGCGGACTTCGAGCACCGTTGTCCGCAAAATATCTGGCAGGTCGAGGGTTTTGCGAATACGCAGGGCAATTTCCGCAAGGAGATGTTGGCGTTGTGCCGCCATTTGCACACTCTGCTCCGCCAGTTTCCGTTGGGTAATATCGCGCACCCCCACCACCCGCGCTCGGCGACCTTGGTAGGTAATCCATTTGCCCTGTACTTCCACAATCAGGGTTTCACCGCTTTTTGTGCGAGCCAATGCTTCAAAGGGCTGCTCACGGGGGGCGCGGATTCGATCTAAAATCAATTGCTGCGACGTGGGATGGGTGAGCACCAAGACCGACTGCCCCACCAACTCAGCACTGGTGTAGCCAAACAGTTGTTCCGCCGCCGTGTTGAGATCCACAATTTGCCCCTGCTCGTGGATAATCACCGCCTCAGAGGTGGCCTGAAAGAAACTTGCGAGGCGGGCTTCGCTTTGCTCTAGTGCCGCAAGGGTGCGATGACGCTCGCGGGTTTCAATGGCAAGGGACACCAAATCAGCAAGGGAGGCAGCAAACTGCTCTTCGGCCACTGTCCATTGGCGGGCAGTACCAATATGCTCATGGCAGAGAATACCCACCATTCTGCCTTCAACCCAAATGGGCACATCCAAGAGGGAGGTAATGCCCAAAGGGTCTAAGTACGCCGTGCAAAACTCCTGTGTACGGGGATCACTCCTTGCATCGTCTGCAGTAATGGTGCGCTCCTGCTGCAGTGCTGTGAAATACTGCGGATAGTCCGCTGCCGCCAGCGTCATGCCTGCTGTAAACACGTGGGCAGAGTGTTGAAATAACTGGACACACTCAATCTCTTGGCGATCGCCTGTATAAAACCACAGGCTCACCCGCTCCACATTTAGGCTACGGGCACTGGTACTCAGGACATCTTGGAGCAATTGCTCGAAGCTATCCTCTTGGAACTGCTGTCGCCGCGCCAGTTGCACTAAAATGCGGTTTAGACGTTGCAGTTGCTCCAGCCCCTTGCTCATCAGTGGAGAACTCCAGCAGCCAAGAACGGTCTAGCTAGAAGCACCGGCTGATTCAGCAACAAATTCTAGGGAGGCTGAATTAATGCAGTAACGCAACCCTGTAGGGGGCGGACCATCCTCAAACACATGGCCAAGGTGCGCATCACAGGTATTGCACAACACTTCAGTACGCACCATCCCATGGGACAGATCCTGCTCCAGACGAATTGACTGGGGATCAACAGGCTGCCAAAAGCTCGGCCAACCACTCCCAGAATCATACTTGGTATCAGAGCGAAATAGCGGGGTGCCACAACAGACGCAGCGGTAAAGACCGGGTTGTTTGTTGTTCCAATAGCAGCCCGTAAAGGCGCGCTCAGTCCCTTTTTTGCGGGTTACGTAAAACTGCTCAGGGGTTAACTGAGCCTGCCATTGCGCATCGGTTTTTATCACCTTAGCCATTATTTCCTCATGAGCGATAACGTTCGGCGAATGCTGATCTCAATCTCTAGGATAATCAGCAGACCGTTCTCCGTCTAGGAAAGCGATAGGAGTAAACTTCCCCGCCCTAGAAGGGCGAGGCTTTCTGTAGCCCTCCGGCTATCTCGCAAGCCAGCCAGGAGCCTCCAGGCAGCGTTACGGACTGCCCCAAAAGCGCAATATTGATTGCTCCATTTAGGTCTGCATCACCAATCCATCCGCAATGCCCACACTTGAACTTTTTTTCAGTCCTCAGCCCAATATGCAAGCAACAATGGCAGGTTTGACTGGTATAGGCAGGTGGTACAGCAACCACCTCAACTCCTTCCTTGATACCCTTGTATTCCAAGAATTGTCGCAACTGATAGAACGCCCAACTGTTCGACCGTCTCCGCTCGGTCGTGTTTCTCGGTTGCTGGTTGATTCTATCGCGAATGCCTGTCAAATCCTCGATAGCAACAATGGCATGGAGATGTTTTGCTTCACGAATGATGGATGCACTGATGGAATGATTGAGCCATCGCTGAAAACGTCTCTCCCTCCATGCCATTGTTGCTATCGAGGATTTGACCGGCATTCGCGATAGAATCAACCAGCAACCGAGAAACACGACCGAGCGGAGACGGTCTAACAGTTGGGCGTTCTATCAGTTGCGACAATTCTTGGAATACAAGGGTATCAAGGAAGGAGTTGAGGTGGTTGCTGTACCCCATGCCTATACCAGTCAAACCTGCCATTGTTGCTTGCATATTGGGTTGAGAACTGAAAAAAAGTTCAAGTGTGGGCATTGCGGATGGATTGGTGATGCAGACCTAAATGGCGCAATCAATATTGCGCTTTTGGGGCAGTCCGTAACGCTGCCTGGAGGCTCCTGGCTGGCTTGCGAGATAGCCGGAGGGCTACAGAAAGCCTCGCCCTTCTAGGGCGGGGAAGTTTACAATCGTGATCTGATTCAACTGCGGATCCGTCGCGCCGATAATGGTGCCCCCCATGGCCTGTACCTGTTGTAGTTCAGCGACGGTAGCAGCGGTAATGACTTCCCCGGCGATGATGGTGGGAATGCCGGGCGGGTAGGGGGCAATGGTTTCAGCGCTAATGTGATCAATGGCGGCTGCTAGGGGCACCACTTGGCGCTGGCTAAAGTACGTGGTACGCGGTGAAAGGGCTGGTGAAGAGACCGCAGGCAACGGCGGCACTGCTATAGGCGGTAGTGGCTGTACCGGCTGATGGGTCTGGTGGATGGCTCGCAAGCGCTCCGCCAAGGTTCTTAACATCTGCGCTGTGGTTCCCAAGCCTACGCAAAAGGTGAGCGATCGCCCACTGGGGAGTTCGGCAATGATGTCGGGTTGCAGTTGCGCCTCTAGATCAGCCCCCGTAAGACCCAACGGCCATGTGCCAAGGGTTAAACGCAGTGGGTCTTGGGGGATATCTAGCCGCTCTAGGCGGGGTAAGGGACTCTCAAACGCTGCAACCCATTGCAGCAGGCGATCGTAGATCTCGTAGCCTTGGTGAACCATTTGCCAGGCTGCCGCCTCTAAGGCACTCAAGAGCCAATAACTGGGGCTAGTGGTTTGGACAAGGGTCACGGCATGGCTGACGCGTTCTGGTGCAACTCGCGTGCCTTGCAGGTGGAGCACCGCGGTTTGGGTGAGGGTGCCCAAGGTTTTATGCCACGACTGGATCACCAGATCAGCACCGGCGGCCAAGGCCGTGCTGGGAAAGCGCGGATGAAAGGCAAAATGACTGCCGTGGGCTTCATCGACAATGAGGGTCAGTCCCCGCTCATGAACGTGTTGGGCAATGGCCGCTAACGGAGAACACAGACCCTCGTAGGTTGGGCTGACAAGGACGACGGCTTTTGCGGTGGGATAGGCGGCTACCGCATTAACGACCGTTGCCAACGACACAGGTTCGGGAATGCCCCACAGCGAGTCCACGGCTACTCCCAAATATACGGGCTGAGCACCCGTTAGGATCAACCCAGAAATTACAGAGTGGTGAACATTGCGACCCACCAGCACCACATCCTTAGGCTCTAGGGTTGCCAACAGGGCAGCTAAGACCCCGGCAGTGGCACCATTCACTAAGCACCATGCGCGATCGCTCCCTGCTGCTGCGGCAATGGCAGCTTGAAGGTCGGCAAGCACACCGGTGGGTGCAGCTAAATTGTCGAGACCCGGGATCTCGCTTAAATCCTGCGCTAGGGCAGTGCCCCACAGTGCCCGTAAAGGAGCCGCCATGCCGCGACCCCGCTGATGACCGGGGGTATGAAACGGGCAGGAGTGCTGTTGCTGCACTAGGATATCCAAGAGAGGATGAGTCATAGGGCGATCGCGATGGCTTTCAGAAGCGTCGCCTGCAATGGTATCTTAAGTAAGTTATCGGGATGTAGCGCAGCTTGGTAGCGCACTTCGTTCGGGACGAAGGGGTCGCAGGTTCAAATCCTGTCATCCCGATTGGCTAGGAAGCCACGCATTTCTAAGGGTTTCGAGGATTCTTAAACTGAGTATCTATGGCAACTATTCTCCGCACTTGGAGCTATCAGTTCCCGTGGCTCTACGACACCATTAGTAGCATTGCCGCTGTTGCTGTGGGGGGGCGCGATCGCCTCCATCGTTTGGCTTGGCAAGGCTTAGAGCTACCCCGCAGTGCGGTGGTGCTGGATTTGTGCTGCGCCCATGGCATTGTCACTGAGTCCTTAACGGCTGCCTTTGATCAGGTCACTGGCCTGGATGCCTCCCCGAACGCGATCGCCCGGGCACGACAGCGAGTGCCCCAAGCCACCTACGTTGAAGCCTTTGCGGAGGCCATGCCCTTTGCCGCCGCGACCTTTGATCTGGTGCACACCAGTATGGCCTTGCACGAAATGCAACCCCAACAACTGACCGCCATTGTGGCGGAGGTGTGGCGGGTACTGAAGCCCGGTGGCTGGTTTGCCCTGATTGACTTTCACCGACCCCAGATCCCGCTGTTTTGGCCAGGGCTGGCGCTATTTTTCTGGCTCTTTGAAACGGAAACCGCATGGCAACTCCTGCGCACCGACTTAGCAGAGGTACTGCACGCGCAAGGGTTTGAACTCGCACAGCAGGACTACCGCTTAGGGCGAAGCTTGCAAATTATCCACGCCCGCAAACCTGTTTTGGCCGTCAGCCATTAAGATATATGAACAATTGACAGACGCTGTGATGCTTGTATGGTAAGTTCGCCACCCCACCTGCAAACGCCTTTAGATACCTCTGCTGAGTTTGTGGCTCGGCATATTGGTATTACGCCAGAGGATCTACCCGCCATGCTCAGCACGATCGGGTACACCACCCTTGGGGAACTCATCGATGCCGTGATTCCGGCAGATATTCGTTTGGCGCGCCCCTTAGACCTGCCGGAAGGGTTGAGTGAATCGGCGGCACTGGCCAAACTACGGGCGATCGCCCAAGCTAACCAAGTTTGGCGCAGCTACATCGGCATGGGCTATACCAATTGCATCACACCGCCCGTCATTCAGCGCAATATTCTTGAAAACCCCGGCTGGTACACCCAGTACACCCCGTACCAAGCAGAAATTGCCCAAGGTCGCCTAGAAGCCCTCCTCAACTATCAAACCCTTGTTACGGATCTAACCGGCCTAGAGATTGCCAACGCCTCCCTTTTAGACGAAGCGACTGCGGCGGCTGAGGCCATGACCCTCAGTTTTAACGTCTGCCGCCAGCAGGCGGCACGCCGCTTCTTAGTGGCGCAAGACTGTCACCCCCAAACCCTTGCCGTCTTAGAAACCCGTGCTCAGCCCCTCAATATCGAGATTGTGCCCATTGATCCCGCAGCGAGCGATCTGCCTTGGCAAGGAGCGTTTGGCCTGCTGCTCCAGTATCCAGCCACCGATGGCGCGATTCGGGATCCCCGTGCCCTGATTGCGGCGGCCCATGCCCACGGCCTACTGGTGACGATGGCCACCGATCTAATGGCACTGACCCTGTTAACCCCACCGGGGGAACTGGGAGCTGACATTGCCGTAGGTAGCTCTCAACGCCTAGGGGTGCCCTTGGGCTACGGGGGACCCCACGCCGCCTTTTTTGCCACCCGCGATGCCTTCAAGCGGCAGTTACCTGGCCGGTTGGTAGGGGTCTCCCATGACGCCTTGGGGCAACGCGCCCTGCGGTTGGCATTGCAAACCCGCGAGCAACACATTCGCCGCGAAAAAGCCACCAGTAACATCTGTACGGCGCAGGTGCTGTTGGCAATTGTTGCCAGTATGTACGCCGTCTATCATGGGCCAAGGGGCTTACGCCAGATTGCCGAGGGAATTCATCAGTTGACTCGGCACTTAGCCCAAGGGCTGGAAGATGCAGGGTATCGACTGCGGCACCCTGCCTTTTTTGATACGCTGCGCATTGATCTAGGCAGCCGTTCTGTAGCCGAGTTGCAACAGCACGCCAAAGCCGCAAAGATTAACCTGCGCTATTTTGCGGATGACAGTGTGGGCATTACCCTAGATGAGACAACCACCGCAACCGATGTGGCGGATCTCTTAGCGCTCTTTGCAGCCGTTATGCCCACCACACCTACCCCATCGGCCTTGCCCAAGGATCTAGAGCGCCAAACCCCCTATCTTCAGCACCCTGTTTTTCATCAGTACCACAGTGAGCATGGGCTGCTGCGCTACCTCCACCGCCTCCAAGCCAAGGATCTCTCCCTGACAACCTCCATGATTCCCCTTGGCTCCTGCACCATGAAGCTGAACGCCACAGTGGAAATGGTACCCATTAGCTGGCCAGAGTTTAATCAGCTTCACCCCTTTGCCCCTGCCGAGCAAGCCCAAGGGTATCAGCGGCTGTTTGCGGATCTCTCGGCGATGCTGGCGGAGATTACTGGCTTTGCGGCTATTTCGCTGCAACCGAATGCGGGGTCTCAAGGGGAGTACGCGGGGTTGCTGGTGATTCGCCAGTACCACCATAGCCGAGGTGAGTGCCAACGGGATGTGTGTCTGATTCCCACCTCTGCCCATGGCACCAATCCTGCCAGTGCGGTGATGGCGGGGATGCAGGTGGTGGCGGTCAATTGTGATGCCCAGGGCAATATTGATGTGGCGGACTTAGCTCTCAAAGCGGCGCAATACCAAGAGCGGCTAGCAGCACTGATGATTACCTATCCCTCAACCCACGGGGTCTTTGAACCCGAGATTCGCCACATTTGCGAGATCATCCATCGCCATGGGGGTCAAGTGTATATGGATGGCGCCAATATGAATGCCCAAGTGGGGTTGTGCCGACCGGCAGATTTTGGTGCCGATGTTTGCCATCTGAATCTCCATAAAACCTTTTGCATTCCCCATGGTGGCGGCGGTCCCGGCGTGGGGCCGATCGGGGTTGCCGCTCACCTTGCGCCCTTTTTACCCACGACTCAACTCTATCCGCATGAGACGGAAATAGGACCGGTCACTGCAGCACCGTGGGGCAGTGCCAGCATTCTGCCCATCTCGTGGATGTACATTACCCTGATGGGGGGGGTGGGGCTGACCCGCGCCACGGCGATCGCCATTCTTAATGCCAACTATATTGCCAAGCGGCTCGAGCCGTACTATCCGGTGTTGTACAAAGGGGCGCAGGGGCTAGTGGCGCACGAGTGCATTCTGGATGTGCGGCCTCTAAAAAAATCAGCCGGTATTGAGGTCGAAGATATTGCCAAGCGCTTAATGGACTACGGCTTCCATGCGCCGACGGTTTCGTGGCCAGTGCCCGGAACCTTGATGATTGAACCAACAGAAAGTGAAACCAAAGCAGAGCTAGACCGCTTCTGTGAGGCGATGATTGCCATCCGTGCCGAAATTGCTGAAATTGAAGCGGGTTTAAGCGATCGCCAACATAACCCCCTCAAACAGGCTCCTCMCCCCGCCTTGATGGTCTGTAGCGATGAGTGGCCGTATCCCTACTCGCGACAGGTGGCCGCCTACCCAGCCCCGTGGCTCCGCGAGTATAAATTTTGGCCTGCGGTTGCGCGGATTGATAATGCCTACGGCGATCGCCATCTGGTGTGTAGTTGCTCAACCAATCTGTTCGATCAATCGTGAGGAGGCCACATGGGCAGGAGACGAGCCATGGGCTATTGGCTAGGGGCTTATGCACTGCTGGCAGGGGTGAGCCCCCTACAGGCGCAACCCTCCGTGCCGCCAGCAGAACTCGTCCAGCGGGCGATCGCCGCCGCCGCTACTCAGTTTGGGGAAGAACCCACTCAAATTACCGTAGCGAAAGTGCAGCCCCGAGTCTGGTCCGATGGCTGTTTAGGGCTGGGGGGTCTGCGCCCCAACTGCCCCGAACGCCTCACCCCAGGGTGGGAAATTACCCTCACCAACCCCAATGCGCCCTATCCCCAGCAATGGGTGTACCGCACTAATCAAAGTGGATCTCTGCTGCTGTGGGATGCGGCAGGAAGCCAGATGATAGGTACCCTCATTCAGCGCCCCCAGCGGCTTGCCCCAGACGACCAACCACCAGCCTTACCTGAGTCAGCGATCTTTCGAGTGATTCGCCAAACCACCTTAGATCGTCCCCCCCAAACCACCCTCCTGTTTAGGGATGGCCGCATTGTTCAAGAAACCCCTACCCAACGGGGAGACACCCTAACCCGCACCCTGCGCACCATCTCGCCAGCGCTAGTGACTGAGTTCACAACGTTGTTAGAGGAACGCCGATTTCAACGGTTTGACGGGATTGATTTTGTTGCCCCCAGTACAACGGTGCCCGTGGCCAGCAATATCATTTCCACCCCAACAGCAACCGTCCGGATTGCCGAAGCTAACGAATACCGCCTCGCATCTGACCTAGTCGCAGTGCTACGGGCATGGGAAATGCTCATCGAGCGGGGGCAGTTGCCTAAGAAGCCCTAGTTTGCTGGTTGTTGCTGACGGGACAAGTACTGCTCCATCAGGGGTTTGTTCGCCTCTAAAATGGCCTGCATCTGCATAATATCAATTGTCATGGTTGACTCAGGATAGGCGTCTAAAAACGCTAGCAACGTTAGGCCGCCTTCTGCCTCAAGACCTTTCATCATCGCTGTTTTCAAGGCGGCAATGCCTTCACTGTCCGGTCGCAGGGTTGCTGCTGCTACAGCTTTTAGGAGGTCTTCGCCCTGATCGTTGCTAGCAAGGGTTTGGAGTTGCTCGGCAGTAACCGGAAACGGTAAGCTTAAGAGCTGCCGAAACTCTGCCTGCTGTTCAGGTGTAGCCATCGACAGCATGAGCTTGAGGTTGCCGCTGGCTGTCCCTGTTTCAACGTAGGCACGTAGATCGGCCACCGGAATTTGAATTCCCTGTTGACTTTGGGCACCAAAGACGAGGTTTAGGGTCTCCGCTGCCAACCCCGGGGCGATCGCCCCCATGGTGAAAAGCACACTACTCAGCAAAACTGATGATATCCAATAGCGCATCCCACATTCACTCCAGCAAGCAACATCTAAAACGCCGACAATGGTACTGAGGCCATGTCAACCGTGGTTTACTCTTAAGACGATCTAACGCTGAAATAGTTGCCTGTGTGAGTTACGAGCCGCTACACCACAAGTATCGTCCCCAACGGTTTGCTGATCTCGTGGGGCAAGGGGCGATCGCCACTACCCTCAGCCAAGCCCTGACCCAAGAACGAATTGCCCCGGCCTACCTGTTTTGCGGGCCACGGGGGACGGGTAAAACTTCCAGTGCCCGTATTCTGGCGAAATCCCTTAACTGCCTGCGCCATCCTAAACCAACCCCCACTCCCTGCGGTGAGTGTGACGTGTGCCGCCAAGTAGCCAGCAGCAACAGCCTTGATGTCATTGAAATCGATGCTGCCAGCCATACGGGTGTGGATAATATCCGCGAACTCATTGAAAAAGCCCAATTTGCCCCCGTTCAGTGCCGCTACAAAGTGTATGTCATTGACGAGTGCCATATGCTCAGCAGTTCGGCGTTTAATGCTCTGCTGAAAACCCTTGAGGAACCGCCGCCCCACGTGGTCTTTGTCTTAGCCACCACCGACCCACAGCGGGTTCTGCCCACCATTATTTCCCGCTGTCAACGCTTCGACTTTCGGCGGATTCCCCTTGCTGAGATGGTGCAACACCTCAACTACATCGCTGCTCAAGAACATATTGATATTACGCCGCAAGCGGTCACCCTTGTTGCGCAGTTATCCCAAGGGGGGCTGCGGGATGCGGAAAGTATGCTGGATCAACTGAGCTTGTACCCAGAGCAAATTACGGTACAGCACGTGTGGCAACTTGCTGGAACTGTGCCTGAGCAGGATTTGTTGGCACTCTTGCAGGTCATTGCCCGCCAAGATGCGGTTGCCGTTGTGGAGCACACTCGCCAACTGCTAGAGCGTGGACGAGACCCACTCACGGTTTTGCAGAACTTAGCAGCAATGTATCGTGATTTATTGTTAGCGAAAACCGTGCCGGAACGCCATGATCTAGTGGCATTGACCGAAGAGACATGGCAAGCCTTGACTGTAATTGCCCAGCAGTGGAGCACCGCCAACATTTTGCAGGCACAGCAGCATTTGCGCACCTGCGAAGGGCAAGTGAAACAGAGCAATCAACCCCGCCTCTGGCTGGAAGTGAGTATTTTAGGACTGCTCTCCTTAGCCCCCCTGCCGGATGCGCCAGCGGTGGCGATCGCCCCTACAATGCCACCCTTGCCTGCCCCATCCGCCCCCTCAACGCCTGTGTCTCGGGCAGATGTCCCAACGGTGCCAGAACCATCCCCGCCAGAACCCGCTCAAGCGCCGATGGCTAAGGATGATCACCTGTGGGAAACCGCACTGCAACAGATCCCAGTGAGTACCCGTGCCCTCCTCTCACAGCACGGCCATCTCCGCCGCGTTACAGAAAAAGAGGTGCGGATTGGCATTGTCAGCCAGCCGCTGCTCAATATGACTCAAACGAATCACGCCAAAATTGAAGCGGCTTTTAGGCAAGTCCTCCATCAACCAGTGAAGGTGATTCTGGAAGTTGCTGCTCCGCCAACCACCACTGCCGTATCGGAGGTACCCCCACCTCAATCTCCCCGTTTAGAGAGCAGCCATCCCTCAGCACTTCAGCCTACCGTTAGCCCCCCTGCCACCCCTAACCCAACTGCGAGTGAACTGTTACACGAATCAGCACAAAAACTGGCTCGCTTTTTTAATGGGGTTGTGATCGATGCGCTAGATGAGGCGCCCACAGCAGATTAAATTAACGTCAATTAGATGAATAGATAAATAGGCTCTAATACCATTCTTGGGCGTTGCTGAATAGACGTATGACTCTCGGGTTTGAGTCCTTTGCCGCCCGGGTCTATCGGACTTGGTATGCTAATGTAACATGCTATACGAAATCTGAGATATGCAGCTACTTCTAACTGATCTACTAAACCTACCTGGAATTGAGGTTGAAGATTATACCGATGTTGCGGGAGAATTGATTCTTATAGTGGAAGCAAAGACAACCGAGGCGATTTGCCCACGTTGCCAACAAAAAAGTTGTCATTTACACCAGAATCATTGGTATCTAGTGCGAGATTTAAGCATCAGTGGACGAACCGTATTTCTTAAGATCAATCGTCGCCAGTTTAAGTGTCGAACTTGTGGTAAGCCATTCAGTGAAACGCTCGATTTCATCGGCAATCGTCGCAAGCAAACGGATCGATTTGCTCAGTCAATCGTGCAACAGGTTTTGCACAGCAACATTCATAATGTTGCAATTTCAAATGGTCTCACTGATGAAGAAGTATGGTCAATGGTACAGTATGTCAGTAAAAAAAACTCAACGTCGATGTGAGTTCAGTAAAACGATTAGGTATAGATGAGATTTCCTTAGGTAAAGGACAAGGAGATTACATAGTTGTTTTGGTCGATTTAGAGCGGCGAATTCCCCTTGCCCCTTCTCGCAAGCAGGAAGATGTGAGGCACGTGCTTGAGGCATGGGGAGCAGCAGTACTCAATCAAATTATTGAGGTGAGCATTGACCTATCTGGAAACTATAAAAGTTTGGTTCATAAACTTCTACCTAATGCTACGGTGGTTGCCGACCGATTTCATGTTATGAAGATTGTGAATCAGGAATTGGATAAGGCTCGACAAAGTATTTGTAAAGCGAAGACGGTAAATGAAGTCAAGAAAGCCCAGATTGCAGCCGCGCTCAAACAAAGTAAATATGCGTTACTCAAGCCGGAGGAAAATCTAACTCAGAAGCAAAAAGCAAAACTGGAAGACATTCGAGAAGTAGTGCCAAGTCTGGCTCGAATGCATCAGGAAAAGGAATCGTTTAGAGCCATCTTTGAGCAAGCAAAAGATTGGAAAGATGGAACCTTTCAATTGCTCGATTGGTGAGCTCAAGCTCAGGATTCTTTTCAAGAGAGCGTAAGAACAATTTGTCGGTGGTTTGGTGAAGTCACCGCCTATTTTGATAATCACACAAATAGTGGTGTTGTTGAAGGTATTAACAATAAATTGAAGCTGATCAAGCGGTCAGGTTATGGGTTCAGGAACTTTGACAATTTTCAGTTACGTTGCTTAATTTGCTGGCATTTAGCTATTGATTAAGCATAACTCGGACGATAGAGCCAAAGTACGGGGCTACCAAGCAACCCCAATGTGTTGCCGAGGAAGCGTCATCAAGCGGTTGGTAAGGATAGTGGTCAAGACTAGCTCCATTGAACAACACCCTGAGGCAACGGGTGTCTCGATTAGTCCGCCAAACCTTATCCTTCTCAAAATCCCTAGACAATCATATCGGTGCGATCTGGTATTTCATCCATGCTTACAATGCATCATTACCTGTGTAGGACTATTGAGGATTTGATTTGAAGATTGGGATTATCACGATTGGCAAGCGTCAGGTGGGCTGGCGCAGTCGGGATGGCATTGTCCGCAGTTTTGGTGCGGATGGCGGCAGTGACCCTCCCCACGTTGATGATCTCTACAGAGAGTTTGGTCAAAAGCGTGGTCAAGAGGATGCCGCCGAACCAAAATCCCAGCATGGTGTCCGCCACCTTGGGGAACTGGCCTATCGCCACTGCCTTGCCCAGCAAGACTTTTCTGCCGTAGTGTTATTGCTGGATCAGGTGGTTTTAGAGGAGTGTTTCAGTGACTCTTGTGAACCTGCCGACGTGATCCTTGTGGCCACGGACCAGCCGCAGACAGTTGCTTGGCAGTTTTACCGTGATGATACCTGCTGGCTGGCGGAACTGATGGCCGGTGCGATTCGGCAACGATTTCCTCATATTACCGTTAGGGTGTGGGTGTGTCATCAGCCCCTTAGCGAGACGGAAACTGTGCGTGCCTGGATTGCGCAACAGCTGCAACAGTACCTTAAGATCTGCCCAGAAGGCGGATCCCTTTACCTACAGCTCAAGGGATCTGCGCCGCAACTGGCCAGTGCTGTGGAAATGATAGCAGTGATTGCAATGCGGCAGTTCTCCATTAGTATTAGTCACCTCATTCCCGTAGAACCCACCCCCTTTTTTGCGGCTGACAGCCAATCTGCCCGCTTTGCCACCACCTTGAAAATAATTCACTTAGGGGAAGCATTTTGGCCTTTAGAGCAGCAACGGATTGAAATGGCATGGCAGCGGGGGCACTTTATGACTGCCAGCGTCCTTTTAGAACCTCATCGCGATCGCCACGAAGCCCTGTACCAACTGGCTAATCGCTTAGCCATGGCCACGAATTGGCAAATCAAGGAGATGCTCAAACAATTGCAAGGGCAGCATTGGCTGGATCAACGAGCCACCAAACAAGTAACCACTAAAGCGCAACGTCAGCAGTGGCAGCAGGCTATTAGCCAACGCTGTCCCGCCAAGGCAGAAACCCGAGAGAGTAAGTTCCTGAAAATTTGGGAGTCGGAATTACTGATTGAACTCAGCCTGCGGCAAACAAACTACACTTTTGCCTTCATGCAGTTTGCCCAAATGCTTGAGCGGCTTCTCTTTTTGCGGTACGACACCGAGAATTGGCGGGAACAGGGGKATTTGGAGCCACCGCCAACAATCGCTTGGCAAGGAGAACCAAGTTTGGGGTCTCTATGGCGCGGATGGGTCACCTGCCACGGGCGATCGGCGGAAGATCCGTTGGTTAAACGGCTTGAGATGATTAATCAGTACCGCAATAGCGTTGTCCATCGCAGCGCTCCTATGAGCCGCAGTCAACTCCAAGACATCGCGGCAACGTCGGGGGATACGCCTGAGCACATCCATGGGGGGCTGCTACAATTGCTAGAGGAGATTGCTGACCCTCGACCTAATCTCCTCGTGACGCGATCGCTCTATGGATGGGGGCTAGAGCAATTACGCCTGACTCTTCAGAACCGATGATAGTTATCTCATTCGTCTCATTTTTGACAAAACCTTGACCCAAAATCTAGACAAGTAACATAACCAATCAGCAGTATTCGTGTTCAATGGAACCTCTCCTTGACGGCACTATTCTTGTTCCCAATCCTCTGCCTCCATTCGCTGCCCGCCGCCGCTTACTGCATGTGAATGGCGTGAGTAGCGATCGCGCCAAGCAACAGCGGGATCTCAATCGCCTTGCTGAGTTAACGGCTGCCCATCCCCTTGAGATTCGCGGCATCCATAACCAAACCCACGGTCTCCAAGCCGACCTGTTGGAAAGTTTACTGGGCAAAGCAGAACTCTACCATTTTTGGCCAACAGTAGAAAACAACGACCGTACCGGCGATCGCCGGCGTGCCTATGCCAAACTCCTTGAACAACTCATCACCAAAGAACTGGGTGATGATGCAGATATGTTGGCGATCGCCCAGCCCAAGGAGGTGCAACACCGTCCCCTGACCCCTGAGACCCCCGCCGCCATCAGCAGCCTTTTAGCGTTACCCTTTTTACAGCGCCTTGGCTGGAGTGATTTTGCCCAATACCTCTACGGCGTATTCCCGGCAGGGGCACCCCGTCCCACCCTGCGCCTCGCCTATGAAATTGTCAAAGGGCTACAAGCCGGTGCTGAATTATACCTAGTGGCTCACAGTCAAGGGCTGATCATTACAGCCTTAGCCTGTCACATTGTGCGGGAGTTACTCCTGCCCCAAACCAAATGGATGGAGACCATCCATATCATTGGCTACGGCCCAGTGATTCTCTTTGCCGATTTACCTGTTGAACTGCAAGCGCGCACCATTTTTCTGCAACACCGCCAAGATGTTGTCGCTGAAACCCTGAGCAACCTCCGCAATTTGGATGTGTGGACAAATCTGCAAACCCAGTTCCAAAAAGCATTGCACTATGCCGATGACTTATTGCAAACCGTACATACCGATAGCCATCACACTGCTAGTTTTTACTTGGGTCTCAGCCCAGAAGCCGCCAGCCAGCGATCGGCGCAGTTGCTGCAAATACTGCTGACCCAGAATTGGACTGCCACCCCCAGCCTTGCTGCTCTTTGCGGCAGCCGCTTGATCCTCGAGCATTGAGCCAGCGGATTAGGAGCAGAAGCAGCTATCCTAGTAAAGAAGAAGAAATAGAAGGACAGAATAGAGCACAAATGAATGGTCTGGAAAAGATTATCCCCCTAGATGGCAGGGATATTAAGGTTGTACTGCAAAAGTTTGCACCCCAGGCAGCGGGTTCAATTCTCATCAGCTCCGGTGAAACAGCAGTTCTCGTGACAGCCAATCGGGCCGGTGCCCGCGAAGGTATCGATTTTCTCCCCCTTGTCGTGGACTACGAAGAGCGTCTTTATGCCGCTGGTCGCATTCCTGGCGGTTTTTTACGGCGTGAAGGTCGCCCCCCCGAAAAAGCAATTCTCATTGGTCGCCTCATCGACCGTCCCTTGCGACCCCTCTTTCCCCAGTGGTTACGGGATGATTTGCAAGTGGTTGCGACTACGGTGTCCCTCGATGAAAATGTGCCCCCTGATGTGTTGGCAGTCACCGGTGCCTCCATCGCCGTGTTGCTGGCGCAAATTCCCTTTCATGGCCCGATGGCGGCGGTTCGGGTGGGACTGGTCGGGGATGAATTTATTATTAACCCCACCTACCAAGAAATTGAACGCGGCGGCCTTGATTTAGTTGTGGCAGGKACGCCTGACGGKGTCGTGATGGTCGAAGCCGGCGCCAACCAACTCCCTGAAGCCGATATGGTCGAGGCCATTGATTTTGGCTATGAAGTCATCCAAGACCTCATTCAAGCCCAGCGGGATCTGCTGACGGAGCTAGGGCTAGAGATTATCCAAGCACCGCCGCCAGTGGTTGACCCCACCCTAGAAAACTTTATCTACGAACGCGCCACTGCTCCTGTGACGGCGATTCTCAAGCGCTTTGAGAAAGATAAAAATGTTCGGGATGCTGCCCTAGATGAGGTGCAAGGGGCGATCGCCCAAGAGATTGCCAATCTGCCCCCAGAGGATCCAGTGGCCGTTGCCGCCGCCGCCAACCCCAAAGCCCTAGCCACCCTCTTTAAGGCCGTCACCAAGAAACTGATGCGCCAGCAAATTATTACCGAGGGCGTGCGGGTGGATGGTCGCCGTTTAGACGAAGTACGACCCATTTGGTGCGAAGTTGGTGTGCTGCCAGATCGCGTCCATGGCAGTGCCCTGTTTAACCGTGGCCTAACCCAAGTCTTGTCGGTGACCACCCTTGGCTCCCCGGCAGATGCCCAAGCGCTCGACGATCTCCACCCCGAAGACACGAAGCGCTACCTCCACCACTACAACTTTCCCCCCTATTCTGTGGGGGAAGTCAGGCCGTTGCGCTCTCCCGGACGACGGGAGATTGGCCATGGTGCCCTTGCAGAGCGTGCCCTTGAGCCGGTGCTACCGCCTAAAGATCAGTTTCCCTACGTCATCCGTGTTGTGTCGGAAGTATTGTCCTCCGATGGCTCCACCTCCATGGCATCAGTCTGCGGCTCCACCCTCTCGCTGATGGATACCGGCGTGCCCATTAGCAAACCGGTGAGTGGCGCAGCGATGGGGCTGATTAAAGAAGGCGATGAAATTCGCATCCTCACCGATATTCAGGGTATTGAGGATTTCCTTGGAGATATGGACTTCAAAGTTGCGGGGACAGATAGTGGCATCACCGCCCTGCAAATGGACATGAAAATTACCGGCCTACCCGTGGCGGTGATCAAGCAGGCGATTGAGCAGGCACGACCCGCCCGACTGCATATTCTTGAAAAAATGTTGGCGGTTATTGGCACCCACCGCTTAGAATTGCGCGATAGTGTACCACGGTTGCTGACGTTGCAGATCCCCGCCGATACCATTGGCCTAGTCATTGGTCCTGGGGGGAAAACAGTGCGCGGCATTTCCGAGCAGTTTGGAGTCAAGATTGATATTGCCGAAGACGGAATCGTGACCATTAGTGCGCCCAATGCTGCAAATGCCAAGCAGGCTCGCAGTGCCATTGAAGCCTTAACCCGTAAACTCAATGCGGGGGATGTCTATTTGGGTAAAGTGACGCGGATTATCCCCATTGGCGCATTTGTTGAGTTTCTACCCGGAAAAGAGGGCATGATCCACATTTCCCAATTGGCCGAGTATCGGGTTGGCAAGGTCGAGGATGAAGTGAATGTTGGCGATGAAATCGTCGTCAAAATTCGCGAAGTTGATAACAAAGGACGCATTAACCTCACTCGCTTGGGAATTCATCCCGACGAAGCGCAAGCCGTTCATGCTCGCGCAAATCGCTAAGCTCATCCATCTCGTATTCAAGGTTCATGCCAAAGTCTGCTCAGCATACGTTCCTTTTAGAGGTGGGAACGGAAGATTTACCGGCTCGGTTTGTTGCGAGCGCGATCGCCCAGTGGCAAGCGATCGTTCCGGCAACGTTGCAGGAGCATGGTCTCAGTGGCACGGTTCAGGTGTTAGCCACCCCTCGTCGCCTAGCCGTGCTCATTGAGGATCTACCAGCCCAGCAGCCAGATCAGTCCCTCGAGATCAAAGGGCCAGCTGCCAGTGCTGCCTTTCGCGATGGCGAACCCACGCCTGCGTTGCTCGGCTTCTTGCGCTCTCGCCAAGGAGACCTGAAGGAGATTGAGGTGCGAGCCACCCCCAAGGGAGACGTGGTCTATCTGCGGCAAGTCCGCCCTGGTCAACCCACGCCTGATCTGTTGAGCCACCTGAGTCGGCAGTGGCTAGAGACCCTTGACGGGCCTCGTTTTATGCGCTGGGGAGATGGGGACCTACGATTTGCGCGCCCGATTCGTTGGTTAGTGCTGCTCTGGGATGATCAGGTGCTGCCCTTGACGTTGCACAGCCATTCAGTTTGCATTGTCAGCGATCGCCACACCCAAGGCCATCGCGTCCTAGCCTCAGAGACGATTGCCCTGTCCCATGGGAGGGACTACGCTAGAGCGCTAGAAACCGCAGGGGTGCTCGTGGATCCCCGCGCCCGTGAAGCAACAATCCGCAAGCAAATTCATGAGCTAGCCAAGGAGGTAGGGGGCTGGGTAGATCTGGAGGTTCCCCTGATGGAGGAGGTCACCCACTTGGTAGAGTGGCCAACAGCTGTTCTAGGCGCCTTTGAGCCACGATTTCTAGGGCTACCCCTAGAGGTGATCACCACGGTGTTGATCTCGCACCAGCGGTATTTTCCGGTTTATACCGATAACCAACGCCAAGCCCTGCTACCTGCCTTTATCACCATTAGTAATGGCGCTCCCACCGCCACCCCCCTCATTCGCGCAGGCAATGAGCGGGTGATCCGCGCTCGGCTTGCGGATGCAGAATTTTTCTATAACGCCGATACTGCCCAGCCCCTAGAGAGCTATGTGGCCAAACTGGCAGCGGTCACGTTCCAGGATGAGCTAGGGTCCATGGCCGCCAAAGGAGAGCGAATCACTGCCCTTGCCACCACCATTGCCAAGGCGCTCAATTGTTCAGCCGCCGATCGCGCCGCGATTGAGCGAACCGCCTATCTGTGCAAAGCCGATCTGGTCACCCAGATGGTGGGGGAGTTCCCGGAGCTACAGGGGTATATGGGGCAAGTTTATGCCACCGTATCTGGGGAATCGCCAGCGGTTGCCACCGGCATCCTTGAGCATTACTTACCACGTTTTGCGGGGGATAAACTCCCTCAGACCCTCACTGGTCAGGTGGTTGGTCTGGCCGATCGCCTAGATACCCTGATTGCGTTATTTGGGTTGGGATTATGCCCTACGGGGTCGTCGGATCCCTTTGCCCTGCGGCGAGCCGCCAACGCCATCATTACCATCCTGTGGCACGGACGGTTACGCCTTAATCTGCTGGAACTGTTGCAGGAGGGCAGCCAGCAATTCTGCCAGCAATTTCAGGCTAAACTCTCCCCCAACGATCTCTACGCCCAACTTAGCCAGTTTTTTAGTCAACGGTTGCGCACCCTCCTGCAGGACGAGCAGGGGATTGACTACGATCTGGTGAATGCCATTAGTCCTGACGATGTGCCCGATCTTCAGAACCGCGCCCTTGCCGATGTCCTTGACGCGGGCGATCGCGCGCGGTTTTTACAGCAGTTGCGTGATTCTGGCCAGTTGCAAACCATCTATCCTACGGTGAATCGCGCTGCTCGCTTGGCGCGGCAGGGAGACTTAGACCCACAGCGGTTGGACTTGCGAGCGGTCAAGGCTAAGTTTCTCGAAGCTCCTATTGAAAAAGAGTTTTATGCGGCTTTGAAAGCGGCACTGCCCACCGTGAAGCAAGCACAGCAAACTCGCACCTATAGCGATATTGTCACCACCCTACAAACCCTCACCCCCATCGTCAGTCGCTTTTTTGATGGTGATGAGAGCGTGCTGGTTATGGCAGACGAGAATCACCTGCGCGCCAATCGTTTAGCCTTACTGGGGCTATTGCGCAACTGTGCGGCTGTGATTGGTGACTTTGGGGCGATCGTTCACGCCGAAGCCCCCCATTAAAGACAGCAATCGCAATGATGTTGCTTAGCTCCCAAGTCGCATCGCATAATTGAGGGTACGCTCCTTTGCACTGCCGTGTCCCATTTCCCTGCTGAATATGGCTGAACTGTTCATGACCGGAAACGTTTGCGAGAACCGCTATGACTCCTGAACCCCGGGCCAAGCGCCCCCGTCCGCCCAAAAGCCAAGCCACGCCGCCCACCGCGACAGACCCAGAATTGACACCCCCAGCCAAAGCTCGCCCGGAAATTGTCAGTATCTCTTCAGGGAGTAAAAAACCAGCCCCCCCCAAGCCAGAGATGCCAGAGATGAGTGTGGCTGAACCAGCTGACACATCTGGGGCAGATATTCTCCGTCGCCCGCAACCCATCCCCCCCCCCAGCGATCGCATGCAGTACCGCGCCATCGGCGTTGTACGCGGTCGCTATGTCCCTGCTAGCGAAACCGAATTTAACCGTGGTGTATTAATTACGGAAGACGGCGCTGAAATTGAGACGGTTCTGTTGGGGCAGGTGATGAACCTGATTAAAAAATATCTTGATCTCAACGAATCCCATCTGTGGGTGGTCTATCCCCGTACCCGGGAGGTGGACCATGATGCTAGGTTGCATCTGCAGGTGGTTGGTGTGTGGGAACCTGAACGGTTACAGCAAGAGCAGGCGATCGATAGCGATCCCGGTGTTAGTGATGGCTATTTTTCGGTGCGCGGTGAAGTTATTTTTAATTCCCAAGACAAAAACTTTGTGGTTGTGAAAGTGCAGCAACTACCGCGCCGCCGTGGCGATAAAGTCAGAGCCTTTAAGATCAAACTTAAAGGGACGGTCTCTATGAAATCACCGGGCTATTTTTGGGATTTTCAAGTGCAGCGGGAAGGCACCACCCTAGTGGTCAATCATGCCACAGTGGTCGGTGTGTTGCCCCCCCGCAAGCTGAAGCCGAAGCGCAAACCCCGTCCCGCGACTGGTGGCAGTGCTCGCCCACAACGACCGCAGCGGCTGGGTGCGCCTCCACCGCGCCCCGCATCGTTTCAATCGATCCGGCGATCGCCCAAACCACCAGTGAACTAGTGGGTAGCGGTTACTGGTACATTAGTTGTAAATTTTTGTAAATTGTCACAGGCGCTGTGGCAATAGCTGCACCACTATGTTTTATCCACCTAATGCACCTACGAGGAACACCATGACCATTCAACTTGGGGGACACCGCACCGCCCGTCGCGCTTACGGTATTGATGAAATTGCGTTGGTTCCCGGCAGTCGTACCCTAGACCCCCAACTCGCAGATACTCGCTGGCGACTGGGCACCCTTGAGCGAGAGATTCCGATTATTGCCAGTGCCATGGATGGGGTTGTGGATGTCACAATGGCGGTCAAACTCAGCCAGATGGGGGCGTTGGGAGTGTTGAACCTCGAGGGGGTTCAAACGCGCTATGCCGATCCAGCCCCAATTCTCGAGCAGATTACCAGTGTCAGTGTGGACGAATTTGTCCCCCTGATGCAGCAACTTTATGCTCAACCCATTCAACCAGACCTCATTAGGCAGCGCATTCACGAAATTAAGTCGCAGGGGGGGATTGCTGCTGTGAGTTTAACCCCTGCGGGTGCCAGTCGCTTTGGGGATACAGTGGCAGAGGCAGGKGCCGATCTTKTATTTGTTCAGGCAACGGTAGTGTCACCATTTCATCTGGCATCCGACTCTGTGGCACCCCTAGATTTGGCGGCGTTTTGTCAGCGGATGCCTATGCCTGTGATTCTGGGTAACTGTGTCACCTACGAGGTGGCGCTCAGCCTCATGCGCTGCGGTGCTGCCGCTATTCTGGTGGGTATTGGGCCAGGAGCCGCGTGTACCTCCCGCGGAGTTTTGGGGGTAGGGGTACCGCAAGTGACGGCGATCGCTGAGTGTGCAGCCGCGCGAGATGCCTACTTCCAAGAAAGCCAACGCTATGTGGCAGTGATTGCCGATGGTGGCTTAGTGACGGGGGGCGATGTCTGTAAGTGTATTGCCTGTGGTGCCGATGCCGTGATGATGGGGTCGCCCTTTGCCCGCGCTAAGGAAGCCCCCGGTCGCGGCTATCACTGGGGGATGGCCACCCCAAGTCCGGTGCTACCTCGGGGAACCCGTATTCATGTGGGCACAACGGGCACCCTAGAGCAAATTTTGCGCGGTCCCGCCCAGCTTGATGATGGTACCCATAATTTCTTGGGGGCACTGCAAACGAGTATGGGTACTTTGGGGGCGAAAGACCTGCGGGAAATGCAGCAGGTGGAAATTGTGATTGCGCCGTCCCTCCTCACGGAAGGCAAAGTCTATCAAAAGGCGCAGAAGTTGGGCATGGGCAGGTAGCTCGACTCCACCCGCCCCGCCCCACGGAACTGTTGCCGATAGGCGGTACCCACCGGATCAGCACTGGGGAGCAAGGTATCAACACCAATGCCGTTGCGGCCACACTCTTTACCGGAGCTATGGAGGTAGTACCCCTCGCCTAGGTACAGGGCAACGTGAGTGGCCTTCTCCTTAGCACCAAAGAAGATCAGATCGCCCCGCTCCAATTTGGGTAAGACTTCGTCAATGGTTGCGCCTCTGGGGGCGATGGGGGTGGTAAAGGCCTCCTGCTGGTAGGCATCCCGCGGGAGCCAAATCCCTTGGCTGGCAAAGCTGGCCTGGATTAAGCCCGAACAATCGTAGTGAGGAGCCACTGTCCCGCCCCATAGGTATTCGTGGGGCACCCGGCGGGCTGCTTCGCAAAACTCAATAATGGCTTCAATGGCACTGACAACGGCGGCGCGATCGCAGGGGATGGGCCGATAGGGGGTGGTTGCCGGCTGTAACTTCGGGTAGTCAGATGGGTCAAGCCAGCCCCAGTACTCATCCTCCGCTAGTTGAACGTAGAGCCGAGCGGTGGGTTGTGCAGGTTGCGGAGCCGGTGCCCACAGAAAGCGTGCCGCCGCCCCTTGGGTGGCGAGGCGATCGCCTGTCGGGGCATCATAAAGATTGACGTTAGCCGCTAGGGTAAATAGTTGCAGAGACCTGTTCAGGGAATTCACCATACCAGCGCTCCGTGACATCCTCCTGACGCTGACCCCCTCAATCCCCCCGTATATGGGGGAAGGGGGCAGGTACAGCGCGGGCTTCCCAACCTCACAGTTAGGTATTCCTGCTCCACGCCACTGATCTAGGTCATAGACCCCCAACAGACCGACTTGACAGGCGGTTTCCGTTCCCCAGCGTCCTTGGGTACTACCTACACTGATTATGTCATACGGGGTATCCATGTATCCCGACGCTGACCTTTCAAGTACAGTGCGGGACTTATAGCCCCCCGCACCCCCATTAGTTAAACTTGCTGCGGATCAATATTTGCAGTATAGTTAGAGATTGCGAAAGTTGAACTCGGCGAGACACCATCATGGCCTGCCCCAAGAAAAAAACCTCGAAATCTAAGCGCAGTATGCGCCGCGCTGTTTGGAAACGTCAAGCCGCTCTTCAGGCACAACGCGCCTTGTCGATTGGTAAATCAATTTTGACTGAGCGTGCCAAAGGCTTTTACTTCCCAGAGGGTGAAGAAAATACCGACGACGAGGAGTAGGTATGGCATCGCAAACACAGCCTAGTCGATCGCCAAAGCTAGAAACCCCTAAGTATGGGTTTAATACCTTTGCTGAGCGGATGAACGGTCGAGCCGCAATGATTGGCTTAGTGGCACTGCTGGCGTGGGAATATTGGACGGGCGAAGGTTTTCTGCACTGGCTGGGCTGGCTCTAGGCGCTGAGCTGCATCACCTGCCACCATGATTCCCTATAACTTAAGTGACCCCACCCTCTTTGTGATCATGGTTGGGGTCATGTTTTTAATGATTGTCAGCCGTCTTATCCTCATTGCCGGTCTCTTTTCATTGTTTTATGGCCTAGCAGGTTACACCCCGCTCAGGAGGCGGCGCGTCAATTTGCGTCCCTATCGCCGCTGGCAATTTTGCCAGGAATTTGGTTGGTCGCTCCTCACCTCGGCTATTTTTGCACTGGCGGGGGCAGTGACGGCGGTGATTTGGCAGCAGGGCTGGACCGCTATCTACGTCGATCTCCAGTCTTGGCGGGATTACCTGTACGTGCCCGTTAGCCTCTTAGTGGTCTTACTGTTGCACGAAACCTACTACTATTGGTTGCACCGCTGGATGCACCATCCCCGTATTTATCGCCATGTGCATCGGGTACATCACCACAGCATTGTGGCTTCGCCGTGGACGGCCTTTGCCTTCCATCCGTGGGAATCGCTGCTGCAAGCCCTGTTTTTACCGGCAGTTATTTTGGTGGTGCCTCTGCATCCCTACACGATTGTGGCGCAGTTAACCGTGATGACCCTTTCCAGTGTGATTAATCATTTGAATCTAGAGATCTATCCCCGTTCCTTTGCTACCCACTGGCTGGGGCGGTGGTTCATTGGCGCGACGCACCACAGTTTGCACCACAGCCAATTTCACTGTAACTATGGCCTTTACTTTACGTTTTGGGATCGCTGGCTAGGCACCGAAAGCCAAGATTATTTAGCCCTCTTTGGCGATCGCACCCGACGTTGAACCAAGAACGTGGGGGCAGGGGTCAAGATGGGGCTGCTCAAAACAGCGCGGAATGGCAGGGGGTGGGATGGGGGTCAGCGGGGTGCCAAAGACCATTTCACAACTGTAATCGCTAAAGTTGGGGGTCATGGTGAGGGGAAGACCCAACTGGTTGCGAAAAAACTCCTCGGTGGGGTGCTTGCACAGATTGATGCACAATGCCGCGCACTCTGCTTGTGCGAGGTAGTAACACTTTTGAATCCGCACGCCGCTGAGTTGCCGTTGGGGAGTTTGCTTGGGGGAGAGCACCTCCACCCAGTAGCGATCGCTAGATCCGACTAACCAGCCCGTGAGGCGGGTGGCAAACCAAGCATTGGTTTCACACACCCAGCGCGTTGGCCGAAATAGGGTGCGGACAATGGTACTGATCCATGGGGGAATAACTTGGGCAAAAACAGCGGCAATGACCTGCTGCTGCGCTGCGGGCGATCGCCCCTGCTTCACCTGCTGGCTAATGGCAACAAAGCCCTCGTAATCTAGGCGCTGTGGCACGACGTCAATCACCCGAGCAATGGCGCGAGTGAGGTGGGCAATACACCACCGCTCTAGCCAGTTGGGGTTATGGGGTGTCATCAAGCTGGTCTAAAACGGACAATGCGGCTCGCCGCACGAGAGGCTCTGTTTCTTGGTTGAGGAGCAAGTAGAGGGCTTCCTGAGCACACTGGCGATCGCCGCGATCCACCAAGCGGCTCAACTGTCGAATGGCGATGAGACGGTGTAAGGGATTTGCATGACTCAGCTCTTGGAGCCAGCGCTGCAATTGCTGCTGTTGCTGCTGAGCCGCCACCCAGATCAACACCGTGAGTAACGCTAGTAAGAGGGCGCCTTGTAGGACAAGGGCAATGACCAACCAATGATCCGTTGCACCCTGCCAGAGATGGGTGAGGGTGTAGGTGCCCAAGCAGGCGATCGCCCCAGCAGCCACCGTAGCCCCTAGGGGGTGTTGGGCAGCCTGAGCTACTTGCGTTTTTAGGTGTTGAGCGTACTCGTAGAGCAGCCGCTGCCAGCGCGCTAACAGCCACACGGTTCCCACACCACTGAGGGTAGCCAGCAGGAGCTGACTATCCGTTTGCCACAGCAACAGTGCTCCCCCTAGCCCCACCAACGGATACAGGAATGTACGCCGCTGCCGCGCAGTGCGTGGTTGCCGCCGTGATCGTCGCAACGACGGCGTCACCCACAAGACCCACTGTTGCCAGTGAGGGGTGGAGCGATAGGTACGGGTTACCATAAACTTACTTGTTTCACTCTTGTTTCACTGTACCAATTCCGATAAGATAAAATTTCTGTCTTTATATTGCAAGTGTCTTGCCGACAGTATCCCCATCCTTGAGGTTAGCATGGCCAAACGCCGCAATCCTAAAAAAGAGAAAGCCCTTCGTAACCAAGCCTACGCCCGCAAATTTCGCAAACGCTCCACAGGTCGCTTTGGACGGCGGATGAATACCGATAACCGCACTGAAGCCAAAACAACGACTGATGGCAACACCTCCACTGACGAACTCACGGATGCCTAGCTAGAGACTCTCAAGGGTTCTCATGACCAGTCGTCCCCTACCATGGCGGGAATTTGCTGTTGCCTTTTTAACGGTTTTCTTAGCAGAGTTTGCCGATAAAACTCAGCTTGTCGTACTCGTGATGGCAGCGCGATCGCTCTCGCCATGGTTAGTCTTTCTGGGGGCGGCGCTGGCTCTCGTCAGTACCAGCCTCATTGGGGTCTTATTTGGGCGCTGGATAGCCCGCTACTTGTCACCGCAACGGCTACAAACCTTAACCGGCACTAGCTTACTGGCGATCGCTGTTTGGTTGTTGTGGGATATGCTTCATCCCTCTGGTTGAGGAAGACAGTTCTATGGATTGGCAATCCTTTGCTCTCAGTTTTACGGTGGTCTTTCTTTCAGAATTAGGAGATAAAAGCCAGCTTGTGGTCATTACCCTTGGCACCAACGCCCGCTCAACAACAGCAGTTTTTCTTGGAGTGGCCAGCGGCCTCGTTTGTACGACCTTTTTTGGCGTTCTGCTTGGCAGTAGCTTGGCAAGCGTCGTACCGTTCAAACTTATCAAGGCGATCGCAGCGATGATGTTTGCTTTTCTGGGGTTTTATCTGCTGTGGCAGTCTCCAGCAGCACCTATTGACAATGAATCCATTTGATAATACCAGCGGGATTGTTTATCATAATGACTACAGGTTAGACAGACCCAATGCCAAAAATTGATTATTTGTGTTGAGTTGGGTTCATTATCTGCAACATCTATTGACTCAATTTCCCTTAGGACATCACCGTGTTTATGACTTCCGATGCCAGTGCCCTACCGCCAATCCGCTCTCTTGAAGATGCCATTGATCGCTGTCAGCGGTTGGGGTTGCGCTTAAGTCGGCAGCGGCGAGCCATTCTGGATCTCCTCTGGGAGGTGCAAGACCATCTTTCGGCGCGGCAAATCTACGATCGCCTCAACCAAGCAGGCAAAGACATTGGTCACACCTCCGTGTATCAAAACCTAGAGGCACTCTCAGAGCACGGCATTATTGAGTGTGTTGAGCGCGCCGATGGTCGCCTCTACGGCAATATTAGCGACAGTCACAGCCATGTTAACTGCCTAGATACGCAAAAAATTCTGGATGTTCATGTTGAGCTGCCCACCGAACTGATCAGCGCCATCGAAGCCCAGACTGGCGTCAAAATCGTTGATTACCGCATTGATTTCTACGGTTATCAAAACAGCTCCACTACTGCTTAAGGACACACTGCCGTGGCTAACCCCGAACACTTGGCACTCCTACAGCAGGGTGTGACGACGTGGAATCAATGGCGTGAAAAAAATAGCAATCTCCACCCAGATCTGGGGAACGCAGACTTAACGGGTGCGAATCTAGAGCTTTACAACCTCACCAATGCCAATCTTGAGCAAGTGAATTTGGCCGGTGCAGATTTACGGAACGCCCTTCTCAAAGATGCTTACTTAGTTGGTGCCAACCTCTACATGAGCGATCTGATTGAGGCGGATTTACAAGGGGCTTGTTTACAGCGTGCCACTCTCGCGGGGGCTGACCTGTATAAATCGAATATTGCTATGGCGGATTTGCGGCAAGCCAACCTCGTGGGGGCATTGCTGCGGCGGGTGAATTTAGTCGAAGCAACCCTTGCCTACGCCAACCTCACGCGGGCAAATTTGTTTCAGGCCAATTTGCACCTTACAGATCTCAAGGGCGCTATTTTGCAAGAAGCCATTCTTGAGAGTGCCAGTTTAATTGAGGCGAATTTTGAGCACGCCATTCTCATTGCCGCCAAAATGAACAAGGCGAATGCTCGCCGCGCAAATTTTAAGGGCGCGAACCTCTACAAAGCGGAAATGGATGGTATGGACTTGCGCAACGCCCTCTTAGACGAAACCCATCGCTGAAACCTGCTCCTTTGGCCATCGGTATAAGTGACACCTCGGCCATTGAACGGCTCCACGGCGATCGCTAGGCTGGAGGAAAACCATTGTGGGGAGATGGGGATGTTTAGTGAATCAGAGCATACACCAGAGGCGATCGCCAACCGGCGCTATCGGGTGCGCATTAGTCAGTATATTGGCGATGGCTGGCAAWTTTTTACCGCCAATGCAGGGGGCTACATTGGCTTTCTGCTGCTGTCGGCTCTCATTAGTGGTGCCCTCAGTAATGTACCTGGGGTAGGTCCCATTGTCAACGGAATTATTTCTGGGTTGTTATTGGCTGGGTACTACTTTGTTGGCTTTAAGATTGCCCATGGCCAACGCCCAGAGTTTAGCAACTTCTTTGATGCCTTTAGGAACAACAATTTTCTGCCCATTTTCCTGACCAACGTGGTGATGGGGTTGATTATCAATATTTTTGTCGTGACCGCCTCATTGTTCTTTATTGCTGCCTCCCTGCCCTTTGTTCAACGCATCCTGGAACAGGCCAATGCCCAAGCTCCAGAACCAGATGCGGATATTGAGCAGTTGCTGCGCCTCCTTGAACAACTGCCACCTATCCCCGATGGTTGGCCGCCTGTTATCGCGCTCATGGGTCTAATTATTCTGCTGCCGGGGCTGTATTTAGGGGTGTGCTATACCCTAGCCATTCCCCTTGTGGTCGAGCACAAATTTGATTTTTGGCCTGCCCTTGAAACCAGCCGTCGCCTCATCGCTCGCGATTGGTTTGGCTTTTTTCTGCTCAACCTCACTATTGTTCTCATCAATGTGTTGGGGCTGTGCCTGTGCTGTGTGGGGCTACTGGTGAGCGCCCCCCTAAGTACCTGCGTCATTGTGGCCGCCTATCGCGATATTATTGGCCTGAACCCCACTGACACAACCCCACTATGACCATTCCCCTTGAGAGACTGCCGACGTTGCCGGATCTCTCCCTCGATGCCTTCTGGATGCCCTTTACCGCCAATCGGCAGTTTAAGCAAGCACCACGGCTGCTGATTGCGGCAGCGGGGATGTACTACACCAGTATTGACCAGCGGCAAATTTTGGATGGAACGGCGGGGCTGTGGTGTGTGAATGCGGGGCACTGTCGCCAAGAGATTGCCACGGCGATCGCCCAGCAAGCAGCCACCCTTGATTTTGCACCAACCTTTCAAATGGGTCACCCAGGACCGTTTCAGGTGGCAGAACGCCTCAAGGCCATCACCCCCGAGCCGCTCAACCATGTTTTTTTTGCCAACTCCGGCTCTGAAGCGGTGGACACTGCCCTCAAAATTGCCCTAGCTTACCATCGACTGCGGGGAGAAGGCAGCCGTCAGCGGCTGATTGGTCGGGAGCGGGGCTACCATGGCGTGGGGTTTGGCGGTATTTCGGTGGGGGGGATTGCTCCAAATCGCAAGTTTTTTGGCTCGCTCTTGCCAGGGGTGGATCATCTGCCCCACACCCACAACCTAGCGCACAACGCCTTTAGTCGAGGTCAACCGGCATGGGGGGCGCACCTTGCCGATGAACTCGAGCGGCTGGTAATGCTGCACGATGCTTCGACTATTGCGGCTGTCATCGTAGAGCCGGTGGCGGGTTCAACGGGGGTCTTGATTCCACCTCAGGGGTACTTGGAACGTCTGCGTACCATCTGCGATCGCCACGGGATTTTACTGATTTTTGACGAAGTGATTACCGGATTTGGTCGCCTAGGTACCCCTTTTGCCAGCCAGTATTTTGGAGTCACCCCAGATTTAATCACCGTGGCCAAGGGATTAACCAATGGTGCTGTGCCCATGGGAGCGGTGCTGGTGCGCGATGACATCTACAACACGTTTATGCAGGGAGCACCCGGCCAAATTGAATTTTTCCACGGCTATACCTACTCTGGTCATCCACTGGCCTGCGCGGCGGCGTTGGCTACCCTGACTCTGTACGAGCAGGAGAACCTCTTTGCGCGTGCGGCGGCTTTGGCTCCCTACTGGCAAGAGGCGGTGCATCGCTTACGCGGGCTGCCCCATGTCATTGATATTCGCAACTTAGGCTTAGTGGCGGGAATTGAACTGGCGCCACGAGATGGTCAAGTGGGGGTGCGCGGGTATGATGCCCTATGCCGCTGCTTTGACGCAGGCTTACTGATCCGCGTGACGGGGGATATCATTGCCCTCTCCCCTCCCTTAATCCTAGAGCGCACCCACATTGATCAAATGATCGACATATTGGGTCGAGTACTGCGGGAACTTTCTTAGGGGGGTGGTCGTCGCCCAGCTTAAGCTCTCTCACTCCTCAAGCTTTAGAGGTGTCTATGATTCGCTCCCTTTTCCTTGCCGTGGCTAGCCTTGCTGCTATTGTGGCGATCGCCCCTGCTAGTCGTGCCGCGTGGCCGCTGTTTCCCAATCAACCCGGAGTGGATGTGTTCTTTCCGGGGTTAGGCTCCTTTGGCCAGCCCAACCCAGCCCCAACGGCACCCATTATTTATCACCCGCCCGGTAGCCCACAGCCCTACATTATTGCGCCGTTGCCCGATTCTAACCAATCTGTGATCTATCAGCAGCGCACCTTTTTCCCGCGGGTTTACGTCCCCTCAGGCTTTGCCCAGCCGCTGGTCTATCCTTACCCGTATCCCTATCCCTACCCCTGCTACGGTCTGCCTCGCCCCTGTCGCTAAGCAGGAGGGGCAAGGAGTTGCGGATCAACTTTGAGCCGTGTTGCCAAGGCACGCAGCGATCGCAGATCTGCCTCCGTTAAATGGGGGTTGCTGTGGAGGTGGGGGAGTAATTCATAGAACTGCTCTTGGGCTGGATCAAGGTTTAGGGTAAAACCCAGCACGCCGCCAACGGTCACTAAGTCTTGCAGCAGAGGGCTCAGTTGACTGAGGGTTTCACTCTCGAGGTGATGGGCTAAGTGCCGCAGGCAGGCACAGATCTGCTGCTCTAGTAATCGCTGCTGTTCCCGAAGGCTGAGGGTACAGTTCAACAGCCGTGCTTCGCGGGCGATCGCTCCTAGCTCCGCCAAATGGCTGTGGATCTCTGCCATGGGCAAGGCACTCGGGTCACTGAGATCTTGCTCTAAAGCGTGCAGATGGCTAATGGCACGATGGGTTAAGGCAACGGCAGCAGCCACCTGTAACTCTTGGGGGACGGTCAGTCCATCCCGCTGAAACCCCATTAAAATGCCGTAGTTATCCCGATAAACTTGGGTATAGAGCTGATCTAAACGGGTCAGGGTTTCCCGCGCCAGTACCCCCATCAAGCGATGGCGCTCCTCCGCAAACAGATCGTCAAGGCCATAGGCCACCGCCCCAAACGCTTCGGTAATGGCCATCACCACCCGCGCCGCACTCCCTTGGCTTAAGGCATGCAGTAGTTCTGTCTTCAGTTGAGTGTAGGCTCGTCGCCCTTGAAAGGGTTGAATGGCACAGTGAAAATCCCAGCCGCCGAGGTGCAGCACAGCAAACACTAAGGGCTGGCTTTCGGTGGTAATGGTGGAGGTGAGCTGAATATGACCAATGGCTAAGGTTAAGCTGCCCATGCGCTGGAGGTGATAGTCGGCCTGCTCAATGTGGTAGCAGTAGAGGTGGTGTTGGCGCGCATAGGTACTAAACAGAGAACTCATCGCATAATGCGCCGCCACCTGATGCAGACTAATCTGAGCGGTTTTGACGAGCTGGTGATAGACTGTGGCACCATCCCCAAACTGGGGCACATTACTGGGGGCTGCGGCTAACTGGCGGATAAACTCTGTCTCTAGATGCACCCCCGCCACATCCCCAGCCAACTCCATGGCGCGTGCCGCATACCGCAGAATTTGCACCCCTTCTGGGCGAGAGAGTTCATCAAAAAACCAGCCACAACTAGTAAACATCAGTAGGGCATGGTGTTGCATCTCTAGTAGGCGCAACGCATCAATGCGCTCGCCGTTGCTCAAGGGGCGGCATTGGTGGTGTTGGAAAAAGGCGGCGATGGAGTCTGCAGAGCGATCCTGAATGAGATTAATATAGGCATCACGGGCTGCCCAGACATCTTGCAGAAGTTCGCTACCAAGGGTCTCATAGATCTCTATCAGTTCATCCCGTAACCAGTTCAAACTATCCCGGAGGGGGCGCCGCCAGTGTTGGTGCCAGCCGCCACCGCCGCCACAGCCACAGTTCTCTTGCCAGCGATCGACCCCATGGGCACAACTCCACGCTGTAACTGGCTTGAGTTCCACTTCCCAAGTGGGGGGAAACAGGCTCAGATAATGGGCAAAGTTGGTGACCGTCCACCCTCGCTGCGGAAACTCTACTTTGAAGGCATAGGCAAGCGCTTTTTCGCCACCGTATTTATGGTGGCCAAAGGTTTCGCCATCGGTGGCCACCCCAATAATTTGGCTGGGGCGATGGTCACCCCGTACCGCTTGCCCTAGGCGGCCAGCTAAAAATTGGGAGCTAGTGAGGAGGTCGCTAAACCCCAGATCCCGCGAAATTGGGCCATCATAAAAGAAAATATCTAAGTAGTCGCCAGTGCGCCCGGGTAAATAACAGCGATAGGGTCGGGTGGGATCAATTTGGCTACCGCTCACTTCTTGCCAGTCGGCCTCTCCCTCTGCCATGATGGGGCGGCAACGCTGGGCTTGGGAGGGTGCCAAAATTGTAAAGCGAATGCCTTCCTGAATCAGGGCGGCAACCGTCTCGTAGTCGATGGCGGTTTCCGCTAGCCACATGCCTTCGGGGTCGCGCCCAAACCGCCGCCGAAAGTCGGCCTTGCCCCAGCGAATTTGAGTTAATTTATCGCGATAGTTGGCAAGGGGCAAAATGATATGGTTATACACTTGGGCGATCGCGTTGCCGTGGCCATTCAACCGCTGGCAACTGAGGCGATCCGCTTCGATAATGCGCTGATAGACTTCAAGATCGTAGCGCTCTAGCCAACTAAACAACGTTGGACCAATATTAAAGCTGAGATACTCAAAATTATTCACAATATCAATGACTTCGCCGCGATCGTTCAAAATCCGGGCAAAGGCATTGGGGCGATAGCACTCGTAATAAATCCGCTCGTTCCAATCGTGAAACGGCTGGGCACTGGGCTGCTGCTCGATAGCATTTAGGTAGGGATTTTCGCGCGGGGGCTGGTAAAAATGGCCGTGGATGGTGATATATACGCCCAAGGCGGGCGATCGCTGCGGTGTGGGTACGGTATCGGCTGCCCCGAGGAGGCTATCTGGCACATTCAGCATTCAATCACCACAAAAAGCACTAACTCTGATCATCGGTGGCAACTCCCAGCCCTGACCAGCCTGTGATGAAAATTCAACTTCCGAAATATAGCGAAATACAAAGTTCCCTAGGGCACAATCAAGACAGGGCAAGGTGCGAGGTTAATCACGCGGTTACTGACACTTTCTTGAAACCCATCCGGTGTTAACCCAGTCCCCCGGCACCCCATCACAATCAGGTTAGCGTTAATCTCGTCGGCAACATCGCAGATAACAAAGGCGGGTTTCCCCCGTCGCAACAGCGTTTCTGCTGCAATCGCCTGCTGCGCAAAGGCATCCTTAGCCGATGCAAGGAAACTGCTAATCGCCGCCTCCAGTTCGGCATCTGGCTCAGGGGTTTCCTCCACTGAGAGTAACACTAACTGGCTTTGACAGAGCTTAACGATCTCCACAACCGTGGGGATGGCTTCTTGGGTATCACGGCTGCGGTCAATGGGGAAGAGAATCGTTTTGAACATGGGTATCACCTCTGAGAGTCGTTTCTGGGGCACACCCTTCGGTAGAATGAGGGCTAGGTGAGGGATTTGTAACGTTTCACTCCATCGCTGGCCGGGATTTTCATGCCCCTAGTACTATCATCCATGTTTTAACGCATTTAGGAGGCTTTAGCGTGTCTAAAAAATCGGTTGCTCAGTTATCTGCCGCAGACTTAGCTGGGAAACGAGTCTTGGTACGAGCTGATTTTAACGTTCCCCTCGATGGCAATGGTGCCATTACGGATGATACACGCATCCGTGCCGCCCTCCCCACCATCCAAGACTTAATTAGTAAAGGAGCCAAGGTCATTTTAACCAGCCACCTTGGTCGGCCTAAGGGGGTTGATGATAAACTGCGCCTGACCCCTGTGGCACAGCGGCTCTCACAACTGCTGAACCGACCTGTTACCAAGCTGGATGATTGTATCGGCGAGGCAGTGGTCGCACACACGCAAGCCATGGCCAACGGTGATGTGTGTCTGTTGGAAAATGTGCGCTTCCATCCCGAGGAAGAGAAAAACGATCCCGAATTTGCCAAGCAACTGGCGGCCTGTGCCGATGTGTATGTTAACGATGCCTTTGGAACGGCTCACCGCGCCCACGCTTCCACCGCTGGGGTCACGCAGTACCTTAGCCCGTCGGTGGCCGGATTTTTAATTGAAAAAGAACTGGAATATCTACAAAATGCCATTGAGCATCCCCGTCGTCCTTTAGCTGCCATTGTCGGTGGCTCAAAAGTGTCCTCTAAAATTGGGGTGATTGAATCGCTACTGGAAAAAGTGGATAAGCTGCTGATTGGTGGCGGCATGGTGTTTACGTTCTACAAAGCCCGCGGTCTCAGTGTGGGTAAGTCGCTGGTTGAAGAAGATAAGTTAGATCTCGCGAAGCACTTAGAAGCCAAGGCACGGGAGAAGGGGGTAGAGTTACTGCTGCCCACCGATGTGGTAGTGGCCGACAACTTTGCAGCGGATGCCAATAGCCAAGTGGTCAGCGTGGAGGCCATTCCCGATGGCTGGATGGGGCTAGACATTGGGCCTGCCTCGATTGAACTGTTCCAAGCGGCGCTAAAAGACTGCAAAACGGTAATTTGGAATGGCCCGATGGGGGTCTTTGAATTTGATCAGTTTGCCAAAGGAACTGAGGCGATCGCCCGCTACCTCGCAGAATTGACCGGTGAAGGGGTGTCCACCATTATTGGCGGGGGTGACTCTGTAGCGGCAGTCGAAAAAGTCGGTGTTGCCGATCGCATGAGCCACATTTCCACGGGTGGCGGTGCGAGCCTTGAACTTCTTGAGGGTAAGGAATTACCCGGCATTGCTGCCCTTGACGATGCCTAAGGTGTAGCGGTTTGAGTTCTTGAAGCCCCCTGCCTCTGTGGGGCTTTTTTGGTGCCAAGACACTGGATAGCACCATCAGTAATAATTCTTAACTTGCCATAAAAGGTTAAACCCAAGGCTGCTAATCTGGCCGAAATCCTGACGTTATAAGGGTTTTAGCTATTTCTAATACATAAAAGTGCCCCAAAGCTATATATCTTAAAGGTTTCACGGTTCCAGTTTTAGTCTTGCTGTTCTAGAATGAGGCTTGAAAGCAAGTATAGGCAAGGGTTTCATGCCTTTTACTCAACTGTCGCTGAAATCAGACAATCTTTAATGTTTTTTGGAGTCTTTGCATGAATAAAGCTGAGTTAGTGGATGCGGTGTTTGGTCGCGCCCACAGCACCAACAATGTGACCAAGAAACAAGTAGAAGCCATTATCTCCGCCACCGTGGAGGAAATCATGGAAGCGGTTTCCAAGGGCGATAAAGTGACGCTGGTGGGGTTTGGTGCCTTTGAACCCCGAGAGCGTAAAGCCCGGGAAGGGCGTAATCCCAAGACCAAGGAAAAAATGCAAATTCCGGCCACGACGGTACCGGCCTTCTCGGCAGGCAAACTGTTCAAAGAAAAAGTAGCACCGTCAGCCCCCCAGCCAGCTAAAGGGAAGAAAAAATAGGTGCCTTGCCTCCGCGTCATGGTGGCAATTTAGTTTGGGCGGCAGCGATCGCCCGGTGTGCCCCTGAAGAGCTACTGGACTTTTCTGCCAGTTTGAACCCTTTAGGGCCGCCCGCGTCGGTGGTCGCTGCGCTGCATCATGGCCTTGGCGCTATTCGCGATTATCCTGATCCCACCTGCACTGCCCTTGTTCAGGCACTGGCAGCAACCTACGCCCTAGACCCCGATACGCTGCTGGTGGGGAACGGGGCAGCGGAGCTACTGACGTGGATTGGGCGTGACTGTGCGGCCTGCTCGCGGGTATATCTGGTTACCCCTTACTTCCAAGACTATGGGCGGGCATTGAGGGCATTTGCCGCATCGGTGGATACCGTTCCTCTGGATGAGGTGCGCCACGATGTGCAAACTCTAGCGGCTAAGCTGCACCCAGAGGATGCTGTTATTCTCAATAACCCCCACAATCCGACGGGGCATTTGTGGTCGCGATCAGCGGTGCAGGCTCTAGTGGCGACGGGGGCAACGGTGGTTGTGGATGAAGCCTTTATGGACTTTTTGCCGCCAGCCACCAGTCAAACCGTGTTACCCTACGTTAAAGAGTATCCCAACTTAATTGTGTTGCGATCGCTCACTAAGTTCTATAGCTTAGCGGGTTTGCGCTTGGGCTATGTAGTTAGTCAGCCGGAGCGCTTGCGCCGCTGGCAGCAGTGGCGAGATCCGTGGAGTGTGAATGCCCTTGCCCTAGTGGCTGGAGTGGCTGCTCTAGGCGATCGCCCGTTTCAGGAGCAGACATGGCAATGGCTAGCGCCAGCGCGAGAGGCGCTGCAACGTGCCCTTGGTCAAATTCCCACCCTGAGAATCACCAGCCCCAGCCATGGCAACTTTCTTTTAGTGACTACTGAGGCATCAGTTCTGCCGTTACAACGCTACCTCCTAGAGCACCATCGATTGTTAATTCGAGACTGCCTCAGCTTTCCTGAACTGGGGGAACGATACTTTCGGGTTGCGGTGCGCCACCCCTTAGACCATGAACAGTTGCTGAGGGGATTGGGGCAGTACTTTGGGGTGTCTATATCGCCGTCCCAGCTGCTAAACGTTAAAGCGGAATAGCATCACATCCCCCTCTTGCACCACATAGTCCTTGCCCTCGCTGCGTATTAACCCTTTTTCCTTGGCGACACTCATCGACTGACACGCTACTAGGTCGTCGTAGCTAATCGTTTCGGCGCGAATAAACCCCCGCTCGAAGTCACTGTGAATGACCCCTGCCGCCTGTGGCGCTTTAGCCCCCATAGGCACTGTCCACGCTCGGGTTTCTTTAGGACCAGTGGTGAAAAAGGTTTGTAACCCCAGCAGCTTGTAGGTAGCACGGATGAGCGATCGCAACCCCCCTTCACTCACCCCTAAACTGTCTAGATAGTCTTGGCGATCCTCCTCTGGCAGATCCACCAATTCAGATTCAACCTGTGCCGAAACAATCACCACCTCTGCACCTTCTGCCTGAGCGACGGCTTGAACGGCGGCGCTCCAATCATTGCCTGTGGCTAGATCCTGCTCAGCAACATTGGCCGCATAAATCATCGGCTTGCGGGTCAGTAGCCCCAAAAAGCGAACTGCTGCATCTTCTTCTGGGGTTAGCACACACAAGCGAGCTGGCTTTCCCTCATTCAGAATCATCAATAGTTTCTCTAGGGCGGCTAACTCGATCTGCGCGTCTTTTTGCGATCGCGCCGCCTTGCGAGTGCGCTCAATCCGCTTCTCAATCTGGGCTAAATCCGCCAGCGCTAACTCTAAATTAATAACGGCCATATCCTGCACCGGATCAACCCGTCCAGCCACATGGACAATGTCATCATCCTCAAAGCAGCGCACCACATGGACGATGGCATCCACCTCGCGAATATTGGCCAAAAACTGATTCCCGAGACCTTCCCCCTTGCTCGCCCCTTTGACTAACCCAGCAATATCCACGAATTCAACACGAGTGGGCACCACTTGGGCGGATTGGGAAATCGCTGCCAATACTGCGAGGCGTTCATCCGGTACTGCCACCACCCCGACATTGGGTTCAATGGTACAAAAGGGGAAATTTGCTGCCTCTGCCTTTGCATTTGCCACGAGGGCATTGAACAATGTTGATTTGCCTACATTGGGTAATCCGACAATTCCGGCTCGCAGCATGGTAGTTAGTGCCTTTCTTGAACAGTCTAAACGGCAGTCTTTAGGACGGGTGATTGAATTTTCACAGCCCCTCAGTTTAGCATAGTTCTTCTCTTAGAACCGCCAAGCATCCTAACTTGGCAGCATTGAGGGGTTCCTAGGCGCAGGGCTGGCTGAGCATCTTAACAATCGGCAGGGTTTCGAAATCAGCCTCAATGACAGATTTGACATTTTCCAAGGCTGACAGAATCTCTTGGCGGCAGTTCCAGCGCTGATCCTGCCCATGGTTCAAGGTTAAATAGGTGAGTATTTCTAGGGCATAATCAGGAAATTCAAAGGCATCGGCGATCGCCCCCAGCTTCAGCAGCGACTCCGGCGAGTATAAATGCTGTACCTGAGCATTATCCTGCAGCAGATCTCTGAAGTAAATCGCATCGGCCCACAGCAACTGGCCAGCGCGCCGTTGCGATCGCACTGGCGACAGTTGTCGCGGCAGTCGGCACCATGCATCCTCGGTAACTAAATCAAAAAGCACAAACCCCTGCTGACGCAGATACTGATCAATATCACTAAACAACGGTTGACCCTTATAAACCTCGGAAAACTCTACTTCCACCACCACTGCTAACGTACTCTTGTGAATAATGTCTTTGCCCCCCCGCAGCACATCTAAGTCGGCCCCTTGCACATCCACCTTGAGCACATCAATTGCCTCAATAGCCTCACGTTTAGCAAATTCATCTAGGGTCGTGGTCTCAACTTCAATGCTGGCCTCTAGGCTCAAACCCGTACTAAACCCCTGAAAGCGAGACACATACTCAGCATTAGGGAGATAGAGCGAACTGCAATGCACCGCATGGGTAACGTAAAGTGTGGATTGCCCAACCTCTCCCCCAAAGGCAAGGGGGTAATGCTGCTCAAACCAATCGATCCTCTGTGCGGCTAGGGCTGCATTTGCCTGTTCGCAAGCCTCCGGATCCGCATCGATGCCATAGATTTTTAGATTGGGGGCAAAGATATGCCACGGGGATGCTCCAAAGTCGTCTGCAGTGTAAATTTTACGTGACCCAACTACACAGAGGGTCAAGCACAAGTTATTGAGTTTTCCAGTGGCTTTCAAAATAGGGTTAATAAAGCTCATACAGCAGATTCCTTAATAAGTGGGTACACTCTATTTTCATGGTGTTTCAGCAAGAGAGTGTGTTCATGGCTGCCTTAGCTCTCGATTGACGGACGCGCATTGTGACGTCTGATGAGTCAGGAACAACGTCTATCCGGAAACTAGCCGCCCAGTTTCAAGTGAGTAAAACAACCGTCCACACGCTGATGAAGTTGCAACGGGAAACCGCAGACGTGACTCCCAAACCAGCCCGAGGGGGCAAATCTAGTGCGCTGGTCGGGAAAACTGAGCTTGCTCTTGAGTCAACACAATTCACACATACAGTGTGGGGCTTGCCGCCGATTTAGCTAAAAACAGCATCATTGCTTTATCACTGTACTCCACCCCCTTTAGCAGGCTGTGTATAGTGTAAATGCCGACTGTGGAATTGATGTATGTCTCTCCTTGATGGGCCGTGGATTCACAAGTTCATCGTCTCGAATGGCATCCGCTTACACTATGTGACTCAGGGAGAGGGTGACCTCGTACTGTTGCTGCACGGTTTTCCTGAATTTTGGTACTCGTGGCGACAACAAATTCCGAAGCTTGCAGATCACCATAAGGTTGTGGCTCTCGATTTGCGCGGCTATAACCTCAGTGATAAGCCGCAGGATCCAACTAGCTATGTTCTTGATGAACTCATTCTCGATATTGTGGGTGTCATTGACGGGTTAGGCTATCGCCGCTGCCACTTGGTAGGTCACGATTGGGGCGGCATGGTGGCTTGGGGGGTGGCTTACGCAGTACCAGACCGGATTCAGACGTTGAGTGTGCTGGCGTGTCCGCACCCAAGTGTGCTCAAGCAGGTGCCCAGTGGTTGGGATCAGTGGTTACGCAGCAGTTATCTGCTGCTGTTTCAACTGCCGTGGCTGCCAGAACTCCTTTTGGAATGGGGGAACTACGGGGCGATCGCCCACCTGTTGCAGTGGGCAGCGGTAAACCAGAGTGCTATCCGTCCTGCGGATATTGCCCTTTACCAGGATGCAGCGGCACAGCGGGGCGCTCTGTCTGGCATGCTGAACTATTACCGCGGTACGTTACCCAGTATTTTGGCTCACGAGTGGGGGACCCTCAGCGTTCCTACCCAAATGCTGTGGGGGCGCCAAGACCCGGTTCTAGGGGTGGAACTCACCTATAATACCGAGGCCTACGTCAAAGCGCTTAATATTCACTACCTCGATCACTGTGGCCACTTTGTGCAGCAAGAGCAGCCGGATTTAGTAAACCAATACTTGCTAGAGTGGCTGGATGCCCGACCAACGGCTAAACCAGGCGGCGCAGTTGGGTAATCTGATCGGCGATCGCCAACACCGACTCCGGCATTGCAGATCCCGTTAGGATGACATCCAGCGTGCGGGGGCGGCGTTGCAAAAAGTCTAAGACCTCCGCTTCTTGGAGCAGCCCCATCTGAATTGCTAAACTCAGTTCATCCAGCACTAGCAAGCGATAGCTCCCTTCCTGAACCAGTGTTTGTACATGCTGCCACAGCGATCGCACCGCCGTGATGTCCTCCGCTGCAAGGTCATCCCCCACCCCGAGCGATCGCCCCAAGGCCGGACGGAACCACGTTAAATGCTGCCCCAACTGAACGGGGTGCTCCACCCCTGTTTGAATCCCTCCCTTGAGCAATTGGCAAATGATCACACCACTGCCTTGGCCAGCTACCCGCAACGCCTGTGCCATCACCGTGGTAAAAAAATGTCGCTGCGAACAGGTAAACACCTGCACCACCCCCTCAATTCCATAGCTAGAAGGTGTGGAGACATCAGACACTGGAACCGAGAGTTGTGCCACCATGACTGATTATTGCCCAACAACAACAGAGCATTCGCCACTAGAGGCATAAATCTAGTGTAGTATGCTGTGATTTAACCCCAGTGAACACTAGATATACTCAACCGTCAAGGGGGGAAGAATCAGCTATCCTAGATCAGTAGCGATCGTTATTTGAGGAACTCCCCATGCCAACGACATCGGCGCTGGATGCCCAAGCCCTTTTTCGTGCCGCTTACGAAAATCGTTATACATGGGACGAGCACTTTCCGGGGTTTACGGCCACAGTAAAGTTGATCGATGGTGAGCAGTGTTACGAGGGTCAGGTCAAAGTAACTGCCGACTACACCGTTGAAGTCACAGGCATTGACGATGAGCAGGTGCGGGAGTCGCTGTACAACCAACTGCGGGATGTGGTGGTTCACCGCAAGCGCAACAGCTTTGAGGCCGCCCACGGTAAAAATACCTTTAGCACTGGCGCAACCGATGCCAGCGGTGCGGTGGAAATCCTTGTCAGCGGCGACGCTATGGGGTCTAACTACAAAGTGCGGGACAACCAGATTGTGTATGTCAGCCGGGTGATGGGGCGGGTTGCCTTTGCCATTACTCACCGTCAGGCGCTGGATACTGGCGCTGGCTACATTTCCACCAACTATGTTGCCGTGTTCCGCAATCCTGAAACCAACGAGGTGGTACGGCAAATGGAATTTGAAGATACCTATGTGCCAGTCGGCAACTACTACCTCATGCGTCAGCAGGTCGTGACCACCCACGAAGGGGGCACCACCAGTACCGTAAAGATTTGCTTTGACGATCTGCAACTGCTGCCAGCAGCCTAATGGAGGTTACATTTCTCGGCACCAGCTCAGGCGTGCCAACGCGGTCGCGGAATGTGTCCAGTGTGGCTCTGCGCCTGCCCCAGCGCAAGGAAATTTGGCTGTTTGACTGTGGTGAGGCCACGCAGCATCAACTTCTGCGCAGTAATTTGCGTACTAGCCAGATCCGCCGCATTTTTATTACCCACATGCACGGCGATCACATCTTTGGCTTAATGGGATTGCTCGCCAGTTTGGGCTTGGGGGGCACCGTGACTCAGGTGGATGTCTATGGCCCAGCCACACTGGATCGCTATATCGAAAGCTGTTTGCGCTGGTCCGTGATGCGGCTGCCCTACAAGTTGCAGGTGCATACGGTTGAGCCGGGGGAAGTCTTTAGCGATAGTGAATTTACGGTTACCTGCCGACTACTGCACCACCGGGTACCCGCCTTTGGCTACCGAGTGACGGAGCGCGATCGCCCTGGGCGCTTCCATGTTGAAAAAGCTCAAGCCCTCGGGATTCCCTCAGGACCGTTGTACGGCCAACTGAAGCAGGGCAAAACCATCACCCTAGAGGATGGCCGCCAAGTGACTGGGCAAGACCTTTGTGATCCCCCCCAGCCCGGGCGCAGCTTGGTGTATTGTACCGACACAGTCTTCTGTGACAGCGCCGTAGAGCTAGCCCACAACGCCGATGTCCTCATCCATGAAGCCACATTCTCCCACCAGGAGGCAGCATTGGCCTTTGAACGGCTCCACTCCACCTCAACAATGGCGGCACAGGTGGCTTACCTAGCCCAGGTCAAACTTCTGTTTCTCACTCACTTTAGTGCCCGCTACGCTCCCGGTAACGCCCTACAGGTCGAGAACCTGCTAGCAGAAGCCCAGGCCATTTTTGCGAATAGCCGCCTTGCCCGAGATTTCCTGCACTATTACATTCCCCGCCACGGTGAGGACGCCCCCATCACTGATTCGCAAAACTCTGCTCAGACCGCTCAAGCAGCTGCAGCTCCCTTGGCAACTGTTGCGATCAACCGCGCTACTCGCGCCCAAATGCAGCGGCAGATCGGTGGCATGGATGAAGCCACTGCTGTGGCAATTCTTGAGCGTCGCCGCCGCCAGAAATTTACTAGCCTTGACGAGTTGCAAGGCCTCTATCCCCACGTGCAATGGCACACAGTCAAAATTACATTTTGAGTCAGCCTTGGCAACCCTCCCCCTCCCAAGTATAATTGTTCTACATTATTCCGAGCAATTTATCGTAGATTAGTGATCAATCTTAGCACCATGACTCAGTGGCGGCGCTTAGCGTCCTGGTTCATCCTGTTTTGGGCAGGGCTTGGCCTCAGTGGTCTCCTTGCGGCCTGCCAAGTGCAACAGAGGCTTCCCGACGGTAGGCCACAACGGGTCTATCTCACCCTTTCCTCCTTTGCGGTGACCCAAAAAGCCCATGAAGCCATTATTCCTTTGTTTGCAGAAAAATGGCAGAAAGACCACCAACAAACGGTGCGCTTCCGTACCAGTTATGGGCCTTCAGGGAGTCAATCGCGGGCGGTGATTGATGGCCTTGAGGCGGATATTGTGCATCTTTCCCTGGGGCTAGATATTGATCGCATTGCCAACGCGGGGCTGATCCGCAGCGACTGGGCCACTCAAGCCCCCAACAATAGCATTGTTACCACCTCGGTTTGTGCCTTAATCACCCGGCCAGGCAACCCCAAACACCTGCAAACATGGCAGGATTTAACGCGAGAGGGGGTGACCTTTGTCACCGCCGACCCTAAGACATCGGGTGCAGCCCGCTGGAATTTCTTGGCGCTTTGGGGGTCTGTTACGGCTGTAGGGGGCACCCCTGCCCAGGCACGGCAATTTGTGACTGAGGCATTTCGCCATGTGGTGGTTCTTCCCCGGGATGGCCGCGAAGCCACCGATGCGTTTTTGAAGCAAGGCCAAGGCGATGCACTGATTAACTATGAAAACGAGGTGATCTTGGCTGGACTCAAGGGGCAGGCCTTATCCTATACCATCCCCAAGGTGAATGTGCTCATTCAAAATCCGATCGCCCTTGTGGATCGCTATGTTGATAAGCATGGTACCCGCGAGGTCGCAAAGGCCTATATTGATTTTCTGTTTACGCCAGAAGCGCAGAAGATTTTTGCTCGGTATGGGTTTCGCCCCATCGATTCAGCGGTACTTGCTGCGCATCAGCAACAGTTTCCAGTGGTGCCCACACTCTTTACCGTGGCAGACTTGGGGGGCTGGGCAACGGTACAGAAGCAATTTTTTGCCAATGGTGCGCTCTTCGATCAAATCCAGCAAGAGAATCAGGCATAGTGACGAGGTGATTGATGGGAGGAGAACATTAAGGTGATGACCCCTGCTGCATCAGCCAAGACGGATCGAGCAATGCCTTGTGGTTGGCTGTGGCGTATGCCATGGGTCTGGAAAATTACATGGCTCTATTTGGCCGGGATGTTGTTTATTCCCATCGCAGCACTGTTCATCCGGGCTGGTGCGGGTGGGCCGCTAAAGTTTTGGCAGGTGGCCACACGGGCGATCGCCCTATCGGCTTACGAAGTGACGTTTGTGACCGCTTTAATCACAGCGGCGATCAATGGAATTTTTGGCACCCTCGTTGCTTGGGTACTGGTGCGCTACCGGTTCCCTGGCAAGCGTTTTTTTGATGCGGTAGTGGATTTGCCCTTTGCCTTACCCACGGCGGTTGCGGGGCTAACCCTAGCAACCGTCTATAGCGAGAATGGCTGGATTGGTGGGTTGCTTGCGCCTTTGGGAATTAAGATTGCCTTTACCCGCTGGGGGGTAGCGGTGGCCATGCTCTTTATTTCGCTGCCCTTTGTGATCCGCACCGTTCAACCAGTGCTTACTGAAATGGAAAAGGATGTGGAGGAGGCCGCTTGGTCATTGGGGGCAAGCCACTGGCAAACCTTTTGGCGGGTGATCTTGCCGCCGTTGTTGCCTGCTATTCTCACAGGGGTAGCCCTAGGGTTTTCGCGAGCCGTGGGTGAGTTTGGCTCCATTGTCATCATTTCCTCAAATACCCCATTTCGAGATCTCATTGCGCCGGTACTGGTGTTTCAAAGCCTAGAGCAGTACGACTACGAGGCGGCCACCACCATTGGCACCGTGATGCTGTTGGTATCGCTCTGTATTTTGTTTCTGATTAATTTCCTGCAAGCGTGGGGTCGCCGCTATGCACAGCGTTAAACACCGATCTTGGATTCAAGGGGGGTTGATCGCGATCGCCCTCACCTACCTGAGCCTTGTCCTGTTGATTCCATTTGCCAACGTGATCTTTCAAGCCTTTCGCAAGGGAGTGATGCCCTTCCTCGAGAACTTGACAGAGCCAGATTTCCTCCATGCCCTGTGGGTTACCTTTTCCTTGGCGCTAGTGGTGGTGCCCATCAATACCGTGTTTGGTCTATGTGCCGCGTGGGCGATCGCCCGCCATCGCTTTCGGGGGCGCACCCTGCTATTGAGCATCATTGACTTACCCTTTTCCATTTCACCCGTTGTGGCGGGTTTAATGCTGGTACTGGTCTATGGTCGCAACGGTTGGTTTGGCGGTTGGCTGCAAGCTGTGGATCTGCGGATTATCTTTGCCTTTCCGGGGATGGTTTTAGCGACTGCCTTTGTCAGCCTTCCCTTTGTTGCCCGCGAAGTCATTCCTGTCCTTGAAGAAATTGGCACGGAGCAAGACGAAGCCGCCAAAACCCTAGGAGCCAACGACTGGCAAACCTTTTGGCGCGTTACCCTGCCCAATATTCGCTGGGGGCTGCTCTATGGCGTCCTCCTGACCAATGCTCGGGCTATGGGGGAGTTTGGCGCAGTGGCGGTGGKTTCTGGTAACGTTGCCGGTTTAACCCAAAGCCTCCCCCTTTTTATCGAAGATGCCTACAAAAACTACAACACTGAGTCTGCCTACGCTGCCGCCATTATTTTGGGGCTACTGGCCTTGGTCACCCTCATCCTCAAAGAAATTCTTGAGCGCAAAACCGGCATCAAACCCGTGGGCGATCGCTAAGCGTGTACAAAGAGTGCTGTTGCACACCGCTCTAGGCTAGACTGAGGGTGACTCATTTCCATTTGTGATTGGGGTGTTTGGGGTTGGGGTATGGTGCAGCGGCAAATTCTCTCATCACTGATTCTTGGTAGTGCCTGCCTCATCGCCACCGCCTGTGGCAAACCAGAAGCAACCACCCCGCCAGCGACTCGGGTGCAACTGGCAGCCGTCAGATCCGAAAACCTGCCCCAGACAGCCGTCTATAACGCGTCCTTGCAGTCGCGTCAATCCGTAACAATGCTGCCGCAAGTCTCTGGACGTATTGTTCAGATCAACGTTCAAAACGGCCAGTTCGTGACTCAAGGACAGCCCCTCATTCTCATTGATCCCTCAGAGCAACAGGCAGTTGTTGCCAGCAATATTGCCGCCATCCAATCGGCCCAAGCCAATGTCGAAAATGCCCGCTCGACCTTGCGATCCCTTGAAGCTCAACGCCGTGCCAACCTTGCTACCGTTGAGTTTAACCGCATCCAAGCCGAGCGCTACACCGCCCTCTTTGAAGAAGGAGCCGTGTCTAAGGAGCAAGCACAATCCTTTATTACCAGTTTCCGCACCGCCCAAGCCGATCTCCAACAAACCGAAGCCGATATTCGTGCCCAGCAGGCTACCATTGCCCAGCTAGAAAAAGTCCTTCTCGAAGCCCAAGCTAACACCCAGCAACAGGCAGTTGTCCTCAATTGGTTTCAGGTGCGCGCGCCTTTTAGTGGGGTTGTCGGCAATATCCCCCCCAAAGTTGGCGACTTCGTGACCCCCCAAACCAATCTGCTGACCCTTACCTCCAACCAACCCCTTGAAGTCTATATTCAGGTGCCAATTGAGCAAATTCCCCGAATTCGCTTAGGTACTCCTGTTGAACTCATTGATATGGCTGGAAATGTTGTTGGCACCAGTTCCGTGTTTTTCATTGCCCCCAACACTACCAACAATACCCAGACCATTTTAGTTAAATCCCTTTACGAAAACGTCCAGAACAACCTCCGCGCCGACCAACAAATTCAAGCGCGGATTATTTTTGGCCAGCAGCCCGGAGTTTTGGTTCCCACCACTGCTGTATCTAACCTTGCCGGTCAAACCTTCGTGTTTGTGGCCGAAAAAGATAACGAGGGTAAAATGATTGCCAAGCAAAAACCCATTCAAGTTGGCTCCATTCAAGGCAATAGCTACCAAGTGTTTAAAGGTCTTCAGCCTGGCGAGCAAATCGTTGTTTCCGGCATTCAACGCTTGCGCGATGGTGCCCCCATTACCCCTGAGTCCTAAGGCACCATGATTAGCGATTTTTTTATTAAGCGTCCGGTCTTTGCCACCGTTTGTTCCCTGCTAATTATCCTTGTGGGGACGATCGCCCTACCAACCCTTCCCATCGAGTACTATCCGAACGTTACGCCCCCCACCATTCAGGTGTCGTCCAACTACGCGGGTGCCAATGCCGAAACCGTTGAAACCAACGTCACCACCATTCTGGAAACCCAAATCAACGGCGTGGAGGGGATGGACTACATTGACTCCACCAGCGACAGCTTTGGCAACAGCAACATCACCATCACCTTCACAGAAGGCTACGATGAGGATATTGCCGCCGTTGATGTCAACAACTTGATTTCATCGGTGACCTCCCAACTACCACCGGAGGTGATTAACACTGGCGTTAATGTCAGTAAATCTACGACGCAAATTGTGGTTGCCTTAGCCCTTTACCCCGACGAAGGCTTTGACTACGACTCTACCTTTATTAGTAACTATGCCACCCTCTACGTTGTTCAGCCGCTGCAGCGTCTAGAGGGCGTCGGTCAAGTCCAGATCTTTGGGCAGCGCACCTATGCCATGCGCCTTTGGCTCGATCCCAACCGTTTAGCCAGTCGCGGCTTAACTGCCCAAGATGTCGTGCGGGCACTCTCCGATCAAAACGTCCAGGTCGGCGCCGGGATTATTGGTGCCCCTCCCGCCCCCGAAGGGCAGCAATTCCAAATTTCGATTCAAGCCCAAAGCCGCCTCACTACCCCTGAAGAATTTGCCGATATTATTATTCAACGCGGCGAGGATGGATCAGTGATCCGGGTGCGGGATGTGGGTCGCACAGAATTGGGTGCCCAAAGCTACACCACCAACTTTAAGTTTGATGGTCGCGATGCCGTTGGTATTGGCATTTACCAACTCAGCGGGGCGAATGCCCTTGATATTACCCGTGCCGTAGAAGAGGAAATGACTACCCTAGCCGAGAAATTCCCTCCTGGCTTGAAGTGGGGCGTTGGCTTTAGTACCACCGATGCGGTGCAAGAGTCCATCAAGGAGGTGGTCATCACCCTGATTATTGCGATCATTTTGGTGATTGCCGTGATCTTTCTGTTTTTGCAAGATTGGCGCGCCACCATTATTCCCGCGATTACCATTCCTGTCTCCCTTGTTGGCACCTTTGCCTTTATGAAGGCCTTTGACTTTTCGATCAATAGTTTGACCATGTTTGGTCTGGTGCTGGCCACGGGTCTGGTGGTCGATGATGCCATTGTGGTGGTGGAAAACGTGACGCGACTGATGGAGGAAGAAGGGCTAGACCCCCCCGCCGCCGCGAGCCGTTCCATGCAGGAGGTAACGGGCGCGCTGATTGCCACCTCCCTGGTGATGATGGCAGTGTTTATTCCAGTGGCCTTTTTCCCAGGAGTCACGGGGCGGTTGTATCAACAGTTTGCGCTGACAATTGTTTTTTCGATTGCTCTTTCGACGTTTAACGCCATTACCCTTTCGCCACCGCTGTGTGCCCTTCTGCTGCGGCGAGAGCAATCAGCCATGGCAGATTTTATCCTCTTTCGTTGGATTAACCGCTTTCTGGACACAATGCGGCGAGGCTATGAAAGCAATCTGCATGTGGTTGTCCGCCTCAAGTACTGGGTGCTGGGCGGGTTTATGGTGTTGCTGGCCTTTACCTACTGGCTGTTTCAGATTGTTCCGGGCGGTTTTGTGCCCGAAGAAGATCAAGGCTACTTTGTCACGCTGGTGCAGTCGCCGCAGGGGGTTTCTCTGGAATATACCAGTAACATTGTGTTCAAGACCGCCGATATTATTGCTAAGAACCCAGCGGTTGATCACACCTTTGCCATTGGTGGGTTTAGCTTCTTTGGGAATGGTTCAGACAAGGGAATTATTTTTACCAGTTTGAAGCCATGGTCTAAGCGACCGCCTCTTGACGCACTGCTGCCGCAGTTTCAAAAGGCAGTGGGCGGTGAACTGGGTGCGGCTGTTTTCTCGGCTAATGTACCAACAATCAACCTCGGCGGCAGTGGCCTTGGCGGCTTTGATATGCAGATTATGGATCAGCAGGACCTAGGGCTAGAAACGCTCTATACGTCTGTCAGTGAACTGATTCGCCAAGCGAATGGCACGCCAGGTTTGGTGGCAGTGAACACGCCTTTTTCTATTAATGCGCCTCAGTTGAATGTCACTGTCGATCGCACCCGTGCCCTTGCTCTGGGGGTTGAGCTCAGCGATATTTTTAACGCCATGCAGATTTATTTAGGATCGGCGTACGTCAACCAGTTCACGATCTTTGCCCGCAGTTTCCAGGTAATTGTCCAAGCGGATAAGCAGTTTCGAGCCAATCCTGACGATATTAACCGCATTTATGTGCGCTCTAACCAAAATGCCTTAGTTCCTCTAAGCAATTTGCTGACGATTGAGCAAACCTCAGCGCCACCCATTATCTATCACCATAACTTGTTCCGCTCAGCGGAGGTGACGGGGCGAAATACGCCACCCCTCAGTGAAGGGCAGGCAATGAATACAATGATAGCCTTGGCTCAGCGGATACTCCCCAATGGACTAGGCTATAGCTGGACGGGGCTGTCCTTGGAGTCCACCCGCTCTGGTGGCCAGGCACCGCTGATTTTTGGTTTGGGTTTGGTGTTTGTATTTCTGGTGCTCTCGGCTCAGTACGAAAGCTATATTGACCCGCTGATCATTATTCTTTCGGTGCCCTTGGCGATTATGGGGGCACTGCTAGCTCAATGGTTACGGGGCTTAAACAATGATGTATTCTGCCAAATTGGGTTGGTGATGCTCATTGGCCTCTCGAGTAAAAATGCGATTTTGATTGTGGAGTTTGCTAACCAGATTCGCGACAGTAAGGGCACCTCGATTGTGAAATCAGTGATTAGCGCGGCAGAAGAGCGCCTCCGCCCGATTTTGATGACGGCGGTCTCGTTTATTTTGGGGATTTTCCCCTTGGTAATTGCCACCGGATCAGGGGCTAATTCCCGTCATTCCCTAGGCACAAGTGTGACAGGTGGTATGATCGCGGCCACCTTTTTAAGCTTTTTTGTGGTGCCCGTTATCTACATTTTGATTAAGGAGTTGGTGAGCCGTTTCATGAAGGATAAGGGGGAGGAATCAACCTCAGCAGAGACCTAGAGCCGTCTAAGGGTTAGTTTACAATTCGCAAAACTCCTGTATCGTGGGGAATGACCCTCTCGCGAGTGTTGGCGTGTAGGCATGGCGAAACAACTGGATTTACTGGCTCACGGACAGGTGATTCCCACAGCGCTCCATAGCGAAATGCAGCGCTCCTATTTGGAGTACGCCATGAGTGTGATTGTGGGGCGGGCATTACCGGATGTGCGGGATGGCCTCAAGCCAGTGCACCGCCGCATCCTCTATGCAATGTACGAATTGGGGTTGACGCCGGATCGTCCCTTTCGCAAGTGTGCGCGGGTGGTTGGGGATGTGTTGGGGAAATACCACCCCCACGGGGATCAGGCAGTGTATGACGCCCTTGTGCGCCTCGTGCAGCCCTTTAGTAGCCGCTACCCCCTGTTGGCGGGTCATGGGAATTTTGGCTCGATCGATAATGATCCGCCAGCAGCGATGCGCTATACGGAGACCCGTTTGGCAGCGATCGCCCACGAAACGCTATTAGCGGGTATTAGCGATGCCATTGTGGATTTTGTCCCTAACTTTGATAGCTCGCAACAGGAACCCCTGGTGTTGCCGGCTCAGTTACCCGTTCTGCTGCTGAATGGGGCAACGGGGATTGCTGTGGGGATGGCGACGAATATCCCTCCCCATAATCTCGGTGAAGTGGTGGATGCGCTCATTGCCCTGATCAACCAGCCGGAGATTGAGCTACCAGAGTTGTTGAGGCATCTACCGGGGCCCGATTTTCCCACGGGGGGGATCATTGTGGATGGTGCTGAACTGGAGCGCGCCTATGGCACCGGTCGAGGGACGATTACGCTGCGGGGGGTGGTGAGTCTTGAGGACACTCAACCCGGCCGTGGACGACACCGCCGCCACGTTATTATTGTGCGGGAGTTACCCTATCAGGTGAATAAGGCGGCCTGGATCGAAAAAATGGCGGAACTGGTGAATCAGGGTCGCCTAGAGGGGATTGCGGATTTGCGGGACGAAAGCGATCGCGACGGCATGCGGGTGGTCATTGAACTCAAGCGGGATATAGACCCAGACCAGGTTTTAGAGCAGCTCTATCGCCTGACGGCGTTGCAGGTCACCTATGGCATTAACCTGATGGCCTTGGTGGGCAATCAACCGCGCCAGCTCTCCCTCAAGGCGATGTTACGTGAGTTTCTGTCGTTTCGCGAGGCCACGCTGCTGCGACAATACCGCCATGACCTCGAGAGTGCCCAAGCACGCTTACACATTGTGACCGGTCTGCTGGTGGGGTTAAATGCAGTGGATGAGGTGATTGCGATTTTGCGATCGGCGGTGGATGGCACGACCGCACAGCGAGACCTCATCACGCAACTGGGACTGAGCGATCGCCAAGCCAGTGCGCTGATTGCCATGCCCCTGCGGCGCCTCACCCAGCAGGAACGCAGCCAACTGGAGGCGGAACAGGCGACCCTTAGGGAGCGCATCCAAACCCTAGAAATGCTAATTAGTCAGCGTCCTGAGCGCCTTAAAGCGCTGAAAAAAGACTTGCGACAGCTCAAAAAGCAGTTTGGGGATCCGCGCCGCACCCAAATTCTGCGGGAGGCTCCCCCCTCCTCTAGTGCCTTGAATGCGCTACCCTTGGCAAACGAACCGCTGTGTCTGGAAATTACTGCGCGCAGCTATGGTCGCTGCTTTCCCCAGCGCAGTCGCCCACAGTTAGAGGGCGAGACGTGGCTCCCTTGGTCGGATCCCCTGCCGCTGACGTTGTCGGTACAGCGAAGCGATCGCCTGTGGGTCTTTACGGCGGGGGGCAAAGTCTATCCGTTGGAGGTGGAGCGCTTCCCCCTGACCAGCCGCCGCGATCGCGGCCAACCCATTTTGACACTTTTGCCAGACGCCGCCCAATCGGACACTCTACTAACGGTGCTCCCTAGGGGCGAGGACGTGACTACCCTGATTGTGCTGACTCGTCACGGGCGCATCAAGGCGATGCCAGTAGCGGAACTTGACGATCTCAGTAGCCGCGGGTTGCAACTGACGAAGTTAAAAGCAGGCGATAGCCTTAGCTGGGTCTTGCCCCTTACGCCTGCCACAGGGCATTTAGTGCTGGCCACGTCTCGGGGACGGGTCTTTCATTTTTTGGCAGCCTCCATTCCTGCCCTTGGCCGACTCAACCAAGGCCAGCCTGCCCTGCGCCTGAGTATTCAAGAAACCCTTGTGGGGGCGATCGCCATGGGGGAATTGGATCATCTCTTCCTGGTCAGTGGGGCTGGCTTGGCCAAGCAGGTGCCGCTGCCGTTGATTGAGCCAGTCCCCCTAGGGCATTTAGGGCAGTTGACCATGCCACTGCGGCACAAACAGGATCGTCTCGCAGGCATTGGCTGCTGCGGAACGACGATGGCGGTGGTCACCAGCCAAGAGCGCGCTTGGATCACGACGGGGGAGGGCGTGCCAGTGCTCAACAAAGAAGATGTGGGAGTTCCCCTTACAACGCTGAATCCGCAGGAGCAGATTGTGGCTGTGGTGGCATTGCAGTAAGCTGGAGCCATTGTCCGTGCACCCGCAGGCAGTAGCCCCCCCGCAGGGTGCTGGTTTGTGAGCCGTTCCCCGCATTCAGGAGGTGACGCACTGCCTCTACCACCGTGAACGCGGGGGTGCCCGGTAAGTGCGCTTGTAAAAAGCGATGGATTAAACGGCGTTGCAAGGCTAACGGCAGTTGGCGGAGGCGATCGCGATCCAAGGCCGGTGGTGCCGTACGGATGACCTCTGGAGCAACACGAGCCACTTCAGCGGCAAAATAGGCTCGATCGGCTGCCAGCAGCTCTGCGGTTTGGGCAAGGGCAGTTTCAACCTTGGCATTAAAGTGCTCTCGTAGGTAGGGGATCACGTCCCGCCGCAGGCGATTGCGCCGGTAGCGACAGTCCAAGTTCGTCGTATCCTGCCAGATGGGTAACTGCTGTTGCTGACAAACCGCGGCAGTGTCGGTGCGGCTCAGGTCGAGGAGAGGGCGCACGAGCTGTACCTCCCCTAAGGGGCGAACAGGCTGGAGGGTTCCGATGCCCGTCACACTGGCTCCCCGCAACAGATTTAATAGGACGGTTTCGGCGCGATCGCTTTGGGTGTGACCGGTCACCACATGGCTACAGTCTAGGGTGCAAGCAACCTCCCTAAACACCTGATACCGCCACGTGCGTGCTGCTGCTTCCGTTGCCGGTGGCTCCAGAGCCGTCACAAGTTTATAGGGCAGTTGCCACTGTTGAGCTAACCCTTCAACAAAATGAGCATTGGCCGTACTATCTGGCCGCCACCTGTGATTGCAGTGGACAATCGCGAGGTGCCAGTGCCAATGGGGTTGCAAGTCACGCAGCAGCTTTGCCAAACAGACGGAATCCTGCCCCCCGGATACGGCGATGAGAATCCTTGCGTGCTGCGGTAGCCACTGCTCCTCTTTTAGGCGGCGCTGCAAACGGGCATGGTAGAGGCTCCACACCGTGCTGTCCTAGAAGAACCAACCGTAGGAGTGTAAGCCTTTTCCCAGAAGATTCACCCCCAAATAACAAACCCAGACCACGCCAAAGCCCACCGTAGCTAAAATCGCTGGCTTGCGCCCCTGCCAATCGCGGGTAATGCGCGCATGGAGATAGGCGGCAAACACCAACCAGACAATTAAGGCCCAAGTTTCTTTGGGATCCCAACTCCACGGTGCCCCCCACGCCTCGTTTGCCCAGACCGCACCGGAGATGATGCCAATGGTCAACAGCGGAAACCCCAAACCAATCATGCGGTAGCTCAGGTTATCTAGGGTTTCGGCTAGGGTGAGGCGCTGCAAGCTCAGTTGGGTTGTGGGGGGGGTGAGTACCGTTGTGCCACTGCCCGAACTAGAGCCTAGGGACTGTGTTGGCTCAAGCGGCAGGTGGCGAAAACTACCTGTGCCCACAGAACTCCCCTTGAGGCTGACGGGTTGCCCCCATGTGACGACTAGAAAGGCGATCGCCAGCAGCGACCCCACCATCAGCGTGGCATAGCTGAGCATCATTACACTGACATGCATCATCAGCCAATTCGACTTGAGTGCGGGCACAAGGGGAGCAGACTGTTGCATTTCTGGCGGCAGCGAGAGAGCCGCAAAGGCCGTAATTCCCATGGCCACCGGCGCAGTCACGACCCCCACCAAGCGTTGACCACTCATCGATTCGGCGACTAGGTGCATCGCGGTTAGCCCCCAGCACAGAAAAAAGAGGGACTCGTACAGGTTACTGATGGGGAAATAGCCCCCCTCAATCCAGCGGGCTGCCAGTAGCCCGGCAATACAGAGGTTGGCGATCGCCATGCCTGTCCGGCCAGCCGCCGATAATCCTGACCAGCGGGGAAACGCTGCCCCCAGCCAGTACAGCAACATGGTTATAAACAGCACTGCAAAGGCGGTGTTATCTAGCCAGCTTTCAAGCGTCAATAAATCCATAGATCTCTCAGGGGACGAAGGCAAGCAATCAGCAAAGCGCGATCGCAACCACAGTAACATTTTTGTATTGTACCGTTCCTCCTTTCCCTGCATGGTGCTGGATCAGCAGGAATCGCCATCGACTATAGTTGCATTAGGCTGTAGGATGCAGCACAGTGCTCTAGTTTTAGAACCAGTTCGGGCAGGAGTGACCCCCCATGATGCAGTCACGGCGTGTGCAAGAGAGTTTAGTCGGGCTACTCATTCTAGCGGGATTGGGGATTTTGGGGGTCTCGCTTCTGTGGCTGCGGGGAAATATTGCTGGTGCCAATAGTTATACCCTCGAAGTGGACTTGGAGTCGGCACCTGGGTTGGCAGTAGGCACACAAGTTAGGTTTCGCGGTGTTCAGGTGGGTCGCGTGACACGGATTGGCTTTAGCCCTAACGGCGTCACAGTTGGGTTACGGGTCAACAATGTCTTAATTCCACGGGGAGCGGTACCGGAAATTCGCCAATCCGGCTTCATTGGCCAAGCCTATCTGGACTTTACACCAACGGCAGAGGCAGCAGAGATTCCTGAAGGGATGACCGCATTTGCGCCAACGTGTCAGCCAGAGTTAATTTACTGCAATGGCGATCGCATTGCTGGGGTGCGCGGTACTAGCCTTGACGATCTGGTGCGGGCAGCCACTCACTTTACCGCTGCCCTTGAGCAGTCCGGCATCATTAATAACGCCAATACCCTCATTTTGGGCACCACACGGACAGTGAGTCGTGCCGATCAATCCTTAGCCAAAATTGACTCCGCCGTCGAGAACTTGAATACCCTCAGTAGCGAAGCGCGCTCTGAACTGCGGAACTTTAGCAATGCCTCCCAAGCAGTCACCCGCGCCGCCACCCAAATCAGTGAACTAGTCGAAGTTAACCGCAATACTATCACCTCGGCTCTGCGCAATATTGATGGTGCCGCAAAAGACCTAAGAACAACCCTGAATGCCTTGTCTCCGTTTATCAATCGCTTGGAGCAGGGAGAGCTACTCACCAATCTGGAAACCTTGGTCAAAAACGGCGCTGAAGCGGCTGCTAACCTCAACCGAGTATCGGGAACCTTGAGTAGCCCAATAATTATGCTCTCGATTGCCCAAACCTTGGATGCAGCCCGCGCCACCTTTGTGAATGCCCAAAAACTCACCAACGACTTACTCAAAATCACTGGCGATCAGTCCTTTCAGTCTGACTTACGCCGCCTGATTCAAGTCTTAAATCGGTTACTCTCCTCCAGTCAAGACCTCGAGCAGCAACTCCTTGCGCTCCACGCCACCACGTTGGAGCAAACTCTGCCCAGTCCAGAACCCCCGGCTCCCAGTTCAGCCGTTGTAGCCACGCCGCCAAAAAACGAAGAGGAGGCCATCACAAGCGATCCTTGATCCTTGTATCCTATTTAGCCACTCCTATCTAGCCACGACCCATCGCGCTGGCGGATCCCCGTTACTCCGTTCACAAAGTCGTGGTCAAGCATCCGCCCTATTGCCTATTGTTCTTTGGTTGGCGCTGATTCCGATCCTCATCGTACCTGCTGCTTAGCTGTTCCTGTAGTTGCCGCAGCCGTGTTGTCATAATCTCTGCAATCTGTTGTTGATGCTGCTGCTCAACAACGTCAACAGGGAGGGTTACCGTTCCTGGCGCGGCCTGAAATTTGGCCAATTGGCGATCAAAAAAGCTATTGGCAAAGCGGCGATACTCGACGGTTTTTTGTTCAAGGTGGGCAGTATGGCAAAACTGGCGCAGCCAATGGGCATAGGCGGCATCCTCCGCCCCAAAGCGAAATTGGCGGAATACGTCATCTTCAGGAAAGCCACCAATAAACTCATGAACTTCGCGACGGACAGCTAAGTTGAGGACAAGGGTTTGCTCTAGTGTCTTGTGCCAGTAGGGATGGAGGCGATCGCGACAGTAAATTCCCGTCCGCACTGCGCCAAAGTAGGTGGGGGCTGCTGAGGAACTGTAGGGTTCTGGCAGCGGCTGGTTGAGGATGGACAACGCCAAGAATAGGTGCTCTGGCCGGTAGAGATCATCGGCATCGCAAAAGAAAATGACCTCCCCCTTGGCAAAACAAACCCCAATATTACGCGCAGCAGCAATCCCCCTATTTGTAGGTAGCCCTATCAGTTGTAGCGGCACAACCTGCGGCCATGCAGCAGTAGCCACCGCACAGGTGGCATCGGTAGAACCGTCACTGACAATAACCAGCTCACCAGACAGCGGCTGGGGATAGGTGCGTTGCAGGTGGTAACAACTGGCGGCAATACTCTCAAGGGTTTCCCGAAAGATGACCTCTCCTCGCTGCTCAATAACATTAAAGGCAGGCATAACAATGGAGAAGGAACTGAGGCCAGCAAGAGTCATGGTTATGATGCCACCACAGGACTGCCTTGATTTTCCTAGCACTGTGGCCGTTCATGCAAAATCCGAGGGAAGTGTTGACAAGGCCGCTATGGATTGGTTAACGTAGTTAATGCTGCGCCTTGCCCCCATCGTCTAGAGGCCTAGGACACCTCCCTTTCACGGAGGCGACGGGGATTCGAATTCCCCTGGGGGTATCCCACAATGGCAAGTAAGTCTCCCTTAACCAAATCGGCGGGAAGACCCGCGCCGTATTTGTGACTTGTGTTTACTCAACGAAGATGAGTGTCGGGAGTTGTTCACTTTCAAGTGGGTTACAGCCAGCATTCCAACAACCCCAATGCAGCGGACGGACGAAAGCTACTGGTGCTGAGTTCAAGGTGATCTGCCGCCGTTCAACGAAAGGCTACCCTAGGAGACATTTACGCAGTGTGCAGTTAAGCTGATTTTGTTGTACTCAGGACATACTGCTTTGGGCGTTGATCTACGCAGCTACGTTTACCTTGATTCACTACAACCGCAGCATGCAGCCTATCTGGGCACCGTGGCACAGGGATTTTTGCCGTTGCCTGGGGACTGCTCCCTGTGGGTGGAGATTTCTCCAGGGATTGATGTGAACCGTCTGTTGGATATTGCGCTGAAGGCGGCGGTGGTACGCCCGGGAGTGCTCTTTATTGAGCGGCTCTACGGCTTATTGGAGGTGCACTCCGGTAACCAAGGGGAGGTGCGGGCTGCTGGCGATGCGATTTTGCAGGCGATGGGGGCGCGAATACAGGACTGTTTGCGGCCACGGGTGATTTCCAGTCAGGTGATCCGTAATATTGATGCCCACCACACCCAACTCATTAATCGATCGCGCCGAGGAAATATGATCTTGGCAGGGCAAACCCTCTATGTGTTTGAGGTGGAGCCTGCGGCCTATGCCGCCCTTGCTGCGAACGAAGCGGAAAAGGCGGCGCTGATTAACATTCTGCAAATTTCGGCGGTGGGAAGTTTTGGGCGCTTGTTTTTGGGGGGGGCAGAGCGGGATATTTTGGCGGCACAACGGGCAGTGCTGGCGGCCATGGAACGCTTACCGGGGCGCGATTCCTTTAGCGATCGCCGCGAATAGGAGATAACCATTTAGCCAACTGCTGTTGTAAAGCGGGTAAAAAAGGACAGGGAGCTTGAGGTTGTAGTTCGTAGTGGTGATGCCAGTCAAAGCTAGGCCAAAACGGCGCTTGCTGAGCTGCCGCAAGCCAAAGCAGCCGCTTCGCGCGGGTGATGGCAACATACAGCAGGCGATATTCTTCAGCGGTCTTTGCCGCCGCTGCGTTTCGCCATGCCTCTTGATAATTGGGAATCGGTTGACCATGGGAATGGGCACGAATTTGGGCGCGGGTCACAGCAATAAAGTCCACCTCCCCAAGAAAGCGAGCGTTAGCCGGAACCCATAGGTCTCCGGGCAGATTCTTTGCTTGCAAAAAGGGTACAAACACCGCATCCCAATCTAGGCCTTTGGCTTTGTGCATCGTCAAAATAGTCACTTGAGCGGGGCGAACGTAGCGACTGTGGAGGTCTTCCATATCCACCGGTTCAAAGGTGTTCTCCGCAACAATTCCCTGCCAAATGGGTGCCAACCGCTCCCAAAGCTGTGGTTCCTGCGATTGACTGAGGTAGTAAATGAGGCGATCGGTGGTTGCCAACTCCGCAGCATCATACCCAAGGCGCTGGGCACAGTAGGCAATCAACGGAAAAAGCGATAGCTGTAAGCGAGCCTGTAACAAACCATGGCAAAAATGTTGTGCCTGCACCGCCTCTGCGGTTGCCGGTGGATCCAAAGGCCCCGGGTACAGGAACACTTCCGGCTGGGCTGCTAAGCGATCTAGGTTTTGGGGTGGCACCACCCCCCGCTCCACCAGAACGGTCAGGGCATTTTTAACCCTATCGGGAGAATAGGGACAGTAGAGAAACTGGAGAATGTGAAATAGTTCTTCGGGGATATGGGAGCGCCGCTCAACACCAGCAACATCGAAGATAGTAATGCCAAGAGAGGGCAGATTGTGGTTCAGGCCAAAGTCAGCGGGCGATCGCAACAGGTCTGCTAAAAAGTGCCCTTGCTTGTTTTGGCGGACTAAAATCGCCACCGTGGCCTTGGGGTGTGCCTCAAAGACCCTAGCAATTCGCACCGCCAATTCGTGCGCCGTCTCAAAGATTGTTTTGGGGTAAACAAGTTCTACCCCCTGCCCCCATGCGGGCGGGTTGGCATCAGGCTGTGGATCCCCAGGGGGCACCGGTTGAATATCTTGAGGCCGGAACGGCGGCTCCGTCTGTGCATAGGTGTGGTTAGCCCATTCCACTAGGTAATTGGCTGCTTTGATCACCAAAGGGGTACAGCGCCCCGCCTGAGTCATCGTATAAAATGCGTTCTGCTGCGCACACTCATCGCAGAACGCGTTAAAAAAGAGCGGATCCGCAGCCGTAAAGGTGGAGTTAATGGCTTGGTTGGGGTCGCCCACCCGCACAACATTAACGATACGGTCATCCATAACATCAGTCGCCAATAACCGCAGCAAGCGGGACTGCAACGGTGTCGAGTCTTGGGCTTCGTCCTCAAAGACGGCATAGACTCGCTGCTGCCACTCCTGCCGGTAGCTGGCATTTGCGTCTAGGCATTGAACCGCCGCTAAGATCATTTCATCGTAGTCAATTTGCTCCCGTTCGTAGAGTTGGTGCTGGTATAGCTCTAAAAGGTCTGCGGCAATCTCTAAAAAGGGGTAAGGGTCAGCTGCAATAGCCGGATGGTGGCTCAACTGGCGTAGCTCTGCTGGCGGAAGAAAGGCACTGCGGGCACTAGTGACCACGGTTTTAGTAAAACTTGTCAGGATACTGCTGATCAACGCATGGCGGCGGGTCAGTTGCTCGCTGTGGATAGGCGGCTGTGTATCCATCCCCTGAATGAGGTGCTGCATCTGGTCAGGATGCGATCGCGCCCATTGATCCACGCAACGACGACACAAGCGCTGCTGTTCATACTCAGAAAGCAAGTTCTCGGCACTTCCGCGCCAGTTTGGTGCACCCATAGCAATCTTTAAGGCTAGGCTGTGCAGGGTTTGCACACTAAAGCCAGTGCGGGGTAAGCCCATCTGGTTCAAATAGTGGCGAATTCGCACCTTAATGCTGGCCGCTGCCGAACGGCTGTAGGTCACCACAACCAACTGTTGCTGCTGGTTTAACCGCTGTCGTGCAATGGCGATCGCCGCTCCAACCGCCATCCCATGGGACTTACCTGCCCCCGGCACCGCCGAAACTGCCAGCAACCCGCCTCGCCATTGGGCAATCTCTCGCTGCCCGGGACGCAACTGCCCAGACCAATCATCAACGAGAGACTCTACGGTATTCACAATGGCGCAGCTATCCTTTTATCCATATCAACATTCATATCAACGATCTGAAGATTTATTACAAAAGTCCAGCAACTGGCATGGGTTTTCAGAAAACCGTATAATAAGATACAGAAAGTCTGGACAAGGCTCTTCTCTAAAATTACAATCCTTTTGTAATGTCCGCTGTTGAGGCGACCCACCCTTTCCTTCACCTAGGAGCTTTGTTTTTAATTATGCAACTAACATATCGTGGTGTTAACTATCAAGTGAGTGATCATCGGGCTACTGTCGTTGAATCCGGAGCAACAGGCCGCTATCGTGGAGCGCAATGGGTCGGCTACAAAGCTGCGAGTGTAGTGCCCCAGCCCAATCACACCCTTTGCTGGCGTGGCGTGGTGTACCAAACGAATGGTGAACCAGTGGCCGCTGCCGCAGCGATGGAGGCTCCCATCCTGCCCGCTCGTCAGCGCGCTCGCGATCCCATTGCTGAAACTCACCGCCATGCAATTCTCAAGAGCTTAGAACACCGCCTGAATGTCGCTCGGACTCAGGGAAATCAAGACCTGATCAACCTGCTAGAAGACGAGTGGCAGCAGTTTGCCTAGCTCGCCATACCATCTTACCGAGGGTCTGAGCCGTTGTTTCACTAGGAGCAGCGGCTCAAAATTTTTATCTGAGCTTCCGCCGAGACACTGCCGCAACCACCCTAAAATAGACCAAATAGACCAAGAACAGCGATGGTACGCTGGACAAGAGTGCGTAGCAAGGTTAATCAATGGGTAATATCATTTCAGTGCATTCATTTCGCGGTGGTACCGGCAAATCGAACACCACGGCGAACATCGGCTGTTCCCTAGCCATCTTGGGCTATCGCGTTGGAATTGTAGATACAGATATTCAGTCTCCCGGCATTCACGTTCTCTTTGGCTTGGAATCAGAAGATACTGAGCACGCCCTCAACGATTACCTTTGGGGGCGTTGCGACATCACGGATGTTGCCCGGGATGTCAGTCATCTACTCACCTCCCACAACCAGCCCGATAAAGGCTCCATCTTCTTGATTCCCTCCAGCCTGAAAACAAGCGAAATTACGCGGGTGCTACGGGAAGGCTACGATGTAGGGTTACTCAATGATGGGTTCCAGCAGTTACTGCAAGGACTAGACCTAGACTTTCTCATGATTGACACTCACCCAGGCCTGAATGAAGAAACCCTGCTGTCCATTACGGTATCCGATGCACTGGTGCTCATTTTGCGCCCCGATCGCCAAGATTTTCAGGGCACAGCCGTAACCGTGGATGTTGCGCGGCAATTAGATGTGCCTAAAATGGTATTAGTGGCCAACAAAGTCCCTGCTGTCTTCAACAAAGACTCCCTGAAGCAACAAATTGAGAGCACTTACTCTGTTCCAGTGGCAGGGGKGCTCCCCGTCTGTGAAGAGATGTTTCAATTGGGCAGTAGCGACATCTTTTGTTTGCGTTACCCTGATCATCCCTATAGCTTGGTCATCAGGAGTATTGTGCAGCACTTGTTAGATTAGGATAGCCTAGACATTAGGCTGAGCAGGCAATCACAGAAATCTATTTTGGCGCCCTACGTCCGTTGAGGAACCTCCCCATGACCGACAGTCAAGACCTCAGCAATGGTTCCACCCAGGGAGTGGGGTTAAACCCCGCTGATTTGCTGATGCTGCCCGATGCCCAGCGTACGATTTTAACCATGATGATGCGGCGCCAAAGCGCACTAACCCTAACAGAGATTGCTGAGCAGCTTAACGTGCCCTCTGAAGAGGTTGCCCCCATCATGGCGGAGTTGTTGCAGTTGGGCTATGTCACTACCGAGAATGACACCTACCAAGTAAAGTTAGGTCGGCGGACTCCGCGTATTCAATCCAAGCGGCAGTCACCTCGGGTGGCGGCAGTGTGGGATAAGTTGGGCTAGTCATCCCTTGTTGGCAGTAAATAGAGTAAATAATGCAGCTTTTAGGGCATCTTCAACTCGCCGAGGCAACCTCAAGAAACACTGAGGGGGACAGTGGGTATGGTACGCTTAAATACGCCAACTGTTTCGCAGGGGAGATCAATTACGAGTGCGTCCGAAGGTTCTTGCTGGCAATTGGAAAATGCACAAAACTCAACAGGAAGCAATTGCATTTCTGGGAGAGTTTCTTGGCTATCTGGCGGACACCCCCGGCGATCGCGACGTGGTGTTGTGTGTTCCGTTTACAAGTTTAAGTGTACTTTCCAAAAGCCTGCACGGCACCCGGGTTAAACTAGGTGCCCAGAACGTTCACTGGGCAGAGCAGGGCGCCTTTACGGGTGAAATTTCCGCTCCGATGCTCGTTGAATTAGGAGTGCGCTATGTCATCATTGGCCATAGTGAGCGGCGGCAGTACTTTGGCGAAACCGATGCCACCGTTAACCAACGGCTCAAAGCGGCTCAAAAGCACGGTCTAACCCCTATTCTCTGCGTGGGTGAAACGAAAGCCCAGCGCGATGCTGGCGAAACCGAGGCGCATATTTTCAATCAGTTAGCCTTAGATTTGGTAGGGGTTGATCAAACTAACCTAGTGATTGCCTACGAACCCATTTGGGCGATCGGAACCGGAGAGACCTGTAACGAAAATGAAGCCAACCGCGTGATTGGCCTCATCCGTAGTAAACTAACCAACGCCGATGTTCCCATTCAGTACGGTGGTTCCGTCAATGTCAACAACATTGAGGCCATTATGGCGCAACCTGAAATTGATGGCGTTTTGGTGGGGGGAGCCAGCCTAGAAGCCGAGAGTTTTGGCCGCATTGTCAATGTATGACGGTCTCCTTAACCACGAAGTTAAAGCCTTGTACAACGCCCAACTCCTGCGGTATGGGCAGAGGGTTATTCCAGCCCACTGGCTGAACCGTGACCAGCGGTGAAGGATTTTTCAGGTTACCCCAGAGGTACACTTTTTCCCCCAGAAACCCTTTAGGAACTTGGATCTTGTAGGTACAACTGGTGCGAGTTGCATTGCTGAGAACGGCAGTGCTGCCCTCTTGTTGGGGGAAGTCTCCGGGCGTGTGTGGGTATTTCGTCATCCCAACTATTAAGTCGTTGCAGGATACAGAAGGGGGCTTATCAATTTTACCCATAATCGTAGGGTTAACTTGGATATTATTGGGAACATTGAATTGTGCTGGTGTTGAACCGGTCGGTGCAATGGTAGAGGGGGCAGGAACTGCCTTGCTTAAGGTTGGTACCACAACGGTTGCTAGGCAGGCAAGTAGTAAGCTAGTGTTCTTGAACATGGGTGTAACCTTAGTTGCTGGTGAGAGAGTGCTATCAACACTGCTGGCTCAAGCCTTTTGTGTTGATACTCCTTATCTTAGGAAGAGCCACAATACAGCGGAGTGGCAGTTCTCACTTGTCGGACATGATGTTTATCACATCTGCCCTGGTACGTCGAGGTAGGATTCTCCAAGAACGTACCATAGGATATGTAGCGCAGGTGAACTACCGCTATTGGGTGTTCCTGAATGTGGCTATGAATTGCCCTCATCCCCAACCCTTCTCCCTGGGGAGAAGGGAGCTAAGATTCTTGTTCCCTCTCCTTTGGGAGAGCGCTAGGTTAAAACTATGCTTGATGAAAAAAAATTGCACAAGGAATAGCTATGACGGTTGAACTGGTTGCCAGACTTAGCGATGCTGTTGTTTCGGCTCAGCAGGGCGCGCAACGCCAATTAGAGCTAACCTTGACGGCGCAGCGACAACAGCAGGAACGCGCCCCCCTCAATCTCTGCCTGATTTTGGATCACAGTGGCTCGATGGCGGGCGACCCCCTAGCAATGGTTAAACGCGCTGCTCAATCGTTGGTGGATCGCCTGGTGGCCGGCGATCGCCTTGCGGTGGTTGCCTTTGATCACCACGCTAAGGTGCTGGTGCCCAACCAAGTTGTGCGGGATAAAGAGACCATCAAAGCTAAAATTGCTACCCTCGAAGCCAATGGTGGTACGGCCATTGATCATGGAATGAAGTTGGGTTTAGAGCAACTGGCTCAGGGGAAACAGGGCACGATTTCCCAAGCATTTTTACTCACGGATGGCGAGAATGAGCACGGCGATAATAAGCGCTGTTTAGATTTAGCTAAACTGGCTGCAGAGTACAACATCACCCTGAACACCTTGGGGTTTGGGGTTCATTGGAATCAGGATGTTCTTGAGCAAATTGCCGATGCGGCTAGAGGTCGGCTGGTTTTTATTGAATACGCTGAACAGGCGATCGCCAGTTTCCAATCCCTCTTTCAGCACATTAGTACTGTGGACTTCACCAATGCCCATGTTGTACTAACCCTGAGCACCCTCACCCAACTGGCAGATTTCAAACCCGTGACCCAAGTCGCTCCCGACACGATTGAACTTAGCTACGAAACCCACGGTGCCGATCAGTACACGATTCGTGTGGGAGATTTATCGGCCACCATTAAGCGTACCCTCTTGATTACCCTCTATACCCAACCCCTACCGCTGGGTACCCACGTCATTGGGGCGGTTCAGGTACGCTACGACGATCCCGTGCGTCAGCAGTCTGGCCTACTATCTGAGCGGATTCCCCTTACCCTCGAGGCGGTAGCCGACCATACCCCAACGGTTGATCCCCAGGTGCAGCAAAGTATTTTTACGGTCGAGAAATACCGTAAAACCCAGATTGCAGAAACCAAATTACAGTCTGGTGACACCGCCGGTGCGGCCACCTTCTTGCAAAGTGCAGCTAAAACTGCCCTGCAAATGGGGGATACTGAAGCAGCAAAGGTGCTACAGGAATCGGCCACTGAACTACAGCAACAGTCCGCTCTGAGTGAGTCTGCTCGCAAGCGCACCCGTATGGCCTCGAAGACGGTTTTGAGCAAGTCCCCTTAACTGCGATTCCCCATCTGCGGTGGGGGAGTGCATCCATCGCTAGAGCAAGCAAACGGTGTCACCATTCCGACAACCCAGAACCTTTTCGGCACTGCCACCATTGACCGCCACTTCAATGAAACCGTGACTGCCTACCAATGCAAGGCAGGAACCGGGAGGGCGATCGCCGTAGGTATTAACCAAGGCAACCCGGTGTCCGGCAATTTCAACAACCCCTTGGCAGCCATGGAGTAGCGCTGCAGGTAGGGTGGTAATGACATTGCCAAAGTGGTCAATGGCCTGTACCCAGCCCCGCACTCCCTCTGGGGTCACTTGATAGTCAAGCTGGGGTAAGCGCATGAGACTGTTGGGGTCAAGGGGGGTACCTAGGGTCAGTAAAGGAACACCGGCTGCCAGATGTGCTGCCACGGGAGCAAAAATATCGCGGCCATGGAATGTGGCACTAGGGTTGGGATGACGCCAGAACTGGGGGCGATTCAGCTCCACCGCGATTTCAACAGGGTAGCGGTGCAAAACGTGGGTAAATACTCCATTATCGGGGCCGACGCAGTATCCTATCCCTAGCTTGAGGGCGATCGCCCGCCGCGACGTGCCCACCCCCGGATCAATAACAACCAGATGAACCGTTTGGGGTGGAAAATAGGGCAGTGCCTGCAACAGTTGAAACCCACCAGTGCGGCAGTCCTGAGGCGGCACCTGATGGCTGAGATCGACCCATCGTACCCGAGGATTCACTGCCAGCATTGTTCCCTTCATAACCCCAACATAGACATCCGTATTGCCGAAATCTGTTAGTAGCGTTACTAGTGCGTCATTCATGATCCATTCCTAGGCGCTCCAGTGTTTGGTGTGAGGTAATTTACACTAGAGAGGCGTATCCTAAGCTGACCTATTTTGAGAGAGAACGCTTGTGACTTCTGCCACGATCGCTATTATTGACTATGACATGGGGAATCTCCATTCCGTGGCTAAAGCCCTTGATGTGGTTGGCGCTACGCCCATTGTCAGCGATCGCGCCGCTGACATCTTGAGTGCGGATGCTGTCGTTTTACCGGGAGTGGGTGCCTTTGATCCCGCAATGGCTCGTTTACAGGAACGGGGGCTAGTAACCGTTATCCATGAAGTCATTGCTAAGGGGATGCCTTTTTTAGGTATTTGTTTGGGGCTGCAAGTTTTGTTTGAGTATAGCGAAGAAGGTACAGCCGCAGGATTAGGCGTGTTTGCGGGTGCGGTGAAGCGGTTGCAGTCGGAACCCAACCTGACGATTCCTCACATGGGCTGGAATCAACTCACTCTGAAGCAATCGGATGCCCCCCTGTGGCAGGGGTTACCCCCCCGGCCGTGGGTTTACTTTGTTCACTCCTACGTTGTTGTGCCGGCCGCTCCACAATTGGTGGCCGCGACTGTCCAGCACGGTCAGCAAACGGTGACAGCAGCGATCGCCCACAAGAATGTAGTTGCCTGTCAATTCCACCCCGAAAAATCGGGTGCCATCGGTCTAAAAATACTGGAAAATTTTGTTCGCTTTGTACAGCAGTCTCCCCCTGCGCCGGTGGCGATCGCGACCTCAGCCCCATCCTTAGAGGGAAAGTGAACCTCCCCCAAACAGAGGCTTAGAAACTGAACGTAGTACGAATTAACCCTTGCAAAATTGGGCTATTGGTTGAACTGTTGTTGGCATTCGTGATCGCCATGAACACTGGCGTGACAGCAATGTTATCACTGAGGGGGTAGCGGAAGAAAAGTTCGTAGTTCGTCTGGGTTGAGTCATTGATGCCCGGCACTGAGCCAAGCGAGTTAATAAAGGGTTGACCCACTGCCCCAGCCAATAAGGTACCTTCTGTGAATAGATCCCGATAGGCAAGCCCTGCCATCCAGGTTTGTGCGGTTGTATTTACCTGTCCACCTGCTGGGATGACAAAGACCCCCGGATCGACGGCAAAGGGGCCCAGTCCCAAAATCGTTGCCCCTGCGCCGTAGAGCTTGACCCCTGAGTAGCCATAGCGACCAAACAGGCCAAACCTGCCTAAGGTTAACTCGACGTTTAGCCCCCCTGCATTTTGGGAAATATTGAGGGTAGAAGAGTTCGTGTACTGTAACCGCACCGCAACATTATTTTGCTCATTTGCGCCAAAGGTGCGCGCGTACTCCAACTCAATGCTGCCTTGGTAAGGATCCCCAAACAGCCCACCGTTCACCGGCGCACCAGCAATTCCAGCGGCGATCGCATTCGTGGGTGCCCCAGCGGTTGCTGCAACGTAAACACCGCGCAATGTAAAGGAGCCTCCCCCAGGATTCCAGACAATGCTGCCGCCTGCACCACCCGGTCCATCCACAGGAAAAGGAACAATCAGACGGTTGTTGATAAAGAAACCGGAGCTAAAGTCACTGAACGAATCATTTGCATAACTATTGCCATCAATAATGTCACTGGGATAAAAGAGAGGGCCCGCCCCAATGGTTAAATGTTCCGTGGGCTGAAAACTATAGTAGAGACGGTAAAAATTGAGAGCAGGGCCAGCACCGAAATAGTCAACCGCACCAGCATTAACAAAGCCACCAACCCCCACACCACTGGCAGCAATCGCATCTAGACCGCCGTTACCAGTTTGTAGAGTCGTTGTCAATTGATCAGTGCCACGAAAACTGGTATTCAGGTTAATGTCAACCCGACTAATAACCGTGGGGTTATACCCTCCCCCCGTCAGTACGGTTCCAGTCACAGGATCAAAGACGCTACCGGTGTTCCCCCCTGCTTGGAAGGCCATGACCGCATCCACCGATAGTTTAGTGGTCGTAGAAAATTGGGTGGCTTCTAGGTTGGCAATGCGTCCCTCAACGTTATCTATGCGACCCCGCAGCGTGGCTAGCTCTGTGCTAAATTCTTCGGCGAGTCGCTGTAGCGTGGCTAGCTCTTCTTTGGTGGCAAGGCGATCGCTCACAACATCTAAACAGGCATTTAAGGCGGCAGCCATTTCAAAACGGGTCACGGCGCGGTTGCCGCGAAAGCTGCCATCGGGATAACCGGCAATACAGCCATATTTTTCCACTAATGATGCTAGTGCCTGATACGCCCAATCGGTGGGTCGCACATCGGACAGTTGCGACACTGAAGTAACTTGTCCCATGCGGTGGCTATTAGGGGCAAACTGCTCTAGCTCTGTAAGACCTTGACCACGGTTCAGGAACGATTGGGGTTGCGCAAGACTACCTGCCCCAGTAACCAGCAAACTGGCTGCGACAGTAGGCGCTAAGAAAATTGATGTCTTCCGACTCATAACTTACCTCACTTCCCCACACAGTTCCTTTTTTCAACCACACCCTGACTATACTCATGCTGTGGCTATTTCTTGATTATCATTATCACTGTCTTTTATCACCTGTCAAGCAAGGAATAGCCTCTAGAAACCGGCCTAGTCCTGCCAACGGCCATTGCCCCCTGATGGTGATCCCGCTGCCCACCGCCTAAAATTGTGGTGACCCCTATCTTGCTCCTCAACGATGGCTTACTCTTCTTTAGCCACTCTTCTCGATCGCCTAGGGCAGACAAGCGAATGGCAGCAGCCGCAGCATTTTTTGCGATTACTTGAGCAGTGGCCTCATATTGCTGGTGAAATGATTGCGCAACAGTCATTTCCGGTTAATCTGAACGCACAGGGAATCCTGACGGTGGCAGTAGCCAGCAGTACCTGGGCACACCACCTCACATTTTTGCGATCGCAACTCTTAGCCAAGATTCAGCACACCCTTGGCATTGAGCTTCAGGATATTCGCTTTTCCCATCGCTACTGGTCGGCGCCACGCCCTGCCCCCCCTGCAACCACTACTCCGTTGCAACGAGCCACTACCTTGCCAAAACTGCAGAATCCGGCCAAAACACCTCAAGAGGCGTTTCAGCGTTGGCAACAGCAAGTACAACAGCGATCGCGATCGCTCGGCACCTGCCCAGTGTGTCAGTGTCCCACCCCAGCCACTGAGTTACACTCTTGGGGAGTTTGCGGCCTGTGTTATGTTCGCCAGCGTCCGGTGTAACTAACTACCTTTGTGGGTATTAGGCGCGTCCAAGGGGCATTGCATAATATAGTTGCCGAATGCTAATGACCCTGAAGCAAGTCCTGAGGTAGCAAAACTCGATGAGTTGGAAACCTTTGTCGGCTCAAAAAAAAAGTCTGAGCCAGTAGTGAGTTTCACGGGCTTCTTTGAGGGCGATCGCATTTTTACTAATAAAATACTAATAAAATCGGCTCTACTTTGCCCTGCCTGTGCTTCTTCTAGGTTGGCACCAATCGAAGTACCAGACCGGATCAGTTGTTTACCCAACGTTCTACCCACCCCTAGCTGTTCATCCAAAAACTGACAGACCTTCACAATCCGCACTGCAAACTCAAACGCCCTTTCCCGTATATCCTTCATTTACTTTTACCTTTTGCGATCGCGACCCATGCGGTACTTGATGTCGTCGTTGATGAGGTCACCCTTGTGCTTCGTCGGTGAAACCGTAGGGTTTGGCAAAGGCACTCATGCAGCGACTGCAACTAAGCCAACTTTAGTCGTTGGTTCTGGAATAGTTTCCCCGCGTTCTTGCAAAACCTCAAGGTAAAGTTCAATTGCCTCTTTAATATTTTCCTGAACTTCTTCAAAGGTGTCTCCAATACTCACGCAACCTGGCAAGTCGGGAACCATTGCGCCCCAGTTTGTTTCGCCTTGTTCGTAAATGACTGCATACTCTTTCATGGTCGATCCTCCAATTGAGCTTATTTCCAAATCGATGCTAATGTGCCTTTCGGTATGTCGTCTCTAGGTTTGCCCGGAACAACCACGATCCCTGACTTTGTTTCATGGGCAAGAATTCGATGGCTACCGCGCATTCGGATTTGATACCAACCATCGGCTTCTAATCGTTTGAGTACATCACGGACTTTCATCAATCATCATCCCCGGAGTCTCTGCCCATGCGGTATTTGACTATGTAGTGGGTTTCACGGGCTTCTTTGAGGGCGATCGCATTTTTACTAATGAAATCTGCCCTACTTTGCCCTGCCTGTGCTTCTTCTAGGTTGACACCAATCGAAGTACCAGACCGGATCAGTTGTTTACCCAACGTTCTACCCCCCCTGGCTGTTCATCCAAAAACTGACAGACCTTTACAATCCGCACTGCAAGCTCAAACGCCCTTTCCCGTATATCCTTCATTTACTTTTTCCTTTTACCTTTTTCCTTTTAAGACGGTTTTGGTGGCGGCTGCAAGTCGCGGTATTGGACTTGCGGTTGCAGGCCATTTGGTGGATCAGTGCGATCGCCTATTGGCGGTGTCCCSCACTTCGGCTCCGGTAGGCGAATGGGTACAGGCAGATCTATCTAACTTGGCAGGCATAGAAACGGTGGTCGACGCGATCGTAGATGAAGTCTTAGATATGCTGTTGTATATGGACGGAATCTAGGAAACCCACGCACTGACTCCTCAGTATCGCTTTGAAGTAATTGCCGTCAACTTAGTGGCACCCATTCGGTTAGTACGGGATCGTTGAGCAAGAGTCCCAATTCGGCTACTGTGAATGAAGGACACCGTTACTTGATAGCTGCTGCATGAGCCACGCCACCGATGTGTTGACCCTTGGCCGTTGGATGGCCGCCGATTTTAGCAATCAAGCCCAAGCCTTTGAAAATCCGCCTTTTTATGCCCATATTCGCGTATGTATGCGACCGTTGCCTAGGGGCGTGCTAGAGGGAATTGGGCTGTACGTTGAGCAAGCCTACGACTATCTGCTGGGGGTACCCTACCGCACGCGAGTGTTGGAACTTCTGCCCGCTGAGGATCACATTGTCATTAAAAACTATGTGCTTAAGGACGAGAAGCGCTTTTTCGGCGCCGCCCGCGATCGCCAACGCTTAGCGCAATTAAGCGCCGATGACCTAGAGTTGCTGTGCGGTTGTAATATGCTCACCTACTGGACTGGGCATAGCTTCCGTGGGGAAGTAGAACCCGGTAAGGCCTGTAAAGTGGTGCGCAAAGGCCGCGATACCTATCTGGATAGTACATTTGAAATTGATGGCGATCGCTTTATCAGCCATGATCGCGGTCGGGATCCTAACACCGATGAACACGTTTGGGGGTCTGTAGCAGGTCCATTTCACTTTGTGCGTTGGCAAAGCTTTGCCGAGGAAGTAGTCGCCTAATGCGACTGCCAGTCCGGCAAGGTTTTTCCTTGGCTGTAGAGACGAAATAACCCCCACACACCTAGGGCGATCCATGCCAAACTGACCACTTGAGCAATGCGCAGCGGCCCCAGCATCAGGCTATCTAAGCGTAAGCCTTCAATCCAAAAGCGGCCAAGGCTGTAGGCAATAGCGTAGGTCAGCAGCAGCGTGCCTGGCTTTTGGTAGCGGGGCTGGCCAAACAACCACAGCAGCAGGGCAAATACCGCTAGGTTCCAGAGGGATTCGTAGAGAAACGTCGGATGGTAATAGGCCTCTGCCAGTAACCCCGGCGGGCGGTGGTGGGCAGGAATGTACAGTTTCCACGGTAAATCTGTGGGGGCACCAAAAGCTTCGGAGTTAAAAAAATTGCCCCAGCGGCCAATGGCTTGCCCCAAAATCAAAGAGGGGACAATGACATCCCCTATTTGCCAGAAGGAGAGCCGTCGCCAGTAAGTAAATAAGGCCATTGCTGCCATTCCCCCCAAGATGGCACCGTGAATGGCAATCCCACCGCGCCAAATCTGAACTACTTGATCAAGGTGTTCTTGGTAATAAGCCCAGTTAAACGCAACGTAGTAAAGGCGCGCCGCTGGAATAGCACCGATAACCAACCAAATGGCTAAATCGGCAATCACATCGGGATCCAGTTGCCGCTGCCGAGCGAGGCGCTGACTGAGCCAAATACCAATAAAAACAGCAACGGCAATTAGCAAGCCATACCAACGGAGGGAGATTACCCCCAGATTCAGCATGGCACCGGGGGACTGAAAAGCGGCAATCATGCCCCAACTACCTCGTGAGTCAAGGAGTTGAAGTGGAGCGGGCAGTGCTAATCACTGTTGCAAAGGCATCGGCATCGAGCACGGCAAGCTGTGCCAGCATTTTGCGGTTGAGTTGAATATCGGCCTTTTTGAGGGCGCCAATGAGTTGGCTATAGCTCATGCCGTGTTGCCGCGCCGCTGCATTAATGCGGGCGATCCACAGTCGCCGGAAGTCCCGTTTCCGCCGCCGGCGATCGCGATAGGCGTTGCACAGCGCCTTCATTACCACCTGATTAGCGGTGCGGAATAATTTGGAGTGGCCAGCTCGATAACCTTTGGCTAGCTTGAGAATTTTTTTACGCCGTTTGCGGGCAACGTTACCCCGTTTAACCCTTGCCATACGTTAATCCTTCATGATAGGGAGCCGAGTGTGTTTTAAGCGTAGGGCAACATCAACGAGACCCGCTCAAAGTCCCGTTCGTCCACCAGCGCTTTTTGGGAGAGGCGATTTTTGCGATCGCTCCCCTTGTGCTCAAGTAAATGATTTTTATTGGCCTTGCGGCGGATAAATTTKCCACTGCCGGTGGCTCGAAAACGCTTGGCGGCAGAACGACGAGTTTTCAGCTTTGGCATAGCCTTGCCCTATTTTAGACACAGCTTTCTAGTGTACTATTTTGAGAAGAGTTTTGGCAAGATTGCGCCCCCATGGAACTGCGGTTTATTCCCGTTGAAGAATTTTACTTTGCCTTGACATTAGCCGTGCGCACCCTCGAAGACATCGGTGATGCAGCCTTGGTCGAGCAGATGCGATCGCGCCTTCAGGAGCGGTTTGGCCAAGCTTCAACCGTAGCGGCAGGACGGCAAAACACCTTTAATTATGTGTTTCGAGTTGAGGGGGTCGATAACAGCCCGGCCTCCCAGCTTGTGATCTCCATTGCAGATTGGCAGGGCAAAATTCGCCTGAGCAGTGACTACGGCTGGAGTTTAGACCCCCAGCGCAAAACCATTCGCACCGAGAAGTTTAGCGATCGCCCCCGGTTTTGCCAGCAGCTGAAGCACTATCTAGCGCAGTGGCTGGATGTACCGCAGATCACAACTCTTTAGGTGGAAGAATTATGTCGGCGATCGCGGCACTGGTTGATACAGCGCTTAAAACGTGGTCAGTCCTCCATACCCCCTTTCTGCCGCCGGATGAGCTAGCAGCGGTGCTGACTGACATCGGGCAGCGGGTCGATGTCCATGCTCAGCCCTGGGGTGGGTATCCCCAAGCAGAGCGCTGCCGGTTGGCGATCGCCCCTGCGGAGCTATCCCTAGACAATCAGCGTCCTCCCCTAGCCTTGGTGCGCATTAGCGGTAACTTTCTGTTTGACCCCGCCACCTATATCGATTTTGAGTCAGCCCTAGAGGCAGCGGGTGTAGCTGCTGATGACTACGGTGATATTATTCTTTTAGGAGAGCGAGGTGCGCAAGCAATTGTCAACCCCGACAGCCTTCCCTTAATCACTACCGCACTCAAGCAGGTTCGCACAGTGCCTGTAACCGTTGACCCCTGTCCTTGGGATCAATTGGCCGTTGCGCCGCCGCAAACCAAGCATCTCACCACCGTCGAAGCTTCCCTGCGCCTCGATGCCGTTGCCTCAGCTGGATTTGGCCTCTCCCGCAGCAAAATGAGTGAATGGATTAGCAGTGGTATGGTGCGCGTCAACTGGCACGTTGTGCAGCACCCCCGGTATGCCGTCAAAGTGAACGACCTCATCACTATTCGAGGTAAAGGCAGACTCGTGATCCAAGGGATTCAAACCACAAAGAAAAATCGCTATCGTCTTGAAATGGAGCGCACCCGTTGATCCGGCTTCTGTTCTGAGGATGGGGATGTCCGGTGTCACCTACCCCCGACACTCATCTTCATTGAGTAAATACAATTCACACATACAGTGCGGCACTTCCCGCCGATTTAGCTCAGTCGTTAAAATCGTTTATGGATGCATCAGTGACGTAAAAATGCCGCAAGCATTGCCCTACCAAAACACACCGCAATCGAGTCAAGAGGTGCCCCAGCCTCACTTTTTGAAGGTATGGGTTGCCTATCTCCTGTGGTGCTTGAGTTTATTTGGTCTCTGAATCATGCCAGCATTTTACTGGCAGCGATTGGTCTGCTTTTATGTAATCTGTCGGCAGCGCCTGTGGCCTATTGCTTAAACCCAGAATGTCCGCGCCCCCAAAATCCGGATACAGGGCATTTCTGTCTTGCTTGCGGCACAACCTTAGCCTTAAGCGATCGCTACGTGGCACAGCGACTCCTAGGCCGCGGCGGCTTTGGGCGGACGTTTCTGGGGGTGGATCGTCAGAAGCCCTCTCACCCGCCCTGCGTCATTAAGCAATTGCATCCCGAAGGGGGGAACCTGTCGCCAAAAGCGGTGGAGTTATTTGCCCAAGAGGCACACCGCCTCGAAGAACTGGGTCCCCATCCCCAAATTCCGGATCTTTACGCCTACTGCCAACAGGAGCAGCGACAGTACATTGTGCAAGAGTTTATTGATGGTGAGGATCTGGCGGCTCGGTTAGCGCGGCAAGGGTGTTTTACCCCCCTAGAAATTCTTGAGTGCCTCAAGAGTTTGCTCCCGGTTCTAGCGTTTATCCACCAAGGCCAGGTCATTCACCGCGACATCAAACCAGAAAATATTCTACAACGGCGCTCCGATGGCTTGCTGCTGCTGGTGGACTTTGGTGCTGCGAAGCTGGCCGCCACTGGCACCGAGGGACTGCCGGGAACCCGCATCGGCAGCTTGGGCTTTACAGCACCGGAACAGTTGATGGGGAAGGCAGTGTTTGCCAGTGATCTCTACAGTTTGGGGGCGACGTGTCTGTACTTACTGACGGGAATTGCGCCCCATCTGCTCTACGATCCAACCACAGAGACCGTTGACTGGCGCAGCCACGGGAATGGGTTCCAAGTGCCTGCTGCCCTAGGGGAGGTCTTAGATCGGCTGGTAGCTCCCTCGCTAAAGCTGCGCTTTGACAGTGCTGTTACGGTATTGCAGCGGCTACAAGAGCTTGAACCAATGCTGCGGCCATGGTTCAACAAGCAGCCCCTACCCCTAAGGACGGGGGGATGGTGTTGCCGTTGGCGTGTTCAAGGGGTACCTAGTGCCGTGCGATCCTTAGGCTGGGCGCGAGGATGCCTAGTCGCCGGTAGCGATCGCGCCGATGTGGTGGCCTTTGCCGCCAACACAGGTGACGTGGTGTGGCAGAGTCGGCACGCCCCAGCATGGGTACCGCGTATGGCCATGGCAGAGCCAACGGTTGTCAAGCATCTCGCAACCCACCCTGAGAGCGGCTACCTGGCTAGTGCCGGGAGCGACCCACTGATTCACCTGTGGGAGGTGGCCACTGGCAAGCTGTTGCGAACCTTACGGGGGCACACCGCACCCGTTTTAGGGATACAGTTTACGCCGGATGGGCAAGGGCTACGCAGTTTTGGCAGCGATCGCCAACTCCTAGAGTGGGCTGTGCACAAAAATAGCCCCCAACGCTCGGTAGCGTTAGACGAATTAAGCCACATCCCGCAAGCGATAGGCTGGTCGGAGGATGCCGCACTTCTAGCGATCGCCACCCCCCAAAGCGTCCTCTTCGTTAACGCAGTGGCAGGGTGTTTTCTCGCGGGGTGGGAACTGCCTATTCCCAATGTACAAACCCTATGCTGGGCACCCCAGGGCACAGAAGTGCTCCTTGAATTAGGGGATGGCCGCTGGCAACACTGGCAAGTGAACCCGCCAACACAACTGGCCGAGTTGGAACCACTGGAGGATACCTTTAAGGGGGTGGGGGTGTGGTGCGATCGTGGGATATTGCGCGGCGATCGCCAAGGGGTGGTGTATCGCTATGCCGCTAACACACTACAGGAAGCTTGGGACACAGGCTGCACCGACATCACCTGTATGGCTGTTCAGGGAACTGCGATCGCGATCGCAACGGCGCAGGGAACTGTAGCTGTATGGGAGCAGTTGCGCTAACTTGCCGCCCTAATCCTGATGATCCTGTTCATCCTGTGGGTCGTCCTCCCCCAACAGTTCGCTCACCAACACCTTATCAACGCGGTTGCCGTCCATATCCACCACTTCAAACCGTAGTCCATCGGTTTCGATGTAATCCCCAGATTGGGGGATACGGCCAAAGAGGGTAATAATCAACCCCCCAAGGGTGTGGTAATTAGCACTCTCTTCTTCTGGCAACGTCTCTCGCCGCAGGAGTTCCTTCAGTTCATAGGCCGAGAGCAAGCCATCCAACAACCACGAGCCATCTTCGCGTTGAATAATCTGGGGTTCTTCCCCTTCCTCATGGCGGAGGCTGCCGACAATTGCTTCAATCAAGTCATTCAGGGTCACTAGTCCCTCAATGCCGCCGTACTCATCGGTGATCAGAGCCATGTGCTGACTGGACTGGCGAAATAACTCGAGGACATCAAGCGCGCGACGACTTTCAGGCACAAACAGGGCAGGCTGCAACAGTTCCTTCAGGTTCACCTCCTGCTGGGTGAGCCGTGCCGCTAGGAAATCCTTTGCAGAAATAATACCAAGGCACTGGTCAATCGTTTCCTCGGCCACTGGAAAGCGGGAGTGAAACGTCCCCAGAATCTCTGCTTCAATTTCCTCAATCGGGGACTCAATATCTAGCCAGACAATATCGGTGCGTGGGGTCATCATGGATTGAATAGGGCGATCGCCGAGGTTGAAAATGCGCGCCACCATATCCTGTTCCGCCACTTCAAACAACCCCGCCTGTGCGCCTTGCTCAATCAACACCTTAATTTCATCTTCGGTGACGGTTTGTTCTGCGGTTGTGGAAATTCCCAACACTTGCAGAATACCGTCGGTAGATACACTCAGGAGATGGACAATCGGGGCAGCCAATTTCGTGAGCCACATCATTGGCTTGGCAATGTTACAGGCAATCACTTCGGGATAGGTCATGGCAATGCGCTTGGGGACTAGCTCGCCAATCACCAACGAAAGATAGGTAATGCCCGTTACCACAATGGCAATGCTCAAGGGCTGACTGTACTGCCCCAGCCATGGCACCGGAGCCAGTGCCCCCTCTAACCGCTGGGCAAGGGTTGCCCCTCCCACTGCACCACTGAGAATGCCAATGAGGGTAATGCCAATTTGCACTGCCGAGAGAAAACTATTGGGCGCATTGGCCAGCTTCAGAGCAACTTTAGCTTTGCGTTTCCCGCGCTTTGCCAACTGTTCAAGACGGATTTTACGAGCGGAGACAACGGCAATTTCAGCCCCTGCAAACACGCCATTCGCAATGATGAGCAGCAGCACGAACAACACTTCAAGGCTAGCGGCAGACATCCCAGTTACTCTTCTAGAGATACCACCAGAGTAAACGTTCCTCTACAGCATTGTTGGTGCTCAGGAGGACTTGAGGCACTGCTACATCTGCTGCCGATGTCTATCTCCATGATGCTCTAAGGGGATCTCCTCTGCCAGATTTGCTATAGCAGTCAGGATACTGGAATCTTCGAGTCTCTACAAGGGGTACTTTCAAGCCAGTTCAGTGTGGCTGCGATGTAACATTCCAGTGCAGAAGGCTGCCCCACTAGCCTGCAAGAGCTTGCAGGGCGATGGCTTGGGCAGCGGGTGAGTGACCATAGCTAAACACCCTTGGCAGGTTGGCTGGCAATGCACCAGTGAGTTCTCTATAGACATAGGGGCTGCCATAGACTACTAACGCTGCCACTGCCCCTTGCTGTTGCAAATGCTGGAGAGTGGCGATCGCGCTCGTGCTGAGTCCAGCGTTGCCGCGAAAGGGATTGCCGCGACTAAATACTTGCACAAGGGTAGGTTTAGCCGCTACGGCGGTAATGGCATCCACGGGCGTGAATTGATCGATGACCAGTCGTTCTTGAAAGCCCCACTGGGGGGGAAGGGTGAGGGCAGGGCAGGTGCGGGGTAAAAAACTGCTTCGCAGGGCATCATCCACAATCAGGCAGTTCACCCCAAGGGGCACCGCTAAGAGTTCTTTGCCGGCGCGCTGTAAGCTTTCCTCTTGGATGGCGGTTGCAATGGCCACCGCAGGCGTGGTCTGGCAGTAGTCTAAATCAATCGCTAGGTTATGCAAACGAGCTTTTGCCTTTTGGATGCGCTGCAGCGAGGCCTGAATCCTGTCTGGGGAGATCCGCTCCGACTCCACTGCTGCTACCACCGCCGCAATGGCGGCAGGCGGATCTGGGGGCATCAGTAAAATATCGGCACCCGCTTCCACGGCTTTGACGGCGGCGGCGGCGGTGCCATAGGTATTGGCGATCGCCCCCATCACCAGCGCATCGGTGACAATTAACCCCTCAAACCCCATCTTTTGGCGCAGAATTCCCGTCAAGATGGCAGATGAGAGTGTGGCTGGATACTCTGCATCCAAGGCGGGTAAGAGTACATGGGCACTCATAACACTATCTACCCCGGCGGTAATGGCCGCTTCAAAGGGAGGCCATTCAATGACGTCAAGGCGATCGCGATCGTGGGGGAGGACTGGCAGTTCTAAGTGGGAATCGGTGGCGGTATCGCCATGCCCCGGAAAATGCTTCGCCGCCGTGAGAACTGGGAACTGACGGGCACCACGAATAAAGGCTTGGGCAAGGGCACTCACCAAGGCTGGGGTTTCCGCAAAGGCGCGGACATTAATGACCGGATTAGCCGGATTATTATTGACATCCACCACCGGCGCTAACACCCAGTTCAGCCCCAAGGCAAGGGCTTCCGCTGCGGTAGAGGCTCCCATGGCCGTTGCCAGTTCAATGGCGCGATTTAGATCTCGCTGCGCAATTGCCCCTAATGCCGCTGGGGGCGGGAATTCCGTGGCACCACTAAAGCGTTGACCCACGCCTTCTTCAATATCAGCCGCTAGCAACAGCGGTAGGTTGACCCATCCTTGCAGTTGACGACAGCGCTCGGCCACTTCAACTGCACTGCCCCCCAAAAGGATCACACCCCCTACCCCTAACTCTTGCACCCATGTCTGGAGGGTGGTGGCATCGGGTTCCCAAGCCGGATACTGAATCTGGCGATCGTAGCGATAACCACTGGCTCGCACCACCACCATTTGCGCAACCTGCTGGGCAAGGGAGAGATGATCCCATACGTTCAAATTTGTCATGTAGGATGGCACTCAATCAGTGTTGGACTCCTAGCGTACAACCGCTGTTTTATTCTACCGCCGAGCCGCACGAAACATAACACAATACTCTTTTACATATCAATACCTTCCTTAGGGAAGTTATCAACAATTATCTCAGCCCTTCTCAGCAACGGGGATCGATTTTCTATAGTAAAAGTAGAGCGTGAATTGCTTGCTTAGGAGTTGACCTATGTTGAAATCATTACGACAAAAACTACAGGGGATGATGGAGTTCTTGATGGAAGCCTTTGGGCGGATCTTTACCCCTCGCAATGACCATTATCCCTCCACTGGGGCGCAACCCTTTTCGGGAACTCGTCCCCGCAAAAGCTAGTTAATGTCTCAATTATCCGGTGCCACAGGTAGCGGAGAGCGTACACCGCGATCATAAATTTCAATGTTCCATTGACCATTACGGTCAGATTGGAAGCTCACAAAGCGGCCATCACCGCTAATTGCCGGCAATTGTACCTCTCCTTGCCAAGTGGCGGTAATAATGTCTTGCTGCCGCGTCAGGCGATCGTACACCACAATATCTGACCTGCCGCGGGCTTCTGAGCGAAACGCAATATAGCGACCATCACCACTAATACTTGGTTGATCTTGGACAATGCCCGGGCGGTTTAAGCCGGGCAAGGGGATCAGTTGCCGCTGCGCTACATCAAATAGAAAAATGGCACGATACCCGGGGCGATCGCTCACAAAGACGAGATAACGGCCATCATAGGAAAGCTGTGGTGATTCTTCGCGTGCCAAGGAATTCAAGCCACCACCCAAAGGTTCCGTGGGGAGTAATAGATAGCTACCGCCCCAACAGCCGCCTAATAATACCAGCAATAGCCCGTAAAAGAGCAGGTTAACACCATGTTGCAGCATAGGTTAAGGAATATAACAGATATTTAATTTCAACTTAACGTTTGGCAGATTCAAAACGGCTATGCTAACTTAAAAGTAGGCACAGTAAATAACAAGTTAACGACAAGAGTGAACTTAGAGCTTGTGCCGCCTCGCTCTTGGGTTCAGGATAAAGCAAGGCTACTGCAAGATAATTCAGCTCTATCTTGAGAGTTCTGTCTTGAGAGTAGTGTTCAACCCATGTAGTTCATGTCCACGATCACTGTTTCTTTTCATGCTTTGTCCAGCCTTGTCGTTTAGTGGTTGTTGCCGAAGTCCCCACATTGTTGCAAACAGGGAGGTTAAGGCAAGCTTAGCTAACTTTCAGTTAATAATAGTTGCTAGCACATTAAAGTACCGTCAACGTTGACACAGAGAGTACGCTGAAAGGCAGCCAAGAGTGCACGACTCCAAGCCTAATCGGTTAAGATGCGAAGAGGGGTCTGAGTTGTTACAAAAAGCCACATTTTGTCCACACTAGTTGTTGAGTAAAAACTATCGTTGCTAACAGCTGTAGGGGTCAGGTTGCCGTCAACTTGACCCCCTCGTTTTGCTAATGTCAGAGACGGAGGCAGTGTCCCCCACCCCCTGTGCTAGATCACAGAGCGCTCAGGTGCGGTTGTCGCATTGCCCGAGCCAGTTCAGCAGCCACCTCAGGGCGAGAAAATTCTGGAGGCGGCAGTTCACCCCGGCGTAACATTTCTCGCACTTTAGTGCCAGACAGATGGATCCGCTCCTCTGGTTTACTAGGGCTGGTTTTGCTTGTGGCCATAGACTGGGTGCGGGTGCAGTAGAAGGCGTGCTCAAATTTTAAGGGGACAATGCCAAGAGCTGCCGGATCAAATTCATCAAAGATGTGCTGGGCATCGTAGGTGCCATAGTAGTCCCCTACCCCCGCATGGTCGCGCCCCACAATAAAGTGAGTACAGCCGTAATTTTTACGAACAAGGGCATGGAAAATCGCTTCCCGCGGGCCAGCATAACGCATGGCAGCCGGGTTAATGGCTAAAATGACCCGATCCCGAGGATAGTAGTGCTCTAGCATAATTTCATAACAGCGCATCCGTACGTCCGCTGGGATGTCATCTTCCTTCGTTGCGCCGACAAGGGGATGCAGAAATAGGCCATCGACGATTTCTAGGGCGCATTTTTGGATGTATTCGTGGGCGCGGTGAATGGGGTTACGGGTTTGGAATCCCACAATGGTGCGCCAGCCTTTGCTGCGGAACAGGGCGCGGGACTCCACCGGATCGATACAGTAACTCGGAAATTGCGGGTGAGGGTGCCGCTCCAAGAGCCAAATTGGGCCGGCTAAATTCACCTCTCCCTGTTGATAGACAACGTTGACACCCGGATGTTTGTCGTCTTCTGTACGATAGACACAGCGGGCTTCGTGGCGTTTGTCGTAGGTATATTTTTCGGTCAGCTCGAGAATACCAAGAAACTCACCGGCGGCGTTGTCAAGGCGGATGGTCTGACCCAGCTCTAGGGGCGCGGCGACCTCAGCAGTAACAGAGAGGGTAATGGGAATTGACCACGGTAGGCCGTTCTCTAGGTACATCTCCGTAACCACCCGCTCGTAGTCCGCCTGTCCCATAAMCCCTGTCAAGGGGCTAAAGCCGCCAATGGCAATGAGTTCTAAGTCGGACACTGCCCGCTCGTCAAGGCGCACGCGCGGTAGCTGATCGGCGCGATCGCGCCAGTACTGCTTTTGTTCAGGGGACAGAATTCGATTCACCAAGATACCCCCATGGGGGGCGATCGCATCGTTTATTTCACTGACGTCGCTCAACATTAAACTCCTTGCGGTCGATCGTTGCAAAACTTCATAACATAGAAGTCATTATCGATGGGATAGGGGCATGAGACAACTAGCTGCGATCGCGTCCTACCGCTACGGCATTGAGCGCGACTGGTGCTGGCGGGGGTGGCAGAGCCGTTATAGCTTTTGGCAACCGCCGGTTCCATCTGACTATCCATTGTTGTTGCTGCACGGCTTTGGCGCTTCGCTACGGCATTGGCGACATAATTTACGAACCTTAGGCACGCATCACCCCACCTACGCCTTAGATTTAATGGGGCTAGGAGCCGCCGAAAAACCGATCGCCGCCTATAGTGCTGACTTTTGGGCAGCGCAGGTTCATGCCTTCTGGCAGCACCTCATCGGTAAACCCACCATTCTTATTGGCAATTCCATTGGCGCTCTCATTGCCTTGACCTGTGCCTACCGCTACCCCCAAATGGCGGCTGGGGTCGTGATGCTCAGCTTGCCGGATCCTGCCATCCGGGATGAGCTAATCCCGCGGGCGATCGCCCCTCTTGTGAACAGCATTGAGCGGCTCTTTACGGCTCAGTGGCTGCTGCGGGGGCTGTTTTATGCCGTCCGTCGCCCCGCTATTGTCAAACGGTGGGCACAACTGGCCTATGCCAACCCCACCTGTGTGGATGCCGAATTGCTCGAGATTTTACTCACCCCTGCCTACGATCGCCATGCCGATCGCGCCTTTGGCCAGATTATTCAGGCTATGACCCGCCCAAGCTTCGGCACCAGTGCTAAAATCATGCTGCAAGCCATACCACAGCCTTTACTATTAATTTGGGGGCAGCAGGATCGCTTCATTCCCCCCCAGCTTGCCACCCTATTCCAGCAGGTACATGCCAACCTACAATTAGTGAGACTAGCTGCGGCAGGGCATTGTCCCCACGATGAGCAGCCCACCGAAGTGAACCAGATCATTTTGGAGTGGCTGAGCACCTGCGTTTTGGAGGTTTCCCCCCATGACCAACAAACGAAGTTCTGAGATTGGTCTTCTCTTGGGCACCCTTGTGTTAAGTGCTGCGGTGGCTGGGGTGGCCTACTGGCAGTTAAGTACCCGCTGGACAGGGGATAACCCCGTCAGCCCCTCCACAGCACAGCCCTCACGATGGCAAAAAGTAGCACTGGCGATGACACTGCGGGGGCACGACGATGAAGTCAATGCCGTTGCCCTCAGCGGTGATTTACTCGTCAGTGGCGGCGACGATCGCGTCCTCCACTTTTGGAACCTAGCAACTGGGACAGAACTTGGGCAAGCCAGTGGCCATACTGACTGGATTTATGCCCTTGTCATCACACCCGATGGTCAAACGGTGATCAGTGGCAGTAAAGACAACTCCATTAAGCTTTGGAACACCGGCGATCGCCAACTGCGCCACACCCTCAGCGGTCACCGCGACTTTGTCAATGGCCTAGCCCTCACCCCCGATGGGCGTACCCTAGCCAGTGCCAGCTACGATCATACCGTCAAGCTCTGGAACCTGAGCACTCTCCAAGAAATTGCCACCCTAGGCGGCCACGACGGCATTATGCTCACCGTTGCCATTAGTAACGATGGCCGATTTTTAGCTACCGGTGGGGTCGATACCCAGATTCGCCTTTGGGATTTACAGGCGCAACGGCTGCTGCGCACCCTTGAAGGGCACACCAGTGACGTTAATAGCCTTGCCTTTACCCCCAACAACGCCCAACTTGTAAGCGGCAGCGATAAAGATGGCATTAAGGTATGGAACTTGACCACAGGCGAACTCGAACATCAGTTTTCCGCTGAAAGTGGTCAAGTCTTTAGCGTTGCGGTCAGCCCCGACGGCAGCACCATTGCCAGTGGCCATGGCGATCAAACCGTCAAGCTTTGGTCACTCTCCGGCGACCTGCTACGCACCCTCAAAGGTCACTCTGGATCCGTTTATAGCGTTGTGTTTGGCCAAGACCAACTGATCTCCGCCAGTGAGGATACCACCATTAAAGTGTGGCGAATTTTACCCGAAACCTAGCCCACACTGCCTTCGAGCTTCAAGCTGAGGAGGCGATCGGCTTCCACCGCAAACTCCATCGGCAATTGGTTAAAGACATCGCGGCAAAACCCACTAATCATCATTGAGACAGCATCCTCCGCCGAAATACCCCGCTGGGCAAAGTAGAATAGCTGATCCTCACCGATCTTGGATGTCGAGGCTTCGTGCTCCACTTGGGCGGTAGAGTTTTGTACTTGGATATAGGGAAACGTATTGGCACCAGAGTGATCACCGATCAGCATCGAGTCACACTGGGAATAGTTGCGCGCTCCCGCTGCTTTTGGGCCAATTTTCACCAAGCCACGGTAACTATTTGTAGAACGCCCCGCCGAAATGCCCTTAGACACAATGGTACTGCGGGTATTCTTGCCAATGTGAATCATTTTCGTACCAGTATCCGCCTGCTGACAGTGGTTGGTAAGAGCAACCGAGTAAAACTCACCCACAGAATTGTCCCCTACCAGAACACAACTGGGATACTTCCACGTAATGGCAGACCCTGTTTCCACCTGAGTCCAAGAGATCTTGGCGTTGCGCCCTAGGCATAGGCCGCGCTTCGTCACAAAGTTGTAGATGCCGCCTTTGCCATTTTCATCCCCAGCGTACCAGTTCTGAACCGTTGAGTATTTAATCTCAGCGTTATCGAGAGCGACCAACTCCACCACCGCCGCATGGAGTTGATTTGTGTCAAACATTGGTGCTGTGCAGCCTTCCAAGTAACTGACGTAACTTCCCTCCTCCGCAATAATGAGGGTGCGCTCAAACTGCCCTGACTCACCGTTGTTAATCCGAAAATAGGTGGACAGTTCCATCGGGCAGCGGGTGTGTTTGGGAATATACACAAACGACCCATCGGAAAATACCGCCGAATTAAGGGCGGCATAGAAGTTATCGCCAATGGGTACCACACTCCCCAAGTACTTCTGCACAAGGTCGGGGTACTCCTGTAGCGCTTCGGACATCGAACAGAAAATAACCCCCTGCTTGGCCAACTCTTCGCGAAAGGTGGTGGCCACCGAGACGCTATCAAAAATGGCATCCACGGCCACATTGGTCAGCCGCTTTTGCTCTGAGAGGGGAATACCCAGTTTTTCAAACGTCTCTAGCAGCACCGGGTCAACGTCCTCAAGGCTCTTGAGCTTCTCCTTTTGCTTTGGTGCCGAGTAATAGACAATATCTTGATAGTCAATGGGGGGATAGCTAACCCGCGGCCACGTTGGCTCAGTCATCTTGAGCCACTGCCGATAGGCTCGCAACCGGAACTCAAGCATAAACTCCGGCTCGTTCTTCTTGGCGGAAATGAGACGAATGACATCCTCGTTGAGACCACGAGGGATGCTATCTGTCTCAATCTGAGTCACAAAGCCGTATTTGTAAGGCTGGTTGACGAGGGATTGTACCGTTGCCGACATCGAGTGTTCTCTATGGGTGAAGAAGGGCAGAGTTTCGAGTATATTAAGCAACAAAAGGATTGCTTTATCTCTAGGACTAATTTAGCAATAAAATGGTTGTTTAAGTCAAGGGTTAGTTAGGGTTAGGGGTAATTCTCCTTGCGCAGACTTGGTCAACGGGTCGATCTGAGGATTGAAACAGCAGTGACTCTCACATCGGACACAAAACACGACATCTTACACTGTCTGCTCCGGGATGGGCACCTGAGCGCCCAAGAGTTAGCGGCGCAGTTGGCCATTAGCCCCCAAGCGGTGCGCCGTCATCTCAAGGAGATGGAAGCGGCGCAACTGGTGACCTACGACGTTTTGTCGGGGACAGTGGGTCGTCCTCAGTATCGCTATACCATTAGTGAAGCAGGGCGCGAGGAACTGCGGCAATTGCAGCGGCGGCAGCACACCAGTGGCTCTAAAGGCTTTGCCCTAGAGCTGTTAGAATCGGTGGCAGCCACGCTGGGGCCTGATCAGGTTCATGATGTTTTGCAGGTGGCATGGCGACGCAAGGCCATAGACTACCGCCAACAAATGGGGAATGGCTCCCTTTGCGAACGCCTCGCCCGATTGGTGGCACTGCGCCAACAGGAGGGGTACATGGCAGAATTTTACCCGGTGCATGAGGTCGGTCAGCCCCCCGCCTATCTCTTTACCGAATATAATTGCGCTATTTCAGCAGTGGCACAATCCTTTCCGGCAGTGTGCGATCACGAGTTGCAGATGTTTGCGATCGCCTTGGAAGACTGTGCCGTTGAGCGCACCCACTGGATTGTGGATGGCGAGCATCGCTGTGGTTACTTGATTCGTCCCCGCAGCTAGTTACTGGAGTTGCTCGAACCCAAGGATGAGATAGCCTGCACAAAACACATACCTCAGGCCATAAAATTCCTTAAGTTACAGAACGTCATTCAAGAGAGTATTTACGTTGATTGTTGAAAACGGTACTCAACCCAAGGCTGGTGTCTATTTTGTGGGGGCTGGGCCTGGAGATCCAGAATTATTAACCCTGAAGGGACAGCGCCTGATCCAGCAGGCAGATGTCATTCTCTATGCCGACTCCTTAGTGCCGAGTGGTATTTTGCAATTTGCAGCAGCAACAGCAACCTGTATCCCCACAGCAGCACTGACTCTCGAAGAGATCCTGCCACTGATGATTAGTGCCGTCGAAGCGGGCAAGGTGGTCGTGCGCTTACAATCGGGGGATCCCAGTCTGTACAGTGCGATTCACGAGCAAATTCAACGCTTAGCCGCTGCCGGTATTGAGGTGGAGGTGGTTCCCGGAATTAGTGCTTATCAGTTAGCTGCCGCTCGCCTGAAGGCAGAATTAACGCTGCCAGAGCTGGTGCAAACCATTATTCTTACCCGTGCTAGCGGTCGCACTCGCGTGCCTGCCGCTGAAGAGTTAGCGAGTTTAGCGGCTCATCAAGCTAGCCTGTGCCTTTATCTAAGTGCCAATTATGTCCAACGAGCACAACAACAGTTACTTGCTCACTACTCTCCTAACACCCTAGTGGCTATTGGTTATCGCTTAGGCTGGCCCGATGAGCAATTGTGGCTGGKGCCGTTGTCAGAGATGGCCAGCGTTAGCCAACAGCAACGGCTGACACGCACTACCCTATATTTGATTAGTCCTGCGTTAGCCGCCCAGCATGTCACACCGTTTCAAGGGCGATCCTGCCTTTACAGCCCTGAACATCATCACCTCTTTCGACCTGACTAAATGCTTTAGTACAGCATTAGGCATCAACACCGTCAGTAACATCTTCCCCGTTGCCAGCAAACAGGGCGTCCCAACCTCGTGCCATTGATGCTTCTGAGCGCTGGTTCCAACGTTGGGTGAACCACACTGTTTCCGAGCGCATCGTTGAAAGCGCAACGTCTCTTTCTGCCAGCATTGCACTAGAGGATTTAACAGGGATTCGAGAACGCACACACCAGCAACCTCGCACCAAAACTGAGCGGAGACGCAGTAACAGTGATGCGGACATGTGTCGATGCCTTCACCCTTTAAGGGGCATGGAAGTCCGCATCCTCTCAGTTCTGTGGGTAAAAGTTAACGTCTTCTTCCATTGCGTTCCCAGAGCTTCCGGCTATGGTGGAAATGATATTTGCCACTGCAAGCGCAGGACGAATTTATGTCACAGCAAGATTTTGGACTCATTGGCCTCGCTGTTATGGGGGAAAACCTTGCCCTCAACATCGAACGCAATGGTTTTTCAGTGGCCGTTTACAATCGTACCCCTGCCCGTACGGAGGCGTTTATGGCCGAACGCGCTGTTGGCCGTAAATTTAAGGCGACCTATACTCTCGAAGAATTTGTAGCCTCTCTCTCTCGGCCGCGGCGAATTCTGGCCATGGTGAAAGCAGGACAGCCGGTGGATGATCTCATTGCCCAACTCAAGCCCCTCCTTGAACCTGGAGACATTCTGATTGATGGGGGTAACTCGCTCTATACCGATACTGAGCGGCGAGGTGCTGAACTAGAGGCCGCAGGTCTGTGCTTTGTTGGTATGGGGGTTAGTGGCGGTGAAGCAGGGGCGCTCAATGGCCCTAGCCTCATGCCTGGCGGGAGTATCGATGCCTACAAGGCATTGGAGCCCATTTTGACGAAAATTGCGGCGCAAGTGGATGATGGCCCCTGCGTGACCTACATTGGGCCTGGGGGAGCAGGTCACTATGTGAAGATGGTGCACAATGGGATTGAGTATGGCGATATGCAACTTATTGCCGAAGCCTACGACCTCCTTAAGAATGTGCTGGGGCTGAATCATCAGCAACTCCACGAGGTGTTTAAGGAATGGAACGGCACTCCGGAACTCAATTCGTTTTTAATTGAAATTACTAGCCAGATTTTTACCTATATTGACCCTGAGACTCAACTGCCCTTGGTGGACGTGATTGTGGATGCGGCTGGTCAAAAGGGGACGGGTCGCTGGACGGTGGAAACGGCTCTTGATATGGGGGTGGCTATTCCAACGATCACTGCAGCGGTCAATGCCCGCATTATGTCGTCAATCAAGGCGGAGCGACTGGCCGCAGCACAACAGCTTCCAGGACCAAGTGCTAGCTTTAGTGGCGATGTGAATGCGTTTATTGATAAGATTCGCGATGCTCTCTACTGCTCAAAGATCTGCTCCTATGCCCAAGGGATGGCACTGATTGCCAAAGCCTCGCGGGAGTTGTTTGACAACCGCTTGAATTTGGGTGAAATTGCCCGCATCTGGAAAGGAGGCTGCATTATTCGCGCTGGTTTTCTGAACAAAATTAAGCAGGCCTATGATGAAAACCCTGATCTGCCAAACCTATTGCTGGCACCGGAGTTTAAGCAAACTATTCTGGATAAACAGGCAGCTTGGCGGGAGGTGATGCTGGAGGCTACTCGTTTAGGTATTGCTGCTCCAGCCTTTGGTGCGTCTTTAGAGTATTTTGATAGTTATCGGCGCGATCGCCTGCCGCAAAATTTGACCCAAGCGCAGCGCGACTTTTTTGGTGCCCACACCTATGAGCGCCTTGATAAGCCCGGCACATTCCACACCGAATGGGTGCCGATTCAAGAGTCTGCGCCGGTAACGAGCTAGGCTAAGATCATTGAGGGGAGTTGTTGGCCATTGCATCCGTTTGTTCGGCTACTACATCACACTCAACGCTATCAGCGACAGGTTGGGCTGGCCTCCCTGTATTCTATTCTTAACAAAATTTTTGATTTAGCTCCTCCGGTTCTCATTGGGATTGCGGTGGACTTGGTTGTGCAGCGGCAAGATTCCCTGTTTGCCCGCTGGGGTCTTGTGTCTCTTGAGCACCAACTCCTTGCTCTTGCCCTGATTTCCTTTATTATTTGGAGCCTTGAGTCGCTGTTTGAGTATGCCTATGCGCGGGCATGGCGCAATTTGGCACAGCAGATTCAGCACGATTTGCGCCTAGAAACCTACGCCCATGTCCAGGAGATGGATATGGCGTTTTTTGAGACCCACAGTAGTGGGCTACTCTTGGCGATTCTCAATGATGACATTAATCAGTTGGAACGCTTCCTTGATGGCGGGGCAAATGAAATCTTACAAGTGACGACCACTGTTATTGCCATTGGTGGGATTTTCGTTGTGCTGGCACCGACGGTGGCGTTTTGGGGGATGCTGCCGATGCCGTTTATCCTGTGGGGTTCGCTGGTATTTCAGCGGCGTTTAGCGCCGCGCTATGCGGATGTGCGCGAAAAGGCGGGGCGACTCAACGAACGCTTAGCAAATAATATTACCGGCATTCAAACCATTAAAAGTTTCACGGCTGAGCGCTATGAGCTGGAGCGACTGCGTATTGACAGTGATGCCTACCAGCAGAGTAACCGCCGTGCCATTCGCCTTAGTGCTGCCTATATTCCCCTGATTCGATTTGTGATTTTGTTTGGTTTTACGGGAACGCTAGTGCTGGGGGGCTTTGCGGCGTTTAACGGCCATCTTGATGTAGGGGCTTACAGTACGATGGTGTACCTGATTCAGCGCTTGCTGTGGCCTTTGACGCGTCTAGGGGAAACGCTGGATCAGTATCAGCGGGCGATGGCTTCTACGCAGCGGGTGTTGAATTTACTGGAGACCCCTATTGCCATTCGGACGGGCGATCGCCCCCTAGACCCATCTCGGGTGAAGGGAGAGGTGGCCTTTAGGGATGTGAGCTTTGCCTATGCTGGGCGCTCTGCTGTGCTCAAACATATTAACCTGACGATTCCCGCTGGGCAGACTGTGGCCATTGTTGGCTCCACTGGCTCTGGCAAAAGTACACTGGTGAAGTTGCTCCTGCGCTTTTACGAGGTGCAGCAGGGGTGTGTGTGTATTGATGGTATTGACATTCGCGAGTATCGCTTGCAGGWTTTACGAGCCGCTATTGGTTGGGTAAGTCAGGATGTGTTTTTGTTCCATGGCACTGTTTTTGAAAATATTGCCTACGGCACCTTTGATGCCACACTGACGGAGGTCATCCAAGCCGCCAAGATGGCGGAGGCGCACGAGTTTATTGAGCAATTGCCGCAAGGGTATGACACGGTGGTGGGGGAGCGGGGGCAAAAGCTCTCTGGGGGGCAACGTCAACGGTTGGCGATCGCCCGTGCCATTCTCAAGGATCCGCCTATTCTGGTGTTGGATGAGGCCACCTCAGCCGTGGATAACGAAACCGAAGCGGCGATTCAACGCTCCCTTGCCCACATTACTGAGCACCGCACGACGATCGCGATCGCCCATCGGCTCTCAACGATTCGCCATGCCAACTGTATTTACGTGATGGAACAGGGGAATATTGTCGAGCAGGGCACCCACGAAGCGCTACTTGCTCAGGAAGGACTGTACTACAGCCTTTGGCAATTGCAAACTGGGCAACTGATTTCGTAACTGATTGATTAGCGTGCAAAAAAGCCAACCACAATCAGGGGAATAAAAATTCCCAAGGCAACAATGAATAGAAGGGTTTCCGGTTCAATGTTAATGATGGCAGGTTGGCCGCTTTTTTTCGGAGGCTCAGAATTGGTCATGGTGTGATACCCGTGGTCTAGCTTCAGCGTAGCAAATCATGGTATTGCCCTATACCTTCTTAGGGCACCGAGAGAATCAGCTATGATACAAACAAGCCTTTGATGCGCTGCTCCTCCTCATTGTGGCTAAGTGCTTATGCAGTGTCCTTTTTGCAACCATACCGATAGTCGTGTGCTAGAGTCCCGTTCCGCAGAAAGTGGGCAAAGTATCCGGCGGCGACGGGAGTGTCTAGAATGTGGGCGACGCTTTACCACCTACGAGCGCATTGAATTTGTCCCTATTATTGTCATTAAGCGGGATGGCAATCGTGAATCGTTTGATCGCTCGAAGCTATTGCGGGGGATCATGACCGCCTGTGGTAAAACCAATGTCCCACAACAGCAAATTGAAGCCCTTGTGGACGATATTGAGGCGGAATTGCAATTGCGATCGCGGCGCGAAGTAAGCAGTAGCGAACTCGGAGAAGCAACTCTCCAGCGTCTGCGACAGATTAGTGAAGTCGCTTACGTACGGTTTGCCTCGGTCTATCGTCAATTTCAAGGCATTAGTGATTTTGTCGAAGAGTTAGCCCACTTGCAGCAAAGTTCTCCCGAGTTGCCAGCCCTTGTGCAGCGCTGAGTGCGCCTACCAAAAATCCGTCGCAGTGCTCTGCCTATACTGCGTTGGGCGAGCAGTACCTGATAGGAGCTTAACTTCAGATTGTTTGTGTATGGGCGGTGAGGGACTCGAACCCCCGACAGCCTCGGTGTAAACGAGATACTCTACCAACTGAGTTAACCGCCCACATTGCTGCGGCTTTTTATTCTAACAGAGGCGTTGACTGCAATGCTATAGCCGCCAATAACTTGTACTGGAGCGAAGCTATGAACGTGGTGGCAAAAGGGTCGCTGTTTCACGGCTTTGCGTCAGCGTGAGCGGGTCGATAAGAGATTCAATTTGCGGGGGGGTATCAACATCAATCCAAGCAATATAGGGAATTTGGCGATCGCGAGCGTAGGAACGGATTTGTTCTGGCGCAAGTTCCAAAAGAGCCAGCTCCACTCGGGTTGAGCCATCGAGTCGCAGGGTTTGGGCATGCTGAAGGGCAGCCCCTAAGGCAGCAGGATTCAGAGGGACTACTAGCCACTGACTGCGGGCCGCCAGTAAAGAGGCCGGAGGACTGGCGATCGCCTGTAGCAATTGTTCAACGTTAAAAACAAAGCCAATGCCAGGTAGAGCCGTCCCATCAGGATGATACACGCTGAGAAGTTGATCGTAGCGCCCTCCCTGACCCACCAAGCGCAGTTCTGTTTCGGTGGCAACTAAGACTTCAAAAACAATCCCCGTATAGTAGTTAAAGGATTGAATTAAACTGAGGTCAAGCGTGACCGTGAGGCGATCGCCCACCAGTTCCAAAAGTTGCCGGAGAGCTTGAAAACGCTGATGGATCTCTGCGGACACGCGCCACCTCTCTAATTCATCTTCAACGTCTCTGAGGGAACCCCGCAGATCAAAGAGTTGACAGGCACGCTCTGCCCAGGGTGACGGCAACTGTTGCAAACTAACACGGTCTAAACTAGCCAAACATTGCCGCACCACGTTTTGTAACTCAGTCGGAAATTCTGCCAATAATAGCTGTGTTAACTGAGCATCACCGACCATCAGATAAGCATTGTCAACCCCAAGCGCACTCAGGCACTCCTGCACCAACCAAAGAATTTCAGCATCCGCTGCTAGGCCGGTTGCCCCCAACAGTTCAACCCCAGCCTGAAAAAATTCTTGCTGACTGCCTAAGTCCCCTGCGGTGGACCCCCCCATAGCCGAGCGCCGAAAGACATTGGTTTTGTAGTACAAGCGTTGGGGCAGCTGCATTCCTGCCATCCGAGTCACTGCCGCCCGGGCGATGGAGGCGGTTAGCTCTGGACGCAAACCAAGGAGTTCATCACTCCCTGAGTGCACCTGAATGACGGTTTCCGGCTTGAGTGCGCCCCCGGCAGTTAAGGTCGCCAAGGTTTCAATCGTTGGGGTAATAATTTCTTGGTAACTCCAGCTTTGAAAAATGCGCTCTAGGCGGTGCTCCAACCAGCGCTGACGAGCAACATCCAACGGCAAAATATCACGGGCACCACAGGCCGGTTGATACACCATAGCAGGCTACTTCTTCCCAAAAAGACCACCAAAGAAGCCACCCTTTTTATCTCGCCCCTCCTTACCTTGTGGCGGCTGCGTATTTTTCTGCTGTGCCTTGCGCTCCTTTTTGGCAAGGATTTCCATGCCTTGAATGGCAACAATTTCTTGGGGGTTCAGCTTGAGGGCTTGGTTGAAATGTATCTTTGCCATACTATTTTGACCCTGCTGCAAGTACACCTTCCCCAGTAAAGCATTGCAACGGGCACTGCGGGGGTCAATTTTCAGAGCATCCTTAAGCTCCTTAATAGCCTCTAGATAAACGCCTTTATTGAGTAATTCCTCAGCACGGCGATAGTATTGCTCGGTATATTGGTCAGTCTTGGACGGCTCCGGCGTAGCAGCCACTACAGGCTCTGATGCTGGGCGAACCTGAGTATCAGCCATTGTTTGGCGGGTCGCCGGTGGGGCAGCACTAACTGGGGCGGCTGCTTTCCCCCCCGAGGATCGCCACAGATAAATCAGATTGAGTTCACTAATTTGTTCACTGACGGTCAGGACATTGGCCAGATCGCTGTATTGCTCCTTAGCCAATTTTTCCAGAGCTTGTTGGTAGGCTTCCTCAACATTGGTAGCCTTAAACAGGTCTTCAGCCAAACTGAAAGTTGGCTCGGGCACCATATTGGCAGATACTAGCTGCTTTTCAAGTAACCGCAGGATAACCTGATACTCTTCCCGTTCTTTATCTTGAGAGAGAATTTCGTAAGCTGGGTTGACGAATTTCGAGAGTAAGTCACTGGCTAATTTCTTCCCCGATTCTTCATCACGGCTGTCCGGGTGCAGGGCTTTGGCAATTTTGAGGTACCGCTTACGAATCTCTCCGGGCTGTGCCGATAAAGGAATGCCAAGGGCAGCGCGCAAATCACGTTTGGAGTTGAAGCGACCAAGACCGTGATTAATCTCAAAGGCCATATCCGTTGAAGACCGCGTAAAGGGCAAAATACTCTATGATTATATCCCCTTATATCCCTTGCCGTTGGCTGAGCCAGAAAACCCATTGAGAACGTCGTTTTCCTCTGGGTCTATGGAATCAGGGTGCGCAGTACTTGAATAATATAATCCTGCTGCTCAACCGTTAACCCATAGTACAGCGGTAAACTGATGGCTTCGCGGTAATAGGCTTCAGCGGCGGGGAACTCTCCCCAGCGAAAGCCAAGCTGCTGATAGTAGGGCTGGGTATGGACAGGGATGTAATGCAGGTTCACACCAATTCCGGCAGCGCGAAGTGCCTCAAACACCTCACGGTGAGAGCATCCTATCTGATCCAACTTGAGGCGAATAATGTACAGGTGCCAGCTAGAGGCGGTATCCCCATGCTGGGCAGGGAGCGTCAGGGGCAGATCCCCTAGGAATTGGTTGTAGCGCTGGGCAAGGAATTGGCGCTGGGCAACAAACTCCCCTAGCCGCTGAAGCTGGCTACAGCCAAGGGCAGCGTGGAGGTCGCTCAGGCGATAGTTGTAGCCTAGGTCTAGTTGCTGGTAGTACCATGGCCCATGGGAGTGGCCGATCATCTGTTGTGGCTCCCGAGTGATGCCGTGAGTCCGCAGGCGCAGCAAGCGTTGATATATCTCTGGCTCATTGGTGAGAATTGCCCCCCCTTCACCAGTGGTCATAATTTTAACGGGATGAAAACTAAAGACGGTCATGGTGGAATATTGGCAGTTACCGATGGGGTTGCCCTGGTACTGCCCGCCAATGCCATGGGAGGCGTCTTCAATCACGGTGATGCCATACCGTTGGGCAAGGGCTGCAATAGGTGCCATCTCACAGGATTGGCCTGCAAGGTGTACCGGAATCAGTACCTTGGGTAGGGTGCCCCGCTGGGCGGCGATCGCCAACTTTTGCTCGAGGGCGCTCACACTTAGGTTGTAGGTGTGGGGGTCAATATCCACAAAGTCAACCTTGGCACCACAGTATAAACCGCAATTTGCTGATGCCACAAAGGTAATGGGGGATGTCCACAGGGTATCACCGCAGCCGAGGCCAGCCGCTAAACAGGCCAAGTGCAGGGCTGCGGTGGCACTACTGACAGCAACAGCGTACTTGGCACCGCAATACTGCGCCAAGGCAGTTTCAAAGGCGTTAATCTGGGGGCCTTGGGTCAGCCAGTCGGACTTGAGCACCGCAATCACAGCCTCAATATCTGCGGGGGTGATGTCGTGGCGACCGTAGGGAATATAGTCCATGGGTTAAGGTTCAACCGCAAAGGTAGGGTCAATGTGCTCACGGATCAGCGATCGCAACTCCGCCACCGTCAGGAACCGATCATTTGTGCCTGAGTTGTAACTAAACCCGGGCTTGACCGGCACTGCCCCAGTTTTCGCGCAATAATCCTCTAGGGTATAGCGCCCTTGGGTTGGCAAAATAGCAAAGTACTGGCCAAGGTCAACGGTCGTGTAGGAATCTGAGGTGGTAATCATCTCTTCATGGATTTTTTCACCCGCACGGATGCCAACAATCTCATACCGGCACGTAGGACAGATGGCCTGAGCCACGTCCAGAATCCGGTAGGAGGGAATTTTAGGGACAAAGATTTCCCCGCCCCAAGCATGCGCTAATGCCCAGAGCACCATCTCTACCCCTTCCTGTAGGGAAATGTTAAAGCGCGTCATGGTGGGATCTGTAATCGGTAGGCACCCCTCTTGGGATTTTCTTAGGAAAAAGGGAATCACTGACCCGCGCGACCCCATGACATTGCCATAGCGAACCACACTAAAGGATAAATCCCGCCCAGCAAAGTTATTCGCAGCAATAAACAGCTTGTCGCTACAGAGCTTAGTCGCCCCATAAAGATTCACTGGTGCAGCAGCTTTATCGGTGGAAAGGGCAATGACTTGCTTGACATCAGTATCAAGACACCCTTGGATGACATTTTCAGCACCGATGACATTCGTGCGGACAAATTCAATGGGGTTATACTCCCCAGCAGGAACTTGTTTGAGGGCAGCAGCATGAACCACAACGTCTATCTTATTCAGAGCACGGCGGAGGCGATCGCGATCTCTCACATCGCCAAGGAAGTATCGCAGGCCGGGGTAGGTGTCTGGGGATACTTCCTGAGCCATCTCAAATTGCTTTAGCTCATCCCGGCTAAAAACCACAAGGCGACGAATGTTTGGGTAAAGCCGCAAAACCTCCTTGACAAAAGCACGACCAAACGAACCTGTTCCGCCGGTTACCAGAATGCCGCTCTGCTCATTTAAGCCTTTGCCGTTATCCGTTCTAGAGGTTTGATTAGATTGATTCATCGTTACTTTACTTTTATGTTCTAGTATGTTCTAGTTCACAACTGTTGCAGCCTGATGCCAATACGAAAAAATTATCTTGAAGGATCGACTTTGAATCTATCCGTGCTTGCAAGCTTTGGTATTTTTTACATTATGGAGTTCTAGCGTCTGATCCATAGATTGCAGTCAGCCCATAATGTGCTTGGCTTCAGTCGCCGATATTTGCTCACTCATGGTTATACCACCCCTTAGAGGCGGCCACGTGCCTTCAGGAGTAAATAGCGATCTACGAGCAGGGTACTGATCTGATCGGCGGGGGCATCTAATACCAGTACACCTTGTTGCTCTAGCCGCGCAAACGCTCGTTGGCGTTGATGAAGCAGATCCAGCGCGACCGCCTGTTCGTACAGGGCAGTAACTTGATCGGGCACATCGATTGTTTGGGGGGTCAGGGGCTGGTGGGCAATGGATTCAATGTGGCGATCGCGCAGCGCCACGCAAAAGGGTAAAAAGCGGGGGGTGAGCCGCGCCATTGCTCCGAGCAACTCTTGAGATGCTACCTCGTCAATAATTTCCGTGAGCACAACCACAAGGGCACGGCGGGTGTAGTGACCTAAAATGGCACTAACGGTACCCATGTAGTCAGACTCTTCAAAAACAGGTTCGCACTGATACACATGGCTAAGAATATGCCCCAAATGAGAATCACCACTTTGGGGGGCAAGCCATGTGTGCAGTTGCTTATCAAAGATCCCAAGTCCCACCTTGTCGCCGCGCCGCAGTCCGGTTAAGGCGAGTGCCAACGCAGCATTTAAGCCCCAGTCAAACCGTTTTAAGCCAGCGACGGTGGCGGTCATTAAGCGACCGCGATCCAACAAAATAATCAGCAGTTGATCTCGCTCTGGCTCCATAGCGCGCACGAGGGGTCGCCCGCGCCGCGCGGTGGCCTTCCAGTCTATCATCCGCAGATCATCTCCAAGGTGGTAGTCCCGCAGTTCAGCAAATTCTGTGCCCCCAAGGGCGTGCCGTCGTCGCCGTAGGCTGCCGCTGGACTCAAGACTGAGACGAATGGACAGGGATCGCAACCCAACTAGGTCGGGATACACGTCTACGTTGGTGTTGAGAGCTGCAAACCACTGCCGCCACGCTAAGCCCCACGGACTGCGCAGACGCACATCACAGCCAGACCACGTAAAGGTTCCCCGTCGTGGTGGGAACACATGGTAGAGCAGGGTTAGCTCACCGTTGGGCACTGCATTGAAAAGAAAATACGGAACCTCGCTCTGTATCTCGGCGGGGACGTGATCGTACAGTTCAACGCGAGTCGTGGCCGTCAAGGGAAGGCTGGCTCCTATCTGCACAATTAGGTGAATGGGATTTTGGCGACCAATGGAAAGCCGAGGGTCGCACTGTCGTTGCAGGGTTATTTGCCATTGACCCGATTGGCAATAGTCCCAGAGGGTCAGTGCCCCTACAAGGAGATCGTAGAGCGCCATCAGCACTAACCCTAACCCAACGGGCCAGTAACTGAGCAATTGCCGCAGTTCCCCCCGCGGCAGCGATGACAGGGGCAGTAGCTCTGGGGGCAGGAAACTGGTCAGTACCGGCCATATCATGCCTAGGAGCAACAGGCCATAAAATCGGGTTGTGGGAACAACCCGTGGTCGGTGAGCTCCAAAACGATAGCTAGCGGAGACACTCATCGGGGCACAGGTACTTTGGCAAGAATACCGTGAATCACTTGCTCAACGGTGGTGCCGTCCAGTTGCGCTTCGGGTTTGAGAATGAGGCGGTGCTGCAACAGGGGCACGGCGATCGCTTTTACGTCTTCGGGGGTCACATACTCCCGTCCCTCTAGCCATGCTTGGGCTTGGGTGGCGCGTAACCAACCAATGGCAGACCGCGGGGATGCCCCCAGCAACAGTTCTGGATGTTGCCGACTGGCCTGCACCAAGGCTAACAAGTAGTCCAACACGGGTGGCTCTACGTGGGTTTGCCGCACTTGCTGCCGTGCCGCTAGCACCTGATCCACCGTGACGAGGGGTACCAAATTGAGCTGGTCTAGATTCCGTGCCTCGAACCCCTCAAGGGCATTATCTAGCATTTGCCGCTCAGCGGCGGCGGCGGGGTAGGGCACCACCAACTTAAAAAGAAAGCGATCTAGCTGGGCTTCCGGCAGGGGGTAGGTGCCTTCAAACTCTAGGGGATTTTGGGTGGCGATCGCCCAAAACAGTCCTGACAATGGCAGGGTTGTGCCATCAAGCGTTACTTGCCGCTCTTCCATTGCCTCTAATAGGGCAGCTTGGGTTTTTGGCGGCGTGCGATTAATTTCGTCTGCCAGCAGCACTTGGGTAAAAATCGGGCCTTTACGCAGGCGGAAGGTGCGGCTATTAAAGTCAAAAATACTGGTGCCCAAAATATCGGCGGGCAAGACATCGGGCGTGAGTTGAATGCGGCGAAATTCGGCTTGAATTAACCGCGCGAGTAACTTTACTAAAAGCGTTTTGGCAGTGCCGGGAACGCCTTCAAGAATAACATGTCCCTCAGCTAGGAGTGCCACTAAAAGGCCGTTGGCGATCGCCGCTTGACCAATAACAATCTCACTGAGCCGCTGCTGTAGGGTCGTAAAAAGCTCTTTCACGCAATTAGAGCGAAAACAGACTTCTTCATCATAAACCTCAGCGCAACATCCCTCAGTAAGAGAAAATCTGGATCCGCAATCAGCAGTTCAGGGTCAGTGCGGTTCTGAGTGCTGATCGCAGGGTGTGGGGCGATCGCCTCGCGACTGCTGTGGGGACGATGCCTCAGGGACTGGATCATACCCACCGGCGGCAAAGGGATGGCAGCGCAAAATGCGTCTTACCGCTAAATAGGTGCCTTGCCACGGCCCAAAACGGGCGATCGCCTCAACAGCATAGCTAGAGCAGGTAGGTGTATAGCGACAGGTCGGTAAAAACAGCGGCGAAATCCACCGCTGATAAGCGCGGATCAACCCAATGAGAAGGTTACTAACCCAGTTGGCCATCGGCATTGGCGGCAACATTCAAACGGTATGTCCAAAGCATGTGACACTCCCTGCCGTGGAACGGCGAGGCTTCTCTAAGTTAGGCTAGAGCAAAGCCAATCTGCTCTAACTTGACCTTAGAAGGGGCTGCCACAGCCCCTCTACACACTCCACTCAACTCGATATTGAGCTTTGTGCTTACCTTTCTCATGATATTGCAGGCTCCATTACAGTCTGCATTGGTGAGCCATCCTTGCGCAGTTCGGTACAGCCCTCTAAGAATTCGTTTTCCTGATGCCTTCCACCCTTCAGGTTTTTCACCGAACGTAGGCAAGAAGTCATTATCAAAAAACGAGGCTTGAGACGTATACGATTCTTCGGTTTAGACTAATCGAATCCCGAAAATTAAACAAAGCTGCTTAATTCGTCCAAACAGCTTGTAGTGCGGAATTTGCACGAACTCCTGATTCGTTTTTGCACCCAAATTGATTTCATCTTTCTGCCCTTTGTTTCGACCGTAGATGATCGTATCGATGTCGTTTTCCAAGCAGAAGTTGACGACCCACCGTGCTGCTTTATTGATGTAATCTCGCACGTAGCAATTTCGCTTATGGGTATTAAGTTGGATTCGCTTCGAGGTCGCGCCCTTCATGGATGACTTGCCATGAGTCAGAATCGATTTGAATTTGGCAACCTGCTTATTGAACCATTGGTTTCGAGATTTCAACCCTCTACCATCCAGCACAAAGGCAAGTCCAGTATTTGTCACGCCGGTCAAGAGGTTATTCAGGCCTGGGTCAAGCGCTAAAACGTTCTCAGGATACAATTTGCAGCATTGAGCAGTCTTGTCCATCGTGAAGTGAACATACTCAACAACCCACTGCCCATTCGTCGGAATGAATCGCAGTTCTCGAATCTGCACATCCTTTAATCGTTCTGGTAACGGGATGTAGAACGCATCTCTTCCAAATGCAGTTTTTCCACCGTTGCCCAAAGGAACTCGAATCAAGCCTTTCTCTACTTTCAGGGATTGCCCCGTGAATACGACCTGATACAACCCGCCTTTGGTGCGGTATCGCGGCAATTTTGGTTCATGGTCGAACTGCCCCAGTTTGAACAGTTTTGAGAGTGATTTGAAGCTTTTGAACGCCTCATTCACAGATTTCAACACTTGCTGTGCAGCCTGAGAATGTAACAGCTTCCCGTTTTCACTCTCCTTGAGTTTTGCGTAGAGGTTGACATACTTCAGAACCTTGAACGGTTTCCGTCCTTGCTCAAAGAAGTATTGCCGAGACTCATACACGCCTTGGTTGTAGAGATTGTTGGCAAGACGCGCTAACTCAGTAAGCAACTGAGCAAGCTGCTTGTCAGGTTGAAAAACATCTTTTTGGACGGCTAAAAACATCATTGGGTTAAGACGGTACGCAGTTATTATAGATGCTGATTTAGCTGAATAGCAACCGTATGAGAGAAGATGGCATACAGCTAAAATCGACTCGCCATTGCAAGTATCAGTCAGGACATCACTTTGTCTGGAGAAGAATGTCAAGACTGATTCTGCCTACTGCCGTAGGCGCGGGAACCGTTCTGTATCCCCGTCGGGAACGAGCGAGGTTTTATCCGGTTCCCGAACCCTCCGGTTTCTATAAGGGATTGACGGTGAATGCTAGCGGCTCTTGGATTTGCCACCGTTCTGCTATCCAGTATGGTAGGAATTGCTGCTAAGACTAAGCTTGCTACTATGTCAACTCCCCTCGAAACCCTTGCCTTGATCTTGGTGTTGGGCTTTTTTAGTGGTCAATTGGTACGGCGGCTAGGCGCACCGGCTCTGATTGGCATGATTTTGGTTGGCATTCTCCTAGGCCCCGCGGTGATGAACCTATTGCACCCGGATGTGTTGACGGCAGCACCGGTGTTCCGTGCTGTTGCGGTGATGGTGATTTTGATGAAGGCGGGGTTGGGTCTCGACCGTCAGAAGTTGGCACAGCAGGGAACGGTGGCACTGCGCCTGGGAATTTTACCGGCATTGTGTGAAATGGGGGTAGTGGCTCTTGTGGCGATGGTGCTACTGGGTTTCGATCTGCGGCAGGGATTATTGTTGGGGGCGATCGTGGCACCGGAGTCTCCCGCTGTCATTGTGCCGGGGATGCTGCGGCTCAAAAGCTTGGGTTGGGGGGTAGATAAGGGAATTAGTGATGCCATCCTCTCTGGCAGTGCCTTGTCGGATGTGCTGGTGTTGCTGCTGTTTAGCTTACTTATGGGAACGGAACAGGGGGGGCTGCCTCTGAATGGGGTACCACCGGCGATCGCCCTAGGGGTGCAAGCCCTCTTGGAAATTGGCGGCGGGTTAATTGTGGGCTACGGGTTGGCACGGGCACTGGTGCTCTTGCTGGTGCGGCAACATTGGGCGCAGAACCGCGTGCAAACGACTCTAGTGAGCGCAGGGGTGGCCTTGGGAGCGGTGGGGCTAGCTCCTCGACTTCCCCTATTTTCGGGCTATTTGGCGGTGATGAGTGCAGGCTTTTTCCTCATCCAGATGGATGCTCCCCTAGCGCGGCAGTTGCGGGGGGGCTTTGATGTGCTGTGGCAGGTGGCAGAAATTTTTCTGTTTGTGCTCCTGGGCGCTAGTGTTCAGTTGGGGGTTTTGGAGCAGTCGCTGGGGGTAGGGTTACTGATTTTGCTGGCGGGAACGTTGATTGGCCGGGGTCTGGGCTGGTATCTCTCCACCTTGGGCAGTAATTGGACACCTGCGGAACGATTATTTTTACTTCCTGGTAATTCCGCAAAGGCAACGGTGCAAGCGGCGATTGGTGCGCTTCCCTTGAGTGCCGGTATCGCCGGGGGCGAGACAATGCTGGCGATCGCCGTTCTCTCCATCCTTGTGACTGCGCCTTTGGGGGCGTGGGCGATTCCCACCTTTGCCCCCAAACTACTGCAAAAGGGGGAGGTGGATCCGACAAAAGTGCTGCTGCAGCCGCGAATTGTCCTCCTCGCGCCAGTGGATACCTCCAGCGTTGCAGCGACAGTACTGCAAAAAACGGCGGAATTAGCGCGGCGCGCCGATGCGGAGGTGATTGTTCTGCATGTGCAGGATGTGCCTGACCCCAAGGGGATGGCCACCATTGAAACCTACGCCAACCAGTTCCTTGCGGATATTCGCCACCGGCTGATTGTTACTGCAGGACCAGTCACCGAAGCGATCCTAGCTACAGCCCAACTGTACAATGTGGCAGAAATTATCCTTGGTAAGCATGGCCAAGGTGCACTCAAGCGGGTATTGATGGGGTCAGTGTGTCAGAGTATTCTTGAAGCTTCAACCCGTCCGGTGCTCATTGTGGAGGAAGCGCGATTGTGATCACGATTCATCCCTTGCTGCGCCCAGCCTTGGCGGTGGCCTTGGGCGCAATTCCAGGGGCGTTAAGCCGGTTTCTTGTGGAAGCGTATTTAGAGCCTCTTTTCCCGTCTGGGTTACCGGTGCCCACCCTCATCGTCAATGTCACCGGCTGTTTTCTCATGGGGGCGATCGCCCCGCTGGGGTTTGCCCGTACCTTTACCCTGCACCCAGATCTGCGGCTGCTGTTGACCACCGGTTTTTTAGGGTCTTACACCACCTTCTCCTCCTACGAGCTAGACCAGACCCAGCTAGTGGCAGCACGGAACCTCAGCGGCGAGATGCTCTACTGGCTGGGCAGTACGGGGTTGGGGTTAGGGGCACTGCAGTTGGGCACTGGCCTAACCCTGTGGTGCTTAGATCGCTGGGAGAATCCCAATGCCACCCCTTGAGAGTGTCATTGCCATTAGCATCGGTGCTGTGCCGGGTGCCTTAGGCCGTTACTACATTGCTCTGTGGAGCGATCGCCGCTTTAATACCCCAATTTTTGGTACCCTCACGGTGAATCTCGGCGGCGCATTTTTGATGGGAGTCTTGAGCTATAGTTTGACACACCTTGGCATGGCGCGATGGTTTAGCCAAGGGGTGACCGTTGGTTTTCTCGGTGCCCTGACAACGTTTTCTACCTTTACCCTTGAGTCGGCTATCCTCTGGCGAGAGCGCAAAAAACTACAGGCATGGCTCTATTGGTTGGGCAGTCCGCTGCTGGGGTTGGGCTGCGTGGAATTGGGGCTTGCCCTTGCCCAGTGGTTAGTGCCCTCCTAGGAAACAGCCGCGCAACACTGATACAACAGATCGATGCAGCATTGATATAAAGAAAAGAGCAAGGTTAGCATAGGGGGAGTGTAGTCTAGAACACCCCACTGAGGGGATCCACGCCGTTGTGTCATGGCCTCGCCGACCGATTTACCCGCAGAATTGCATTTAATTCACCCCGAGCGATCGCTGGGGCAGGTGCAGCTAGACTGGGTGCCACAGCCCGGCTGTCGTGTGGATCACGACGGCGAAACCTACACCGTTCTCGAACGCCGTCACCGCTACCAGTTTCGCGGCGGGCGGTACCACCTGCACAAAGTTGCCCTCTACGTACAGCTCTGTAACAATGACGCAGGCGATCGCCACCTTGTGGCGGGGCAGTGGGTGATTGGGGATGTCTCCTGCCATTGGAATGCCCAGTCTCCCCTGCTGCGATGTGCAGTCAACCCCAAAGGGCCTTGTGAGACCTGCCAAGAGTATCACCCCCGCGACTGCTACGATTGATAGGCATTGATTTCAGCAATAGTGACCTATGGATGTCATTCCCGCCATTGATCTGCTGGGAGGGCAGTGCGTTCGCCTCTTTCAGGGAGACTACAACCAAGTAGAGGTTTTTGAGACCGATCCAGTGCGCATGGCACAGCACTGGCAAGCCCTGGGTGCCCCTCGCCTGCACGTCGTGGATCTCGATGGTGCAAAAACTGGCCAGCCTACCAACTACCCAATCATTACCGCCATCGTGGCAGCTCTAGAGATTCCGGTGCAAGTGGGGGGTGGGGTGCGATCGCGGCAAGCTGTTACAGACTTGCTCTCCCTTGGTGTCGATCGCGTCATTTTGGGCACCATTGCCCTTGAAGACCCCCATCTGGTGGCTGAGGTTGCCGCTGAATTTCCAGAGCGCATTTGGGTAGGTCTAGATGCTCGTCAAGGCTACGTAGCCACTCGCGGCTGGCTAGACACCTCCACCATTCTGGCGACAGATTTAGCGCAACAGATGGCTGCTGTGGGGGTGGCCGGCTTTATCTACACCGATATTCAGCGAGATGGCACCCTGCAAGGCCCAAACATCGATGCCCTGCGCCAGTTATTGGCCGCTAGCGATCGCCCAGTGATTGCCTCCGGTGGCGTTAGCTCCCTCACCGATATTTTGAGTTTGCTGGCTCTAGAACCGCAAGGCTTGACGGGAGCGATCGTCGGCAAAGCCCTCTATACAGGAGCCGTTGACCTCAAAGAGGCTCTCCGCGCCGTGGGTCAAGGTCGCTGGCAGGACGTACCACCCAATTTAGGAACGTCCACATGGGCATAATGATGCCTAGGCGCACGTCTATGGGGTGCGGGTTAAGGCTGCCAGCCCCTTAGAGGCAACAGACAAGTACCCCTGCTCCAGCACGGCATTGGCCTCGATAACCTTGGGTGCCATCAGAATCCGTGCAATCAGCCCCGTCCAGCCGGTTTGGTGACTTGCCCCCAACCCCGCACCATTATCGCCGTGGAAGTACTCATAAAAAAGAATTAAATCCCGCCAGTGGGGATTCTGTTGGAAGGTTTCAGTCGCCCCGTAAAGCGGACGACAGCCAGACTCATCCCGCAGGAAAATATTGGCCAGCCGCTGCGAAATTTCTGTAGCAACATCCCACAAGTTCAACCAGCGACCCGACCCCGTCGGGCACTCAATCGTAAAATCATTGCCATAATAGCCGTACATTTTCCGCAATGACTGCACGAGGAGGGCATTCACCGGCATCCAAATGGGGCCGCGCCAGTTGGAATTCCCGCCAAATAAACCAGTAGAGGATTCCCCCGGCTCGTAGGTCACGCGGTAGGCTTCACGCCCGAGTTGAAAGGTGTAGGGATGGTCATAATGATAGCGCGACAGCGCCCGAATGCCATAGTCGCTCAGAAACTCAGCTTCATCCAGTAGGCGCGTCAAAATCCGCCGTAGCTTGACCGCATTGACGGGGCACAAGAGCCGCCGCCCCTTCACTCCCGGTAGATCAATAGCATTGATATTGACCAGTAATTCAGGATGGCGGGCGTTAAAGGCCGCCACTCGTTCCTTAAACGTGGGCAGCGCATTAATCACCTCTTCGGAAAATACTGCCGTAGCACACAGGGGCAACAACCCAACCATGGAGCGCACCTTCAGCCGTTGGGCACGACCATCGGGCAGCCGCAGCAAATCGTAGTAAAAGCCATCCTTTTCGTCCCACAGCTCATCTTTGTGAACCCCCACCCGATCCATTGCACTGGCAATATAGATAAAATGCTCGTAGAACTTACAGGCCATCTCTTCATAGACTGGGTTCTCTTGCGCTAGCTCTAAGGCCATAGAGAGCATGTCTAGGGCAAACATGGCCACCCACGCTGTGCCATCTGCCTGCTCAAGGGTGCCGCCGGTGGGTAATGGGGCGCTGCGATCAAACACACCGATGTTATCTAACCCCAGAAAGCCTCCCTCCATCACATTGTTACCTAGGGAGTCTTTGCGGTTGACCCACCAGGTAAAGTTGAGCATTAATTTATGGAAAATGCTCTCCAGAAAGGCCAAGTCCCCTTTGCCGTGGTTCAGCGCCTTATCCAGTAGGTAGATTTGCCACGTTGCCGTACCGTGGACTGGTGGGTTCACATCCCCAAAGTTCCACTCGTAGGCTGGAATCTGACCGTTCGGATGCAAGTACAGTTCGCTGACTATGAGCTTAAGCTGCTCTTTGGTAAAGTCCATGTCCAAAATAGCCAGCGCAGCACAGTGAAAGGCCAAATCCCATGCCGCAAACCAAGGGTACTCCCACTTGTCTGGCATCGAAATAATATCGGCGCTTTCTAGGTGAAACCATGAGCCATTCCGGGAGATGACTCGCTCCTCAACATCGGGGGGCAGCACCTTATCCTCTAGCCACTGTTTCACGGGATAGTAGTAGTACTGCTTAGTCCACAGCATGCCAGCGCAGGCTTGGCGAATAATGTTGCGCTGATCCGCCGTGCACTCGTCAGGAATGAGGTGATGGTAAAAGGCGTCTGCCTCGGCAATGGCAGTTTGCAGTTGGTCGTTAAAGGCTTGGCCAAAAGCACCACTGGCGGAGCTACCGTCTTGAAATAGCCGTAGTTGAATGGTCTCGACCCCTTGGGCAGGAATGGTGAGTGTGTAGTGGGCGGCAACTTTGGTGCCTACCTTACCCGGGTTCACAGCGCCCTCTTCCCTGTGGATAACGTAGCGGTGAATACCATCTTTGACGTAGGGGGAGGGGTTTGGCTGGTTAAAGAGGCGCTCGACGTTGGTTTCGTTCTCAGTAAATAGGAAGGGGACGGGGCGATCGCTCACGAATGCATACTCGCCAAGCTCCTCATGGCGTGCTCGCACCTTAGTGGCATCCATCTGTTTTAGTTCCGGTTTGCGGGGGGTGTAATCGGGGTGCCAACTCCACGTGTTACGGAACCAGAGGGTGGGTAAGACGTGGAGCTCAGCCGCGTGATCGCCGCGGTTGTGAATACTCACTTGAATTAAAAGATCGTTAGGTGCAGCCTTGGCATATTCAATAAACACATCAAAGTAGCGATCGCCCTCAAAAATCCCCGTATCCAGAAGCTCATACTCTAGATCCATGCGGGTGCGGTGGCGATTAGTGATAACGAGGTCTTCGTAGGGATAAGCCTGCTGGGGGTATTTGTAGAGGTACTTCATATAGGAATGGGTAGGGGTGCTGTCGAGGTAGAAGTAGTACTCCTTGACATCTTCACCCCGGTTCCCCTCGTTATTCGTGAGGCCAAATAGCCGCTCTTTGAGGATGGGGTCTTGGCCATTCCAGAGCGCTAAGGCAAAGCACAATCGCTGTTGCTCATCACAAATCCCCCCAAGGCCATCTTCGCCCCAGCGGTATGCCCGCGATCGCGCCTGATCGTGGGAAAAATACTCCCAAGCATTGCCATCCCACGAGTAATCTTCTCGTACCGTTCCCCACTGCCGCTCACTCAGATAGGGACCCCAAAACTTCCATGGGTTGGCCTGCCCTCGCCCCTGCTGGAGCCGCTCTAACTCTGCTAAAAAAGAAATAGGTGTTACCATTATCGGCTCTCTTTGCGTCTTGAAATGAAGAAATTTAAGATGCTCTTGACACTCTTGCCATCTTGCTTGCAAACAGCAACATGACGATACTGCAAAGCTAACAAAGGTTTCTAGAGCCAACCTAGGGAAAAAATCTTAAGGTTTGCCTGCCGTCTAAAAGCGGCGGCGAAACTCAAGAAAACCTGTCCCCTCGCCATTGGTGCTAATTTGCGATCCCAAGCGGATGTGCTCGTTCACCTGAAAGCCTAGGTTAAATCGTGTGGGGTCTGATGGGGCTGTTAACAATTGCAGCAGCGACACAGAGGTAAAGTTATTGATCTGAAAGCCCACTTCTGCACCAACGGCCAAGGCAGGGGTAGAGGATTGCGCCTTGCGATCCGGTGGCACCACCGCCGGAAAAATCCGAAAGGAGGTACGGTTGCCGGTGGCGCGGTCAATGGCAGCTTGGAGGTTATTAAACAGGGCGGAGCCAGCAATATTGGCCACAAGAGCTTCGCCACTGACTTGATTTTGATCGCTACTTGCCCCTCCCCCCATCAAGGTCAGCAACTCCGCATTACTGCGGGGAGGGCTACTAGACAGTTCGAGCACTGCCGGTAGATTGGTTTGGAATTGGCTGGCACGACCATTGATACGAGCGGTAATGCGCACGGTGTTGAGGGTGCCAATACTCGTGGCGGTTGCGGTGCCAAAGTCTCCTAGCCGGGTGGTGCCGGGGGTAAAAACTTCGGTGGCGGTTGCGGCAAGGGTAAGGTTTAGGTCAGGGTCAAGACCGTTGGCAGGGGTAAAGCGAACATAATTATCCCGGCGTCGTTGCAATAAAAAGAGGGTAGTAAATAGGTTAAGCTGACCGCTGGTGAGGCGGATTTCCCCAGCGGGCTGAAGCGTGTCAAGGGCACCATTGAGGGTCAGGCTCCCCGTGGCGTTGAGATTGAGAAAGGGCGCACGGGTGACCTGTAGGGTATCGACCAGTTGAATTTGTAAGTTCTCAAAGACGGGTTGCTCAAAGAGGGGCGTGCGAGCAGTAGGAGCACCATTGCCATTGCCGAAGCCAGCGATCGCTCCTAGGTCGAGGCGGCCACGGCTGAGTTGAACGGTACCCCCAATATCGGGACTCAGCAGGGTATCAGTAATCACGAGGGTGCCGTTGACGGTGCCCTGATAAATCTCCTTAGCATTCACTTGGAGTTGGTTGAGACTAATGGTTAAGGGGGTTTCAGCATCGACATTATCCGCAGTGAGGGGCTGCTGAATCGGTAATACCCCGGCCATCGTAATTTGACCTTGGCTAAAGACTCCTTGAATGCCATCAACCCGTAGGCGATCGCGATCAAAGCGTACCCGCGCACTGACGTTGGTCAAGGGAGCCGTAAAGGTGGGCGTTTTCAGCACTGCGTCATCGACACTCAGCACGCCATTGATCAGAGGCTGCTGCCAGGTGCCCCGCAACTGAGCTTGCAAGGTGCCTTTCCCCTGCTGCCACTGCACCTGATCCGTAAAGGCGTTAATTAATGAGAGTCCTTCATCTTTGATGGCCACATCAAGGGCAAGTTGCTGGTCTGGGAGGGGATCGGGGTCGAGGGGGTACGGCAGGGGCACAGAGCCAGTAATGGTGAGAGGTTCAGGGGTATCAAAACGGGCGACTGCTTGCAGTGCCAAACGATTCTGGCCATAGCGGAAGGTGGCATTGGCCGCTTCAAGGGGACGCTGATTGAGGCGGGCATCGCCAAGGGAGGCTTCCCCCACAAAAATGGGTCGCTGCCACGTGCCTGTGATCACCGCATGGCCATTGACGGTTCCCTCAAGGTCAATGCCTGGAGGGAGGAGGCTGGCAAAGGTACTGATGGGAAACTGTTGCAGAGTGAGTTGAGCCTTTTGAGTGCTGCCACCGATGGTGCCGTTCAATTGCAGTTGGCCGCCATTGGCTACCACCTCCATGGTGGAGAGGACTAACTGCTGTTGGGCAAAACGCCCGCGACTAAGGATGCGATCAATGGCATAGTTCCCCCACTGCCAGTCTTGACCGCTGAGATCAAAGTTCGCCACTAGACCTGACTGGGGGGTTTGGCTGAGGCTGATCTGGCCGCTGAAGTCCCCCTGCAGCTTAGACAGGGGGGGGATGAGGTGCGGGCGACGCACAAGGGCAGCTTGGGCTTGCAGCATTTCAATTTCTGCTAAGCGACGAATTTGGGTGAGCAGCAGTGCATCTGGCCCTGCCCCAGCAGAGGGGGTTCCCAAGTCGGCGGCGCTGCCATAGGTCTTGGTGTTACCTAGCCCCAAAACGGTGGCCAAGCCTGTGAGGTCTTCCAGATTCCCCTGAGCAATCCTAAGCTGAGCAGCTAAGCGTTGGGGTTGCAGATCGGCACTAAACTGGTATTGACTCTCGCCTTTTTGGAACTCTCCTTGCCCGAGGCTGAGGCGATTGGGGGCAAGGGCAAACTGAAGATCGAGGCGATCGCCCCGCCATGCCCCTAGCCCCGGGCGCTCAATGCTGAGGCTGCCTTGGCCACTGCTCCACCCTTGTAGGCGCAGTTGCCCTGATGCGGTACCAGCAATGATGGCGGTTTCCGGTAATTGCGGTGGCACGATGCGCAGACGCTCAAGGGGAAACTGCTGCAGGCGAATGGCCAACGCCTCCTCTTGACGCTGGCCAACAAGCCGCGCTTGCTGCTGCTGAATCTCGAAGGACTGGGGTTGCCACGCACTGTCAAGGTGTAGCTCAAGGCGATCGCCCCCTCCCTGCAAGCGCAACGATCCCCCCTGCTGTTGACTCAAGGCCACGGTACCGCGCAGAAGTGGTGCAAAGCGCAGGTCGTTTACGGCCAACTGCCGAGTTTGCAGCGTTCCCTGAAACTGAAGAGAGCCTAACGTGCCGCTGAGGTGTCCTTGCAGGCTACTGGTGCCGGCGATCGCGACGGGGATAGGCACAGCCGGCGTAAACAGCCCACTTAAAGCCCCTAGGGAAAGGTTGTCTGCCTGTACCCCTAGGTTCACCTGCCCGAGGGCAAGGGCATCCACATCCACCGCAATCGTCCCTTGGGCACGCACTCCCCCCAAGGTAGCCTCTTGGAGGCGTAGCTGTTGGCCATCCCACCCTAAGCGCGCCAGCAGGGGATCACCGGTGGGGGTTGGGCTGACCCTCAGGTTAGCTTGAGCTGTTATGGCACCAAGGTTTAGCTCATCAATGCGCCCTTGGGCGATCGCCTCTCCGTTTAATTGCCCATGGACTTGGTCGCTAAACTGGCGCAGAGCCACGTTGTGCGCCGTTGCCTCCAGTTGCCATCGCCCGGCCACCGCTTGGGCGCGACCTTGCAGAACGCCGGGGCGCAATTGCACCTGAAAATTCGGCACCAAGAGTTGAGTTTGGTTGATCTGAGCCACGCCCCTGAGGGGATACTGAGCTGTCGGCAATTCAAACGCTGCCTTGGCCAACCAGGTTTCAGGGGCAGCCACATCACCGCCAAAATCTATTTGGGCAAAGCCACGCCCCAAGGGAATTGGGGATGCTACGTCATAGGCAGCGGCGATCGCATCCAGGGCAACGTGACGAACCTGGGCACGCCCTTGGAACGTCCCATTCGGCTGCAACATCAGGTCAGCATTCAGCGTGCCACCGCTTTGCAGCTCAGCCACAGCATTCGTAAGCTGTAGGCCCTCTAGGGAGGCAACAAAGGGAAGAGTGACCGATTGCAGACGGAATTGATCCACGTTTAGGGGGGTTTGGCTGCGGATTTCCCCTTGCACGTTGGGATTATCGAGAGCACCGCGAATTTGCAAGCGGGGAATGTGAACTCGACCGCCTAAGGGCACAGGAGGCTCTAGGTTGAACGCGCTCAAGGTCGGTGCTAAATCCAGCGTGCCAACTTCCGCATCAATCTGCCAGCCCGTCTGTAGTCCCACTGTCCCTTTGGCGTGCCATTTCACATTGGCTACTTCTCCCCGGAGGTAGTGCAGCCGGACGCGATCGCCCTGTAATTGCAGATGGGCATTCACGTTCTTGAGGCTCTGGGGTACGTCTGTGCTGCGCAGGTCTGCCCCCCGCAACCACACTTGGCCAGTAATGTCTGGAGTATCCGTAAGGGGGAATGCCACACTGATCTGGCCGTCAAGTTGTCCCCGCTCGACCACAAGGGTTTCCGGTAAAATGCCAAACTCATTAATAAGGGCAACGGCAATGGCTTTACCCTGGACGTGTAAGGCGCCTGTTGCAGTTGCTTGATCCCAGTCGCCTTCTAGCCGCCACTGCCCCCCCGTGGCCAAATTTCCCTCCAGTTGACCGCGTAGAGCCAAGTTTTTAGTGTCAGGGTTGAGGGTGACAGCACCGTGGATGTGCTCAAGACGGTAGGCTGGCTTGCCAAAGGGCTGAACCACCACAGAGCCGTTGCGTAATCGCAGGGATAGCTCACCAAGGTCAAAGGGGGTCTCCTGATCTTGGGGCAGCATCAATTCGGTACGCCACCACTGCCCACTACGATCTTGAACGACGGTAATTTGCGGCTGTTGTAAGGTAATGCCAATGGTCAACTTTTGACCCGTGAGAATTTGCCACAGGTTAAAGGAGACCTCAATCCCCTCAAGGGTGGCGCTGTCGGGTTCAATTTGTCCTGCCGCCGTGTAGCTGGGAATCTCTGAGGCTCCAAAGCGGATAAAATTTAGCCCAACCTGCTCAACATCGCCAATTTGTACCGGGCGATTTAGGCGTTTTTGCAGTTGCTGACTCAGTTGGGGAGCCAGCTCGTAGTTCACAAACCACCACGCTCGCACGCCGCCAGCGATCGCCGCTGCACCCACGAGGACAACAGCTGTGCCCCACAGGCGCTGCCGACGACCCCAGCGAGATGCTTGCGATTGCTGTGTCATGATTGATGAATCCCTCACACCATGCCAATCCACCTACCGGCTTCATCCTAATACGGGAGATTGGCGGTTGTCTTTCGGATGTGAGTGCGCAGATCAGGTGCGCTGAACCAACCAGCCCAGCAACCCTAAAACAGCGACCACGGCATAGAAGGTGCTCACCACCTGCAATTCCGACCATCCCCCCAACTCAAAATGGTGGTGCAAGGGTGCCATCCGCAACAGACGTTTACCAACCCCATCAGGTCCTTTGGTGGCTTTGTAGTAGAGGACTTGAGCAATCACCGAAAGGGATTCCACAAAAAATAGGCCACTGACAATAAAGAGTTCCCACAACTGCTGACTGGCTAACCCCAACCCCGCTAGCACTGCCCCTAGCGCTAACGAGCCGGTATCCCCCATAAAGACCCGCGCTGGATGGTGATTGTGCCAAACAAAGCCAAGACAAGCCCCACTCATGGTGGCTGCGAGAATTTGCAGATCGGGGTGAGTGCCCATGATTGTTCCAAGGGCAAGCAGGGCGATCGCCGCGGTGCCGCCCGCTAAACCATCGAGACCATCGGTAAGGTTGAGGGCATTCCCCTGCGCCATTGGCACAAAAACTGCTAGGGGAATAAACCCAACCCCCAGCGGCCACACCCAGCCCCAAGGTGCAGTAATGGTTGTTGCCGCCGGTTGAGTGCCCACTAGCCATGCACAAAAAAGCGCAGCCCCCACCGCTTCCAGAAGCAACCGCAGCCGCACAGACATCCCCCTATTGGATTTGCGTCGTAACACTTGCCAGTCATCCCACCAGCCAATGGCAGCGTACCAAACCGCCAGCAGGGCGATCGCCACCACCGACCCTGAGAGTTGCCCCACAGCCAGAGATGCCCAGAGGACAGCTAAGAGTAACCCTGTGGGTACAAAAAAAATCCCCCCCATTGTCGGCGTACCCGACTTTTTCAGGTGAGATTGGGGGCCATCTTCACGAATCACCTGTCCCGTTTTTAGCTGCCGCAGTAACGGCACAACCCCAACACCGATCAGCACCGTCAAGGCAAAACTCACCAGCAGTGGCAAGGTCAGGGTTTGCAGGGGTGCGTCCCAGCGATCGCCACCGACATCGTAGGCAACGGCAGCCATGAGTAAACCCGCACTCAGGAGGCCAAACAGCCACCGCCCAGTCAAGAACTGCGGTGCCACAGCCGTTTTTGTTGGGGGCATTGTTGCTTCACCAGCGCATCACTCTAGTAATTAGTAGTTAGCAATAATTAGGTGCGTTTACCCGTTATTCATCCAACCCCAGATCATCCTCTTCTTCATAGTCAGCGGCACTATCGCTGACAAACTCTTCAATTTCTCCCATATCGTCTAGGCTGCTCTCTAGGATGGGATCGGCTTCGTTACCATCGCGGGCAATGAACCGTCCTGTTTGCTGAAGCCATTCAAGAATCGAGCGATCAGAACGTCCCGCTGAGGTGAGATTCTTTTGCGAGATAGGCTCTTCGTACAAGGAAGGATTGTGTAGGGTCATAGAAGGCTATCGAAGACTACTGTGTTTTTAGGATTATGCACCATTGTTCATCCTAGCCTGTTCGGGGCTGATTTTGGAGCACCGCCCACAGGACGTGCAGTTTTGTGGGTGGCAACGTTGGCAGTGGCACATTCTAAGGAACCGATCTAGAGTGTAAGCGTCATTAAAGAAATCAATTCAATATTTTGTTACATGAGGGACGTTTTTATGCGGATGCAAGCCATTAGTTTTCTAAGTTTGAGTTATTTGTCCCTTGGTGTAGCAAGTACGGCGATCGCCGCACCCTACCCGCCGGAAGTGGTTTCACGGTTTACAACGGAGTGCGCAACCGCCTTAAAGGAACAGGTGCCACAAATGGCAAACTATGGCAATGCCTATTGCAGCTGTGTGATTAACGAGTTACAAACCTCGCTGTCGTTAGACGAATTTAATGCGATTGGCCAGAACGTCCAAGCCAATGCCAGCCCTGAAGTACGGCAAATGCTCACCAATACAGCACAAACCTGCTTGCAGCGGGTCACACAGTAACAGGTACTGGCTCTGCGGCTTGCCGCGCCAAGAGTGAGACGCCTTGGAGAGCAGGTCAACTCATCCTCCACCTACAAACTCACCAGAGTGCTGATCATGACGGCAGTGCCCACAATTCCTAGGCACTGTGGCCAAAGGGCGCTTAGGGGGAGCCGACTAATTTTTTGGGTCAACAGTAGGCTAGCAAGGGTACTCACTACCAATGCCGTGGTTTGCAAAAAAGCAACCACTGCTGGGTGGGCACTCCACTGAAAAGGTGTCCCTGCACTCAGGCCAAAGGTGGCCAAGGTGACCGGCCAAAGGTGACCGGCTTCGCCCAAACCAAGGGGCAAGTAGTAGGCAAGGTTAGCCCCCAGCACCAGCGGCAAGTAACCGTAGGCTAACCGGATAAAGGGTTGAGGGGAGCCCCAGAGTCGCTGCCCTTGGTGCAACACCCACGCAATAGCACCGGGCACCGCCAACGTCAGGGTGGCGATCGCCGCCTTTACCAGAAATGGCGCCTGAGGCTGATGGCACCACACCAGTACCTGTGGCAGGTGGTGCAGCACCACCGCTCCTAACAGGAGAAACAGCAGGCAGACTTCGTAGGCGGTAGGGGTATGACTCGTCCAAAGTTCAATAGCTGGCGGCCGCAGATTTAGCTCCACCGAGCGGTGGGGGCACGCCTTCAGGCAGGTCATACACAGGACACAGTTGCGGTTGTCCGTCAGTTGTGCCGGATGGGAATAGATGGGGCAGCCGCCAGTCTCTTGGCCTTCTCCAAGGGCTGGCCCGCCTTTATAGCACTGGTAGGTGGTGCAACTGGCGGCGCAGATCCCCCGCTGGGCACGCAGTTCAATGATAGAGAGCTTGGCAAACAAACCATTCATCCCACCAATGGGGCAAAGGTAGCGGCACCAAAAGCGGCGTTCGTAAAGCTGCGAGAAAATGACTGCCCCAGCAGTAATCAGGATCAAAAGCCAACTAGATAGATAGGCAGTATTGGGGAGATCCCATAGTTCCTCCCACAGCAGAATGGCCGTAAATAGGGCAAACAACATCCAGCCACCCCATTTTTCCGCCAGAGGGCGCGGCCAAGACCCTAAGCGACGCGGCCAAAGTTTCAGGGAGAGTGTTTGCAGCAGTTCACCATAGATCATGAAGGGGCAAACGGCACACCAGATACGACCTAAAAAGGGAAAGATCAACAGGGAGAGCGGCCACCACCATGCCCAAAATAGGTTCAAGGCAAGATTGTGCTCACGGTCTTGGGGCCCCCACAGGCCAATGGCCACAATGAGGGGAAACGCCCACAGCGTCAGGCCATAGTTGAGGCGATCGGGCCACCACGGACTGCGAAGGAGGTAACGCAACTGCGGGTAGGCATTGAGGAGATTCCAGCGGAAACGGCGCTGCTTGACCTGTTCTGGCCAAAAAACTTCCTCTGTCAGGAGGCTGGCACCATTGGCTTGGAGAATGGCGCGCTCCACGAGGCTGGCTAATTCCCGTAGGTTGCCCGGAAAGTCATAGCTTTGTAGTCGCCGCAGTGCTTCAGGGGTGATGCGGGGTTTGGGAATGCGTTTACTGCGGCAGCAGAGGGTGACGTAGTAGTTGACGAGGGCTTCAATATCCGCTTTGGTGACCCGGAGGGGCGGTACTCGGATGATGTGGTGAACGAGATCTTGGCAGTTGCAGTCTTTTTTCTCGGCAATGAGGATAATACGTCCCTGAAACAGTCGCGCTGTAGTGGTTGTGTCGCTAACGGGCAGGTACTCACGGCTCTGTAGCAACCGCCGTAGTTGGGGGTAGAGGGCGTTTGGCCACTCGTGAACGTTATTGAGAATGAGCGTCCCTTCGTTCAACCAATCTAATAGTCCTTGCTTGCCGCCTGCTTTGCCAAAGAGTTCGGCACCATTGGCTGAGAGGGTGCCGCAGTTCAATTGAATGAGGGGTTGGCGGCGATCGCGCGAGCCATAGTGAATCAGCGCAGCAATGTTGTCTTTCTCAAGCCCTGGCTCGCCAAAAATCAGTACGGAGTGGCGATCGCCTGCGGCCTCTTTAATCGCGTGGCGCAGCCGGATAGCATAGCGACTGCTGCCGACGATGCCCTGTTTGACCCGCGGTACCAGATAGGGGCGCAGAGCCATTTGACGCTGCTGTTCGTAGGCCAGTTGAGCCGTTACATCCGCTAGGGCACCGCTGAGGTGCTGGGAAATGCTTTGCCGCAGTTCGGGAAATTGATCAGCAAGGCGGTTAAACACGTCCCGCGAGAGGGTCCACACTTCACAATCGCTGAGGGTAATCACCGTGTGGGGTGTTGGCTGATCAAGCACTAACTCTGGCCAGTGCAACACTGTGCCGGGTGGCAGCGTCATCACTTGGGCAGGACTATCCGTAGTGGTGTGGTAGGCTTCGAGCTGCCCTGATTTCAAGATGTAAAGAGTGGTAACGGCTTGATCTTCGAGCACCAGCCGCCGATTCGCAGCAATCTGCTCTTGGCGACAGGCAGCGGCGATCGCCTCTAGAGCGGCCAACGATAGAGACCCAAAGGGGGTATGGCGCTGCAGCCACTCTAACCGATCTGAGAGGTTCACGGTTCAGGCTCCAATAATGGGAATTGGCGAGGGCGATACCCCAAGTGCTGCCATGCTTGAGGGGTGGCCATCCGCCCGCGGGGGGTGCGTTGCAGGTAGCCCATCTGCATCAGGTAGGGTTCGTACACTTCCTCAATCGTTTGTACATCCTCTCCCGTTGCAGCAGCTAAGGCATCAATCCCCACCGGTCCCCCTTGATAAGATTCAATTATCACACTCAGCAGGCGGCGATCGGTCCAGTCCAGCCCTGCTGGATCAACGTTAAACAATTCCAACGCCGCGATCGCCACGGCCAAGGTAATTTCACCACTATGTTTGACGGCCGCATAATCGCGCACCCGCTTCAGAAGCCGAATGGCAATGCGGGGGGTTCCCCGACTGCGGCGGCCAATTTCCAGCGCTGCCTCAGGGGTAATGGGGGTTTGCAAGATCACTGCTGTGCGCTCAACAATCTGCTGCAGCTCCGCGGGTTGGTAAAAGCGGAGTCGCTGGACTAACCCAAACCGATCCCGCAACGGCGAGGTCAGGGCACCGGCACGGGTGGTGGCCCCCACTAGGGTAAAGCGGTTAAGGGAAAGCCGCCGCGAGCGGGCACTTTGATGCTTGCCCACCGTTAGATCAAGGCAAAAGTCTTCCATCGCCGGATAGAGCAGCTCTTCAGTCATCCGCGAGAGGCGATGGATTTCATCAATAAATAAAATATCGCCGGGCTTGAGGTTAATTAACAGGCCAACAATGTCGCGGGGGCGCTCCAGCGCAGGGGCACTGGTAATCTTGCAATTCACTCCCATTTCCGCAGCCAAAATCAAGGCGATCGTGGTTTTCCCTAGCCCCGGCGGGCCATAGAGCAGCAGGTGATCTAGGCTTTCTTGGCGAGACTTAGCCGCTTGAATGGCAATTTCTAGAACATCTTTAAGTTCTTGCTGGCCGATGTAGTCAGCAAAGGATTGGGGGCGCAGCGAGTCTTCGCTGGTGGACTGCTGTTCCTCAGAATTCAGAGCCGCAGACAGCAAGGATGGGGAGGGCGATCGCTCCGGCGAGGGATTTTGGGAAGAAATTATCGCCATCCCGACCTCCTAGGCAGCTACCCTCCCTAGGTGCGTTTTAGCCAGCTAAACATTGACCGCAGTTCCTGACCCACCTGCTCAATGGGGTGCTCTGCTTCCCGGCGGCGCATGGCCGTAAAGCCCGGCTTMCCTGCCATATTTTCTAGGACAAATTCGCGGGCAAATTGCCCGGTTTGAATTTCATGAAGAATTTTGCGCATTTCGGCGCGGGTGTCATCGGTAATAATGCGCGGTCCACGGGTGAGGTCGCCATACTCAGCGGTGTTGGAGATGCTATCGCGCATCTTGGCCAAGCCCCCTTCCACAATAAGATCCACAATCAGCTTCACTTCGTGGAGGCACTCAAAATAGGCCAGTTCCGGTTGGTAGCCAGCACTGACAAGGGTTTCAAACCCTGCCTTGATTAGGGCGCTCAGGCCGCCGCACAGAACCACTTGTTCCCCAAAGAGATCGGTTTCTGTTTCTTCGCGGAAGGTGGTTTCCAAAATACCGGCGCGCGTGCCGCCAATGCCTTTGGCGTAGGCCATAGCCAAATCCCGTGCTTGACCACTGGCATTTTGATAGACCGCAAATAGACAGGGCACCCCTTCCCCTTGATCGTAGGTGCGCCGTACCAAATGGCCGGGGCCTTTGGGGGCAATCATGACCACATCGACATTGTCGGGGGGGACAATTTGGCCAAAGTGAATGTTGAAGCCATGGGCAAAGGAGAGGACATTGCCGGTTTGGAGATTGGGGGCAATCTCCTGTTCATAGACGACCCGCTGCACCTCATCAGGCAGGAGGATCATAATCCAGTCGGCTATTTTGGCAGCCTCGGCTACAGGGTGAACTGTCAGACCATCGGCGCGGGCACGCTCTGCAGAACGACTGCCAGCATAGAGCCCAACGACAACCTTCAGACCGCTATCCCGTAAGTTGAGGGCATGGGCATGACCTTGAGAGCCATAGCCAATGACTGCGATTGTTTTGTCCTTGAGAAGCTCAAGCTGGGCATCTGCGTCGTAATACATACGTGCCATAGTGACTGTTTTCCTTTCCAATTGCTTGCAGCAGGTCGTTACTGTGTCTCTACTACCTTAGTTCTGAGTAGAGTCGGTAAGGTGCAACGTTAGCGAGCTTAGCGGTTCCGCGAAAAACGATTGCCCCCACTGCCTGCCATGGCCTCGCGCGGGCGTGCCTTATTGACCTTCAGTTGCCGCCCCATCCACTCAGCACCATCGAGATCGGCGATCGCTGCATCTTCTTCAGCATCTGTGGACATTTCCACAAAGCCAAAGCCACGCTTGCGACCGGTTTCCCGATCCACTGGTAAATAGACTTGTTTGACGGCTCCGTATTCGGCAAATACGGCCTCTAAATCTTCCTGAGTGGCCGTGTAGGAAAGGTTGCCGACATAAATAGACATAATCTGATCTGCTCCAAAGCAAAAGTTGAACCATACGTTGACGCTGACTTCGGAGAGATGACTGTCACGTAACCAACCTTCCCTAAGACCGAACTCATGAATCGCTCTACCTAAATACTCAAGCGGCGATTACTCGCCAACCTTGCCTATTGATTATAGCTGATGGTGCGCCTCTGCCGCCGCTGAAAAGAGAATGCTAGGCTAAAAGAGGGGTATTTTTTGTGAATCTTAACAATGTCAGGATTAGCAGCGGTTGTGGTTGGTTTGTCGGGAGGGGTCGATAGCTCTGTGGCGATCGCCTCCTTGAAGCAACAGGGCTATCCGGTGGTGGGGTTAACCCTATGGCTGATGAAGGGTAAAGGACAGTGCTGCTCTGAGGGGCTGGTGGATGCGGCACGGCTGTGCGAGGAGTTGGGGGTAGCGCACCACATTGTTGACAGCCGCGAAATCTTTGAAAAATACATTGTGGACTATTTGGTTAGCGGCTATGCCAGTGGCATTACCCCTTTGCCCTGCTCCCAGTGCAACCGCATGGTCAAGTTTGGGCCGATGCTAGCTTACAGCCGTGCTGAATTAGGGATTGACACTATCGCCACCGGTCACTACGCCCAGGTGCGCTATAACCCCAATAGCGATCGCTACGAACTCTGGCGGGCGGTGGATCGCCACAAGGATCAGAGCTACTTTCTCTATGATCTGCCCCAAGAGATTCTTGCCCATGTCCTGTTTCCCTTGGGGAGCCAAACCAAAGATCAAACCCGTGCCCTTGCGGCGCAGTACGGCCTGCACACCGCCACCAAACCGGACAGCCAAGATCTATGTCTTATTGAGGCACACGGTTCGATGCGCCAATTTTTAGAGCAGTATCTGCCACCCACCCCTGGGGAGGTTGTGGACCTGAGCGGACGTGTCCTCGGGCATCATCAGGGTATCCATCATTACACCATTGGTCAGCGGAAGGGGTTGGGGATTGCGGCGGCGGAACCCCTGTACGTTGTGGCGCTGGATCGGGTGCATAACCGGGTGATTGTTGGCGATCGCGCCAGTGCTGTGCGCGGGGAATGTACCGTGGCGCGAGTGAACTGGGTATCCATTGCCCCCCCGTCTCATCCCCTCAAGGTAGAGGTGCAAATTCGCTATCGCACCCCAGCGGTGCCGGTGACGGTTCTGCCCACCGCTGACCCTGAACAAGTAAAATTAGTGTTTGCAGATCCCCAGTTTGGGGTGACCCCCGGCCAAGCGGCGGTCTGGTATGAGGGCGATCGCCTTTTGGGGGGTGGGATTATCCAACCCGTTGCCGAGGATGAAACCACGAGCAATGGCCTAGGATCCCTGTGAACCAAAACCATTAAGGAGTTACCCCATGCAAAAACGCTTGAACTATTCTGCCTCGGATATTATGCGCCGTGCCGAGCAATTGATTCAGCACTCGTCCAATCGCTACCGCATTACGGTGCAGATTGCCAACCGTGCCAAACAGCGGCGAGGGTTAGACGCCTCCGAGGACTTTGACGATCTGCCGCTGAAGCCAGTGACCCGTGCCATCATTGAAATGTCGGATGAAATTGCCCAGCCCGAGTTACTGGCAGATTAAGACCACCCTTGCGCAGGGATGTTGGAGGTATGGCATGAGCAGGCGGCGGTGGGGGCATTTTTTTGCGGGCCTGGGGCTGGGCTGGCTCTTGGTGGGTCTGTGGTTTGGCGCTATCTCGGTGCGATCGCAGCCTGCTCCACCGGCTACAGGTGCACAACTTCTGATCAATCCGCGCCAAGTGGCTGAAGCCCTCTACCCAGAACTGCCCGATTTTCCGAAAGCAAATCACTATATCCGCCAAGATAACCGCCGCCCGGCGCCGGAAAGTACCCTTTTAGAGCGGTTTATTGTCTATCACACTACCGTAAAAGGGCGATCGCCCCTGTCTCGCTTTGATTGGTTGATTTCCCTAGCGGACTACCTCGGGGTCAATGATTTCCTACGCCCGGAAACCTACCCGGGGCGAACCTACTTAACCACAAACCCGATGGAGCAGGATGTGGCGGCCATTCGCCAATTGAACCGCCAGCAGCGCCAAGCCTTGGTTAACACCCTAACGGCCTTCTATGCCCGACAGGCGGGGTTACCCACGACCACACCCCAACTCCCCCAAACGGAGGTGCTACCACAGCCGGTGCCTAGGAATCCCTCTGGTTCTGTGTTGCCCCCTATCCCCCAGCCGGGCGGAGCCACCCTGCTCACTCCAGCGGAGCCACCGCGCCCCCAGCCCACTGGCGATGCTCGTTTTTTACTGCCCTAGCCCCTTCTGAGTTGGTCTTAAACTATGGCTATTCCCGTTGCTGAACTGCTGAGTACTGATATTCTCAAGCCCGCCCGCTATCTGGGCAATGAATTGGGGGCAGTGCGTAAACCTTGGGACGCGGCCACGGTTCGCTGGGTACTCAGCTACCCAGAAATCTATGAAGTCGGTGCCTCCAACCTTGGGCACATTATTCTTTACAACATCCTCAATACAGTGCCCGATCAGCTTTGCGATCGCGCCTACTTACCCGCTGCGGATCTGGCGCAAAAACTGCGTACCACCCAAACACCGCTGTTTGCTGTTGAGTCCCGCCGCCCGCTGGCGGACTTTGATCTGATTGGCTTTAGCCTTAGCTACGAATTGGGGGCAACCAATATCCTAGAAATGTTGGATTTAGCTGGGCTACCCCTCACGTGGGCTGAGCGGCAACACACCACCGAGATACCCCTGATCTTTGCCGGCGGGCAAACCGCCACCTCCAACCCAGAACCCTACGCTGATTTTTTTGATTTCTTTGCCCTTGGGGACGGCGAGGAACTGCTACCGGAGATTGGCCTAGTGGTGGCAGACGCGAAGCGCGCCGGTCTCAGCCGCCAAGAGACTCTATTAGACCTAGCGCAAGTGCCGGGGGTTTATGTCCCCCAGTTCTACGATCGCCAACCGGATGGTGCCGTTGTCCCCAATCGTGCCGATGTTCCAGAACGGATTTTGCGCCGCGTGGCTACCCCTCTACCCGCCTATGCCGTTGGCTTGGTGCCCTACGTCGAGACGGTGCACGATCGCCTGACGGTGGAAATTCGCCGCGGCTGTACCCGGGGCTGTCGGTTTTGCCAACCGGGGATGCTCACCCGTCCTGCCCGGGATGTGGCTCCAGATGAGGTGATTGCCGCCATTGAGACCGGGATGCGAGCAACCGGTTATAACGAGTTTTCGCTGCTTTCGTTAAGTTGTTCCGATTATTTAGCCCTGCCCGCAGTGGGGGTCGAAATTAAAAATCGCCTCCGGCATGAGCAGATCTCCTTGTCATTACCCAGCCAGCGGGTGGATCGCTTTGACGAAAACATTGCCCACATTGTCGGCGGCACCCGCCAGAGTAGCTTAACCTTTGCCCCGGAGGCAGGAACGCAACGACTGCGGGACATCATCAATAAGGGGCTAACTAATGAAGAGTTGCTGCGGGGGGTCAAAACCGCTTACGAGCAGGGGTGGGACAAAGTCAAGCTCTATTTTATGATTGGCCTGCCCGGGGAAACCGATGCCGATGTGCTTGGCATTGCTGAAACCATCCGCTGGCTCAAACGAGAATGCTGGATGAAAGGCCGCAAACCCCTGAATTTTCATCTGACGATCTCTAACTTTACCCCCAAGCCCCACACACCTTTTCAGTGGCATGCGGTCTCCACGGCTGAGTTTGAGCGTAAGCAGGCGCTCCTGAAGGCGGAGTTCCGCACCATTCGCGGCCTCAAGGTCAACTTTACCGATGTGCGCATCTCTGCGATGGAGGACTTTGTCGGTCGCGGCGATCGCCAACTTGGGGCAGTGATCCGCCGCGCATGGGAGTTAGGGGCGCGCGAAGATTCATGGTGGGAAAGCCTAGATCGTGCCTATGCCGCTTGGACGCAAGCGATCGCCGAGGCAGGGCTAGATTGGAAATACCGCCAACTCGAAGCCGGGGAGTGGAATGTCTTTAGTGGCGAAGCTGCCGCCTTGGATGCGCCCCTCCCTTGGGATCACATTGACACTGGCATTAGCAAAGCGTGGCTCAAAGAGGATCTCCAGCGTGCCCTCGCCGCAGTTGTGGTTCCTGATTGTTCCTTTGCTGGCTGCTCCCACTGTGGCGTGTGTGGCCTTGACTTTGGCCATAATGTTGTGGTGCCACCGCCCCCCATTCCTGCGATTCAGGAGCAGTGCCGTCCTCCTCAGGAGCGGGTTCAACGGCTACGACTGACCTTTGGCAAAGTGGGCAGCATGACCCTCATCAGCCATCTTGATCTGCTGCGGCTGCTGGAGCGAGCCGTGCGCCGTGCCCATCTACCGATTGCCTTTAGCGGTGGGTTTCATCCTTCACCGCGCATTGCCACCGCCAGTGCCTTGCCCCTGGGAATGGCCAGTGAAGGTGAACTTGTGGATCTTGAATTTCACCAACCAGTTGATCCAGAGGTTGTCCTCAGCCAGTTGCGGCAGCAGTTACCACCAGAGTTACCCCTTTATTGCTGTGAGGTGGTGCCTTTGAGCGCGCCTGCTGCCAGCCAAGCCCTTGTGGCCGCCACTTACGAACTGCTGATTTGCGCCCCAGACGAGTGTTCCCTGCCGGAGTGGGAGGAGGTTCTACAGACCCTGCGAGCAACCGCTGAGGTGCCCTACGAATTAACCACTAAATCCGGCAAATCGAAGATCATTAACCTGCGCGATCGCCTCCTCGAGATTGCCCTTACCCCAGAGCAACCCCATTGGCCAACCCTACGTTTAATCTATAAAGGCGTGTGCCGCAATGATGGCACCTTCTTGCGGCCTGAACACTGCCTGCACTTACTGGAAGTCGCCAGTGGGCGATCGCTAGTGTTACAGCGGGTGACCCGTCGGCAGTTGCACCTTGAGAGCTGTTCCCCCTAACGTCCGGGGATAAAGGCGGTGCTCAGACGCTTCATGGCATTAGCCGCAATATCGCGGTAGCGCAGCTCACCGCAGAGCACTTGCCCCAGTCGCCGAGTGGCGGAGGGGCGTTTCATGGCTAAACGGTAGCCCACACCGGGCATCCGATGAAAGAGTCCGGCGAGGCGTTGTGCCCACGCCAGATCGGTGCCCCACTCATTCTGGAGGCGTTGGCTATAGTTGGGCAGCGCGTTCGGGTTTCCTGCTAAGGCCGCATCAATGGCCTCTGCTGCACACATGCCACTGTAGAGCGCCGGACGAATGCCTTCTGCGGAAAAGGGATCCACTAAACCCGCTGCTTCCCCCACTAAAAGGGCGTGCTGAGTGTGCAAGGGCTGCGCCCCTTCCCACACACAGAGGGGATGGTACTGAACGTGGCTGTTTGCCATTGCTAGGTTATGGGCGGCGCAGTACTGCTGCAACACGGGTTCCCAATCAGTGCGATCGCCCCCCCGTAAGACCCCTACCCCTACGGTGCGCAACTCGCCGCTGGGAAAGCTCCAAAGAAAACCATTGTTGACCAGACCAAATTCAAAATGCACGGCGCGATCGCCCCCCTCATTGGGCACGGTCATCACCGCTGCGGTACGAACCACCTTTGGCTTAAAACCTAGCCATTGCGCCATTTGACTGTTCGCACCATCGGCAGCAATCACATAGGCCGCCCGATAGGCCGCAGTTGGCGTATGCACCGACCACTGATCGCCTATAAATTCAATCCCCGTCACCGTGGTGTTATCGCAGACCGTTACCCCTAACCGTTGCCCTTGCTGCAACAGAAAGTGATCAAACACAGACCGCTGCACAATCCAAATGGGGTCTGGAATATTCAGTTCCCGCTCTACGGCATCCTCTAGCTTCCATGTGTAGCGAACTGTACGGGTGGTCTCCACGATGGCAGGGCGAAAGTCAAAGTCAAACCACTGCGCCACTGCGGGTGAGACCCCACCAGTGCAGGGCTTAGAGCGCGGCAGTGGGCATTTTTCCAACACCAAGACCGATCGCCCCCGCTGCGCAAGGTGATAGGCTGCCGCACCGCCCGCTGGCCCACCGCCAACAATAATACAGTCGTACATCGCTGTTGTGCTTACTCCCACAAGCTCCTATCCTTTTGTAAACTACCCCGCCCTATAAAGGACGGGGCTTTCAGCAGCCCTCAAGACAACATCCTGCAATGAGCAAGATAGTATCTTGGAGCCTCTAGGGTTGTTAACATACTTCCACAGCTAAAGTGCGTGGGCTTTACGGCAGCAGTTGTAACAAATGCCACCATTCTCCCTCGACCCTCTGCGCAAGCATTATGAACGACCCCACCGCAAACAGTAAGAATCATACCCCCTTATCAGCCATGTTTCTGCTCGCGGAGTTTAGCGATGAGTTCCCTGTAAGGCTTGTCCTATACTATGAGGGTCAGACTGCTGATGCATTGCCGCAGCAGGCGTTGTGTGAGTTGACCATCACTCTCTAGATGCCTTGTTTCAGTGTCCCACAATTGAAGTATTTGTCGCGTTTATAGAAACCGGAGGGTTCGGGAACCGGATAAAACCTCGCTCGTTCACGACGGGGATACAGAACGGTTCCCGCGCCTACGGCAGTAGGCAGAGTCAGCCTTGACATTCTTCGATATACCGTTAGTTGGGATTTTTCATGCAGGTTTTTGAGATGTGGAAATTCCATTCTGAGCCGTCTTGAACTGTACCCTTTCATGACGTTCACCACCTGAGAAGCTAGCACTTCTCATAAGGTTGCTATTCCCGTAAATAGGCCTCTATAATAACTGCATACCATCTTAACCCAATGATGTTTTTAGCCGTCCAAAAAGATGTTTTTCAACCTGACAAGCAGCTTGCTCAGTTGCTTACTGAGTTAGCGCGTCTTGCCAACAATCTCTACAACCAAGGCGTGTATGAGTCTCGGCAATACTTCTTTGAGCAAGGACGGAACCCGTTCAAGGTTCTGAAGTATGCCAACCTCTACGCAAAACTGAAGGAGAGTGAAAACGGGAAGCTGTTACATTCTCAGGCTGCGCAGCAAGTGTTGAAATCTGTGAATGAGGCGTTCAAAAGCTTCAAATCACTCTCAAAACTGTTCAAACTGGGGCAGTTCGACCATGAACCAAAATTGCCGCGATACCGCACCAAAGGCGGGTTGTATCAAGTCGTATTCACGGGGCAATCCCTGAAAGTAGAGAAAGGCTTGATTCGAGTTCCTTTGGGCAACGGTGGAAAAGCTGCAGTTGGAAGAGATGCGTTCTACATCCCGTTACCAGAACGATTAAAGGATGTGCAGATCCGAGAACTGCGATTCATTCCGACGAATGGGCAGTGGGTTGTTGAGTATGTTCACTTCACGATGGACAAGACTGCTCAATGCTGCAAATTGTGTCCTGAGAACGTTTTAGCGCTTGACGCAGGACTGAATAACCTCTTGACCGGCGTGACAAATACTGGACTTGCCTTTGTGCTGGATGGTAGAGGGTTGAAATCTCGCAACCAATGGTTTAATAAGCAGGTTGCCAAATTCAAATCGATTCTGACTCATGGCAAGCCATCTATGAAGGGCGCGACCTCGAAGCGAATCCAACTTAATACCCATAAGCGAAATTGCTACGTGCGAGACTACATCAACAAAGCAGCACGGCGGGTCATCAACTTCTGCTTGGAAAACGACATCGATACGATCATCTACGGTCGAAACAACGGGCAGAAAGATGAAATCAATTTGGGTGCAAAAACGAATCAGGAGTTCGTGCAAATTCCGCACTACAAGCTGTTTGGACGAATTGAGCAGCTTTGTTTAATTTTCGGGATTCGATTAGTCGAAACCGAAGAATCGTATACGTCTCAAGCCTCGTTTTTTGATAATGACTTCTTGCCTACGTTCGGCGAAAAACCTGAAGGGTGGAAGGCATCAGGAAAACGAATTCTTAGAGGGCTGTACCGAACTGCTCAAGGATGGCTCATCAATGCAGACTGTAATGGAGCCTGCAACATCATGAGAAAGGTAAGCACAAAGCTCAATATCGATTTGAGTGGAGTGTGTAGAGGGGCTGTGGCAGCCCCTTCTAAGGTCAAGTTAGGGCAGATTGGTTTTGCTCTAGCCTAACTCAGAGAAGCCTCGCCGTTCCATGGCGGGGAGTGTCACCCCTCTGTGAAATGTATTGCCGCAGCATGTTTCACGTGAGTTTATCGACGGTGATTGTTGGTGCAGCGATAGGTAGTACGCTCATCCCCAGCAGGGCGCTGGCAAACTGCACGATCAGTAGCGTTACCGGCCTTAACTTTGGTGCCTACAGTTCCTTTGACGCCGCCCCCAATGATGCCACCGGACGGTTTGTGTTTGTGTGTACCGATGTTCAAGCCCCTGTCACCATTCGCCTCAGCAGCGGTGCCGCCAACAGCTTTACACCACGACAAATGGTTTTGGGCACGGCTCGTCTAAGCTATAACCTTTACATTGATACGGCACGCACTCAAATTTGGGGCGATGGCACTGGCGGCAGTAGCCTCCGTACCCTCACCCCAGTCAATAATGCTCCTACGTCTCTAGATATTTTTGGTCGCATTCCCCCACGGCAGTTTATCCCTGCGGGCAGCTACACTGACACAATTGTAATTACCATTCAGTTTTAACTAACAGTTTTGCGGTCATGCCCATTTTAGGTTCAAACTAGCAGTTATTACAATTAGTAAAAGGCGGGTGCGACGGCACTGCCTCTATGTCGTCCCGGCGCGTAGTTGACCGGGGTATCTCGGAGGTTTAGATGACCCTTGGATATTTCCCGTTTGCGATCGCAGTGGCAGCAAATTAGCAGCGATGAAACCTGTGAAGCGGTTATTGACCACAATTTTATTCATCCCTTACTAACGCTCCTTGGTTTTGGACCGGGCGATCGCATCACCTCCTTTGATACCGGCACAGGGATTGCCGATATTGCAGCTCGCTTCCCCAGCAAAGATCGCCCAGCCTTTGGCCAGGAACGGCGACACCCTGATCTCATTGTGGAAATTAAGGCCCCTGCCCGCCGCTCTCGCAATACCCCGAGCCAAACGGTAACCCTGAGCCTAGAGGAAGGGTCAGCACACCAAACCCGTGCCCTTAGTCAACTGCGGCACCTTTTAGCAGGAGAGCACTGCCGCCAAACGACATGGGGGCTGGTCACCAATGCCCGGCATTTGCAGTTGTTTCAACGTCATGGCCACCTTGTGTATCCCGCCACTCCCAATTTTGAACTGAGGGGCGATCGCATCGACGGCATTGTCGCAGACCTCCGTGCCTGTCTCCAGCATCCCCAGCGAGCAACCACTGTGTGTATCTATAACCATAAGGGGGGAGTGGGCAAAACAACGACCACCATTAATTTAGGCGCAACCCTAGCGGTGGCGGATGAAGCCGTGTTACTGGTGGATTGTGACCCTCAAGGGGATCTCAGCCGCTCCTTGGAACTCAGTCCAACAGCGACCACACTGGCCAGTTGTATTCAAGACCCCAGCCTACCCATTACTGCCGCGGTGCGTTCCTTTGATCTGCGCCTGCGCAGCGGTAGCCGTATTAAATCTGCCCATATTTTTGATGTGATTCCGGCGGCTCCCCAACTCCAGAGTGTTCTCATTCAGGCGATGCAAGTGGGCACCCCGCCTATTACCCGCCTGCGAGAGGTGTTGCAGCCCCTGCGCGATCGCTACGACTATATTTTGCTGGACTGCCCTAGTTCTTGGTTGTTTCTCAGCAAGAGTGCCCTCTATGCCAGTGATGTGGTGTTGATCCCCACGCGACACACCGATTTATCCTCCCTAAACAATGCCGCCCACGTTATTCACAGCTTTATCTTTGGCGAAATTCAAACATTCCGCTACGACGGTGGCCCCTTGCCCTTACCGATTTTTTTTAATGGTGCTCCCACCACAGATAAGGCCATGGAGGTTGCCACCGCTGAAATCGCCCAAATTTTACAAAAATTTGCCCATCTCACGCCGTACTTTTGGCCGAACTATCACCTCAATGACACGGCTGTTTTGGCCATCCCCGAATACGCAATTATTTCCCGAGCGGCCTTTGCACGGGTGCCGGCGGTCTTCAAGGATAAGCGGGTGCTGGGCTTTTATCAGAACCTTGTACGGGCCTATTTTCAACCCCTTCCATAGCGCTGCAAACACTGAAGCGGTGCCTGGGTAAAATAGCGGCGACGAAACTGTTGCTCGGCGATCGCCGCCAAAAATGCCGCTAGGGCTGGGGCAGTGTCTGGGGAAGGGTGGGGGTGCTGTGGCCAACGACAGACTAACACCTCTCCCTGCTCGTGCACCTCAACCCCCAAGGTGTTGAACACCGCGAGGGCGCTCCTGAAACAGGCCTCGTCTAACTCCAACTCGGCGAAGAGGTGGCTGCGCTCTAGGGGGCGTTGCTGCTGACTTGCGACTTTGAAGCGTGTCACGAGAGTCTGCCACAGGGAGAGGGGGTCTAGCTCTGCTGGCGCAGTGTAGGCCAAAATCAAGGGCTGTTGCTGTGCCTGTGCGCGATCAACCCAGTGTTGCCATGCCGCCGCAGAGGTGGGGCACGTTTCTACCCGCAGGCCAGTCTGCGGTGCTGCCTCAGGGCGATCGCGAAAGTCATAGATTAACTCAACGGGTGCAGGAGTAATGGTATTGGCTGCACTGGGTCGGAGCGCCACAAGGTTAGCTGTTATCCTGCCGTTCCATTCGTCAAGCTCTAGGACAACATCACAGGTCGTTGCTGGACAATCGCTGACCCGATGGCGCCACCATACTGCTGGAAATCGAACTGCTGTCTGTGGCTCGACTAAATCGAACCGCGTATAGACGAGAGACTGATGTTTAACCCGATCCTCTTTGGGGTTCTGGATCGCTACCCCACGGACGAACAAACGGGGTTGAGGATTGCCTAAGCCAAACGGCTCTAGTAGCTGCAGCTCCTTGAACAGAGGCATCCCCAATGCCGACAGGGGAACCTCTAGGTCAATGGTGAGGGGCTGGGCGATCGCCGTGGCCGTGCCTTGCTGGTGGAGGAGGTAATCATTCAGCGCTGCTGTGAGGGCAGGAATATCAGCCGTTTTCAGGCTAAACCCCACCGCGTAGGGGTGGCCGCCAAAATGGACAAACAGGTGTTGCTGAGTCCGCAGTGCCTCGTAGAGATCCACGGTGCCCCCTGACCGAGCTGAACCAGTGGCCATGCCAGTCTGGGGATCCGTACGCAGCAAAATGGCCGGACGACCATAGGTGGTCACTAACTCATTGGCCACAATGCCAAGAATGCCAGCAGACCAATTTTCATCGGTTAAGACAATCACCCGCGCTGTTGACAGATCCAGTTGAGCCACCTTCTTATGTGCCTCGGTGGCGATCGCCCCTTGGAGCTGCCGCCGACTATTATTGGCCTGTTCAACGGTATTGGCAATATTCTGGGCGTGCTGCGGATCGAGGGTCGTCAGCAGTTCAATCAGCGGCTTCACATTCCCGGCCACCCGACTGACAGCATTAATGCGCGGACCAATGCCAAAACTAATATCCGTAACCCGATTTCCCTGTCGCCGACACGTTGCCAATAGTGCGTTGAGGCCAGGCCGTGGTGTCTTGGCAAGCACCTCTAGCCCTCGCTGCGCCAAATACCGCGCCTCGGCACGCAACTCCACCAAATCGGTAATCAGACCAATTGCCACTAAATCCAGTAAGGACTCCAGAGGCACTGCTGAGTGTTGCGGCCATGTCTCATAGACCGCCTCAACAAACTTGTAGGCCACTGCCACCCCCGATAACGGGCGCAGGGGATGCTCTGGGGGCAACTGCCGCGGGTTAATTAAGGCAACCGCACCCAGAGGTTCCAGCGCAAGGGTATGGTGATCGGTGACAATAACCTCAATCCCTAGGGTGCGGGCAAAGGCAATTTCTGCATGGTTGGTGCAACCAGTGTCGCAGGTAATGACTAGGGAAACCCCCTGCTGCTTGAGCTGTTGCAATCCTTTTGCCGAAAGACCATGGGACTCCTGCAGGCGATTGGGGATGTAGTAGCCCGCTAGTTGTTGACCAAAAAACCGATAGAGACCCYCCCAAAGAACCGCCGTTGCGGTCACGCCGTCGGCATCAAAATCCCCCCAGATGGCAATTTTCTCCTGCTGCTGGCGTGCCTGCTGTAACCGCGCCATAGCCACAGACATCTCTGGAAACTCAAAAGGGGAGGTCGGGCAATACGCTTGCCAATCTAAAAAGGCAGCGACCTCCTCCCGTCGGATGCCCCGCTGCCACAACAGTTGGGCGGTAGATGCGCCGGCTTGGGGGTGGAGCGCTCGAACCTGAGCCACAAAGTCCGCCGGAGCCACTTCCGTGGTGAGTTGCTGCCACATCGGAATCACCCTAACCAGCGGTGGTAGCGTTGACGAGGGGAGTACACTGCCGCAGGGCGCGGACGAGTTCTTCCAGACTGATGGGTTTACTGACATAATCGTCCATCCCAGCCTCTAAACAGAGTTGGCGATCGCTCTCCATAGCATTGGCGGTCATGGCAATAATCCGTGGTCGCGGCTGAGCTAGGGTTTCGTAGAGCCGGATCACCTCTCGCGTGGCGGTCAACCCATCCATTTCCGGCATTTGCATATCCATTAAAATGACATCATAGGGCTGTCGCTTCACCGCATCCAACACCTCTAGGCCGTTGGCCGCAATGTCGCCACGGTAGCCGATTTTTTCGAGGATACGCAATGCCACCATCTGGTTGACCTTATTGTCTTCAGCAACCAAGATACGCAAGGGGGGTAAATCTGCCTTGAGGGCTTGAGTTGAAAACTGTTTGGGTGTTGCTATGGAGAGAATGGGAGAGTCACTAAACAAGTCGTTGAGGACGTTGTAAAGGGTGGACTGTTTCACTGGTTTACTAATCAGCCTTGTAAATAGTTGAGTTTCTTCAAGACTGAGGGAACATCCTAGCGACGTCAGCAGAATAATTGGTAATTGCTGATGGACTTGGCGAATCTGTCGTGCCAGCGTTACGCCATCCATCTCCGGCATTTGTAAATCTAAAATTGCCACATCCATGGCAGCATTCGTTTGCAGTAAGGATAGGGCAGCGGCACCGCTTTCCGCCACAAGGGGCTGCATTTGCCAGTTACGGGTTTGCAAGGCTAAAATCTGTCGATTAGTGGCATTATCATCCACAATTAGCACACGACGGTTTTGCAGGAGAGAGCCATCCACCGGGGTAATTTTGGCCCCATTTGGGTTGAGCAGAAGCTGCACCGTAAAGTAAAACACTGAACCCGTTTCTGGTATGGGAATGGACTCATAGTGAGGCGGTGGATTCCCACCTATGGCTAAGGCTGACCCTTGACTTTTACTTTCCAACCAAATACGCCCTTGCATGTGCTCCACCAGCCGCTGACAGATCACCAGCCCCAACCCTGTGCCACCATAGTGGCGGGTAATCGAGGCATCCACTTGGCTAAAGGGCTTAAACAGTCGCTGTACCCCTTGGGGTGTAATGCCCACCCCCGTATCTTGAATAGCAAATAAAAACTCGTAGCGATCGCCCAGCTTGCCTTGCCCGAAAGGCTTTACAGACAAAATAAGGCTGCCATGCTCGGTAAACTTCACACCATTGCTGAGTAAATTAACCAAAATTTGCCGCAGTCGCCCCATGTCGCCAATGACATGAACCGGAACCTCTGGGTCAATGTGGGCAATGAGTTCCACTTTCCGCTCTAAGGCACGGTTGGCCATTAAGTCCAGCACATCTTCAACACAGGTGCGCAGGTTAAAGGGATAGGCTTCTAGCTCCAGCGTGCCGGATTCAATTTTGGAAAAATCGAGAATATCATTAATGATGGTGAGTAGGGCATCACCACTCAGGCGGATGGTATTCAAAAATTCCTGTTGCTGAGGGGTGAGGGGGGTATCCAGCAGTAACCCAGTCAGGCCAATAATGGCGTTCATGGGGGTGCGAATTTCGTGACTCATGGTGGCCAAAAACTCACTCTTGGTACGGCTTGCATCTTCAGCAGCATTGCGAGCCGCCTCTAGCAGTTGTTGCTGCTCCATCATTTGCGAAATATCTTCCCAGGTGCCAACAAAGCCGGTGAACACCCCCTCTTCAAAGGTGGGAATGGCTCGAGCATTCAGCCAGGAGATTTGACCATCCCTATCGAGCAGCCGAAACTGCTTCTTGAAGGGTCGCTGCTGGGCGATCGCATACTGCCAAGCGGCGATAACAGATAGCCGATCTTCCCGATGAAGAAACTGTTGCCAATCGATCGCCGCAGTCTCATTTGGCTCAACAGCCAGCATCTTCAGGAATGTTTTGTTAGCATAGGTCAGTTTGCCCTCAGCATCGGCGGTGAAAATACCTACAGGTGCCATGTCACTGACCGTACGAAACCGAACCTCACTAGCTGCAAGTCGCTGATTGAGCAAGAATTGGCGATGACGATTACTGGTAATCATAAAAATGCCGATCCCTGCTGACAGCCACAGAACAATAAATAGGAATAGGAACTGTAGATGAATTGGTGTTAGTTGCTGAGCCAGAATGTGAGGGGAAAGGCGGGAAATCACCCATAGACGATAGTCGCGCTCGGCGATCGCACCGTTATTTGTCAGGTTGACCGAGTAATGGTTGACTTTCAGAGGTAAAACCTGGTGAAAGGCAAAGAGGCCATCATCACTGATGAACCGGCCAAGCGTCTGAGTACGCATCCGCTGCCATAATTCTGGAAACATAGCCCCCACGGTGGAACCCTGCCGCTCTGGGTAGCGGAAGCCCCATTCATCGCTCGTGCGCTCTGCCAGTAACCAATACCCTTGATCGTTTGCTAATAGGCAACTGCCGTACACCCCCTGACAGCTGTTCATGAGGATATGCAGTAAATGGTTGGCATCATATCGCAGCACCAAAAACCCAACGCGTTGTTGATCGCGGGTATAGACCGGTGCAGCCAAATACAAAATGGGCGTGGGGGCAATGTGGGTTTGATTTTTGTCAATGTCAATGTCAAACGGGGAAATAAAGGCCTCATCCTGTTGTAATTGACGAATGACTGGCCAGTAGATTTTCTGTAACTCCGACGAGGGAGTGTCATTGCTTAAGCGGCGATTAAAGTCATGAGTCAGGGCAATATTCAGTCTAAGATGTCCCGTTAGATCAAACAGGTACAGGCGATCGTAGATTCGCTTTTGCCGCAAAAAATTGTACAGGTCATCTTCAATGGCTTGTAGGGAGCGGGCGTGATCTAAGGCATCTATTGCCGAGGGGTTTCTGTGACCCTGCTTGAGGGCTAAAAAATACTCTACGTCATGGGTTGCCGCCAAAATTTGTACTTCAGTGATCAGTAAATTTATATAATTCTTTAAAGTAAAGGCACCCCGCTCAACCTTGGCCTCTTCTCGACTTTGAAGCTCCTCAATGGCATCCCTGCGCTGTGCCAGATAAATCGGCCCAAGAATGGCTACCAGAGCGATCGTTGCAGGCAAAAAAAACTTGAGAAATTGGGACAGTGGACGCTGAGCCATGGGGAACGCTACACACCTCTAGGGAGAACCGTAGGAGCGACGATCAAGTGCATCGGGTGAGACGGTAGGAGAACATCGGGGAGAGTTCCCAGATGAGAGAGTTGATACGTTAACTCCCTAACGTAGGCCGTAAGACCCCGTAAATTTAGTGTATCGTGAGGGATGGAGTTCATGTATTGTGCAAAGGTCAAACAACCATCATGATTGAGCCGTTACTGTGTGGGATTGTTTTGGGGTTAATTCCGGTCACCTTAGCAGGCTTATTTTTTGCTGCCTACCAGCAGTATAAGCGTGGTAATCAGCTGGGACTCTAGGGGCTGACTGGCTCTCAAGCGTCGTTCAAGACTTAATCAACCATCCTATTCTGTGCATGGCGGTGCAGGGGAGCACAGCAATACCTCGCTCCCCTATCGCCTTTTTTCATTAGTGCGAATTTGCTGCCTTGGCAGACACCTATCTTGACCGTGAATGCCCTCCCTAAACCACCCTCAGCAGTACGGGCTAGACATGAACGTAACGGTCTTGAAAATCCCATTCTTGGCTGTGGAGTCATTGCTATGTCATTACCTATTGTTGCTGTTGTTGGTCGCCCCAATGTCGGCAAATCTACATTCGTCAATCGCTTGGCGGGGGAGCGAGATGCCATTGTTCATGATGCGCCGGGGGTGACGCGCGATCGCACCTATCGCCCTGTTTTTTGGCAAGATCGGGAATTTCTGGTGGTGGATACGGGGGGGTTGGTATTTGACGATGACAGTGAGTTTCTGCCTCTAATTCGTCAGCAAGCGGAACTGGCACTACAGGAAGCCACCGCAGCAATTTTTGTGGTGGATGGACAGACCGGACCCACCGCCTTAGACCATGATATTGCTAGATGGTTGCGGCAACTATCGCTGCCGATCTTGGTGGCGGTCAATAAGTGTGAATCGCGCCAGATGGGACAGGTGCAGGCGGCAGAGTTTTGGTCGCTAGGGCTGGGGGAACCCTATCCGGTCTCGAGTATCCACGGCAGTGGTACCGGCGATCTTCTCGATCAGTTAATTACCTATCTGCCCGTAGAAACGGCTCCCCAACCCCACACGGAGATTCAAGTGGCTATTGCCGGTCGCCCGAATGTCGGTAAGTCGAGTCTCCTCAATGCTCTCATTGGTAGCGATCGCGCCATTGTGAGTCCTATTTCCGGCACCACTCGCGACACCATTGATACGGTGATTGAACGCAACGGTGTGTACTACCGCTTCATTGATACAGCGGGAATTCGCAAGCGGAGCAGTGTGGCATATGGGCCGGAAATGTTTAGTGTGCACCGCGCCTTTAAGGCCATTCATCGCTCGGATGTGGTGCTGCTGGTGTTGGATGCCCTAGAGGAGATTACCGAGCAGGATCAACGCTTGGCAGGGCACATTGCGGATCAGGGGCGGGCCTGTGTTCTAATTATGAACAAGTGGGATGCAGTGGCTGAGAAGGATACCTACACCATCAATACCTATCGCGATCGCCTCTACCGACGGCTCAACTTTTTGGACTGGGCGGAGGCACTCTTTATTAGCGCCAAGACAGGGCAGCGCCTCGATAAAATTTTTACAGCGGTGGATGCAGCGGTTGAGCAACACCGCCGCCGCGTCAGTACGGCAGTGGTGAATGAGGTGATTCAAGATGCCCTGCGCTGGCACAGCCCCCCCGCCACCCGCCAAGGTCGTCAAGGCAAAATTTATTATGCAACCCAGGTAGCCACCCAACCCCCAGCGATCGCCATTTTTGTCAACGATGCCAAACTGTTTAAGGAGAACTACCGCCGCTATATTGAAGGGCAGGTACGCAAGCAACTCGGCTTTCAAGGCACACCGATTCGGCTGCTGTGGCGCAGTAAAAAGCCACGGGAGGTCGAAACTTAAAGGAATCCTAGCGACCCATTGCGGGTATGATAGTGGCCTAGTCGCATTGTGTCTAACCTCCCTTGACTGTTTCGTCTTTCCAAGCTGCCTGCCAGCGGGGTGATTTTTTAATTACAGCAGAGGTGTGTCCTCCCAAGGGCACCAACCCAGCAGCAATGCTGCGCCAAGCGGCACACCTGCGAGGGCGAGTCCACGCCGTGAATGTGACCGATGGCAGCCGAGCGGTACTGCGGATGAGTTCGTGGGCTGCAGCCTATTTATTGCAACAGCATGGCTTAGAACCCATTTGCCAACTGGCCTGTCGCGATCGCAACCGCATTGCCCTACAGGCAGATTTAATGGGCATTGCCACCCTCGGTATTCGCAATCTGCTGGCATTGACAGGGGATCCCGTAAAAGCTGGGGATCATCCCCACGCCCGCCCCGTGTTTGATCTGGAGTCGGTGCGGTTACTCCACCTCATCCAGCAACTGAATCAGGGGATGGATAGCGAGCACCGTCCGCTGCCCGACGGTGCCAGCCAGTTTTTTACAGGTGCGGCGTTGGATCCCCAGTCCCCAAGCTGGTCAGGGTTGCAGCAACGCTTTGAAAAGAAGCTAAAGGCGGGGGCGCAGTTTTTCCAAACCCAGTTAATTACGGATTTCGATCGCCTCGAAAAGTTTATGACCCAAGTGGCTGCCGGCTGTGAACGACCCATTTTAGCGGGGATTTTTCTGCTGAAGTCTGCCAAGAATGCAGCGTTTATTAACCGGGCGGTGCCGGGTGCCTCTATCCCTCAGCATCTTATCGATCGCCTCGCAGCGGCGACTGACCCCCTTGATGAAGGCATCACCATTGCGGCAGAGCACATCCAACAGGCGCGATCGCTGTGCCAAGGCATTCACCTGATGGCCGTGCGCCGCGAGGATCTGATTCCTAAAATTTTGGACCGTGCTGGCATTCCTCCCCTCAGCGAAGCGTCTTAGCGGGTGACTTGCACTCCCCGCCAAAACGCCACATACCCCTTAATATTGGCCGCCGCTGGCTTGGGATCGGGGTAGTACCACGCCGCATCCCGATTGGTCTTGCCATTTACCACAACATGGTAGTAGCTAGCGGTTCCTTTCCAGCCGCACACCGTATGGGTATCACTGGGCTGGAAATACTCCTGATGCAAAGCGTCCGGCGGAAAATAGATGTTGCCTTCCACCACTTCGTAGCGATCGCTCTGGGCAAGAATGACGTTATTCCACGTGGCTGTGGCCATGGTTATCCCTCGATGAACCCTCAAATACCTAGACTCTAGTGGCTATAGTGACCGCAGCCACCCTGCACTCAGGGCAACCGTCAGCGCCATAAACAGCACCGTTAAGGTCCAAGTGGCACGATTAAGGGTTGTCTCAGCGCTTTTGGTACTGGTAAATAACTGCGCCTGACCGCCAATCCCCCCCAAGCCATCCCCCTTAGGACTATGGAGTAGCACTAGTACAATTAAGCCAAGCGCCGAAAATGCCCAAATTCCCGTGGCGATCGTTTCAATCATGGTTTACCTCACTACTTGGGCGATCGCCCCCACAACAGAAGGCCAAGCCCACATTGCCTGACGAACTCATCACTTACAGTGTAGTGGGTGCAGGCACCCTTAAGGAACCTCACGTCTCCGATGGCAACCAATCATCAAATAACGGTTGGGGCGTTGCTGAATAGACGTATGATTTTCGGGTTTGAGTCTTCTGCCGCCCTCACCCTAGCCCTCTCGCAAAGGAGAGGGCACAAGACTCTTAGCTCCCTTCTCCCCAAGGAGAAGGGTTGGGGATGAGGGTAATTCATAGCCACACTCAGCAACACCACGGTTGGCACGCCATCGCCGTCGTAAGCCCACAGAATCTTTAGTTGTTCTAAAGAGTTACATTCTCCTGAAAAATAACTTTTACGATGGGGGCTAGATGCATCTCCACGTAGGGAGGGTCTCATGGCCGAATCCCCAACCGACACCCACGAACAAACTCTTGATCGCGATTGTCGTACCCTATCTCGTCACGTCTTGCAGCAACTGCAAAGTTTTGATGCTGCTGCCCAAGACCTCAGCGCCCTCATGAATCGGATTGCCCTAGCAGGGAAGCTCATTGCCCGCCGCCTTAGCCGTGCTGGCTTAATGGAGGGAGTGCTCGGATTTACAGGGGCAGTGAATGTTCAGGGCGAAGATGTCAAGAAAATGGATCTCTACGCCAACGAAGTATTTATTTCCGTCTTCAAGCAAAGTGGCTTAGTCTGCCGCCTTGCCTCAGAAGAAATGGCAACGCCCTACTACATTCCTGAAAACTGCCCCATCGGTCGCTATACCCTCCTGTACGATCCCTTAGATGGCTCTTCCAACGTGGATATCAACCTCAACGTTGGCTCCATCTTTGCGATTCGCCAGCAAGAGGGGAATGATCTGGATGGCAATGCTGCAGATTTACTCCAAAACGGCCACAAGCAAATTGCAGCGGGCTACATTCTCTATGGCCCAAGTACCATGCTGGTCTATTCCATTGGCAAGGGCACCCATGTGTTTGTCTTAGATCCCAGCCTAGGGGAATTTATCCTCGCCATTGAAAACCTACAAATGCCTGCCAGCGGTTCCATCTATAGCGTTAACGAAGGCAACTTCTGGGCATGGGATGAATCCATTCGCAATTATGTCCGCCATGTCCATCGCCAGCCGGGGTACAGTGCCCGCTATAGCGGTGCCTTAGTGGGAGACATCCACCGCATTCTTATGCAGGGAGGGGTTTTTCTTTATCCCGGCACCCAGAAAAATCCCGAGGGTAAACTGCGGCTGCTCTACGAATCTGCCCCCATTGCCTTTTTAGTAGAGCAAGCGGGAGGCAAAGCCAGCAATGGCACTCAGCCCCTTTTGGATATTGTGCCCAACCATCTGCACATGCGCACCCCCCTCATTATCGGCAGTCAGCAGAATGTAGAACTCGTGGAATCCTTTATTCAGAAAGCCGATGCCAACACAACTGTCCTACAGGTTTAACTCATGGTCACGCTGTTTGAAAATCCGCTGCGGGTAGGCTTACGTCAAGAACGCACCCCAGAGCCACTTATTTTGGTGATTTTTGGCGCGACTGGCGACCTCACCCAACGCAAACTGATTCCCTCGATTTATCAACTCAAGTTAGAACACCGCCTGCCTGCCGAGATCACTGTTGTTGGCGTTGCCCGTCGGGACTGGAGTGACGACTATTTCCGGGAGCACCTGCGCAAGGGAGTGGAGGAATTTGGCGGCGGCATCCAAGCGGAACCCCTCTGGCAGGAGTTTGCCCAAGGGCTTTACTACTGTGCCGGGAATATGGACGATCCGAACACCTATAGCAAACTTAAGGGCTTGCTTGCGGATCTCGACGAAAAGCGGCAGACCCGCGGAAACTATGTTTTTTACCTTGCGGTGTCTCCTAACTTTTTTGTGGAAGGCATTCAGCAACTTGGGGCGGCAGGGCTGTTAACCAACCCCCAAAAGCGGCGACTAGTCATTGAAAAGCCCTTTGGTCGCGATCTCACCTCTGCCCAGTCCCTCAACCAAGTGGTGCAGTCCGTTTGTAAAGAAGAGCAGGTCTATCGTATTGACCACTACCTAGGGAAAGAAACCGTCCAAAACCTGATGGTGTTTCGCTTTGCCAATGCGATTTTTGAGCCACTTTGGAATCGGCAGTACGTCGATCATGTCCAGATTACCGTGGCTGAAACCGTTGGTGTAGAAGACCGGGCAGGCTACTACGAAACCTCTGGTGCCCTGCGGGATATGGTGCAAAACCACATGCTCCAACTACTCGCACTGACGGCGATGGAACCCCCCAATGCCCTTGATGCCGACAGCCTTCGCAACGAAAAGGTGAAGGTGCTACAGGCCACTCGACTGGCGGATCTCGATAACCTTGATGCCTGTGCGGTGCGGGGGCAATACCGTGCTGGTTGGATGAAGGGTAAGCCCGTGGTGGGCTACCGCGAAGAGCCGGGAGTCAGTGCCACCTCCACCACCCCAACCTACGTCGCCTTGAAGCTGCTCATTGATAACTGGCGCTGGCAGGGGGTGCCCTTTTATTTGCGCACCGGCAAACGCCTTGCAAAAAAAGTAACGGAAATTTCGATTCAATTTCGCCAAGTCCCCCTCTTGATTTTTCAGTCAGCGGCGCGCCAGACGAACCCGAACATCCTGACCATGCGCATCCAGCCCAACGAGGGCATTGCCCTACGCTTTGAGGCCAAAATGCCCGGTGCTGACTTGCGATCGCGCACGGTGGAAATGGACTTTAGCTATGGGGCGTCCTTTGGTATGGCCACTGCTGATGCCTACGCCCGCCTGTTACTAGACTGTATGCTTGGGGATCAAACCCTCTTTACCCGCGCAGATGAAGTGGAAGCGGCGTGGCAGGTGGTGATGCCTGTCCTGAGCGCTTGGGAAGCGCCTAGCGATCCGGCGTTAATTCCCACCTACGAAGCGGGGACATGGGATCCGGATGCCGCCGAAGCGATGATTAACGCTGACGGTCGTCGCTGGCGACGCCTGTAGGATAGATGGCGGCCAAATTACGCATCATAGAAATCATAGACATGTAAAAGGCTCACCCCCTAGGCACTCCTTAATCAATCGAATCGACGTAATACAGGTACTTCAGTTATGTCCAGCGAATCTACGCCCCTTGTCGCCCTTCAAGATCCAGTTGATGTCTCCCTTGATGATATTGAACACAGCCTCAGCCAAATCTGGGTCAGCCATGGGGGAGATGGCAATGCCCCTGCAGCAGTGCGAGCTACAACGTTTACCCTCGTTGTTTACGAAGCGGACGATACGCAACAACTTCTTGCCGCTTTGGGCTACTACAGCGGTCCAATTGATGGCATTCTGGGGCCGCGGATGCAAGCAGCCCTGCGATCGGCGCAAAAAGATTACGGGTTGCCCATTACCGGCCGACCGTCCCCCGAGCTACGCCAGATCCTACAGCAAGAATACGCCGCCCAAGCGGCTAAAGGGATGACTCGTCCGGATCGCTATGCCATGGATGTGCGCGGTGGCAGTGTTGCCGACGCGATCGCCAGTCAAAATCCCTGTCGCGTCATTGCCCTGTGCCCAACCCTTGGCGACGATACGGGTATTACCGCCCAAGTGGCCGCCTACTGTCCCATTAATAAAAAAGTCCGCAGTTCCCTGATCTGCTGCGAGTACATTACCCTTAAGGGAACCCATACCGCCTTTGCGCGGGTTGAGCCACTCTTGCAGTCCTTGGTCATTCGCGACTTACCCCGCTTCCTCTGGTGGAAAGGGGATTTGCAACATAACCTTGATCTGTTTCAAACCCTTGCCCCCAAATTTAGCCGGATTATTGTTGACTCTAGTGAGTTTCTGGTGCCCACTAGCACATTTCGTACCCTTGCTGACCTATTGCAGCAAGGATTGCCAATTACCGATCTAAACTGGCGGCGACTGGGGGCATGGCAAGAATTAGCGGCTGAAGCCTTTGACCCACCGGAACGACGGCTAGCGGTCAAGGAGATTGATCAGGTCGTGATTGACTACGAAAAAGGCAATCCTGCCCAAGCATTAATGTATCTGGGGTGGCTGGCGTCCCGCTTACAGTGGCAACCCCGTCGCGTCACCCTCGAAAGTGGCGACTATGACCTTTACCACATTGAACTGGTGGGTTCAGATGAGCGGCTGATTAAAGCAGAGTTAGCAGGCATTCCCACCGGCGACAGCGGTTTAGTTCTGGGGGACTTAATTGATCTCAAACTCACCTCTAGCAATCCAGAGGCAGATTGTTGTACGATTATTTGCTCGGAGACACGTGGCTGCATGCGCATGGAATCGGGCGGCAGTGCTCAGATGTGCCGTACCTACCATGTGACTCCCTTAACGGATCAGACTGCTGAGCTGCTCCTGAGCCAAGAACTGCAACGCTGGGGGCAGGATGTGCTATATACTGAGAGCTTTGCCGCGGTCTTACAACTGTTAGACTTGATCCCTTAGGAACCCTTGGATGAATGAAGACTTTCGCCTCGTCATTGACCTCGGTGTTGTGCTGGGGGCAGCGGCGGTGGGTGGGGTGCTGGCGGCCTTGCTACGACAGCCTATTCTCCTTGGCTACCTGCTCGCTGGAATGCTGGTGGGGCCAACGGGGCTTGGGCTGCTGCGGGAAGTCCCCCAAGTTGAAGCCTTGGCGCAGTTAGGGGTCGCATTCTTGCTCTTTGCCTTGGGGGTTAGCTTTTCCCTGGGTGAAATTAAAAAGGTACAGGGCATTAGCTTAGGCGGTGGCACGTTGCAAATTCTGCTGACGATCGCCGTTACAACGTTGATTTCGGTGGGGGTGGGTTGGGTGACCTCTGCCAGTCAGGGAATCTTTTTGGGGGCAGTGCTGTCGTTGTCCTCAACCGCAGTGGTACTGCGCAGCTTGATGGATCGCAACGAGTTAGAATCCCTGCAAGGCCAGATTATGCTGGGGATGTTAGTGGTGCAGGATCTGGCGGTAGGGCTAATGGTGGCTGTGTTACCTGCCTTGGATAAGCCCCTTGAGGAGTTGGGCTGGGCGGTGGGAGAAGCTGTGCTAACCATTGGCCTGATTGCCGTGGGAGCGGTGGTGGCGGGGATTTGGCTATTGCCTCCCCTGCTGCGCCTGCTGGCGAAAACCGAAAGTCGGGAATTGTTTTTGTTGGGGGTGGTGGCGCTGTGTCTGGGGATTGCGCTGCTTACGGAGTATCTGGGTCTATCGATTGAAATTGGCGCGTTTATTGCCGGTTTGATGATTTCTGAGGTGGAGTACGCTGACCAAACCCTTGACTACGTGGAATCGATTCGGGATATTTTTACAACCCTCTTTTTTGCCTCAATTGGGATGCTCATCGATCCTATCTTTCTCTGGCAGCATCTGGATCTGATCATTGAATTGGTGAGCTTGGTGATTGTCGGTAAGTTTTTAATTACAACCCCGATTGTGAAGCTCTTTGGCTATACGTGGAAAACCTCACTGCTGGCGGGGATTGGCTTGGCGCAAATTGGGGAGTTTTCTTTTGTGCTGCTGACGGCGGGGCGGGGGCTAGGGTTAGTGTCTCAGCAAGTTTACCTTCTGACGTTGGGCACAACGGCGGTGACCTTGGTCGTTACACCCTTTTTGCTGAAATTGGTGCCGCTGCTGTTAGACTTACCATGGTTGCGGCAAGTCCTCAAGGAGGACGAGATTTTGGGGATGGATTTAAGGGAGTTGCCCCAACGCAATCACGTGATTGTCTGTGGCTATGGTCGAGTGGGTAAAAGCTTGGTCACGCTGCTGCAAAACCAACAGTACCCGGTTCTGGTGATTGAGCAAAGTGAGAGTGTCATCAATGAGGTGAAAGCTGCGGAGTTGCCTTATATCTATGGGAATGCAGCCAGTGCCACGATTCTGGCAAAGGCTGGGGTGGAAGCAGCCCTAGGGATGGCGATCGCCCTGCCGGATAGTATGACTACCCGCCTGTGTTTGAAGCGTGCCCTTGAGTTTGCGCCGGAGCTGGATGTGATTGTCCGTGCCAATAGCGATCGCGATATTGAACTGCTCTACCAGTTGGGGGCACGGGAAGTTGTTCAGCCGGAGTTTGAAGCCAGTTTGGAACTAGCCGCCCACCTGTTCTTTACCTTTGGCATGGGTGAGCGTGCTATCCAGCAACAGGTGCAACAGGTGCGTGAAAGCCACTATGAAAACTTGCGGGGCGATACCTCGCCAGATAAGACAGCACGGTTATTGCGCCAAGCAGCACAGGACATGAACAGTCGCTGGTACCTGCTCCCTGATGATTCGCCGGTGAGGGGAATGAGCTTGGCGGAAATCCAACTGCGTCAGCTCACTGGCGTAACGCTGCTGGCCATTGTGCGTCAAGATGGCACAGAGGTAGATTATCCTAGTGGTGAAACCTGCCTAGAAGCGGGCGATCGCCTGTTGATCATCGGCCAGCCCTCAGAGCTAAAAGCCTTTGAATCGCTGATTAGCGGCACTGTGAGTGTGCCTCAGGGCGAAACATCGTTTCTGTGGCTGATGTTGCCCAGTCAAATTAATGAGCGGCATCTGACCATTGCCGATCTGCATTTACCAGACACTGTGACCATTCGTGCGTTACGCCGGGAGGGAACCCTCCTCTCTCAGCCTGCGCCGGACTGTAAGTTAATGGCTGGGGACCGTCTCCTGTTGGCGGGTGCAGGGACAGAGTTAACCCGTTTGGGGGATCAACTAACGGCGCGATCGGTGCCCCTGCCGCCGTAGGTACGCAACAACCACCGTAGTTGATAGACGTAGCGAGCTGTTGTCGCGACTTACATGACAAATTGGTCATTGGCAGCGATCCCCAACACCACCCCCACCAGCGGTACCAGTTCACCGCTCATATCAATTCTCTAGATACCTGCTCCATATAGATAGAGCATCGACAATCTAATTCCATTGAGTCAGCGATCGCAGAACCCACGTAGAGAGACGACAGACCCATTGGGTCATCGCGTGCTGGAGCTGACTGATATCATCAAAGCGAACCCAAGCTAAATCCCATGTGAGGTCTCGCCAGACCCGCTCAATGGGGTTGACCCCAGGACAATACGGCAGCTGAAAAATCAAATTGGTATAATCCTTTAGCCGCCTCAGGGTGATTGCCAGCCCCACAAAGCTCCCAGCCCCAGAGCCATGAAGTAAAACTAGATTTGGTGGCGTTGCAGCGTGAGTTTGGTCATGGGGTCAGATTATAGTGCTACTCCTGTCGCCCACTCAGATAATCGCGAACGTTTTTCAGACAGCAACTCCCCTGGGGGTTATTGACCTCGCACCCACAGCGTCCGGCTTGGATGTGAGCGGTAAGGGCAGCGATCGCTAAAGTTTGCCCCTGCTGTTCCAGATCTTGTTGAAGCCGCTGGCGCGTCCAGCCAAAACAGTAGCAAACCGGCACCTCCTTAGCGGGATCTTTTTGAAACACAGGTACTTTCAGATCGCTGGTGGTGAACGTGTCTCCCTCTGCTGAAAAGTAGACAATGGGACAATTGGCGCTGCTACAAAATTGATAGTCTGCCTGAGAATTGAGTCGTTCGAGCGCCTGGGGTACTAGGAGGCTTTTCAATGTCAGCACTTTGACAGGTTTTCCCTGGCTGCGATCGTGGGGACAATTCATCAACATGCCTCCTGGTGACACTCCCCGCCGTGGAACGGCGAGGCTTCTCTAAGTTAGGCTAGAGCAAAACCAATCTGCCCTAACTTGACCTTAGAAGGGGCTGCCACAGCCCCTCTACACACTCCACTCAAATCGATATTGAGCTTTGTGCTTACCTTTCTCATGATATTGCAGGCTCCATTACAGTCTGCATTGATGAGCCATCCTTGCGCAGTTCGGTACAGACCTCTAAGAACTCGTTTTCCTGATGCCTTCCACCCTTCAGGTTTTTCACCGAACGTAGGCAAGAAGTCATTATCAAAAAACGAGGCTTGAGACGTATACGATTCTTCGGTTTCGACTAATCGAATCCCGAAAATTAAACAAAGCTGCTTAATTCGTCCAAACAGCTTGTAGTGCGGAATTTGCACGAACTCCTGATTCGTTTTTGCACCCAAATTGATTTCATCTTTCTGCCCGTTGTTTCGACCGTAGATGATCGTATCGATGTCATTTTCCAAGCAGAAGTTGACGACCCACCGTGCTGCTTTGTTGATGTAGTCTCGCACGTAGCAATTTCGCTTATGGGTATTAAGTTGGATTCGCTTCGAGGTCGCGCCCTTCATGGATGACTTGCCATGAGTCAGAATCGATTTGAATTTGGCAACCTGCTTATTGAACCATTGGTTTCGAGATTTCAACCCTCTACCATCCAGCACAAAGGCAAGTCCAGTATTTGTCACGCCGGTCAAGAGGTTATTCAGTCCTGGGTCAAGCGCTAAAACGTTCTCAGGACACAATTTGCAGCATTGAGCAGTCTTGTCCATCGTAAAGTGAACATACTCAACAACCCACTGCCCATTCGTCGGAATGAATCGCAGTTCTCGGTTCTGCACATCCTTTAATCGTTCTGGTAACGGGATGTAGAACGCATCTCTTCCAACTGTAGTTTTTCCACCGTTGCCCAAAGGAACTCGAATCAAGCCTTTCTCTACTTTCAGGGATTGCCCCGTGAATACGACTTGATACAACCCGCCTTTGGTGCGGTATCGCGGCAATTTTGGTTCATGGTCGAACTGCCCCAGTTTGAACAGTTTTGAGAGTGATTTGAAGCTTTTGAACGCCTCATTCACAGATTTCAACACTTGCTGTGCAGCCTGAGAATGTAACAGCTTCCCGTTTTCACTCTCCTTCAGTTTTGCGTAGAGGTCGTCATACTTCAGAACCTTGAACGGTTTCCGTCCTTGCTCAAAGAAGTATTGCCGAGACTCATACACGCCTTGGTTGTAGAGATTGTTGGCAAGACGCGCTAACTCAGTAAGCAACTGAGCAAGCTGCTTGTCAGGTTGAAAAACATCTTTTTGGACGGCTAAAAACATCATTGGGTTAAGATGGTATGCAGTTATTATAGATGCCGATTTACGCGAATAGCAACCGTATGAGAAGTGCTAGCTTCTCAGGCGGCGAACATCATGAAAGGGTACAGTTCAAGACGGCTCAGAATGGAATTTCCACATCTCAAAAACCTGCATGAAAAATCCCAACTCTGGGCACACAGTTATTATTGGGGTACTACCGGGAACGTTTCAGCCCAGACAGTGAAACGGTATATCGAAGAATGTCAAGGCTGACTCTCCCTACTGCCGTAGGCGCGGGAACCGTTCTGTATCCCCGTCGTGAACGAGCGAAGTTTTATCCGGTTCCCGAACCCTCCGGTTTCTATAACCCACCAACAGCCTGGGCACACACGCCTCATACTAGACGGATCTGCTGTCACGCTCAGTGCAGTTGTTTTCCGTCCCCAGTCATATCCAAGCTCAACCCCTATCGACACAGGTGAATACTGCCTTGGTGCGGATGCTACAGAGCTTGTCTGTGGGCTTTCGAGTTTGCCCACTGCCGCAAACTTCACCGCTAAGATAAGGGTGGGATCGCCCCTCTAGGAGTGTGGCAGTGGAGCAATTGATTGGGCTAGTTCTGAAAGATCGCTACGAGTTGGTTCGAGAGCTAGGGCGCAATCCAGGACGACGCACCTACTTAGCCTTAGATCGGCACCGGTACGAGCAAGTCATTCTCAAATTATTACTGTTTGGCCTAGATATGACGTGGGATGACTTCAAGCTGTTTGAGCGGGAGGCAGCGGTTTTACAAACCCTTGACCATCCGGGCATTCCACGGTACCTAGATTTTTTCGACGTGGAGACCCCAGTCCTACGGGGCTTTGCACTGGTGCAAACCTATATCGAAGCCCAGTCCCTTGCTGCATGGCTGGCAGCGGGGCGGGTTTTTAGTGAAGCGGATCTCGAAACCTTGGCCGATCGCCTGCTGGATATTTTGGTGTATCTGCACMCCCGTCAACCGCCGGTGATTCACCGGGATATTAAGCCAACCAATATTCTCTTGGGCGATCGCTCGGGCCACGAGCTGGGAAACGTTTACCTCATTGATTTTGGTGCTGTTCAGACAGCGATCTCTGGGGCGACCCGCACCGTTGTTGGGACCTACGGCTACATGCCACCGGAACAATTTGGCAGTAAAACTGTTCCAGCAACGGATCTTTACGCGTTGGGGATGACCCTCATTTATCTGGCCAGTGGTATCCCCCCCGATCAACTCCCCCAACACAATCTGCACCTTGAGTTTCAACGGGTTGTTGCCCTGAGTCCTCCCTTGATTCGGTGGCTAGAGCAACTGGTAGAACCCTCCCTTGAGCATCGATTCAGCTCGGCTACGGCAGCACGTTCTGCCCTACAGCGACTGAGCGAGGTGAGCATCCCCGCCACCCTACGAGAGCCGCCCTACGGCAGCCGCTTACGGGTGCAGGAGACCGCCCAAGGTGTGGTTGTTCAGGTGCCACCCATAGGGTTTAACATCAGTCTGTTATTTCTCATCCCCTTTGCCGTGGCATGGAATGGGTTTTTAGTGGTGTGGTACACCTTGGCGCTCTCTGCTGGTAACTGGTTCATGGCCATTTTTGCCACGGGGCACTTGGCGGTAGGGCTGGGACTCATTGGCACTATTTTCTATATCCTGTTTGGCTCCCAAGTGCTCGCCATTACCCCAACAGAGGTGCGATTTCACCAGCATATTTTAGGGCTGCGCTGGCAGCGGTCTAAAGTCCTTCCCGTAGCTGCCATCGAACAGGTGGAAGTGCAGCCCAAGGGGTTCTATCGCAACCGCGATGGCGAGCGGGAACAAGTGACTGCCAAGATGATCATTCGAGCCGGAACGCAAACCATCGAACTAGAGGAAGCCCAGTCTCACTTAACACCGCAAGACCTAGAGTGGCTGGGCTATGGCATTGGCCGTTATTTAGCCTGCCGTGTCATTAAAACTCCTTAGCCTCTGAGCTCCTAAGACACCTGCAAAGCAACCGCCGCATGTTTAGCAAGGGTGTTCGCCGGCAACCCACTTTGGAGATGTTGCCACGGTAAAACCTTATCCTGCGGCCAATCAGCCCAGATATAGTCATCCAGCTCAGGAAGCTGCCCCTGCAACTCCTTAAAGCTGCGTCGATAGCTGCCCAAAGACGTGCCATAATGGCGAACGCGCTCTAGCAACGGTGCCAAGCGGCGATCGCCCCGGGAAAGCAAGGCTTGAATGAGGGAATCATTATAGGACTCTGGACGAAACTCCACCCCCAGCTTCCCCAGTTCTTTTTTGAGAAACTTAAGACGTTTCTCCGCCAAGGGTTGTACCCCGTACCACTGGAACGGTGTTTGCGCTTTGGGAACAAAGGTACTACAGCCAAGGGTGAAGCGTAAGCGCGGCGCTGTTTTCTTGAGGGTTTGAAATAAAGCCACCGTGGCCTCAACATCGGCAGTGGTTTCTGTGGGTAACCCCACCATGCCGTAGAATTTGAGCGCCCTGAGTCCTCCCGCTTGAGCGTGGGTGGCAGCTGCGAGGATTTCCTCAGTCTCGAGTTTCTTGTTAATCACATGCCGCAGACGGGCAGACCCCGTTTCAATCGCAATGGTCAGGGAATGGGTACCCCGCTGGCTCAGCAGTTGCGCCAATGCTTCTGTCACCGTATTTGTGCGTACCGATGCAATACTCAGACGCACCTGTGCAAATTGGGGCTGGCTTAGGTAGTCCATCAAGGCAACAAATTCTGGATGTTGGGTCACAGAGGCACCCAGCAGGCCAATGCGATCGGTCACTGCCAAGCCGCGCTCAATCGCCGGAATCAGCGTCTCGATACTGGGGGTGCGAAAGGGTAAGGTGAGATAGCTTGCCAAGCAAAAGCGACACAGTTCTGGGCAACTGCGCACCACCTCCACCATGTAAATGCTCTCCCACGCTGCAAGAGGGGTCACCACAGTCGAAGCGGCTAAGGTGTGTCCCCGATGGACTTGTTTTTGCACCACTCTCGGCACAGAGGGCTGGGTGGGTTCAATCCCGTTGATGTCACCACTGGGGCTGGTATAGGTAACGGTGTAAAGGCTGGGAACATAGAGGCCGGGAACCTGAGCAAGACGGTGTAACTGCGTCTGGCGAGGTGCGCTTCGTTCGTGGGCAACGGTGGTCAAAAATGGCTCTAACAGGGGTTCGGCATCCCCTAGGAGAATCACATCAAAAAAGTCGGCAAAGGGTTCAGGATTTGCCGTTAGCACTGGCCCGCCGCCAAAGATAAGGGGATGCCCCTCGTGGCGATCGCGCTGCCAAATAGGAATGTTTAACTGCTCTAGAAGCGCCAACAGATTTGCATAATCCAGTTCCCACGAGAGAGAAAACCCCACCAACTCTGGATGCCGGGGGAGGGGTTCGTGCACATCGGTAAATAGGCGGCTGACGGCAACATCTCGGCGGCGGGCTAAGGTGGCCCACACCAGCTGATAGCCCAAGCTAGTAATGCCAACACTGTAGGTGTTGGGAAAGCCATAAATCACCTGTAATGCATCACTGTTGGGGTGTGCTGGCTCAAAAAGGTACGTTTCCGCAGTGAAGGGATGGTTCACAGGCGCTAGGCAGACCCCCGCTTACGCGAGGCCGTTTTTGTTGTTTTTGTTGTTTTAGGTGCACTTTTAGTTTTTCGGGTTTTCCCGGCTGTGCCAGTTGCACCCCCCCTTTGCCGCGAGGTCTTTTGCGGTGCCTTAGCGGCAAGCAGTGGCAGGGCTTGCTCAAGGGTTATGGTCTCAACACTCACACCATCGGGCAACGCGGCATTCACTTTACCGTGGTTGACGTAAGGGCCGTAGGGACCATCAAAAATTTGCACGGGCTCATTGGTTTCAGGGTGGTTGCCTAACACCGCAAGAACTTGCTTTTTGGCGCGGCCACGGGTTGACTTTGGCATCGCCAGTAGTTCCAGCGCCCGCTCAAGGGTAATGGTATAGACGCTATCTTCGGCTTTGAGGGAGCGGTACTCTTTCTCGCCATCGGGATCTAGCACAATGTAAGGGCCAAATCGCCCCTGATTCGCTTGAATGAGCTTGCCGGAGTCTGGATGTACCCCAAGGGTGCGCGGTAATGATAAAAGGGTCACTGCCAAATCGAGGGTCACTTCATCGGGGCTAACCCCTTTAGGCAATGAGGCGCGCTTGGGCTTGGGGTTCTCGGCGGTAGCTTCCCCCAGTTGTACGTAGGGGCCAAATCGCCCTGTGAGCAAAAAGATGGGTTCGCCTGTCTCTGGGTGTACCCCCAGCTTATCGGGGCCTTCGAGCTTTTGGCGGATCAGTTGCTCGATTTGTTCACGATTCAGACTTCCGGGGGTTGCATCTTGGGGAAGGGAGGCTTTGATGGGTTCGCTACCATTGCCATTTGGGTAAACAATAAACGGTCCAAACCGACCCACCACCACCTCAGCGTTCAGTTCCGGCAGGGCGATCGCTCGGGCTTCTGTCGCTTCAATGGTGCGCTCGCGCTCTTTGACCTGCTGCTCTAGACCCTGCTCCCCCAAATAGAACGATTCTAGGTAGGGCAGCCACTCTACCTCGCCGGTAGAAATATCGTCAAGGGTTTGCTCCATCCGGGCAGTAAAGTTTATATCCACTAAGTCGGGGAAGTATTTTTCAAGGAGGCTGGTAACCGCAAAGGCCGTAAAGGTTGGCTCAAGTGCATTGCCCCGACGCAGGGCATACTCTCGGTCTTGGATGGTGCTAATGATGGTGGCATAGGTGCTGGGGCGGCCAATTCCTGCTTGTTCTAGAGCTTTGACTAAGCTGGCCTCGGTGTAGCGTGGCGGAGGCTGCGTTTCGTGCCCCACACTTTCGAGGGTTTGACAGCGCAGAATCTCTCCCACCTGCATCAGCGGCAGAACCACTTCTTGGCTTTCGAGGGCAGCATCGGGGTCATCGGAGCCTTCGACGTAGGCACGGAAAAAGCCCGCAAAATCAATCCGTTTGCCGTGGGCCCGGAAGAGGGCATCGCCAGCAGTAATGGACACCGTTAAGAGAGTGAGGCGGGCATCGGCCATTTGGGTGGCAACGGTGCGCTTCCAAATCAGTTCGTAGAGGTCTAGTTCGCGATCCCGCAGGTTTGTTTCTTGGGGGGTGCGGAACTGGCTGCCAGCAGGGCGAATGGCTTCGTGGGCTTCTTGGGCACCCTTGGTTTTGGTGGTGTACTGCCTGGGCTGGGGGGAAAGAAAGGCTTTACCGTACATGGTTTCAACACAACTGCGGGCAGCGGCGATCGCCTGCTCCGACAGATGCACCGAGTCGGTACGCATATAGGTGATATAGCCCTCCTCGTAAAGCTTTTGGGCAATCCGCATTGTCTCGCGCGCTGAAAGGTGCAGCTTGCGGTTGGCCTCCTGTTGCAGCGTAGAGGTGGTAAAAGGGGGAGCAGGTTTGCGGGTTTGCTGGCGCTCTTCCTGTTCGCTAACCGTCCAGGTTTCCGTCAAGAGGCGATCGCGCAGGGCATTAGCCGCAGCCTCATCCAGCAGCAGGACAGCGTTGGGATGACGCAGTTGCCCAGTGGCCGGATCAAAATCATTGCCCGTAGCCACCCGCTGCCCACCCACACTCACAAGCCGCGCTGGAAATAGGGTTCCCCGCTGATCAAGAACCGCCTTGAGATCCCAAAACTGACCTTTACGAAAGGCTAGGCGCTCCCGCTCCCGCTGCACGAGTAGGCGCACCGCCACAGACTGTACCCGCCCCGCCGACAGATGGGGGGCAATTTTGCGCCACAGCAGGGGGGATAGGGTGTACCCCACTAGGCGATCTAGAATTCGCCGCGTTTCTTGGGCGCGCACGAGTTGCTGGTTCACCTCGCGGCAATTGCGGAGGGCAGCTTGAATCGCCTCATCGGTAATCTCGTGAAAGACCATGCGCCGTACGGGCACCTTAGGGTTGAGAAGTTGCAGCAGGTGCCAACTAATACTTTCCCCTTCGCGGTCTTCATCAGTTGCTAGGAGTAACTCATCGGCGTTCTCAAGGGCTGTTTTTAGTTCCTTAACAACTTTTTGCTTATCCTTAGGGACGATGTACAGTGGCTCAAAGCCTGCGGCCACATTCACGCCCAAGGTCGCCCACTCTTCCCCCTTAAGTTCTGCGGGTACATCGGCAGCACTGCGGGGAAGATCCCGAACGTGTCCCATGGAGGCTTCAACGCGATAGTCCGCGGGCAAGAACTTGCGAATAGTACGGGCTTTGGTGGGCGATTCAACAATAACAAGGGTGGACATGGCAAACGCTGCGGAATAGGCTCTCAAGCACACTCAAGTATAGGACAGGGCATTATATTTTGAGTGATGTTATCTCACCCTATCATGGGGAGCAAAGGGGCAAGACCTTGATCCATAACTTAGCGTACCCTAGCTGTCGATTGTTGTCTTTTGTTGTCTGTACGGCTGAAATTAAAGCGCTAGATGACAAGGTGGAGGCATTACGTTCTAAACTGCGGGACGATATTACCGAGCTACGCAGTCAACAGAAAACCACTGATGCAAGGTTGTGGGCGTTCATTGTTGGGTTAGTGACTCTGGTTGGCGGTAGCGTGATTAAGATTCTCTGGTTTGATCGTGCCTAAAGTAGCAACGGCGCAGCAACCTCTTGCTGGTGGTGACAATCTCAACGCTAACGGCAAGCGACCTAGCAGGAGTACCTAACCACGGGGTTGGAGTTGCCGATGGGGAGTTAGCCCCAGGTCAGTTGGCTGGCATCTAACATGGAACATAAAGGTTGTCCTAAGGATAATGCCATGGCCACAACACGACAATTTAGCAGCTTCAATGATCTGATCTCCCATACCTCCCAGCCACTCCTCATTGATTTTTATGCAGACTGGTGTGGCCCCTGCCGGATGATGGTGCCAATTCTTGATCAGGTGAAGCAGCATCTTAAAACAGCGGTTGAGATCGTTAAGATAGATTCTGAACGTTACCCACAACTAGCAAGCCAGTACCGGATTCAGTCCTTACCTACGCTCCTACTCTTTTACCGTGGTCAGGAAGTGCAGCGGTGGGAAGGGGTTCAGCCACCTGAAGTATTGATTGATGCCATTCGGCGACTGTAGGCTGCTTGAGAGCATCAGCCTGCGTGAGGGGGCTACCATGTGGCGTGCTCTCGCAGCCGCTCTATGAGTTTAGGTCCAATCCCCGGAACGGCGTCCACCTCTGCCCAAGATGTAAAGGGTTTTTTCTGCCGTGCCTTCAGGATCTCTGCCGCTAGTTTGGGGCCAATCCCGGGTAGGGTTTGTAGCTCAGCCGCGGTGGCGGTATTCAAATTTATCTTGGGGGTACTGCTGCCAGTGGTTCTCGATGGGGAGCGCGTTTCAATGACCCCGCCGCACTTGGCCAGTTGTTGGGCGATGCGATCGCGCACTTGGGGGGGCAATCCTAAACGGCTGTTGGCGTAGAGCCGCTCAAACTCTCGCTCGTAGTGAGCCGCAACGGTCGGGTGCTCAATCACCAGCAGGAATTCATCATTGCCGCGATTGGCCGCCTCAGACCAGTTATGGGAGCCAACAATGACGGTCTGACGATCAATCAGTCCATACTTGTGGTGCAGCTTATCCCCTTGGGGAAGGGTTGGGGTTCCCACGGTCGTCAGGGGAGTCTGCCAAGGTCGATTCCCCGCTTCGTAGTAGCACTGGCTGCGCCCCGCTTGAGCCGTGTTCGCCATGGCCACCCCCAGCATATCTAGCGCCTCACTAAAATCGCGGTAGATAAAATCCTCATCGATCAGGGCACGGATGGTGACTCCCCGCTGGTGTTGTGCCTCAAGCACGTTAGACAACTCTTGATCTGAAAAGACAAATAAAGCCAGATCAATGGCGTGCCGTGCTCTGGCCAGCCATCGGCCAACCAGACCATTGGTGGACTCTGCCCACGGGCGCGATCGCGAGGTCGGAGAAAAGCGCACCGCCACAATCGCATCCCCCACCTGTACCTGTCGCGTTGGCCGGAGGGGCTTTTGCACGCCGAAGTGGCTATCCAGCTTGCCCCCTGGCCCATCCCCCCACATGATGTTAAATTCTTCGGTAAATAGTTGCGCCACCGCCGGACTGTCAATGACCAGTAGCGAGTTGGCATTGCCACGGGTTTCCGGTCGGCCTAGATCGCCGTGAATATCGCTGAGGGTAAAGTTTGCCGTTGTGGCCACCACCCGCTGATGATCAATCACCATAAACTTGTGGTGCATGAGCATACTGCCCTTTGAGCCATCGGCAGTATCATCGAGCCACGGCACGTGAGCCTGATCAAAAATCGTCAAAACATCGCGTTCCGCTAGCTCTTGGGGGCTAAGATGGCGATCGCCATTGGTATCCACTAAGGCGTGCCAGTCATCATAGCGCTGCCGCATTCGCGGATCCAGCCGATTCACCATCGCTGGGGTATAGGCTGCCCACGGCTCGGTATAGGTGTTTTCCATAATCACTCGCACCGGCACTCCCGCTTGCTGTTTAGCGGCCAGTGCCTTGGCTAAATGGGGCAGCCGAAACTCTTGGATAGCTACATCAATACGGGTACGCGCTGCCTTAACCGCTTCGATAAGAATGGCTTCGAGATCTTCGCCGTCGCGGGTGTAGGGGCGATAGGGTTCCCGATAGCGATGGGCTTGGGAGTGATTCATATGCACCGCAATCTGGGGGTGTTGCGGCAGCGGCTCTAGGGGCGTGGTCACCAACGGACTGGAGCGCAACTGGCTCAGCACCACGAGGGCAAGGAGCACCCCTATACAAAACAGCGCCAGATAACGCCAGTAGCGGCGCAGAGCATTCCCCAAGAGCATCAACCCCATTACCCATTATTCCTGCCGTGGCTAAACCCGCATTTTACCTAGCTTCTCACTTGCTGATAAGATAGCAGGCAATAGTTCGCTATCGATAAAGGCAACCATATGGCACAGGGACAAGGATTTGGCTTTGGTCTGGGCAAAATGAAAGAGTTGGCCGCGGCCATCCAAAAAGCACAGCAGGTTCAAGAAGGCGCCAAAAAACTCCAAGAAGACCTTGAACAAATGGATATTGAGGGTCAAGCTGCGGGGGGAGCAGTCAAGGTGATTATGAGCGGCACCCAAGAGCCGCGTCGGGTGGAAATCAACCCCGAACTGCTCAGCGAAGGGGCAGAGGTTCTCTCTGATCTGGTGACTGCGGCGATGAAAGATGCCTACCAGAAGTCCACCGCCACCATGCGAGAACGGATGGAAGAATTGACTGGTGGCTTGAATGTGTCTGGTTTAGGTTGAGTTAGCCCGTTCCTGCCCGCCATCTCACTGTGGAGGCTATCGTGCTGCGTATTCTGATTGTGGAAGACGACCCCATGATGCAGTTGGGGCTAGAGCAGTCTCTAGCAGGGCAGTTTACGGTGGTGGGCTTTGCTGAGGATGGCTATCGCGGTGTGGGCTTGGCACGAGAGCTGCGACCGGATGTTGTGGTCATGGATATTGGCCTACCTGGCTTAGATGGGATTGCGGCAACGCAGCGCATTAAGCAAGAGTTACCAGAGATTCATGTGGTGATGCTCACGTCCCATCAGTCCGCCCTTGAAGCAGTTGCTGCCCTTTCTAGTGGCGCTGATGCCTATTGTATTAAGGGGGTTACAGTGGAGCGATTAGTGACGGCGATCGCCGCTGCCTGCGAGGGAGCCACCTACCTAGATCCACAAATTGCCCGCCACGTGATTCAGCACTTGCGTCCAGTTCATCCCCAACTTGAGCATTCCCTCTCTCCGCGGGAGTTGGATGTATTGCGGTTAATGGTGGAGGGCTATAGCAACCCAGAAATTGCGGGCAAGCTGTTCCTCAGCCCCAATACGATTAAAACCCATGTCCGGGGTATCTTAAATAAACTGGCCGTGGACGATCGCGTTCAAGCGGCGGTTGTTGCACTTCGTAACGGCTTGGTATAACTACCCACACGCTTATCGGAGCAGTTGCTACCGTAAAGGAGACCTGTTTATCCGTGCGTTGAGCGTGTGTCCCATGACATCTCAGAGCGATGCAGCAACAATTTTAGCCCCCGATGAAGAGTGGCCAGTTTTACAAATTACAACGCCAGCGTCAGTCCAAGAGATTCGCCTAAGTCAACCGCGAATGCGAGCGGGGCGATCGCCCCACAATGAAATTGTCATTTCCTATCCCACCATTTCGCGGCACCATTTTGAAATCAGTAAAACTGATACAGGCTACACCATTCAGGATTTAGGAAGTAAATTAGGGTTGCTTTTTGGCGATCGCCCCGTCAACCATAAACATCTCGAGGATGGCGACACATTTTTTATTGGCGCTAACGTCAAATTAGTGTTTCGCCAATCCCCCGTTAAGATTCTGCAAAAAACGATTCACTTCCAAGGGAAAACGGTTCTGCGCATTGGCCGGAGTGAGGATAACGATATTCAAATCGACCACCCCCAAATTTCGCGGCACCATGCCAAAATTGAGCGCCAAGGCACCGCCATTGTCCTTAGCGATCTGGGGTCCTCTAATGGAGTCTTTTGTAACGGTAAGCGGCTCACCAAACCCCAATCCCTACGGGTTGGCGATAAAGTGCGCATTGGTCCCTACCTATTGCAAATCAACATTGACGAAACCATTACCGTTGACAACGAAGCGGGTAGCATTCGCCTCGATGCCTTTGGCCTTGAAAAAGTTGTTAAAGGTAACAAGAAACTGCTGCACGATATTTCCCTATCGATTTTGCCCCGCGAGTTTGTGGTCATTGCTGGGGTCAGTGGTTGTGGTAAGTCCACCCTTCTCAAAGCCCTGACAGGCTTTACCCCCGCCTCCAGTGGTACGGTTCTCATTAACGGCAACGACCTTTACCGCCATTTTGATGCCTACCGGTCTGAGTTTGCCTACGTCCCCCAAGAAGATATTGTCCACAAAGAATTAACCGTGGCAGAAGCCTTGAACTTTGCTGCTCAGTTGCGGATGCCTGCCGATGTAACTCCCCGTGAGCGTGAGCAGCGGGTTGTAGAGGTCATGGCCATTTTGGGCTTGAGCGATCGCCGCGATGTCCCTATCAAAAACTTGAGTGGCGGTCAGCTCAAGCGGGTCTCTATTGGTGTGGAATTGCTGACCAAACCCAGCTTATTCTTTCTAGATGAGGCCACCTCCGGTTTGGATCCGGGCACCGAAGCAGAGGTCATGTGCTTGCTGCGGGGTCTAGCCAATGATGGCTGCACCGTTGTTCTCATTACCCACGTCACCGAAAACATCAAACTGTGTAACCTCGTGATCTTCTTAGCGGCGGGGGGGCGCGTGGCGTATTTTGGACCGCCGGATCAAGCGGCAGCCTACTTTGGGGTGCAGTCCTTTAATGATATTTATCCCCTCATCGAGCGGGAGCGAACCCCCGAGGAATGGCAGCAACTCTACTTGAAATCTCCCCAGTATAAAACCTATGTGCTGGATCGCCACAAAGATGTTATCTGCCACCTGAACGACGCGCCACACGCTGTACTCCGTCGGGGGCATAGCCACACCCATGCCGTGTCTGGCCTACGGCAGTACTGGATCTTGTTGCAGCGGGAGGCCGCTATCCTCCTGCGAGATCGGGTGAGCCTAATCCTGAACTTTTCAATCCCGTTCATTATCGGCATTTTGGATTTAATTGTCTGGGATCGGTATCTGTTTGATATTCGCAACGGCGATGCGGCCTCTGCCATTACCATGTTATTTGCAACGGCACTGGTGGCGGTCATGGTGGGGAACCTGACCACGATGCGCGAAATTGCCAAGGAGCGCGATATTTACCGGCGGGAGCGCCTTGTTGGCTTAAAAATTGGTGCCTACGTTTTCTCTAAAATTACCCTTGCGTTGTTGCTGGCGCTGTACCAAGCCTCGGCCTTTCTGCTATTCAAAAACATTGCTATTGATTTTCCGGGAGATAGCCTCACTCAATTGCAACTGTGGCTAACGATGTTCCTAGCCTCCTTTGGCGGGATGGTGATGGGGTTGCTGGTCTCGGCGCTGTCCCCCAACACGGCGATCGCCCCGCTGCTCCTCATCCTATTTATTATTCCTCAAGTCACTTTTGGCGGCGGCATCATTGCCCCCTCGCAGATGAACCCCATCGGCCAAGTCATGAATGTCTTCACGCTCACCAAATGGCCGTTTGAAGCGTTTGTCACCATTACGGGAATGGGTAAAGACGTTGCCCTAGATCCGTGCTGGACAGATCCCAACGAGAGCCATGACCCTGCCACCTGCCGCTGTACTGGGGTGCAACTCTTTAAGTCCTGCTACTTTCCGGGAATTCGTCAGTACTATACCCCCGCCCTAGAGGCCGCCAAACCGCAGCAACCCACTGAACCAGCCATTCCCCAAACCCCAGCGCAGTTGGCCACCTTTCGTGAGGACATGGCCAACTATAAGGATGAACTGGATATTTGGCAGGAGCAATACTCTGACTGGCTCATGCAGCGGGAAAAAGCCGTTGGCCAAGCCGAGGGGATTATTGACCGCCTTTATCGTATTTATGGGGAGTTCTTTGCGGTAACGGTACAGCGGCATTGGCTATTCATCAGCCTCTTTATTGTTGCCATGCTCGGTATGATTATTGGGCTGCAACTCTACTACGACACCCTGCACTAAGGGAGGTACCCCATGGCCACCTTAACCCTGTTGGGGCAGACCCAACTTCAGGACTACGTTACCGCCGTGGCGTGGGGCGATCGCTATCTTTTAGCTACTTCTGCCGCAGGGGATGTGTATCAGATTGATCCGCTGTTAGGGGAACAGGTGATCCTACAACCAGCAACCGAGCAAAGCCTTGATGTGCTTGCGGTCGCAGGCGATCGCTGGGCGGCGGCTGGCCAGCAAGGACGGCTGATCATCGGCGCTTGGCACGAAGGAGACGATCGCCGTCACCTCCTGAATTATGGTTCAGTGTGGATCGATCAGCTCGCATGGCACCCGCACCACCCATGGGTGGCCTTTAGCTTGGGGCACTACGTCCAAGTATGGGACGCGGCTGCCGCAGAGGTGATCACAACCCTCGACTTTGGCGAGTCCTCCGTTTTGGCACTTGCTTGGCAACCCACGGGAGAGACTTTAGCTGTGGCAGGCTACCGCGGGATTCAGGTGTGGGCGGTGGCAGATTGGGATGCCGATCCCCTCTCCCTTGGGTTTATGTCCGCCGCTGTGGATCTCGCATGGTCGCCCCAAGGCGACTACCTAGCCGCCAGCAACATGGATCACACCCTCTTTGTCTGGCGATGGGGCGATCAGTATCCATGGCAGATGCAGGGGTTCCCCGGCAAAGTGCGAAACTTGAACTGGCTGAGTCCTACCCTAGGGGCGATCGCGCCGCGCCTTCTCACGAGCTCCCAAGAGGGGATCATCCTCTGGCAGTTCAGCCCAGAACAGGACAGTTGGCAACCCAATGTCTTGGAATTACATCGTGGCACCGTGCGAGCGCTGAGCCTACATCCCAATGGCCAAGGCTTTGCCTCCAGCGGGGATGAAGGGTGGCTCTGTCTTTGGCAGCAGTTGCAACCCCGCCAACTCCTAGATGCTGGGGATGTGAGTGCGCTGGCATGGCATCCCTTAGGGCACTATCTTGCCGCTGGTGGCTGCCAAGGGGAGGTCTGGGTTTGGAGCGCTCAAGCGGGGTAATGCCTGTGGTAGGATGTTGCTGCTCAGGTATGGGGCAACGTGGATGCAGTTGATCGATCGCTATGGCCGCCTTTTTGGCAAACTCAGTCTGCTAGACATTGGTGCCGGGGTTGTGCTGCTGTGCGTACTTGTGGGCTTGTTTGTGTTGCCGGGGCGATCGGGCACCTCCCTTGCCCAAATCACCACCGCCAAGCCCATAGAAGTCGATATCCTCGTGTTGGGCTTAAGTACACCAACGCCCCAAGACTTAATTCCCAACGGCAGTACGGCAAACTTTATTATCCGCAACCAGCCCTACGGCCAAATTACAGTCAAAAATGTCCAAGTGCTACCCCGCACCGTCACCGTCTCGCAGCCCGACGGCTCGGTAAAAGCCCTACCTGACCCGCGCCCCGAAATGGCCTTTAGCAGCAATCTTTTAGTCACCCTCGAAGGCAAAGGTCAAGTGACTAACAGTGGCCCTGTCCTTGGGAACAGTGCCATCAAAGTAGGTACCCCTGTCGAACTAGAGGGCAAAGAGTATAACTTTCGCGCATCCGTCATTGCCGTTAGGACATTTTAGGAACCATTGCCACACAGTCAATTTCCACCTTCACCCCCTTGGGCAGACGTGAAACCTCAACACACGCCCGTGCGGGAGCTGTGTCGGGGTCAACATATTCACCATAGACGCTATTCATGGCAGCAAAATCATTTAAGTCCGCTAAATATACTGTTGTTTTCACCACCTGCGACCAGTCACTCCCCGCTGCCCTGAGCACCGCACTCAGGTTCTGCATCACCTGACGGGTTTGGGCAACAACATCTTCGCCACCAACAACCTCCCCCGTCTGCGGATCAAGGGCAATTTGCCCCGCCAAAAAGACCCACTCCCCCACCTGTACCGCTTGACTGTAAGGCCCAACGGGGGCTGGGGCATCCGGTGTATAAATAATTACTTTCGTCATAAAACTTAAAATAGTTTACAAAGCGGGGCGATCGCCCCAAAAGCTGATGATACAGGGCATTGTCAAACCCATACCAGCAACAAATCAATGGGTATCATAGCGCAAAGATATGCATTTATACCCCCATAAACATGTCAAGAATTCAAGCATCTTAAATAATGTTAATTATCGGCAAAGCCTGTACTACCCTTCTATAATGCTGAATTGAGCATTCGCCTCCAGAACGGGCTTTATCGTTCCATTCGGTGTCATTAGAGTAAAGATTCTTCACAATCTTTATCCTAACGGCCAGTCTATTAAATGAAGCGAATGCCCTCGTTCCTTCCTTGCCTAAGAGAGAGGAGAGACTCGATGACCATCAGTCCACCGGAGCGAGAGCCAAAAGTCAGAGTCGTGGTTGACAATGACCCAGTACCTACGTCCTTTGAGAAATGGGCAAAACCTGGGCATTTTGATCGCACTTTGGCCAGAGGTCCCCAAACCACCACATGGATTTGGAACCTTCACGCTCTTGCCCACGATTTCGATACACACACTAGCGACCTCGAAGATATTTCCCGCAAAATCTTCAGTGCACACTTCGGCCATCTGGCAGTGGTGTTCATCTGGCTGAGTGGGATGTACTTCCACGGTGCAAAATTCTCTAACTATGAGGCTTGGCTGGCCGATCCTACCGGCATCAAGCCCAGTGCTCAAGTTGTCTGGCCCATTGTCGGTCAAGGCATCCTCAACGGTGATGTCGGCGGTGGTTTCCACGGCATCCAAATCACCTCGGGGCTATTCCAACTCTGGCGAGCCTCTGGGATCACCAATGAGTTCCAGCTTTACTGCACCGCGATCGGTGGCTTGGTCATGGCTGGCTTAATGCTCTTTGCAGGCTGGTTCCACTATCACAAGCGCGCTCCCAAGCTGGAATGGTTCCAAAACGTGGAGTCCATGCTCAACCATCACTTGGCCGGTTTACTCGGCCTCGGTTCCTTGGGATGGGCGGGTCACCAAATTCACGTTTCGCTCCCCATCAATCAGCTCTTGGATGCGGGTGTGGCGGCGAAGGATATTCCGCTGCCCCATGAGTTCATTCTCAACCCCAGCTTGATGGCAGAGCTTTACCCCAACATCAATTGGGGGGTGTTCAGCGGTGTGATTCCGTTCTTCACGTTTAACTGGGCCGCTTACTCAGATTTCTTGACCTTCAAAGGTGGTTTAAACCCCGTTACCGGTGGCCTTTGGCTGTCGGATACGGCACACCACCACGTGGCGATCGCCGTCCTCTTTATCATTGCCGGTCACATGTACCGCACCAACTGGGGAATTGGCCATAGCCTCAAAGAAATTCTTGAAGCTCACAAAGGCCCCTTCACTGGGACTGGGCACAAAGGTCTCTACGAAGTGCTGACTACGTCTTGGCATGCCCAACTGGCGATCAACTTGGCCATGATGGGGTCGCTCAGCATCATCGTGGCGCAGCACATGTACGCGATGCCGCCCTATCCCTACCTTGCCACCGACTATCCAACCCAGCTATCGCTATTCACCCACCATATGTGGATTGGCGGCTTCCTGATTGTTGGCGGTGCCGCTCATGGGGCAATTTTCTTTGTGCGGGACTACGACCCAGCCGTCAACCAAAACAACGTGTTAGATCGCGTTCTGCGGCATCGGGATGCCATTATTTCTCACCTGAACTGGGTCTGTATTTTCTTGGGCTTCCACAGCTTCGGACTGTACGTCCACAACGACACCATGCGAGCCTTTGGTCGTCCCCAAGATATGTTCTCTGACACTGGCATTCAATTGCAGCCGGTCTTTGCCCAGTGGGTGCAGCACCTGCATACCCTTGCACCGGGCGGTACTGCTCCCAACGCCGCAGCCACTGCTAGCGTGGCGTTTGGGGGTGATGTTGTGGCAGTGGGTGGCAAAGTCGCCATGATGCCGATCGCCCTTGGCACCGCTGACTTCTTGGTGCACCACATCCATGCCTTCACCATTCACGTGACGGTATTGATTCTGCTCAAGGGTGTGCTGTTTGCCCGTAGCTCTCGCTTAATTCCCGATAAAGCCAATTTGGGCTTCCGGTTCCCCTGCGACGGCCCCGGTCGGGGTGGCACGTGCCAAGTCTCCGGTTGGGATCACGTCTTTCTTGGCTTGTTCTGGATGTACAACTGCATTTCCGTGGTTATTTTCCACTTTAGTTGGAAGATGCAATCGGATGTGTGGGGGACGGTTGCCCCCGATGGCACCGTGTCTCATATTACGGGCGGTAACTTTGCCCAAAGTGCCATCACCATTAACGGCTGGCTACGGGACTTTCTGTGGGCACAAGCCTCCCAGGTGATTGGCTCCTATGGTTCAGCCCTATCCGCTTACGGCTTGCTCTTCTTGGGTGCTCACTTTGTTTGGGCCTTCAGTCTGATGTTCCTGTTCAGTGGCCGTGGCTACTGGCAAGAGCTGATTGAGTCCATTGTTTGGGCACACAACAAGCTAAAAGTTGCGCCAGCAATTCAACCCCGTGCCCTGAGTATTATTCAAGGTCGGGCGGTCGGTGTGGCGCATTACCTCCTAGGGGGGATTGCCACCACATGGGCATTCTTCCTAGCTCGAATTATTTCTGTAGGATAGGGGCGAGGAGGATACTACCGACTATGGCAACTAAATTTCCTAAGTTTAGCCAAGACCTCGCACAGGATCCGACCACACGCCGGATTTGGTATGCCATCGCTACGGCACATGACTTTGAAAGCCATGATGGTATGACCGAGGAAAATCTTTACCAAAAGATCTTTGCCTCCCACTTTGGGCATCTGGCCATTATCTTCCTGTGGGTGTCTGGTAGCCTATTCCACGTTGCGTGGCAAGGCAACTTTGAGCAGTGGATTCAAGATCCCCTGAACACCCGTCCCATCGCCCATGCGATCTGGGATCCCCAATTTGGCAAAGCAGCGGTTGATGCGTTTACCCAAGCGGGTGCGTCCAGCCCTGTGGATATTGCCTACTCCGGTGTGTATCACTGGTGGTACACCATCGGTATGCGCACCAACGGCGACCTCTACCAAGGCGCTATCTTCCTACTGGTGTTGGCCTCCTTGGCACTGTTTGCTGGTTGGCTGCACCTGCAACCCAAGTTCCGTCCTAGCCTCTCTTGGTTCAAAAATGCTGAATCGCGCTTGAACCACCACTTGGCGGGGCTGTTTGGGGTAAGCTCCTTGGCGTGGGCTGGCCACCTGATTCACGTTGCTATTCCCGAATCCCGGGGGCAGCATGTCGGCTGGGATAACTTCCTGAGCACCATGCCTCACCCAGCGGGGTTGGCACCCTTCTTTACCGGTAACTGGGGGGTATATGCCCAAAATCCCGATACCGCGAGCCATGTCTTTGGCACCTCGCAAGGAGCAGGTAGCGCAATTCTGACCTTCTTGGGTGGCTTCCATCCCCAAACCGAGTCTTTGTGGCTCACCGATATGGCGCATCACCATTTGGCGATCGCCGTCCTCTTCATTGTTGCCGGTCACATGTATCGAACCCAGTTCGGTATTGGCCACAGCATCAAAGAAATGATGGATGCCAAAGACTTCTTTGGAACGAAGGTAGAGGGGCCGTTTAACATGCCCCACCAAGGCATCTACGAAACCTACAACAACTCATTGCACTTCCAACTGGGGTGGCACTTGGCTTGTTTAGGGGTTATCACCTCCTTGGTGGCACAGCACATGTATTCTTTGCCGCCCTATGCCTTTATTGCCCAAGATCACACCACCATGGCGGCTCTTTATACCCATCACCAGTACATTGCTGGCTTCTTGATGGTGGGTGCCTTTGCCCATGGTGCCATCTTCCTCGTACGGGATTATGATCCGGTACAAAATAAAGGCAACGTGTTGGATCGGGTGTTGCAGCACAAAGAGGCGATTATTTCCCACCTTAGCTGGGTCTCCCTCTTCTTGGGCTTCCACACCTTAGGTCTGTACGTTCACAATGATGTCGTGGTGGCCTTTGGCACCCCTGAAAAGCAAATTCTTATTGAGCCAGTCTTTGCGCAGTTTATCCAAGCGGCGCACGGTAAATTGCTCTACGGTTTTGACACGCTGCTGTCGAATCCCGATAGTATTGCTGCAACTGCTTGGCCCAACTACGGTAACGTCTGGCTGCCCGGCTGGTTAGATGCCATCAACAGTGGCAACAACTCGCTCTTCTTAACCATTGGCCCCGGTGACTTCTTGGTTCACCACGCCATTGCCTTGGGGCTGCACACCACCACCCTGATTTTGGTGAAAGGTGCGCTGGATGCCCGTGGTTCCAAACTGATGCCCGATAAAAAAGACTTCGGCTATGCCTTCCCCTGCGATGGCCCTGGCCGGGGCGGTACCTGCGATATTTCTGCGTGGGATGCCTTCTATCTGGCGATGTTCTGGATGCTGAACACCATTGGCTGGGTCACCTTCTACTGGCACTGGAAACACCTTGGTGTCTGGGAAGGCAACGTGGCACAGTTCAATGAAAACTCGACCTACCTTATGGGTTGGCTGCGGGATTACCTCTGGTTGAACTCGTCTCAACTCATCAACGGTTACAATCCCTTTGGCACCAATAACCTCTCCGTGTGGGCATGGATGTTCCTGTTTGGTCACCTCGTGTGGGCCACTGGCTTCATGTTCCTGATTAGCTGGCGCGGTTACTGGCAAGAGTTGATTGAAACCTTGGTGTGGGCGCACGAGCGGACACCATTAGCGAACTTAGTGCGTTGGAAAGATAAGCCAGTGGCGCTTTCTATCGTGCAAGCTCGTTTGGTTGGCTTAGCTCACTTTAGCGTCGGGTATGTCTTGACCTACGCCGCCTTCCTGATTGCTTCAACCGCCTCGAAGTACGGTTGATCTAGCTAGGTTAGGTTAACGTCTAGAAAATCCCCTGCTGCTCTGGTGGGGGATTTTTTATAGAAACCGGAGGGTTCGGGAACCGGATAAACCCTCGCTCGTTCCCGACGGGGATACAGAACGGTTCCCGCGCCTACGGCAGTAGGCAGAATCAGTCTTGACATTCTTCTCCAGACAAAGTGATGTCCTGACTGATACGTGCAATGACGAGTCGATTTTAGCTGTATGCCATCTTCTCTCATACGGTTGCTATTCACGTAAATCGGCCTCTATAATAACTGCATACCATCTTAACCTAATGATGTTTTTAGCCGTCCAAAAAGATAGTTTCCAACCTGACAAGCAGCTTGCTCAGTTGCTTACTGAGTTAGCGCGTCTTGCCAACAATCTCTACAACCAAGGCGTGTATGAGTCTCGGCAATACTTCTTTGAGCAAGGACGGAAACCGTTCAAGGTTCTGAAGTATGTCAACCTCTACGCAAAACTGAAGGAGAGTGAAAACGGGAAGCTGTTACATTCTCAGGCTGCACAGCAAGTGTTGAAATCTGTGAATGAGGCGTTCAAAAGCTTCAAATCACTCTCAAAACTGTTCAAACTGGGGCAGTTCGAACATGAACCAAAATTGCCGCGATACCGCACCAAAGGCGGGTTGTATCAAGTCGTATTCACGGGGCAATCCCTGAAAGTAGAGAAAGGCTTGATTCGAGTTCCTTTGGGCAACGGTGGGAAAGCTGCATTTGGAAGAGATGCGTTCTACATCCCGTTACCAGAACGATTAAAGGATGTGCAGATTCGAGAACTGCGATTCATTCCGACGAATGGGCAGTGGGTTGTTGAGTATGTTCACTTCACGATGGACAAGACTGCTCAATGCTGCAAATTGTGTCCTGAGAACGTTTTAGCGCTTGACCCAGGCCTGAATAACCTCTTGGCCGGCGTGACAAATACTGGACTTGCCTTTGTGTTGGATGGTAGAGGGTTGACATCTCGAAACCAATGGTTCAATAAGCAGGTTGCCAAATTCAAATCGATTCTGACTCATGGCAAGCCATCCATGAAGGGCGCGACCTCGAAGCGAATCCAACTTAATACCCATAAGCGAAATTGCTACGTGCGAGACTACATCAACAAAGCAGCACGGTGGGTCGTCAACTTCTGCTTGGAAAACGACATCGATACTATCATCTACGGTCGAAACAACGGGCAGAAAGATGAAATCAATTTGGGTGCAAAAACGAATCAGGAATTCGTGCAAATTCCGCACTACAAAGTGTTTGGACGAATTGAGCAGCTTTGTTTAATTGTCGGGATTCGATTAGTCGAAACCGAAGAATCGTATACGTCTCAAGCCTCGTTTTTTGATAATGACTTCTTGCCTACGTTCGGTGAAAAACCTGAAGGGTGGAAGGCATCAGGAAAACGAATTCTTAGAGGTCTGTACCGAACTGCGCAAGGATGGCTTATCAATGCAGACTGTAATGGAGCCTGCAACATCATGAGAAAGGTAAGCACAAAGCTCAATATCGAGTTGAGTGGAGTGTGTAGAGGGGCTGTGGCAGCCCCTTCTAAGGTCAAGTTAGGGCAGATTGGTTTTGCTCTAGCCTAACTTAGAGAAGCCTCGCCGTTCCACGGCGGGGAGTGTCACTACCGGTCAGATTCGGGTGCTCTCGCAAATCGAACGCTTTGGCAGCCCCCGTGACTCCGAAACTGATCCGGTAGAATTAGCGTAGGGGACTTGCCAGCCACTGCCTCAGCATACCGAGGATGTCATTGTGGGAACTCCAAACGAGCAGCCCCGATCTGCCGTGATTCGTGCCCACCGATGCAACTTTATTTTGACTATGGTGCCACCACGCCCTGTCGTGCCGAGGTCTTAGCGGCAATGCTGGCGGCCTATGAGCAGCAGTGGGGAAACCCCGCTAGTATTCACGCGTGGGGTCAACGGGCGGCGATCGCCCTAGAGCAGGCACGGATGCAAGTGGCAGCCTTAATCAACGCCCATGCTGACGAAATTATTTTTACCTCGGGGGGCACGGAAGCCGATAATTTGGCCTTGGCGGGGATCACCCAGCAGTACTCCACGCCACAACATCTAATTATTTCTGCCGTTGAGCATTCGGCTATCGCTAAGCCAGCCGCTGCCCTCGCTGCCCAAGGGTGGCAGGTGACCTATCTTGGGGTCAATCGCTGGGGGCAGGTGGAACCGGCTCAACTGCGCCAAGCTCTACGGGATAATACCGTACTTGTTTCAGTGATCTATGGCCAAAGTGAAGTGGGGACGCTGCAACCCATTGCTGAGTTGGCGGCTATTTGTCAGGAGGCGGGGGTACGCTTTCACACCGATGCGGTGCAAGTGGCTGGGCGATGTCCCCTCGATGTGCGGCGCTTAGGGGTCGATTTACTATCGTTGTCTAGCCATAAGATCTATGGCCCCCAAGGAGCCGGTGCCCTCTATGTGCGCTCGGGGCTAGCGCTAGAGCCTCTGTTGCGCGGTGGCGGCCAAGAACTGGGACTGCGCTCTGGCACACCGGCGGTGCCGACACTGGTGGGATTTGGGGTTGCGGCGGAACGTGCTGCTGCGGAATTAGAGACAGAGCACCCACGGCTGATTCAACTGCGCGATCGCCTCTGGCAACAATTGCAGATGCATCCCCAAGTAGAACTCACTGGTCATCCTTGGCAGCGTTTGCCCCATCATGTAAGTGTGATCCTGCGCGATCGCCACGGTCAGCCCCTCAATGGCAAAACCTTTGTCCGCCAACTGAATCTGGCGGGGATAGCCGTTAGTGCTGGCTCGGCGTGTCACAGCGGTCAGACCCAGCCCAGCAGCACCCTATTGGCCATGGGGTACGATCCGGACACAGCCAAAGCGGGGATCCGCATTACGTTGGGGCACCAGACCACTGCCGAGGACATCGATTGGTTGGTTATGGTACTGCGGCAGTATCTGGCCGACGCGATCGCGCCTGCGGTTCCCATGTCTCTCAGCTAAAGGCACACCTATGCTACTGGCGACGCTCTCTGATCAAGGTTCCTTCGCCCTGACCCTTTACGGCATAGGGATAACCGCAATACTGCTATTCACCCTCCTGCGGTGGGCGCAACACCCCTCCCCCATTGAGAAAGAGCGCGATCGCTATCAAAGGGAACTTAGTCAATGCCAAGCTGAGTGCGCTCAACTGCGGCAACAACTGGAACAAATAAGCGCCGACAACCATAACCTATTGCGCGATCGCGACCACTGGCAACAGCAATACCAAGCCCTTAGCCAACAGTTGACAACCTTAGAAGCTACCTATCAACAACTAGAGCAAAACCTGCATCGCCTTGAACAGGAACGCGATCGCCTTCAACACGCCCTGAACCAACCCCCAGATTGGTGGCACGAAATGACCAAAAATTATCAAACATGGTGGGAGAGCCTACCTTTTTTACCCCACGAAGAAACTGGATCGAACTCGTCTCAGCAATGAAATCCGACGGAGCTAGTGGCCTAGGCTTCAGCGGTAGCAGAATTTTGAGTGGAGTATGCACAAAGGGAATCGACACGCACGGTGAGTCCGCCTACCCGACACTGCTCCCTTTTAGCCCAATAAAAAAGCGGAGAGTCACTCCCCGCTTTACCTAATTCCTGATCCCGTTGTGAGTTGTCTAACTCTGGAACAGGTTACGTTGCCACTGGTAATGAATCGTGGGTGATACTAGTTCGTTAAGAAACTAGTAGTCGAAGTCACCCCCCATGCCAGCGCCTGCCCCTGCGGGAGCATTATCTTTTGGCTCGGGTTTATCGACGATAATGCACTCGGTGGTCAGCACCATGCCAGCAATAGAGGCTGCGTTTTGCAGCGCCGAACGGGTGACTTTAGCAGGGTCAACAATGCCAGCTGCAAACATATCGACGTACTCGTCTTTGGCTGCATCGTAACCTACATTAAAGTCTTTTTCTTTGACCCGCTCAAAAATGATGGCTCCATTTTGACCAGCATTTTCAGCGATGCGGCGCAGCGGAGCACTGAGGGCGCGCTCAACGATGTTAGCTCCAATGAGCTCCTCACCGGTTAAGTGTTCCGCAGCCCAGTTGCTCAGTTCGGGTGCTAGGTGGGCAAGGGTTGTGCCACCGCCGGGGACAATGCCTTCTTCAACGGCTGCTTTGGTCGCGTTGATGGCATCTTCGAGACGCAGCTTGCGATCTTTCATTTCAGTTTCGGTGGCGGCACCCACTTTAATCACGGCTACGCCACCCGCCAGCTTGGCTAACCGCTCTTGCAGCTTCTCTTTGTCGTAGCTGGAATCGGTTTCCTCAATTTGCCGACGGATTTGCTCACAACGGGCTTTCACGGCTTTTTCGTTACCTTCGGCCACAATCGTGGTGGTGTCCTTAGTAATGGTGATGCGGCGAGCTTTACCCAACATATCCAGTTTGGTGTTGTCGAGTTTCAGACCCGCATCTTCGGTAATCACCTGACCGGCAGTGAGCACCGCAATGTCTTCCAGCATGGCTTTACGGCGATCGCCAAAGCCAGGAGCTTTAACGGCAGCCACATTGAGTACCCCACGCAGGCGGTTCACCACTAGGGTGGCCAGCGCTTCTTTCTCGATGTCCTCAGCAATAATCACTAAGGGTTTACCCGCACGTGCCACTTGCTCTAGGATGGGCACGAGGTCTTGAACCAGAGTGATTTTTTTATCGGTGATGAGAACAAACGGCTCATCGAGAACGGCTTCCATCCGCTCGGTATCAGTGGCAAAGTAGGGAGAGATGTAGCCTTTGTCAAAGCGCATCCCTTCGGTGACCTCCAATTCGGTGGTCATGGATTTGCCTTCTTCAAGGGAAATTACCCCTTCCTTACCTACTTTGTCCATGGCATCGGCAATCATCCGACCCACTTCTTCATCGTTACCGGCAGAGATGGCTGCCACTTGGGCAATGGCTTTTGAGTCTTCGACGGAGCGAGCGTGGGCAGCAATTTTATCCACTAAGAATTGAGTGGCTTTGTCAATGCCGCGTTTTAGGGAGATGGGGTTCGCTCCGGCTGCAACGTTGCGTAGCCCTTCTTTGACCATGGCGTGAGCTAGCACGGTAGCGGTGGTGGTACCATCGCCAGCGGCATCGTTGGTTTTAGAGGCAGCTTGGCGAATCAGAGCCACACCCGTATTTTCAATGTGGTCTTCTAGTTCAATTTCTTTGGCAATGGTGACGCCGTCGTTAATGATTTGCGGGGCACCAAATTTCTTTTCCAAGACGACGTTACGACCTTTGGGGCCAAGGGTGACAGCCACGGACTCAGCCAAGATGTCCATGCCTTTTTCAAGGGCGCGACGAGCATTTTCGTTGTAGATGATACGTTTTGCCATAGGTGTTTCCTACCTCAGTTGTTCAACAGTAATGAGATGTTGCAAGGCAAGTGATTAGGCAACCACTGCCAGAATGTCTTTTTCCGAAAGCAGAACGTAGTCTTCACCGGCTAGCTTGACTTCGGTACCGGCATACTTGGAGTACAGCACTTTGTCGCCCACTTTCACATCCATTGGCTGGCGTTTGCCGTCGTCGTTTAGTTTGCCAGGGCCAACGGCGGTGACTTCACCCACTTGGGGTTTTTCGCGGGCGTTGTCGGGCAGCAAGATGCCCCCAGCCGTGCGTTCTTCACTTTCGCTGACTTTGACAAAAATGCGATCGCCCAAAGGCTTTACAGTTGAAACACTTAGAGATACGGCTGCCATAGCGTACTGATCTCCCAATCGTAAGAATAAGGGTAAACGTCATGCTGCACGGCTCTGTCCGATCGCGCAGCAGTCAAGGAGTCGAGACGTTGGTGTTAGCACTCTCTACCTCCGAGTGCTAATGTAGCGAGAGGGGATTGGCGATCGCAACTCGGGTTGCAGTACGGTTTTCCGAACGGCACCCTAGGACTTCAGGCCAGTCGTGGCAATACCGCGAATCAACTGTCGCTGGCCAAGGGCAAACAACACAATCACGGGCACCGTAGCAATCACGGCAGCGGCCATCATCAGCGGCCAGTCATTTGTAAACTGTTCCTGAAAGTTCGCCAAGGCAAGCTGCACCGTCACCAGTTCCGGTTTTGTCGTAAACACCAAGGGCTTAAACAGGTCATTCCACTCGCCAATGAAAGTAAAGATAAATAGCGTAACAAGGGCAGGCCGGCTCAGGGGCAGCAAAATATACCACAGCACCTGCCAGCGGCTAGCGCCATCCAAGAACGCTGCTTCCTCAAGTGCCATGGGCAAGGTCAAGAAGAATTGCCGCATCAGAAAGACCCCGAAGCCATTGGCAGCCGTTGGTAGAATTAACGCGCCGTAGGTATTAATCAGATGGCCTGCCTTCAAGATCAAAAAGATTGGGATCACCAGCAGTTGAAAGGGAATAACCAGCGTTGCCAGCATCAGCACCAGAATCAACTGCTGGCCGCGAAACTGTAAGCGCGCTAAGGCGTAGCCCGCCAACGCCGACGTAAATAGCTGGCAGGCCGTTACCGCCAATGCCACTAGGGTAGAGTTAGCAAAGGCACGGATAAAATGTCCCTGCTCCCAAGCGCTTTGGTAGCTCTGCCATGTCCACCCCTGAGGCGGCAGCAGTTGGCTAGGAAGTGCACCCGCAGGCCAGCCGGAGGTACACACCACAACGATTAAGGGACTCAGCAGCAGCACGGCGCCTAGCCCCAGCAGCAGCGACAACCCAACAGTGCGGAGCCTAGCGGCCACTGCCAGACATCCGTTTCAGCAGATCCACAAAGCCCTTGACCTCTTCGCGGAATAGGAACCCAGCGTAGGCTTCCATCCCGTGCTCGCCAATATCCAACCCTTCGATTTCTTCCTCTGGGGAGACGCGAATCCCCATCGTTACCTTTAGTAAGAGCCAGACTGCCGTACTAAAGAGTACTGTAAAGCCCCCCACTGCCAGCACCCCTACTAACTGATGCCACAGTTGAGTCACATCCCCGCTCCACAGTAACCCCTTAAGGGGACCGTCTTTGTAGAGGCTCCCCGGGCCATCGGCAAATAGACCCACCGCCAAGGTCCCCCAAATACCATTGACCAAATGGACGGAAATGGCACCGACCGGATCATCGATTTTGAGACGATCCACAATGACCACTGAAAACACAATGATGATACCAGCTACGATCCCGATGAGAATGGCACTCTCAAGGGTAACAAAGGCACAGGGGGCAGTAATGGCGACTAAGCCTGCCAGAATGCCGTTAATGATCATTGAGAGATCCGGCTTACCAAAGTACAAGGTGGAGACTACCGTTGCCGTAACCCCACCAAAGGCGGCGGCCATATTGGTTGCGACCGTAATGTGGGCGATCGCTAGTGGATCTGCGGTCATGGTCGAACCCGGGTTAAAGCCAAACCACCCTAACCACAAAATTAAGCAACCAAGGGTAGCAATGGCAAAATTATGGCCAGGGATCGCCGCCACTGAGCCGTCTTCCATATAGCGGCCTAAGCGCGGCCCAAGCAGTGCTGCCCCCATCAAGGCCGCCCAACCACCGACGGAGTGAACCACCGTTGAACCCGCAAAGTCCCACATTCCCATCTTCTGCAACCAACCCCCACCCCAAATCCAGTGACCGGTAATTGGGTAGGAGATCCCCACCAACAACAAGCTAAAGACAAAAAAAGCATAGAACTTAATGCGCTCAGCAACTGCCCCTGACACGATGGTGGCGGCTGTACCGGCAAACACAAGTTGGAAAAAGAACTTGGCGTACAAGGGGACTGCTGCCCAACTCAGAGCGTCGTAAACTCCGCTGTAGTTTTCGGTAGCGGGGCTGTTATCGGAGCCTAGCAAAAAGAAACCACTCAAACCCATGAAGGCGTTGCCATCCCCAAACATGAGGGCAAACCCAATGGACCAAAAGGAAATGCTGGAGAGGGCAAAGACGATGAGATTTTTTGAGAGGAGGTTGACTGCGTTCTTAGCTCGACAAAAGCCGGTCTCCAGCATACCGAAGCCCGCGTTCATGAAGAATACCAACACCCCTGCAAAAAGAACCCAGAGCGTATTGAGCACCACCGCCACGGCTTCGGGAATATCGCTCGAGGCGGCAGTATCTTGGCCAAGGGCAGCCGTTGCCGAGAGCACCCCAATCATCCCAGCAAACACCAGCAGGGTGCGGCGCAGGGGTAGGTACAGCAAACAACTCAAGGGATGGTTGAAACGCAACCAACGACGGGACACAGAGCGCAGCTTCATAGGTTTAGTTTTCCAGTCACGCGAAGACAATTTACAGATACCCCCGCCAGCCTCAACTCTTAAGGGATACCAAGGGTTGAGCCGCAAACTAGCAATATACGCAATTCCTTGCTTGATCATCCCTGAAGGGGAGCGCGGCCAAATGTATCAGCAATTACAAAATACCGGAATCACTGCCCAAATTCTGCATAGGTTGCTGCATGTGCCAGTTAAGAAAGTTGCAATTGCCCGCAAGTGTTCGGAGTATCCAGTGCTGACTAATTTGCGTTGCCCTAGCCTTGCCCTCGTCCGCCCTCGGGCGATCGCCCCCAACAGCCTTTTTCTTGCCCTGATGGGGTTAGGGGTGTTGACTCTGCCGTTGCCCCCAGCGATGGCGCAAATTGCTGTTTATGAAGGTCAGCGGGTTACGGGGGATGTGACAATGACCCTCCCCGATGGCAGCACTTACCAAGGAGAACTCCTGAATGGTCGTTTTAACGGTCAAGGGATTCTCTCGATGGCTAACGGCAACCGCTACGAGGGGGAGTTTCGCAATGGTCGTTACCATGGCCAAGGACTGCTGACCTATGCGGATGGGGGTCGCTACGAAGGCGGGTTTGTGGATGGGGTCTTCAATGGCAAAGGGATTTTAGAGCTGGCCAATGGTCAACGGTACGAAGGCAACTTCCAAAATGGCCAGTTCCATGGCGATGGTGTTTTAACCTTTGCCGACGGTACCCGCTACGAAGGCAAATTTGAAGCGGGTCAGTACCATGGAATGGGGACGCTATCCTTTGGGGATGGCACCAGCTATACGGGGAATTTTCGCAATGGCCTGTTCGATGGGCAAGGGGTGTTTACACTGCCCGACGGCTCCCGCTTGGTGGCAACATGGCGGAACGGTCGCCGCGAACCCCGCTAACATTCGTTTGGGGGATGCTCTCATTCTGTGCCTTTAACGTCAACAGATGCCATTACATCAGCCCTCGCACCCTACAGTCGTTTTGGGGTGCGTTTGGGGCTAGAGCCTATCCAAGAACTCTTAAGTGCCCTCGGAGCACCGCAGGAGCGGGTTCCTTTGATCCATGTGGCAGGCACCAATGGTAAAGGCTCAGTCTGCGCCTACCTTGACAGTGTCCTGCGGGCAGCGGGCTATCGCACTGGTCGCTACACCTCGCCCCACCTGTTGAGTTGGTGTGAGCGCATTTGCGTTGATGGTGCGGCAATTGCCGTGGACGATTTCTTAGCGCTGATTCACCGGATTGAGGGGGTGCTCCCCCAACTGACCTACCAGCCCAGTCAGTTTGAATTGGTCACTGCTGCAGCATGGCTGTATTTTGCTGAGCAGCGGGTGGACATTGCAGTTATCGAAGTGGGGCTGGGGGGGCGGCTCGATGCCACCAACGTCTGCCCACCTCCCTTGGTGAGTGTGATTACCTCCATTGGCTGGGATCATTGGCAGCGCCTCGGCAATACCCTCGGGGCGATCGCCAGTGAAAAGGCGGGGATTCTCAAATCCCACCGACCCGCAATCATTGGGCCGGTGCCACCAGAAGCGCAAGCGGTCATCCAAACTCGCCTAGAGCAACTACAGTGCCCTGCGGTGTGGCCTGAACCGGCTCAGTGGTCGGCGCGCCCCGGGTGGGCAACTTGGCGGGGGATTGACTATCCATTGCCCCTTGCTGGGGAGATGCAACTGGTGAATTCAGCGTTGGCGATCGCCACGGTGCAAGAACTCCAACAGCAGGGTTGGTCCATTGCGCCTGAGGCTATTGAAATTGGGATGGCGCAAACCCGCTGGCCAGGGCGACTGCAATGGTTATCTTGGCAGGGGCAAGACCTTTTGATTGACGGTGCCCACAACGCGCCAGCAGCCGCCTACCTGCGGCAGTACGTGGATCAACTGGGGTGGCCGACAGTGACTTGGGTGGTGGGGATGCTGGCCAACAAAGATCACGCTGGGATTCTCCAGCAACTTCTGCGACGGGGCGATCGCCTCTGGCTGGTGCCTGTGCCTGCGCACCAGAGCGCCGACCTCGATACCTTAGCTGCGCTGGCACGCCAATGCTGTCCTGAGGTGGCAGAGTGTCGGTGTTTTGGCAGCATACTAGAGGCGTTAGCGGCATCCCCTCCCCATGCGGTTGTGTGTGGTTCCCTCTATCTCATTGCGGTCGTGCTAGGGGTTCACCGCAATGGTGTATTGACAGCGCTGTAGGGTTTTGCTAGGTTAAAGATCGCTCAAAAATTGGGACTGTAGTTCAATCGGTTAGAGCACCGCCCTGTCACGGCGGAAGTTGCGGGTTCGAGCCCCGTCAGTCCCGTTGCTCTCAAGAGTAGGTGAATGGAACCTGCCCTTGGGTTTAACTAATGAGGGGTTCGGGAAGCAATACGTCCCGCCCTGTACCCGTAGGGGTAGTGTCGGGAGGATGTCACGTAGGATGGTTATGGTTGCCAGTCCCCCAAGCCAACACCTTGTAGATACTCACCAGCGGCGCATTCGCAAGCTCCGTCTCTCGATTACCGATCGCTGCAATTTGCGCTGTACGTACTGTATGCCAACAGACGCAACCTTTATGCCGCCACAGCATTACCTGACGGTGGCGGAATACGCGACCATTGTGGCAGAACTGGTTGCCCTAGGGGTGGAGGCGGTGCGGCTGACGGGGGGAGAGCCACTGCTGCGTTCAGAATTTCCTGAAATTCTCGCGGCGTTAGCAGCGGTGGGGGTGCCAGACTTGAGCTTGACCACCAATGGCCTGCGTTTATCTAGTTATTTAGGTGTGTTGGCAGAGTATGGAGTACGGCGGCTGAACATCAGTTTAGATAGCCTTGATTCGCACACCTTTGCAACCATTACCCATGGACAACAGTTGGAGGTGGTGAAAGGGGCGATCGCCCGTGCGGTGAACGAAGGGTTTCAGGTCAAGCTCAACATGGTGGTGATGCAGGGGGTCAACGATCACGAGCTAGTTTCGATGGTGGAATACGCAAAATCCCTAGGGATTGAGGTACGGTTTTTGGAGCTAATGCGCATTGGTTATGCCTGTCATCTACCCCATAGTCAATTTATCAGTGCGGCAGCGATGATTCGCCAACTCCAAGGTCACTACGATCTGCAACCTGTGCCCCGTCCCCAAGATGCCACGTCCTTTAACTTTGTCACCGCCTGTGGTGCCCAGATTGGGTTCATTGCCTCAGAGTCGCAGCCTTTTTGTCATCACTGTTCACGCTGGCGACTCTCGGCGGATGGGGTTCTGCGGGCATGTTTATTCAAAGAAGCGGGGGTCGCTCTGCGGGGGCTGGATGCTCAGGCACGACAAGAGGCCTATCAACAAGTTCTTGGCATGAAACCGGCGATTCGGGCTGCTGAAGTTCACCATGCCATGTATCAGATCGGAGGTTAGCGCCATATTCTTAGAACATACCAATTCCAAATGGCAATAAGATGCCAGAGATTAGATAACTCGGTTTTTTGAGTGGTTGAACAAAGTTAGACCGCACTCCCCATCCTCGCTTTAGCAGGGTGGGGTTAGGTTGCGGCAATGGAGCAAAGCGGAATTGCCAATAGATCTAGTCCTTGTAGCCCTAGTTCTCAATATCCTCTTTCAGGATTTCCAGAGATGCCCCACCAGCGGAAACAAATCCATACCCCCTTTTCCAGAAGAAAGGCTTCCAGTAGTAGGGGTTTAGGAAAGCACGAAATTCCTTCCTGATTTCTCGGCTAGTGATGGTTTTGAGGATATTCACAAGGTCTGACGATGCTAGTTTGGGCGGCATTTCTACCAGCAAGTAAATATGGTCTTTTGTTCCCAAATCAGCTTTGCACTCCATAAGGAGGCAACCCTGCGTTTCACAGAGCTTTGCCATCATGCTTTTCAGCCTCGCTTCAATCTCTTCTGTAATCACAGGGTGTCTGTATTTAGTTACAAACACTATATGAATATTGATGGCTCCGAAACAGTGTCCGTAGGGGTTGAGTCTCACACTATGCTGGTACAATTGCTTTATGATAATCCGTCAACCTATTATTCGCACTGACAAATGGAGCCTAAACTCAACGGCTGAACAGCGATTGCTGTTTGCCGAAACGGTGAAGGCTTATCGTCGTTTGTGCAGGCATTTGGTAGGGGTTATCTTTACCCATTGGTCGGAATTGGGAACCCTGAGCAGTCAGAAAGTTATTCCTGCCGTAGAAAGATTGGTGCATCAAACGAGTCAGAACCCTGACGTGAAATATCCTGGCATTGATCAGGCGTTTCACAAGTTCCCCAGTTACTATCGCAGGGCTGCAATTGCCTTTGCGGTAGGGCAGGTTAGCAGTTTTGTGACTCGATACCAGAAATGGCAATCAGGCATCCGCAATCGACGGGATGCAAAACCACCGACTCTCAATGCGAATGCTGGGTGTTATCCATCTCTATACAAAGGGCAGTGCTACAAACTGCACGGCTATGAGCAGATAGAGATTAAGGTTTTCACAGGTTCAGATTGGGTTTGGACAACGGTTCAGGTCTCAGGACTGCGAGAACGACATACGGTTGATAGCAATAAATTGTTATCTCCATCGCTGGTCTTCAATCAGCAAGCCTGCCATCTTTCCGTTCCTTTTGAGTGTCATCCAGAAAAGCGGCAAGCCAATACTAATGTGGTTGCTGTCGATTTGGGTATCAACACCACGGCAACGGTGTCAGTCAGAGCAAGTAAGACGATGGGTAAGGGTGGGAACCTGCACAAGGGATTCTGCTCTAATACCTATCGCAAATGCCGTCATATCAACCAGCAAATCGCCCATATCGTTTCCAAGCGAATTGTGAATATTGCTAAGCAGTTCAACGATCAAGCCATCGTGTTTGAGAATCTGAGGGGGTGGAAAGCAACAGGTGGGCGGAAACGCTCCAACCTGCGCCAGCGCTTTCATGGGTGGCTCAAAGCCATGATTCGGGACTATACGGAGATGAAGTGGCAAGAGGTGGGGGGTCAGACAGTTGATGTCATCGCTGCCTATACCTCTAAGTTGGCTTATGACGGCTCTGGAGTTGTGCGGCGCGACTCTACAAACTATGCTCTGGCAAAATTTACCTCTGGCAAACGTTATAACGCTGACCTGAATGGAAGTCAGAATATCGCTGCCAGAGGGATTCTTAAGCTCACTTGCCGAAAGGACAGTGAGGAACGTTCCAGCAAAAGACCTGGACGTTCGCCTAGAAGCTGGGCTTATTTGTGTGACCTGTGGACTCTCAATTCTCAGGTTAGCACCGACACCACTACCTCGCGTCAGCGGGTGGTGTGAGCTTCATAGATACTCTCAAGCTGTAAAATAACGTTATATCTTAGGACTGTGCTATGACCTCTGCTGCTTCCTCAGTGGCTCGCTCTGACTTAGCAGAATTGCGCCGCCTCAAGGCACTGCTACCGCCTGAACTGCAAAGCTGGGTAATGATTGAGCCGGCCAGTGGCGTGAACCCGCCTCTGATTACCTGCGAAGAAATTGGCAAGGATGAGGTGGAAATTCAGATCGACCTAGCGCGGTGGGATCAACTGGCAAAGGATCAACGTAATTTACTCTTTTGGCATGAGGTGGCGCGGATTCAAAATGACACTATTCCTCGCGACGGTTGGGAAATGGCGGCCTTAGCCATTGGCTTGGGTGGCGCCGTGGGTGAACTCTGGGTACAGGATGGTTTACTCCTGTTGCTGGCACTGGGACTATGTGGCTTTTCTGGCTGGCGACTGTATCAACGCAATAACGGTGAAAAAGTTCTTAAGGAGGCGATCGCAGCAGATGAACGGGCGATCGCCCTCGCCACGCGGTTCGGCTACGAGCTGCCCAATGCCTACAAAAGTTTGGGCAGTGCCCTCAAACTACTCATTGAGCAAAGCCCCAACCGTCGCCAACGCAAACGCTATGAGCTACGCCTACAGGCGCTGAAAAAAAGTGCCGCCAAAGCCAAAGCCCGGATGCAAAACCTGCAAACTGACACCTTACCGCAGTAACCCCGGATGGCTACCTCTCGCAATCGTCGCCTGCTGGTGCCGGCGCTTATTCTGTTTTGGACAATGGCCAGTCTGGGGGTGATGGGGCAGCTTGATCTCCATCCTGTAGTGCGGTACTACGGCTGGACCTTTACCGCTCAGGTTGCGTTTCTCATTTTCTTTGTGCCAACCCTATGGCGACAGGTCACCAAGAAAAAGCGAGACAGTTCCCTTTGAACCAGCGGACATTCAATGGCCACGGCTCTCCGTTTGTACCACCGCGACCGATGCCACTCGGCGCTCGCACAGGAGGCCACACTCGTCTTTGCTGAACTTGTTGCCGCCTGAATTTCTGAAGGGGGAGTCCAATGCTCTATCGTCGTTTTGGTCGCACTAATTTAGCCATGCCAGTGTTCTCCTGTGGGGGGATGCGCTACCAATTTTCATGGCAGGACGTGCCCCCTAGCACCATTCCGGCAGAGAATCAGCGGAATTTAGAAGCGACTATCCAGCGAGCTTTAGACCTCGGCATTAACCATATCGAAACGGCTCGTGGCTATGGTACCTCGGAAGTGCAGTTGGGCAAAATTTTGCCGCGCTTGCCCCGAGAAAAACTGATTGTGCAAACCAAGGTTGGGCCGCGAGCCAATGCCAGAGACTTTCGTGAGAATTTAGAAACCTCATTGCAGAATCTGGGGCTGGACTACATTGATTTGCTGGGCATCCACGGCATTAACTTACCGGAACACCTTGAACAGGTACTGCGACCGGGGGGATGCTTGGAGGTGGTGCGCCAGTTCCAAGCCCAAGGCCGTATCCGCTTTGTGGGGTTTTCTACCCACGGCAGTCTTGAGGTGATTCGCCAAGCGATCGCCAGTGATGTGTTTGACTACGTGAACTTGCACTGGTACTACATCAACCAACAGAATTGGCCTGCCATTCTAGACGCTCACGCCCGGGATATGGGGGTCTTTATCATTAGCCCTGCGGACAAAGGGGGAATGCTGTACAACCCACCCCCTCGCCTTTCCCAGCTATGCGCTCCGTTGAGCCCAATGGTCTTTAACGATCTCTTTTGTCTTTCTCATCCTCAGGTGCATACCCTCAGTGTGGGGGCAGCTCGCCCCAGTGACTTTGAGGCCCATCTCGAGGTCTTAAGCCTACTGAACCAAGCCGAGACGCTGCTGCCGCCGATTGTAGCGCGGCTAGAGCAGGCTGCCATTGAACGCCTTGGCGCTGATTGGTACCATACATGGCACCACGGGCTGCCGCCCTATCACCACACGCCCGGCGAGGTGAATATTCCTACGATTCTTTGGCTGTGGAACTTAGCCCAAGCCTACGACTTGGTGGACTATGCCCGTATGCGCTATAACCTACTCGGGAACGGCGGCCACTGGTTTCCGGGAGCTAATGCAGCTCACGTTGATCAGTTAGACCTCAGCGCCTGTTTAGCCAAGAGTCCCCATCGCCAAGCCATTCCTGCCATTCTCAAGAGCGCCCACCAACTGTTTGCGGGGGCGGCGCAAAAACGACTGTCACAAGCGTGAACAGCCCTCATGGGAGATTGGGGAGTTTCCCCCACGCGATCGCGGAGAATTCCCCTAGGCGGCAGTAGGTGGGTCACCGACAATGAAAGTGTAAGGGTAAGAGGGTCACACTATGGATTTCATCTACCACCTGAGCAACGCCAGCCTTACCCTGCGGGTTGTGCAATTCTTACACGAATATGCTAAGTTGCCGGTTCAGTTTGTCACAGTAATTCATCAGGTGGATGGCTGGGTGGTGCGGGTTAAAATGCACACACCCTTATCTGATGAGCAAGCAGGAAACTTTCGCGCCTTCTTAAACGAGTTGGGGTTTCCCTACACGCCGGGGATTTCGTTGAAAATGGCACTATGGGCACTCGAGACGGGACAACCCATGGTAGATGTGATGCGCCGCTACCAAGTGGCTGTGGTCTCCCACGGGACTCCCAACTACGATGACATTGAAGCGTTTCGCAAACAGTTTATTCAGGGCTTGGGCTACTGCCCTGAAACCTTGGCATAAGGGGGACCCAAGCCATGCTCCCAGCGATGCTGTAGGATGCGCTCTGCAAGGGGGAGATCGCTGGGAGTTGTAATTTTAAGGTTGGTGTCTTCACCCATGACAATGTGGACGGGGTGCCCGAGTCGCTCAAATAAGGCGGCATCATCGGTCACCTCCCAGCCCTGCTCTACCGCCGTGGCATGACCGTTGAGGAGGTAATCGACCCGAAACCCTTGCGGCGTTTGTGCTGCCCACAGCGTACTGCGATCCGGTGTTTGGCTCACGACACCAGCCGCATCCACGATTTTAATCGTGTCTTTTACAGGTATCGCTGCCACAAATCCGTCATAGGTCTCCAGCGCCTGAACGCACCGCTCAATTAAGGCGGGTGTAGCCAAGCAGCGGGCACCATCATGGATCAGGACGTGGCTGGCATGGGTAGGCAGGGCGCGCAAGCCGTTATATACAGATGCTTGGCGTGTATCACCCCCTTCGATCAGCATGATAGGTTGGGGAATGGCTAAATCGGTAATGAGGGTCTGCCAAACCGGGAAATCCTCGGGCTGGCCAATGATGCCAATCCATTCAATGGCCGGTACAGCAGCAACCGCCTGTAGGGTCCATGCCAGCAGCGGTTGCCCTAGCACGCTCAAGCGTAATTTGTTCTGGGCAGCCCCCATCCGCTTGCCCATTCCAGCCGCAGGAATGAGGATGTGCATTGGTGATCAAACTCTACATCGCCCCCATCTTGCCACAGATGGTCGTACTTCCATGCGCTCCTCATTTTTTTGGGCAGTAACGCCAGCCCAAGATCAGCGCGATAGGAGAGACTGGAATAGCTGCGGTGTGATGGAGTTGTGCTGATGTTTGATAAGCCTCTCAACCGGACGTACGAACGCATCATGGTGGCGATCGCCAGCGTGAACTTGCTCTTAGTGCTCTTTGACCTCACCTATATTCCGCTACGGGACTTTTGGCTATTGGGGAAAGTTCGCATTCCGCTGATTCAGCGCATCATTTACGTTCCTCAGCCCTTTGCGATCGCCCCACTGTACGATCCCATCAAAGGCATTGAACCCCACCGCGAAACCGAGCAGTATATCGCCATGGTTGCCCAACTGCGGCAAACCATTGAAACGCAGGGGGTAGATGCCCCAGCCACCGCAGCCTTACTGGCACAGTTGCGGCGGCACAGCGAAGTTATAGTGGACACCGATCCCTTTGCCCTTGCCAACAAAACGGGCACCCTTGAGCGCATTAAGAACCTGATGCGGCTTAAGGTATTTGGGAATCGTGAGGCCTCGTCTCGACAGGCGTTTTCACGCTTTTGGAGTCCGGCCTACATCAACGCCAACGACTGGCAGCAGAATCTAGGATGGTTTGAGCAGCACATTGTGCCCCTGATGGCCAGCAATTATTGGCGCGCCTACGGTGAGGATGGCAATTTTATCAACCACTTTGATGCCATTGATATTCCCTTTAACCTGCTGTTTTTTGTGGAGTTTTTGGCGCGTACCTTTTGGTTGAGTCGCCAGTATCGGGCGTACCATTGGCGGGATGCCATGCTGTGGCGCTGGTACGATGCCCTGCTCTTTTTCCCCTTTTGGTGGTTAGCGCCGACATGGGGATGGCTGCGGATTATCCCAGTTGTTATTCGCCTTGACCAAGCGGACGTGATCTGTCTAGATAGCCTCGAAGAGCAAGCGTCTCAGGGGGTGGTGGCGGCGATCGCCACGGACGTTTCTGAAGTGGTGGTTCTGCAGGTGCTCACTCAGCTTCAAAAAGCCATCCAGCGGGGACAATTTGGCCGTTGGCTCCCCCATGCCCGGGATCTGGCGGCCAGCAATGATGTGGATGAACTGGGGGAGGTGGCTGCCCTGATGGTTCAGGTAGTGCTGTACCGAGTGATCCCGGAACTGCGGCCAGACATCGAGGCACTGGTGGCTTACAGCGTCGATCAAGTGTTTCGCCAAGCTCCGCCCTATCGCCGCCTGACGGAAATTCCTGCCCTCCAGCAACTACCGGCTCAGTGGCGGCACGACATTGCCAAACAGCTTACCGATCGCCTGCTAGGGTTAATAGAGCGCAGTGCCCACAGCCAAGCCAGCCTTCCGCGCGAAGGCACCCTGCTAGTCAGTCAACTGGCGCAGAAATTTGGTCAAACCCTCATCCAAGAAATGCAGCGCGAACAGGTGGGTAAAGCCATTCAGGAGTTACTGGTAACATGGCTAGAGGAACTGAAAATTACCTTTGTCCGCCAAACCCACAGTGAGGGGATTGAAACCGTCCTCGATCAAACCCGTAGTTTACAGCAGGCTCTTGAGCGGGATCTCCAACGGCGTCAGTCCTAGCTGCGGATCTCCCTAGGAGGCGAGGTAGAGAATAGCCACGATGACGCTCACAGTAATCACAATCACGCGCAACACCCGGGGCTTAACAAAGCGAGCTACCTTACCGCCCAGTAGCCCCCCAGTGACAGCGGCGATCGCCATCCCTAGCACCACTGGCCACAGCACCTGTCCCGAGAAGAGGAAAAATGCAGCGGCTGCCCCATTGACCGCAAAGGCGAGGAGTTGTTTCAGGCCATTGAGCCGGGTCAAGGTATCCTCCAGTACCATCCCCAGCGTGGCTAGGAGAATCACACTCAGCCCTGCGCCAAAGTAGCCGCCGTAGAGCGCTGCCAGAAATACCGGGGCGATCGCCCACGCCAGCCTGCCGCCGCCCCCGTGCGGTCTCCGTTGCAAGAGCCAGCGCCGCACTGGGTCTTGCAGTGCCAACAGGAGTGCCGCCAACAGAATGAGGTAGGGAACCAAAAAACCAAACAGCCGCTCACTGGTGCTCAGGAGTAAAACACCCCCACTGATCCCCCCCAGCACACTAGCGGGAACCAGGAACCCCAGCCGTGCCCCTTGACCTTGCAGATCCTGCCGCTGGGCAAGCGTTGCCCCCAAGTAGCCCGGCACCAATGCCACCGTGCTGGTGATGTTGGCTGCCATCGGCGGCACCCCCGCCGCCACCAGGATCGGAAAGCTAATGAGGGTGCCCCCACCGGCAATGGCATTGATGAACCCTGCCCCTATCCCCGCTAGGGCAATCAGCAGTATCTCAAGGCTGCTCATCAGGCACTCAGATACCGTTGCAGCGTCTCGCGGTACTGGCTTTTGGGCTTCATGCCAACGATCACCTCCAGCAGTTCCTTATTTTTGAACAGCTGAATGGTGGGGGTGCTGGTGACCCCCGCTTGCTCGGCAATGGCGCTGTCCTCAGTGATGTCAATTTCAACTAGTTGGACATTTCCCTCAAATTCATCCACCAAACGATCCAGAATGGGTTTGAGGGTATGGCACGGGCCACAGGTGGGGGAGACGTACTTCACCAGCAGCAGGCGATCGCTCTCGTGGAAGAGCTTGCGCAGGGCATAGCTGCCGCGGTGCTTTGTGGCCGTCGGATCAAACTCTACGGTGCCTGAGGCGGATGGCGTGGGGGGTGCGGTTACCGTGGCCTCCTCAACCGTCTGGTGAAACTCCTGAATCAACCCCTGTGCCGAAAGCCACCGCTCGGCCTCCAGCGCCGCCATACACCCCGTTCCCGCCGCCGTAATCGCCTGACGATACTCATGATCCTGAACATCCCCAGCGGCAAATACCCCAGCAACATTGGTCTGGGTGCCATGGTGGGTCAGGATATAGCCAACACTATCCAGTTCCAGAAACTCCTTAAATAATTGGGTATTGGGGGTGTGGCCAATGGCATAGAATAGCCCCCGCACCGCCAGTTGAGACTCTTCTCCCGTGGCCTTGTTGAGAATCCGTAGCCCCGTCATCAGGTGGCCATCCCCCAGAATTTCTTGGGCTTCGGTATGCCAGTGAACGGTAATTTTGGGATTGGCCAGCACCCGGTCTTGCATCGCCTTACTGGCGCGCATTTTGTCACTGCGAACCAGCAAATGGACATGGGAGCCATACTTGGTCAGGTAAACCGCTTCCTCCGCAGCACTGTCGCCACCGCCAATCACTGCCAACTCAGCCTCCTTGAAAATGGGCGTGGCACCGTCGCAAATGGCACAGGCAGACACCCCCTTCGTCCAGTACTGCTCTTCGCCGGGCAGGTGCAGCCGCTTGGCCGTTGCCCCTGTACAAATGATGACCGCATGGGCATAGACCTGCCGCTCGGCGGAGCTAATGAGGAAGGGACGTTGGTTAAAATCAACTTGGATCACATCTTCAGTGACAAGTTCTGTGCCCCAGCGCTGGGCTTGCGCTTTCATCCGCGCCATTAACTCTGGTCCTTGAATCCCCTCGGGAAAGCCGGGGAAGTTCTCCACCTCGGTGGTGGTCATCAGTTGGCCGCCAGGTAGCCCTCCCACCTGATAGCCTTCAAACATAAAAGGCTTGAGGTTGGCACGGGCAGCATAGATGGCCGCAGTATAGCCCGCCGGCCCAGAACCAATAATTACAACGTTTTCAATCCGTGGCGATGTCATGACTAAAGTAAACTCGAAACGACTATGAGTTATCTGATTGTAGCCTGATTCCTAGGAGCAAGCAAGGGGAGAGAGGTTTATGCGTCGGATTGGCAATGGGGGCGAGGAAGCGGTGGTGAGGTGGTTGCGGGCGCAACAGTGGCAGATCGTAGCCCGCAATTGGGGCTGTCGTCGGGGCGAGCTAGATATTGTGGCTTACAGTCCCGGTGGGGTGCTGGCCTTTGTGGAGGTAAAAACCCGCCGCCCCCAGAATTGGGATGCTGACGGTCTCGAGGCGATCGCCCACCGCAAGCAACAAAAACTCATTGGCACCGCTCAGGAGTTTCTGCAGGCCCATCCCCAATGGCACGACAGTCCTTGTCGCTTTGATGTAGCATTGGTGCTGTACCAGCCCTCTCCGGTGGGGGGATGCTATCGAGTACACCAGTATTTAGAAGATGCCTTTACTGTGGAGTAACACCCGTGAGCTATCGGATGGATCGCCAAGCCTATGCGGAAACCTATGGTCCTACCGTGGGCGATCGCCTGCGCTTAGCGGATACCGAACTCTTCATTGAAGTCGAGCAGGATTATACCTGTTATGGCGATGAGGTGAAGTTTGGCGGTGGCAAGGTGATCCGCGATGGCATGGGGCAGTCCCCTATCCCTAATGCCGAGGGTGCTGTGGATGTGGTCATTACCAATGCGGTGATTCTCGATTGGTGGGGGGTGGTCAAGGCTGATGTCGGCATTAAGGACGGCAAAATTGCCAAGATTGGCAAAGCGGGCAATCCCTATACCCAAGAAGGGGTGGATATTATCATTGGACCTGGCACCGAGGCGATCGCTGGCGAAGGCATGATCCTCACCGCTGGCGGTATTGATGCCCACATTCACTTTATTTGTCCCCAGCAAATTGTTACGGCGATCGCATCTGGTATCACCACCATGATTGGCGGCGGTACAGGCCCTGCCACCGGCACCAACGCCACCACCTGCACGCCTGGGCCGTGGAACCTCTATCGGATGCTACAGGCTGCCGATGCCTTCCCGGTCAATCTCGGCTTTTTGGGCAAAGGCAATAGCAGCCAGCCCCAAGGACTGAACGAGCAAGTGGAAGCAGGAGCCATTGGCCTCAAACTCCATGAAGACTGGGGCACCACCCCAGCAGCCATTGATACGTGCCTGAGTGTGGCTGAAGCCTACGACATCCAAGTTGCCATCCACACCGACACCCTCAACGAGTCAGGGTTTGTGGAAGATACCATCGCCGCCTTCAAAAACCGCACCATCCATGCCTACCACACCGAAGGTGCTGGGGGAGGGCATGCGCCCGACATTATCAAGGTTTGCGGTCAGGCTAATGTGCTGCCCTCCTCCACGAACCCCACCCGACCCTACACCATCAACACCTTGGATGAACACCTCGATATGTTAATGGTGTGCCACCACCTTGACCCGAGCATTCCCGAAGATGTAGCCTTTGCAGAGTCTCGGATTCGCCGCGAAACCATTGCCGCCGAAGATATTTTGCACGATATGGGTGCCTTTAGTATTATCTCCTCCGACTCCCAAGCCATGGGACGGGTCGGGGAAAGCATTATCCGCACGTGGCAAACTGCCCACAAAATGAAGGTACAGCGAGGGCACCTCAGCGACCCCAGCCATGCTGCTGCCAGCCACGATAACTTTCGTGCTCGCCGCTACGTTGCCAAATATACGATTAACCCCGCCATCACCCACGGCATTGCGGAGTACGTGGGGTCGGTGGAGGTGGGTAAGATTGCCGATCTGTGCCTGTGGCGACCGGCCTTTTTCGGAGTCAAACCAGAACTGGTGCTTAAGGGAGGGCTGATTGCCTACGCCCAAATGGGGGATGCCAACGCCAGTATTCCTACCCCCCAGCCCGTGCATATGCAGCCCATGTTTGCTGCCTACGGCGGCTGTTGTACGGCCACTTCAGTGACCTTTATGTCTCAGGCGGGTATTGCCAACAATATCCCCACACAACTCTCTATGCAAAAGCCAGTACTGCCGGTGCGCCATATTCGCCAGCTCCGGAAAGCTGACCTGAAACTAAACGATTATCTGCCCCACATTGAGGTAGATCCAGAAACCTACGAGGTGCGCGCCGATGGTGAACTGCTCACCTGTGAACCCGCCACTGTGTTACCCCTTGCCCAGCGCTACTTTTTGTTTTGATGGAGCATCAAGTGTCAGCCCTATTGCAGCGGGGGCAGCAAGCATTGGAAAAAGGGGAGTATTCTAAAGCGGTGACCCTCTTGGAGCAGGCGGCAGCCCTTGCGGAGGGCAATGTTGTTTGCACTGGCGAAATCCATCTTTGGCTCGTGATGGCCTACAGTGCCCTAGGAGATCAGGCTGCGGCCTTAGCCCTATGTCGGCAGCTACAGCGCCATCCCGATCGCTACACTCGGCAGGAAGGTCGGCGATTGCTCGCTATTTTGCAGGCACCCCAACTCAAGCGCCGCCCTGAGTGGTACAGTCAAATTCCCGATCTTTCCCATGTGGGCGATCGCCCCTATGAGTCCCCCTACGCTGGCATCCCTAAACCGACCGCCGCGGCATCCCCAAAGCCCCAAGAGCCACCACCCGCGGCAACCCCCTTACCCAATGCCTTTATTTGGCTTGCTTTGCTGGGGTTAGGGGTGCTGACTGCTCTGGCCGCATGGCTCTAACTATGCTTCATCCTGCAATAGACGTTTAATTTGCGCCAGTAAACCCCCCAGCTTACCCTCTTCAAAGAGAGCATTGATCAAGGCCAGCCCACTGGTGGAGAGTAACAGTTTATTAATCTCTTTATTAATCTCTGGCGCACCCGCACCGCTTGCCCCTGGGAAGGCGTAGATCTTAGCATCCCCAATGACCCCAGGCTGAGGGGCAAGGGCTTTGAGCACCTCTGGTAACTGGCTTGCTAACTCCGGCCACAGGCTAGTAATGACCTGCGCCGTTAGGTTGGCAGTGCTAATGACATTTTTGGCGGCAAGCAATGCTTCGAGCCCCGCAGCTTCGGCCATGGCTTTATCGCGGTTAGCTGCGGCAAGGGTGCGAATCGCTTCAGCTTCCAGTTCTGCTGCCTGCTGAGCAATTTCGGCTTGGCGACGACGGCGGAACACATCAATTTCTACCACGTTCTGATCAAGGACGCGCTTTTCAGCCGCTTCGCGCTCTGCGGCAATAATGGCCAAATGCTTCTCGCGATCAGCTTTTTCCACTTCGATGGCCGTTGTGACCGCAGATTCTGCCCGCGCCCGCTCCGCTTCGGCTATAAGGCTTTCTTTTTTCTTGGTGGCCACGGCGATCGCCACATCTTCCTGCGCCAGCCGTGCCAAGCGTTCAGACTCGGCCACCATCACTTGGGCTTGGAGACGATTAGCCTCCACCTGTTGCTGCCGATTGATCTCGGCAATTTCTGCTTCTTGCAATTGCTGCGCTTGCGTTACCTTAAGGAGCTTATTTTTTTCCTCAAGCTCGATACTGGCTTCAATTTCCTTCTGCCGAATCGCTAGCTTTTTGCGAATTTCTTCTTCCTCAACCGATTGTGCTTGTAGCAACTTTGCTCGCTGGGTTGCGGCGGCCTCTGCGGCTTTCGCTTCTTCAATTTCCCGCTCTCGCTGGGCTTTGAGGGCTTCTATTTTCAACCGCTGACTCAACAGTGCCGCTTCTTGCTCTTCCTGAATTTGTAGGGAGCGTTTTTGCGCATCCAGTTCTTTTTGCTCAATGGCCACCCGCGTCGAAAGCTCGACCTCCCGCTTTTGTTGAATCGAGCGTTGAATGGTTTCCGTGCGCAGGCGAACACCTTGGGCATCAAAGAAATTATTTTCGTCGTAGGTGTCGCTCTCTTGCACTTCCGAGATGGCAATGTTGTTCAGGGTTAGGCCAACTTTTTGTAGATCCTGTTGCACCAAATTTAGGACTTCCTGGGCAAAACCTAATTTATCCGAATCAATTTCCGCCAGAGACTTATGCTTTGCTGCTGCCCGAATCGCATCATCGGCCCGTTTTTCTAGGGCGTTCTTAATATCTTCGGGGGTAATCCGATTATTTTGGGAGAGGCGCGCCGCTGCCGTTAGCACATCCTCTTCGGTGGCGTTAATGCAGACGTAAAAGGTCACTCGCATATCCGCCCGCAGGTAGTCTTGGGTGCGTACGGCTAACTTGCCAGTGCGCTCGACATCGATAGAAATTTCCCGCAGCGGCACCCGGGTTAGCTCGTGAAACCCCGGCAAGGCAATACAACCGCCATTGAGAATGACGGTTTTCTTTTTAACAAAAATACCGCCTGTGCGCACAAAGGCTTCGTTGTTAGGGGTAATAACGTAAACGCGGGTATAGGCCCAAATGCTCATCAACAGAAGGATGACAATACCCGCAATCAACCCCGGAAAAACCAGCAGGCTACCTACCCCACCCAGATTGCCAACGATGAGGGGGGGTGCCTCGGCCACCAGTGCAGTAGCGGTAGGGGTCTCAACCCTAGGACGGGGGGGATCTGGCAGGGTTGGCCTAGGTAAGGTCTCTAAAAACGTTAACCAATACAGCATAGGGATGGCTCAGGGGGTGGCATGGGGGCGATCGCCTAGTTGGCAGGGGCCACTCCTGCAGAGGAGGCAACCGCAGCATCCTTACGCTTTTTCTTTTCGCCAACCGCCACTGGGCGCATTTCAATATGGTTAAGTAAGGTGGTGACAAACGCAAACAGTAAAAAGGGGAGGGTTAGCACTAGGATTAAGCCACCAACTAAAAAGGCTTGAACTGGATTATTGTAGAGGGTGACGGAGGCCGCTAGACCAATAAAAATCACAATGAGCCAAACAATCACCTGACCGTAAATATCCCCAAAGGTGAGGGTGCAGACGAAACGGTACTTTTGCAACTCGTTAGGCATGGGGGCTATCCTCGCGGCTTGGGTAGGCAGTAAGCGAATCTTTGTGGTTGGGGGTGCCGTTCCAGAGTAAGCTGGGACAGCAAGGTACTCGAATTTTAGGAAAACTGCCCTGAAGATTAAAGCCTTTGCAATAAATATACAAATTTCCGGGAACCAATCCTAACTTTAGCGGTGTAGTATGACAAACTGTGTCGAATTTGCAGCTTAACTTCACGGTATCTTCATGTCCCACGCTGTTGTTGCCATTGTGATGGGCAGTGATTCTGACCTGCCGACGATGCACGGTGCGATCGCCATTTGTGAGCAGTTTGCCATTCCCTACGATGTGGCCATTCTTTCAGCCCACCGTACCCCATTGGCGATGGTGGAGTTTGCCCAAGGTGCCCACCAACGGGGAATTAAGGTCATTATTGCGGGGGCGGGTGGGGCGGCTCACTTGCCGGGGATGATTGCGGCGTTGACCCCCTTGCCGGTCATTGGCGTGCCGGTGCCCAGTCGTCATTTACAGGGTCTTGATTCGCTCTACTCGATTGTGCAAATGCCCGCTGGCATCCCAGTGGCCACCGTGGCGATCGGGAATGCCCAGAATGCCGGGCTACTCGCGGTGCAACTGCTGGCAAGTCATAATGCCGAGCTATTAGCCCAAGTGCTCGCCTATCGCGAGCAGCTGCGGAATACCGTGACAGCTAAAAATMCCCGCCTGCAGGCCATCGGGGCTGCGGCCTATCTGGAGTCTCAAGGGAGCTAGCGAATGGGGGTGTGAACCGTCACCAGTTTCGTCCCATCGGGGAATGTTGCTTCTACTTGCACTTCTGAGAGCATTTCTGGCACCCCTGCCATGACCTCATCGCGCCCCAGCAGGGTGGTACCGTAGTTCATGAGGTCGGCGACTGTGCGCCCTTCCCGCGCTCCTTCTAGGATTGCGGCTGAAATGTAGGCTACCGCTTCGGGATAGTTGAGTTTGAGGCCGCGTTCTTTGCGCCGCTCTGCCACAAGAGCCGCTGTAAAAATCAGGAGCTTATCTTTTTCTTGGGGGGAGAGTTGCATAGGCTAGGGTAGAGATCAACACTAGGCTCACGCCTTATTGTACGTATTGTATGTTTTGTATGTTTGTATGGCTTAGCATCCCTACCCATTTGGCGGCGCCCTAGAGTCTGCCACCCCTTAAGCCACACTCGACCATGCCGCCTCTACCACGTCGCTCAACCATTGGCGAGTTTTGGCATCCAGTAGGTCATCGTCATCTAGAACCCATGCCTGCACATCGGCAAGGGTGTGGCCTTGGGCACGGCAGATGGTAATCATACCGGCGATCGCTGCAGCGACCAGCTCTTCACTAACGGGGTAGTGGCTGAGGGCGGCCATTTCTTCGAGACTCCGTGGGATGGGATAATACATAGGGCAACAGGGCAATTCTGAGAAACTGTAAACTCTCTTAAACTATTAAGTGAGTACAGTGCAGTTTACGTTAAATTTCGGCTCTGTCAAGCCCCTTACCGCACATTTGAAACAAAATGCAAGAACTGTTCTACGCTGAGATTCCAACACCAGATACCAAGGCAGTCATTACATGGTTACAGCAGACGTTTCAGCCTACGGTGGGGGCGATCGCCCCGAAGCCGAGCGGTGGATGTTGGCAACTGCCCCCCCATGGGACGCAACTGGCGGTGTTTTTCTGGAATTTGCAGCGGACAACCTACCTCAAGGTCGTGCGATGGGGCACGCAGCCATGGCCGCAAGAGGCCGCCTGTGTCAAACAGTTAAGCATCGCAATCCGATCTGCATTTCCGTTGCAGCCGGTCGTACCGCCCCCATGGCCGCAGGGCACCTCAATTTTTGCCGCCTTGGGCGATCGCTATCCGCTGACGGTTAAGTACTTTCAACAGATGCCCCACGGGGAAGCCGACTTGGAGCGGGTTTACTGGTGGGAGCAACGTTGGCGCGACGGGGTGCAGTGTCCCMCCCCGCCGGTGCCAGTGCTGCAACGAGTGACTAGTCCCTCTGAAGCGCCCACCTACGACTTGGTGTACGTGGGGGGTGCCCTTGGGGTTGTTCATGCAGCGGTGATGGCGCGTCTGGGCTATCGGGTGTTGCTGATTGAGCGGCTCCCCTTTGGCCGGATGAATCGGGAGTGGAATATTTCGCGAGCGGAGTTTCAGAACCTGATTGATTTGGGCTTGTTTACCACCGCTGAATTTGAAAGCGTGATTGCCCGCGAATATTTAGATGGATTCAACAAATTTTTTGATGCCACCAGCCCTGCCCATTGCCGCGCCCCTGTTCTCCATACGCCTACGGTGTTGAATATTGCCCTTGACTCGGCGAAATTTTTGCAGTTGTGCGGCCAAAAACTCTGCCAAGCAGGGGGCGAAATTTGGGACTACACCGACTTTGTGGGGGCAACGGTGCACCCCAATAGCGTGGTGGTACAGGCACAGCAGCGCCACACGGGGACGCCGCAGCAGGCGATCGCCCGCGTCCTGATTGACGCGATGGGCACGGCCTCCCCCATTGCCCGGCAGTTGAATGGTGGCCGTGCCTTTGACAGTGTGTGCCCCACCGTTGGCGCGATTGTGAAGGGGATCTCCCCAGAGGTGTGGGATGGCCGCTACGGGGATGTGCTCCACAGCCATGGCGATAGTTCGCGGGGGCGGCAGTTAATCTGGGAGTTGTTTCCCGGGGCAGGGGAGGAGCGCACCATTTACCTGTTTCACTACCACCGTATTGAGCCGCAGTTTCCGGGGTCGCTGCTAGAGCTTTACGAAGACTTTTTTAGCATTTTGCCAGAGTATCGTCGCTGTAACCTTGAGGAACTCACCTGGGTCAAGCCCACCTTTGGCTACATTCCGGGCCATTTTAGTCACCATCGCGGCGATCGCGCCGTTGCCGTTGATCGGGTGCTGGCCATTGGTGATGCCGCCTCTTTGCAGTCTCCCCTAGTCTTTACGGGCTTTGGCTCCCTAGTGCGCAACTTGCCGCGCCTAACGGACTTACTGGATACCGCCCTGCGCCATGATCTAGTGCAACAGCCATTCCTCAACCAAATTCGCGCCTATCAAAGTAATACCGCGGTTACATGGCTATTTTCGCGGGGGATGATGGTGCCTAGCGATCGTCCCCTGCCGCCGGAGCGGGTGAATGCTATGCTCAACACCTTTTTTGGCATTCTCGGCCAAGAATCTCCTGAACTGGTGGATCGCTTTATTAAAGATCGCGCCGGCTGGCTGCCCTTTAACCGGATGGCACTGCGCGCTGCTTGGCAGAATCCGGGGCTACTGTGGTGGATTTGGCAAATGGCGGGCACTGCGGACTTGCTGCGCTGGCTGTTCATTTACCTGAATTTCACCCTCGATGCGGTGTACCATGCACTGTTTGCCCCTTGGTTGCCGCCCCTTGTCCGGCACGCTCAGCCATGGTTAGAACCCCTTGCCCCCTCCCTTTGGTTCTGGTTGTTAGTGCAAAGCTATGCCCTTACCTACTCGGTGGGGCAACCGCGCCTAGACCGTCCCCTAACACCCGCAACCGCTCCTGCCACCCCCCCAGCAGTTGATCAAGCCGTATCTCCTCGCTAACCTTGGGAAGCAAAGGTGTTGTGGAGAACACAAAGGTGAATGCAGCGGAGCAAGCCGTTACCCTGCAAATGGCCAGTAAACTGGGGGCGATCGTCCACCTGTTTAAGCAGTGCAATGGCGATTTGCGTGCAGACTTACAGCCATGGGCAGATGATCCCCACACCCGCGATCTCATGGATCCGGACTCCATTGACATTGGCTTCCATCTGCCTGGGTGGAGCCGCCGCTGGCAAGCCCGTAGTCTGCTGCTGCAGATTCGCCTCTATAGCGATTCCGAGATACCCCAGCGCCGCGCCATTGGGCTAGACATCGTTGGCTTTAGTTATATGAGTGAGCAGTGGCGCTTTAGCAGCATTGGCGGCGGCATCTTCAGTGGCAACAACTTGCCCTTGCTAGAGCTACAACAGCAATTACGCCACCTCAGCCACCAGATTCTAGAGGTGCTCAATACCTAGTGTGGGTTCACAGGCGATTAAAGCATTACAACTCAAGGGGGGCGCGCTTCCTCAGGAAGCGTAGCAGTAATTTTTCTAGCTCGACCCACACAAATACAAGGGAGCTAAAGCCAATACAAACCGCTAACTCGGTGGCGGACAGTAGGTGAGTGCCAAAAAACCGTCGCAGGGCTGGCACATAGATCAGTAAAAGTTGTAAACAGGTGGTCAAGATGACTGAGACCCAAATGTAGGGGTTAGACCTTGGGCTCATTTCTAGGGTGAGGCGGCTTGTGGAGCGCACGGCAAGGGCATGACCCATCTGGGCAAGGCAGAGGGTCGTAAAGACCATGGTGGCCCAGCGGTCGGGTTCCAGCCCCTCTACTGGATGGGTGGCGGTATAGCCGTAGGCCCAGACCATGAGGGTAATACTGACGATGGCTAAAATCAGCCCAACCCGCACCATGTAGGATCCCAAGCCGCGGCCAAAAATACTTTCATTGGGGGGGATRGGGGGGCGTTTCATCACATCGGGATCTCCGGGTTCAACCGCCAAGGCAAGGGCGGGCAAGCCATCGGTTACAAGGTTCATCCAGAGAATTTGCAAAGGAGTTAAGGGCACTCCCCCTAAGCCCAACAGGGGTGAGGAGGCAATGGTAATAACCTCGCCAATATTCGAGCCAAGGATGTACTTAATGAAGCGGCGAATGTTGCTGTAAATAATTCGACCTTCTTCTGTGGCCGCAACGATGGTGGCAAAGTTATCGTCCAAGAGCACCATATCGCTGGCTTCCTTGGTCACATCGGTGCCTGTGATGCCCATGGCAACCCCAATATCCGCTTGCTTGAGGGCAGGGGCATCGTTGACCCCGTCGCCGGTCATGGCCACAATATCACCGTGGTGCTGTAGGGATTTAACAATCCGCAGCTTGTGTTCGGGTGAGACCCGCGCATAGACGTTGACCTCTAGGGTGGCAGCATCCAGCTCTGCGGGGGTGAATTTTTCAATGTCCCGACCGGTGAGGGCGCGATCGCCCCAGTCACAGATACCAATTTGGCTGGCAATGGCTTTGGCAGTGAGTTGATGATCCCCAGTAATCATGATCGGGCGAATGCCTGCGGTGCGGCAGGTGGCCACGGCCTCTAGGACTTCGGGGCGCGGTGGATCCAAGATGCCCACTAAACCCAACCAGACCAGATCTTGTTCGCTGGACTCAACGGCATCAGCCGCCGGTGGCTCTGCCCAGTAGCGGTAGGCAAGCCCTAACACCCGTAACCCTTGCGCCGCTAAGTCGTTGTTTGCTGCAAGAACGTGTTGGCGGTTCTCGGGGGTCAGCGGTGTCACCGCCGTTCCAACCTGTTGCCATTGGCATCGCTCTAGGGTTAGCTCGGGAGAACCTTTTGTGGCCATCCAGTAGGGGGCATCGGTTGGCAAGTCAGGGATAGAACTGGTGCGATACACGACGCTCATGCGCTTGCGATCGGCATCAAAGGGAAATTCAACCACGCGCTCAGCATTGTGCCGCAGAGCACTGGGGTCTAGCCCTCCTTTGAGGGCAAGGGGCAACAGCGCCCCTTCAGTGGGGTCTCCTAAAATAACCCACTCGGCAGCGTGCTGCTTCAGCAGCGCATCGTTACACAAGGCACCGGCCAGCAGCAGCAGTTGGCGTTCGTACAGCGCATCGGCACTCGTGGCGCTTATATCGTAAAATTCGCCTGTGGGATCATAGCCATGGCCGCTGACCTTAGCGCGGTAGGATGGGGTGGCGATCGCCTGCACCACCATTTTATTTTGGGTCAGGGTGCCGGTTTTATCGGAGCAGATCGTGGTGACGCTCCCAAGGGTTTCCACGGTTGGCAAGCGGCGGATGAGGGCATGGCGTTTCACCATTCGCTGGGTGCCTAGGGCAAGGGTGACGGTAATCACCGCAGGCAAGCCTTCGGGAATCACTGCGACGGCCATACTCAGGGAGACTTCAACAAGGTGCCCGAACAAGGCTCTATCGTAAAGAGTGCCCCCCACAACCACGATAGCCACAAGGACAAGGGCGATCCACACCAGCCGATTCCCCAGTTCTGTCATTCGTTTTTGCAGGGGGGTGGGTTCCTGCTCAACGGCGTCTAAGGCAGCGGCAATTTTACCCAGTTCAGTGTTCATGCCAATGGCGGTAACCACAGCGACCCCGCGCCCTTGGTTGACTTCAGTACCCGCAAACACCAAGTTGTCGCGATCGCCCAGTTCCGTATCCTCTGGTAAGAGTTTGTCAGCATTTTTACTGGCGGCTTCTGCCTCACCGGTGAGAGCCGCTTCGCGAATTTGTAGGTTAACAGCCTCGATCAGGCGGCCATCGGCAGCCACCTTCACCCCTGCTTCCAGAAAGAAAATATCCCCCACCACCAGTTCTGGCGAGTCAATTTCAGTAATTTTTCCTTCGCGGAGCACCCGCACTTTGGGGGCGGCCATACTTTTGAGGGCGGCTAAGGCGTCCTCGGCGCGGGCTTCCTGAACATACCCAAGAATGCCGTTGAGGATAACGACCACTAAAATGGCGATCGCATCTTTAGGAAACGGGATTGTCTGCTCTTCGAGGGCCTCAACAATATCTAACACCCCAGAAATGACCGCCACCACAAGGAGCATGATCAGCATAATATTGCGAAACTGATCCAGCAAAATCTGCCACTTAGGTCGCCGGCCACTTTCAATGAGTTCATTACGACCGTACTGCGCCTGTCGCTGTTGAATGGCCTCATGGCTTAGTCCTTGGTGGCGATCGCTCCCTAACTGAGCGATCACAGCATCGGCACTGAGGTGGTGCCAAGGGGGAGCAGGACTCACAGAGGATGATTCCATGGCAAAGAACGAGACTGACTTCTCCCATCTTTACCTATTTTCTGGGATTAATGTTGCAGGGGCTTCCTAGGCGTTAGGCACGAAATCGCTGCCAGTAATTATTGTAACGAGCCATTAGAGACTGCGAGGGTTGGGCTTGGCTCCAGTATTCAACGAGGGTGTGCCCTGTTGCCCACGTATCCTGCTCAAGGGGCGCACGGGTATGCAGCACAAGGGGGGCAATCTCTCTCAGGTCAAAGGAGCGGGGAGTCACTTCGAGGCGATCGCCCGGCGTTTGCAGCAGGGTATAAAGCTCGTAGGCCAGTTGCAACTTGCACAGAATCACCGGCAACTGCTCAAGGGGCAGCTTTTCCGCCAACAGCCACGCCGCAGCGGGCGACCCCGTCAGCATTGTCGATAGAAACTGCAGGACAGGGCGTTTGAGTAAGTCTGCCACCCCTTGGCTGGTGGTGATACGGCTACAGTAGGTGTCGATCAATCGCGACGCTGCATGGAGGCGGGTCTGGCGATCCTTGAGCCACCGTGCCATACGGATCTGTTTTGCTGGGTTGACCAGACGGAGTACGGTATCGCTCAACTCGGGTAGCCCCCATGCCCTGCGCTCATCCGTGACATTAACGATAGGGAAGAGATGGGGGGTATAGGGGGCAAATTGCTGCTGACGATAGGCCACAGCCTCACGGATACTCACTTCTTTTGCACGGCTACCCCGCTGCCAATCGTAGGGCGGATCCCACTCCCGCAAAGGGCGCAACCGATCAACTTGAGTAACCACCACCACAATCGGCAGATCCGCAACCTGCTGACGAATAATGTCTAAGGCCACCAAATCTGGGGCAAGGGCAGGATCCAGTGCCGGCGTGAGTAGGAGCACCACATCCATCCGTGGCAGTAGTTGCCGCAGACGAGCTTGAATATCCGCACCCTGAATGTCTTCGTAGCCGGGGGTGTCCCACAACATCAAATCCGCTTGCCAACGATACTGGCGAATCTCTGCGGTATTGGGCAGGGGGGAAACATCCGCAGTGGGAGCCGCAAACAAGCTATTAATGAGGCTACTTTTGCCGGCTCCTGTGCGCCCCACCAAAAACACATTCACCGGATCGGTCTCAGCCCGGGTGAGGGGCAGGGTTTCTTCGAGGATATCTTGGAGAGTGCCAGTCTGAAGACTAGGAGATGGTAGGTCAAGGGAGGGAACCGCGCCACTGTACAGGGCGATCGCCCGTAAGCCGAGGGCTTTGAGGGTTTGTTCGCGCAGGGTTAAGCCTAAATTGGCAATTAGGGCTTGGTTGGCTTTTTGCTGTTGCCCCTGAGTGAGGGTGTTGGTCAGGGCAACGCTGGGGTTCAGCAGCCACTGGGAAAGTTGCCATGCGGTGACCCCCCAGCGGGCAGCGGGTGCCCATTGGCGAGAGAGTTCGTAGGCGCGTACCGCTTGCCCCACCGTCACCCGTGACAAAATGGGGTCGAGGGTTTGCAGCCAGCGATCCACATCCTCCACCGTATCCCGCAGGAGGCGATAGGCTTGGGGCACATAGATGTGCAGCAATGGGCGTTGACTATTGGGGTAATACACATGAGCAATACCATTGACAAGGGTGTGTGCCCGCTGCCAAAACAGGAGCCAATTTTCCCACGGGGGAACATCGTCACGACTCTTGGCCAAAATATCCTGTAGAATTTGCAGTGCCTGCTGATCTTGGGCGGTGCGATCGCCACCGTTGAGCAATTCTGGTAGCGCTGGCGTTGCTTGGGTTTCCACCAGCCAATGGGCTACCCCCCACCGCCAGAGAATGAGAACCACCACCACCACCACCCACAGCCAACTTAGTCCCCACGCATGAATTTGGATCGAGGCGGCAATGAGAACCAGCAAGGCGATCGCCACCAGTGGTAGTGCCAAAAGAAACCACTTCCACCATGGCAGTTGCGTCATGGCATGTGTCCCTAGGTGGTGACCAGCGGCTCAAAGGGGATGCGCCGGGCATGTCCCCAAAACGCTTCTAAGTTATAGTATTGGCGTTCCTTCGGGAGTTGGATATGGACAATCACATCCCCGTAGTCCATCAGCACCCATGAACAGTTGTCTTGGCCTTCCGTATGCTGCGGTTGTCGTTGGCAGTGGGTTTGAGCAGCCTCCTCCACCGCTTGGTAAATGGCTCGCACCTGCGTTTTAGACAGTCCCGTAACAATGACAAAATAGTCAGTGAGGTACGACACCCCAGTTACATCAAGAAGACAAATGTCCACCGCCTTGCGATCGTCTGCGGCGTAGGCAGCAGTCCATGCTAGCCTGAGGCTAGGGTCAGCGATCGCGGCCACCTGTTGTATCTGTGGAATAGTCAGTCTGCACTCTCCTAATAGTCACTCCCTATCCTTTGATTTTAACGATTTAGTTCTGTTAAATTAGGCAAAGTGTGTTACAAACCCTTACGCTTGACCCCATCCCCCTCGCGTCGCCGCCGTCGGATTGGCTGTGGTACGGGCACTCAGGCGCATGGCACGCCGTAGCACTTCCCCTCGAGCATCGCCAAGCGCTGTTACTGGCCTCGCGTCCATCGCTTTTGGTGTTGGCGGAAACAGAGCCACTGGACTTTATCAGCGGCATTTTGGCAGCGCTGAGTACAGACACCCCCCTCCTCTTGGCCAATCCGCTGTGGCAAGCACACGAGTGGCAGCAGGTGGCCACCGTTGTTCCTAGGGGCTATCAGGCATGGGGAGCGGTTCCTCCTTTAGAGGCGCAGGGAACACCACAAGACTTCAGGGCACCGATGATTTTAATTCCCACCGGCGGCAGCCAAGGCCGATTACGCTGGGCAATGCATACCCTTGGGACGCTCTACAGTGCTGTGCAGGGGGTGCAGCAGCATTTACAGGTGTCAACCCTCCACTGCCTGAGTATTTTGCCGCTGTACCATGTCAGTGGCCTCATGCCCGTGTTGCGATCGCTGTGGACCGGAGGGCAGCTATACGTTGCCCGCCATCTACGAGACCTTCAACACGCTCCAATGCCGCCGAACTCAGACCTTTGGCTATCCCTTGTGCCCCGACAGTTGCACCAAGTGTGTGACGCCCCAATCCCCTGGCTTCAGAGCTTAGCCGGTATTTTTATTGGCGGCGGAGCAACGTGGAACTCTCTGTTAGACACTGCTGAGCGCCATCGGTTACCGCTGTGTTTAAGCTATGGGATGACGGAAACGGCGGGGATGGTCTGCGCGCAAAAGGCGGGTGACTTCCTGCGGGGCGATCGCTCCTGTGGCTCCAGCTTACCCCACGCCCACCTAACCATTAGCACCGATGGCACCATAGACGTGCAAGCCACCTCTTTGGCTCGCGGTTACTACCCCAATCCCTTTGGGTCGCCTGTGTTCCGCACCGACGATCGCGGCGAGTGGCACGGCGATCGCCTCTACATTTGGGGACGCGCCAGCCGCAAAATTATTAGTGGCGGCGAAAACATTTACCCTGAAGAATTAGAGTCCCTACTTCTGAGCAGTGGCTGGGTCAAGGATATTTACATCTACGGTGAGCCGCATCCAACGTGGGGCGAGCAGGTTGTGGCAGCCTATGTCCCTGTTGGGGAGGTAACCCCTGAGCAATTAGAGGAATGGTTACGCCAGCGGTGTAGTGCCTACAAATGCCCCAAGCGATGGCTATCGTGCACGACCTTGCCTCGCACTCCCCAAGGCAAGATCCGCCTGTCTGCCTTCAATACCATAATGCGGCGTTGCTGAATAGACGTATGATGTTCGGGTTTGAGTCTTTTGCCGCCCTCACCCTCGTCCTCTGCCAAAGGAGAGGGAACACGACTCTTAGCTCCCTTCTCCCTAGGGAGAAGCGATTATCTTAAAAGTCAAGCAAATGATGATGCTGGAACAGCCGATTGACTCCCATCTGAGTTGGACGGCTGCCAGTCCGTACCATGGTTGAGCATAGCATTGAGAATTGTTAATAGCTTATGCATACAAGCCACTAACGCTACTTTGGTAGCCTTGCCCTTCGCTAATAAGCGGTGATAGAAGACGCGAATCACTGAATTATGGCGCACCGCCACCAAAGCTGCCATGTACAACAGTTGACGCACAGCAGCACGACCACCAAAGATAGCGCGTTTGCCTTGCTTCTGCCCACTATCTCGGTTGAATGGGGCAACGCCCACCAGCGCACTGATTTTTCGAGTGGACAACTGTCCCAGGTCTGGCAACAGGGCTAACAAGGTAGCGGCGACGACCTTGCCCACCCCTGGAACCGTCATCAGCCGCGTCTGTTTTGCCTGCCAGGGCTGACATGGATGGATTTGGGTGGCGATCTGCTCGTCTAGTTGCTGAATGCGGTCTTTGAGCCATGCAATGTGAGCTGCTATATCTGCTTGGGCTGTTCCGCGTAAGCCTGACAAGCGGTTTTGTTCAGCAGTCAGGATGTCTACCAGTTGCCGCCTGCGGGTCACCAAGTCCTGAAGTTCTGCGTCCGCTTCGCTGGCCAATGAGCGAATCGGTGGTTTCATCGCTTCGCCAAACCAGGCTAAAATCGCGGCATCGACCGGATCGGTTTTAGCCAGTTGATTGGCAGCTTTGGCAACGTTTCGCGCTTGCCGAGCATTAATCACGACCACGGGATAGGCTAGCGTGGACAGCACCAACGCCACTGACCGCTCATAGCCGCCAGTGGATTCTAGAATCACCCGAGCGACCGCCTCAGGCGGACACAGGTGAGTCAGAAGTTCGCGAATCCCACTCGCGGTGTTGCTCACGCGAAAACTCTGCTTCTGGGGGCGTAGATGTACATCTAGCCACCGCTTACACACATCAATGCCAATCCATTGTTCTTGATCCTGCATATCACTTTTGCGCCTGTCTGGGGGTAAATCAGGTGTTTACTCAGCCTTGCGTCATGCGGGTTCTACTGTCCCAACTGATGATTCGAGTTTGACCTGTTGCATCAGAGAGATGACCCTAGCTTCTCCACGATGTCTCGCATCTAAGGGGTGACGGTCTATCTCTCTAGTTTTAAGATACAAGGGTTGGGAATGAGGGCAATTCATAGCCACATCCAGCAACACCCTATATGCTTGCGTTGGGAGCGTCTGTCGCTGTTCTTGGCTCAGGACTGCATAACGAGGGCAGTCCGACGATTGATCCATACTAGGCCGTTGCACTTCACTAGGGTTTGCTATGATGGGTGCGATGTTCTTGCCTTTACATTGCTTTTGGAGGATGCCGCAGCATGGAGTTTGAAGCCCTATTGCTTGGTTTAGAGCCACTGACTGTCCTTGCATTGGGTGTGGGGGCAGTTGCCGTTGCTCCTGTAGTGGGGGCTGTGGATTCAATGACAGGTCATAACCTCACCGAACAGGCTCGCAATGCTGCCAAGTCCGGCTTGATGTGGGCGTTTGAGACCTATGAGAAAGCCCAAACTGCAGTTGCCGAAGCCAGTGAGTCTTTTCAAGACCTTGTGGCTGAGGCTCGCTCAGAAATGATGGAACAAAAAGCGAATGCGGGTAGCCCTGAAGAACCACGGGAAGTCACGATTAGCTAGCTCATACCATACCAATAGTTCGAATAGTTGAATATGCATGTTTAGAGTGGGGGCGTTGCCCCCATTTTTTTTAAGAATGCGGACGGAGGGACTTGAACCCACACACCTTGCGGTACTAGAACCTAAATCTAGCGCGTCTGCCAATTCCGCCACGTCCGCAGCTTTACTAGTTTAACCTAATTTTGATCTGCTTGAGCACTACGACAGCCTGTTTTAAGGCCTCTACGGAGGTGACAAGGATCACATCAGCGAGCGAACAACATCACGCTTTTGACCAAGATAGTTAGATACGATACAAAGCATTCAACTGTTGTGTTTGTTCCAAAGTGAGGTGGCAGTATGGTTCGGAGGCAGCAACGTCCTTTGATTGCCTGTATTGACGATAGCCGTACGGTACAGCGCCAAGTCTCTTTGATTTTAGAACGGTCTGGTTACCAAGTCCTGACGCTGACCGATCCTGCGGCTGCGGTTCCTCGCCTCATTGCTGAGCCACCACACTTAATTCTGCTGGATATTAATTTACCTGGGGTGGATGGCTACGAAATTTGCCGTCAGTTACGGCGATCGCCCAGTCTTGAACACGTGCCAATTGTGATGTTAACGGCCAAAGATGATCCGGTGCACCGTATTCGCGCTCGGGGGGTAGGTGCTGTGGACTACATTACTAAGCCAGTGACACCACAGGAGTTGGTGAAACGTATTCAAAAATTGTTAAATGCCGGTATCTCTCCTGTGGCAACGGCATCTGCTCAGGCCACGCCTGTGAGTTTGAATGAAAATATGCTGCTGTGGTCAATCGCCCATCTGCGGCTGGCGCTTTCGACCGAACAGCAGCAAACCCTAGGCAAAGCTATTCAAAAACTAAAAAACGCTATTGCTGCGGCACCAGAGGCGCCTAAGCCCTACGCCAAATTAGTCTTGGCACTGTACCTAACCAACCAGTTAGCCGCTGCTCGTGAGACACTCATCAAGCTCATTGCCCTTGTGCCAACAGAACTCAATTATTACCGCAATTTGGCATGGATCGAAGAGCAACTGGGAGATGTAAACGCGGCGATCGCCCACTATGAATACGTTCTGCGTCTTGAGCCAACGGATCAACGGTGTCAAGGGCGGCTTGATTTTTTGCGCCAACAGCGCTAATAGCACTCAAGCCACCGCTACACAGTTCCTCAAGGCTAAACCCTAGGGTTCTGCTTACTTTTTACGGATACCGTTTACTAATACCGCCGGTTGGGTTTTTCACCAAGTTTTTAGCGATTAGTATCGGAATAACATCAATTGGCGACTAACACCGCTTTACGGGTTTTCCACCCCCTACTTTAGTGCGGGACTACCAAAGATTTCCTATTCTAGGACAAGTTTTAGAGCCATTTCAACTAGTCACCTCAGCTTTGGTAGCTGCTGCTTTGGCGGCATGAAGGTGCCCTTGGTGCTGATCCAGTAGTTCTTGAGCGGCGATCGCATCTAGTCCGCTCCAGTACATCAGTAGTGCCCGTTTCACGTTATGCCCACTGCGCTCTAACAGTGCCGCTGCCTCTGGACGCTCAATGCCAGTTACATCACTGAGAATTCGCAGGGCGCGATCCAATAACTTGCGATTGGTGACAGCCACATCCACCATGCGGTTACCATAAACCTTGCCCAGTTGGACCATCACCCCCGTAGAGATGATATTCAGTGCCATTTTGGTGACGGTGCCTGCCTTAAGGCGGGTTGAACCCGCCAAAACTTCTGGTCCCACAACCAGACGAAGATCAATGTCGGCTTGGCGTTGCACTTGGGACGGGGGGACGCAGGCCATAAATACGGTTAAGGCTCCGACCGCTTGAGCAGCATCTAGGGCACCATGAACGTAGGGGGTGGTGCCCCCAGCCGTAATCCCGATCACCACGTCTTTGCCATTGATGTGGCGATCGCCCACCACGGCAACCCCATCCGCATAGCAATCCTCTAGCCCTTCAGAACTTCGTACTAAGGCAGACTCTCCCCCAGCTAAGATCCCCTGTACCAGATCCGGTGGACTGCAAAAGGTCGGTGGGCACTCAGCCGCATCCAGCACCCCTAGCCGCCCACTGGTGCCTGCCCCCACATAAAAGAGCCGCCCCCCTTGCCGCAGTCTGGCAGCCGTCTCGGCAATGGTTTGTGCTAAGGCATCGCGGGCGTTGGCGATTGCCGTTAAGGTTGCTTGATCTTCGCGGTTAAATAGATCCACCAGTGCCAGCGGCGACAGCTGATCAAGATTGATACTGGCAGGATTGATCTGCTCTGTCAGCAAATGCCCCCGACTGGGCAATGATTCAAGCTCTGTCATGGTCGTGCGGTAATTTCAGCCATTTCAATCACCCGATCATCATAGTCCTTAACCAAAAAGTTCAACGGGCGATCGCTGCGCATTTTGTAGCGCAGTTGGCGACGTTGCACCCGCAACAAAATCATTTCTAAGCATTCGCGGTCAAAACACACATGGCGCTGGCGGTTGCGCTCCCCCTTGCTAGCACCGCCAATCACGTGCAGTTGAGTGTTTTTTTTCAGTTGATACCACAACCCATCACTGGGGCTGGGGCGTTTGGGGCTGCTGTAGCTCAGGGCTGACGGCACATAGAGCGGATCCATCGAGGCGATGCCCAAGGTTTGCTCATAGTTGTAGTAGTAATGGAGTGGCACATCAGCAACGGGTAACCGTAACTCCTGCTCGTAAAACTGGCGGGCATGCTCTAAATCTGACACCATAACCGTAAACACCTTGGGCGCACTTGAGAGAAACAGCCACATAGCGCCGGCGTAGCCCATCAGGAGCATAATCATGATGCCTTGGGTGGAAAATACGCCATCCCACACACCATCGAGCCATGCAAAGTGTAAAGGAGAAATTAAGACCATGCCAATGCTTGTCAACCGCTGAAGTCTAACTCGTTAATACTCCTCAGTGTAGCCATATCAACAGCCATTAGGCAATTTGAGCGGCTGCCACTAACCCTCTGTAACTGGGTTACAGTACAAACAAGCAACGTAGCAGAAGTGGTCATGATTGGTAAAACCCTTGGCAGTCGTTACAAACTGATTCGCGTCTTGGGAGCGGGGAACTTTGGCCAAACTTTCTTAGCGGAGGACACTCACCGTCCTGTGCGGGCAAAATGCGTCGTCAAGTATCTGCGACCCGCACGCACCGATCCTAGTTTTTTACCCTTGGCACGCTCTCTTTTTCAGCGGGAGGCGCAAACCCTTGAACGGCTCGGCAGTCATGATCAAATTCCCCGCCTGTTAGCCTACTTTGAGGAAGACAGTGAATTTTACCTTGTCCAAGACTTTATTGAAGGACAGGTCTTGCGCCAGCAACTCGTACCCGGTGCCACGTGGTCGGAGGCGGAAGTCCTCTACTTTCTTCAAGATGCTTTGGGAATTCTGGCCTTTGTGCACCAGTGCGGCGTGATTCACCGCGACATTAAGCCCGATAACCTGATCCGGCGGCAGTCGGATCATCGCCTTGTCCTGATTGATTTTGGCGCGGTCAAGGAAATGGGGGTTTCTATTGGGGGTGGCACCTTGGTGGGGGACGCCACCGCCCAAACGATCGCCATTGGCACACCGGGCTACATGGCACCTGAGCAAGCCCAAGGGCGACCTCGCCCCGCCAGTGACCTCTACGCCTTGGGCATGATTGCTGTACAGGCGTTGACGGGGTTAAATCCCTTGCAACTCACCCAAGACCCCTACGGTTGCTGGCATTGGGAGCCAGTCCATCCGATCAACGATCGCCTCGTCCAGTTTGTCAATAACCTGATTCATCCGTCGCCTTACGAACGCTTTGCCACAGCGGCAGAGGCACTGGCAAGCTTGCAGCAGGTGGAACTTCCCAAATCCCTCTGGCAGCGCCTTGGCTCCTTTCTGAAAACCCCGATTCAAGACCTCTGGCGATCGCCGGTTAGCAACGCGGCTCCTTCAACGAGTAGTACTGCGATCGCCTCAACCACCCCACCCCCCCAACCCTTACCCAGCACCCCCGCTCCTACCGCTGCAATTCCGCCTCGGGGACGACACGTATTTATCAGCCATTCCAGCGATGGCACCGATCTGCAACTGGCCACGGCGCTGCAAGAAGCGCTCCAAAACGCAGGGCATCATCCCTTTATGGCCAGCCAAAGTATCCGCATGGGAGAAGGATGGGCAGAGCGCATTGATCACGCTCTGAAGCAGTGCGATTTCTTTTTACTGCTTCTCTCCCAAGCCGCCGCCCAGAGTGAGATGGTACTTGAAGAAGTCCGTAGTGTTAAGCAACTGCAATCTCAGCGCAGCGATCGCCGTCCGTTCATCCTGCCGGTGCGGGTCAACTTCCCCTTAGACCAACCCCTAAACTACGAACTACGCGGTTACTTGCATCGGTTGCAGCAACGCTTTTGGCGATCGCCGGCAGACACCGCAAGCCTAGTTCAAGAAGTCCTTGACCTCGTGAATGCCACTGCTGATCCAGTGCTGCCCACCAGTGATGGGATTCACGAAACCGCTGTAGAGCAAGGGCAAACTGGCACCCTAGTGGGAGATGGTGCCCCTGTGCCGGTAGCTGAACCTGAACTACCAGAAGGGCAAGTAGAAGTAGCCTCTGCCTTTTATATCGAGCGACCTCCCATCGAGCAGCGCTGCCGCGAAACCCTCCTACAACCCGGTTCCCTCATTCGTATTAAAGCCCCCCGGCAAATGGGCAAAACCTCCTTGATGGCACGGCTGATGTATCGAGCCACCCAAGAGGGCTATGGCACCGTCCCGTTGAGCTTTCAATTGGCTGATGCCCACGTCTTCAGCGACCTTGACAAGCTGCTGCGCTGGCTGTGTGCCGGAGTTGGGCGGCGGCTGGGGCTAGAAAACCGCCTTAAGGACTACTGGGACGATATTTTTGGCAGTAAGTATAACTGCACAGCTTATTTTGAAGAATATCTACTGCCCAACTGTCAGAAACCCGGCACCCAGATGGCGGGTCGCCCCCTAGTATTGGGCTTAGATGAAGTTGACCGCGTGTTTGAATACCCTGACGTGGCCAGTGATTTCTTCGGGCTACTACGGGCATGGCATGAAGAGGGGAAAAACCGCGACATTTGGCGCAATCTGCGCTTAATTGTTGTCCATGGTACGGAAGTGTATATCCCCCTCGATATTAACCAGTCCCCCTTTAACGTCGGCCTCGCCATTGATTTACCAGAGTTTAACCACGACCAAATTTGTGAGTTAAGCCGTCTGCACGGCCTTAACCTAGACCCAGACCATCTCAAGGAACTCCAGCAGTTGGTAGGGGGACATCCCTACTTAATTCGACTCACGCTATACCACTTAGCCCGTAACGATGTAACGTGGCCGGAACTCATGGCCAATGCTGCCTCTGAAACGGGTCTGTACCGCGATCATTTACGGGGACAATGGTGGCACCTCCATCAACGCCAAGAACTGGTACCGGCCTTTGCCGACATTGTCAGTAGCGAGAGTGGCGTTACCGTCGAAGCAACCACTGGCTTTAAGCTCCACAGTTTGGGGCTAATTAGCTTGAATGGCAGCCTTGCTAAGGTTCGCTGTGAACTGTATCGCCGTTATTTTGGCGATCGCCTTTGCGCGTAAAACCTCACGCCGTTGCCCCTCCATGAAGCGGCATCATAGGGCACTGGAAACTGGCGGAGCAGGCATAGCTATAGTCGCAATTTGCTCTAGCCGCTGCTTCACAGCTGCGGCATTGGGATAACGTTCCCGCGGGTCTGGGTGAGTCAAACAGTTAATTAAATCCACCATCAGGGGATCAAGATGGGGAATATCTTCAGCATACAGGCGGTATTCCCGCGCACCCCAGCGGAAATAGGTGTCTGGCTCATTCCCTGTGAGCAAGTACACAATAGTGGCACCAAGGCCGTACAAATCTGACGCCGGTTCCGGTTTCCCTTCTTGCTGCTCAGGGGCAGAATAGCCCACCGTGCCAATAAAGGTACCAGACTCTGAGGTGAGCACCGATGCCTTGCCCCACCCAACCAGCACAACATTAGTAGCCTCACGGCTGACATAGGGATGGATGAGGTTGGATGGGCGAATATGCAAATGCAAAATGGGGGGATCTTGCTGGTGAAGTAGCGTCAAGAGATCGCAAATCGGTATCAGCCAGCGGCTCGCTTCAACAACATTCATCACGCCATGATCATTAATCCATTGCTTAAGGGAATGACCATAGACCATTTCCGAGACAAGGTAGGAGTCTGTGCCGTACTGAAACCCCTCCCAAAACTTAGGCAGAACCGGATGGCTCATCTGGCATAACTGCCGCACTTGCCGCTGAAAGGCACGAATTTCGCGCTTAGAGGCTGCCAAGCTGTGCCCTTTGACAACTGCTGTCTGGCCATTGCGCCAGCCCAAATAGGTATTACTTTGGCCTAAGGCTTTAATAATTTGATAGTTGCCAAGGGTCTTCCATACCTTGAGGGGCACGCCACACTCAATGCAGAATATATCATCAGCTTCGGCACGGCTGTGGCTACAGTCGGGAGGGGCGCGCCACTCAGCTAATAGTTGCGCCGGTAACTCCCCCTGTACCGCAAAATTTTCCTCCTCATCGTCGTCCTCTTCGGTAATGATGCCCTGATAACTCATCCCGGTTGCTGCGGTGCCTAGGGGTTCGGCATTGTCGGTGCCCACGGCTTCCTCCTCCCCTGAGTAGGTACCTTTCTCCACATCAGTACGAGCTGTTTCAGGAATCGTTGCCATCCTAGCGTTGGGGGGCATAGGTTGATGGTCAGCGCTAAGGCGGACTTGAATGTTGGGACCGGATCGAGCCAACCGCAGGATACCGCCATCTAAAAGCGGGGCTTGCTGTACCCGTTTGCCATCTAAATACGTGCCATTGGTACCTAGGTTGACAACCTCCCACTGCAGCCCATTCCGCCGCAGTTCAACGTGGTGACGCGAGACCACCGCACTGTAGAGGACAACATGATTATCCACAGCACGACCAATGCGGATCACAGCTTCACTATCAAACGTCCAGCTTTGGACGGGGGTTGCTTGGACTGGATGTAGAAGTGTCAATGTAATCACGTTTTATTACCGCCTCTTGTCTATTGATACGCTAAAGGGTTCCTAGGAGGTGAGTTCATAGATAAACGTCACTAAATCTCCTTTGCCAAGGGCAATGCGATCGCCAGGTGCCAAACGGTGCCGATTGCCCGGATACAGCGCAGTATTGTTGATATACGTACCATTAGCACTGCCCACATCCTCAATGTAGTGGGCATTTCCCTCCACTCGAATATCGGCATGGATGCGGGAGACCACCTCAGAATTAGGAAACCCAGCAACATCAATGTCCGGGGGAATGCGATCGTTGGGCTTGCCAATGTGAACCACCACCCGGCCGGGGGGAATGTTTAGCTCAGTGCGGGTCTGTACATGGATTAATTTGGCATAGATTGGCGTTGCTGGAACCGCTGTGGCTGGAAACAGATGCGGCGGGGGGGGSGGGGGGGGAGAGAGGGTCGTCCCCCGTCCCGGTACAGTAGCGGTAAGTTCCACCGCTGGAGCAGCAGTAGCAGCTAAATCCGGCACTTCTGCTACGGAGGATGAATTCATAGCAAACTGGCGCACGTTAAAACCACACTGACCGCAGAAATTCGCATCTGACTGAACCGGTGCACCACAATTTGGACAAGTATTCATATCAGGCATTGGGGAAAAGCAGGCTTCACACTGAACAGCACCAACTGGATTGGGGTGGCAGCACTCAGAACAGATAATCATAGTCATGACGCCCTATTCCACAGCCGTTCCAACCATCTTGAGACTAATGTACCCACGTTTTCTCAGAAAGAGTGAACAAGAGGGGCAAGAGTCACTTCTTTGCTTATCTCCACTATAGTTAGGTTAGCTTTGACTCTCCCAATAATATACACGTTATATAAAAATACTTTCTTAAAACTAAAGCCTGAAAGGTTGCTCTGGCGCCTGATCTAAGGAATGGGAGGTCAAAGACCAAAGGGAGCCACTACAATTTTTAACAAAACTTGACCTTAATTATAGGAAATTATGGACAATTAGGTGTTTTAGGTGTTTATTGAGCCTAGGATCGCCCTGATGAGCCAAAGGATAAGGACGCTCAGAGCACCCGTCCTGTGACATAGCGCTGGGTCAGTGCTTGCTGTGGCCGCTGAAACAGGAGACTGGTAGGTGCATACTCTACCAAGTAGCCTATCGAATGACCGCTGGCGTTCATTTTGGCACCAAAAAAAGCTGTATAGTCAGAGATCCGCGCGGCCTGTCGGAGATTATGGGTCGTCATAATCAGGGTGTAGCGTTTTTTTAGTTGGCTCAATAGTTCTTCGAGGTGGCTGCTAGAGCAGGTGTCAAGATTGACGGTGGGGTTATCTAACAGGAGCACTGCTGGGTCAAGGGCGATCGCCCGAGCAATACACAGATGTTGCTGTTGACCGATGGTCAATGCCATTGCATTAACTGAGAGCCGATCCTTAACACTGTCCCACAGATGCACTTGTTGCAGCGACCACTCTACTAGCTCATCGATGTTGCCAGCGTAGCCATTGACCCGGGCACCAAAGGCAATATTGTCATAAATTGACTTTGGAAATGGGTTGGGTTGCTGAAAAATCATGCCAATCTGGCGACGGATACTCGTAACGTCCCACTGGGGATCGTAAAGATCCTTGCCTCTATAGAAGATACGCCCTGTCACCTGAAGTTGCGGAATTAAATCCGTCAGGCGATTAAAGCAGCGCAGAACCGTACTCTTGCCAGAACCCGACGGCCCAATAAAAGCCACCAGTTGTTTTTCGGGAATTGTGAGATTAACTGTATCGACCACTTGCTGATTATGGTAGTAAATGCTCAGTTCCTGAACATCTAGAACTGTTGGCAGACTGAGGGTTGCAGAGCCAGCAGTAGAATAAGTCATCGCCGCAATAGCTAGCCTCACTATTGGGATACTCTACTGCCACTGTAGCAAATCACCGATCTCACTCAAAACTTAATGGTTCTGCTCGACTAACTTGTTCAATGCTGAATCGCTGTACGTGCTGATAGATATATTCTTGATATCGTCGTGTATCCTGCCGTCCAGCTTCCATAAATGTTAATGATTCAGTAAAGTATCTCTGACAATCCCTACAATATAGGGGATTACATAACTGGCTGGCACAGTAGCAGCAGTGAGTAAAATAATTCTTGCAGTTATATGCTAAAAGTGGATGACGACCTGCAGCGAGTCACTGTAGGTGCCAGGGGCAACCCATTGCTGGGCTGGAATGCGGCCATAAATAGGGATAGTATTCACTACATTGTTACCCGGAATAAACGGCCCACGCTGATAACTGCCGCCGGTGCCATTCCCCCAAATGAGGCTGCGATCGCTATCGAGGTAGAGATTATAGTTCAATCGGCTGCTGCCACTGCTCATCTGCCGCGGTGTAAAGCTGTTACTATTGCCTTGGCTAATCTGAATGGTAATGGATCGGTTATTAAAGCTGCCTGTACCACCGCCGCTACAGACAAAGCGCAGTTGGCCGGTGCCATCCAAGGCCGCTGGGGCAAAGGGATCGTAAACCCCAAAGTTCACCGCCGTAACACTCTGAAACTGACAGCCAGTGCCTTGGCCATAGGCGGAGAGTCCTGCTAAGAGCCACAGGAGGGGCACTCCTAGATAGATCAATCGGGTAGTTGACATATCAATTCCCCCACATCGGTAAAGAGTATCGTCAGCCTCGGGTAGGGTCACCGTAAAATTACACCGTACCTGCTCATAGGCCAATTCTGCTGCATAGGTACCTGCTTCCAAGGTATCAAAGTAAAACTCGCCATTGGTACTCAGGGGCGAAACCGCCGCTTGGTCATCTTTTTTGAGCGTCAGTTGCCCCAAGCTGGGAACAATGCGAGTACTGCCGCGCACTAAAATAGCTCGCCCTACATAGCTCCGATTGAGGCGCACATCAAAACGGGCGATCGCCCCACCTCGAAATGGCGGTGCAATGAACTGTTGACTTCGGCCAATGGCAAAATCAAGGGGCACGTCTTGATCCTCGATACGTAAGTCATTGGCATAGTAGGGCAGCAGATCGGGAATCAGGATTTGCCCACGGCGATTAGTGCGACCAATTTCCTGATTACTCAAGTAGGTGCGCACACCGGCCACATTGGGTACTTGCACGAGGGCAAAACTGCCCTGAACTGGGCGGGTGAAAAATAGCTGACCACCAATGGCCACGATCCCGCCTTCTACCCCTAATGAGGTTTGGCCGCTGTTGCCTGTCTGGGAATAGCCAACTTGATAGCGACTCCACGGGGTATTGTACTGAAACAACCCACTAGCTAACCCTTGGTCACTGACGGGGGACACCTGACCTTGATACCCGTAGCCCACCCCCAAGGGGAGCGATCGCGACACATTGACAAAAGGCACCCCCTGATTACCCCGCTGTACCCAACCGGTATTGAGGTTCACCTGATTATTGAGAAAATAGTTAAGCGTCACGCTAAATTGGTTCACGGGTGCTTGATCGCCAAAAAAAGACCGCGATCCCTGCAATAGCAGGCTGAGATTCCGGTGCAAGCGCACCTGTGCTAGCACACTAGCCTGCTGACCAATCACTTGATCGCGAGGATTATTAAAAAAATATTGACCACTAATATTAATCCGTGAACCAAGGTTAAAGGTTGTACTCACAAATCCATCCAACAGCGAGCGATCGTCCTCTAGGGGTAAGCTAGTTGTGACATAATCTGGGCTGCGCAGCCGTACCCCACCACTGAAGGCGATCGCCCCTGGATAGTTATAGGCCGCCGCCACCGCGGTACCCAGCTTCCCTTGAGTGGTACTTAAGGCCGCCGCCACATCGAGAGTACCAATGGGTAACGCTGTACTCAAGTTCAGCCCGCCATTGAGCAGGTGGGCGTTCCCCTCAATGCGTCCCCCCAGCGTCAGGTTATTGAGCACGCCTTGCCGGTAGGCGGCTACCATCTGCACTGAGCCATCATAGTTAAAGTTATCCACCCCCAAGCCTTGGCGCTCGACCCCCGCCGCCACAATAAACTCAGACAGGCCGGGTTGCAGTAAGCTCGCCGACTGCACATACCCTTGAGTAAACACCTGCTGCTTACCCTCTGCGTCGGTAACCACCACCCGCACCCGATTAAAGCCACCGCTAAAGGGCAAATTCTTAAGCGTAAACGGCCCCGGCAGCAAGCTCACACGGCGCGTCAGGAAGCCATTGATATAAATTTCGGCAGTGCCGGGGGTTGCCAGTTCCCCTTGCATATCAAAGGCGGGTTGGCGAATGAGGTAGGGACTCAGGCCAAAGTTGCGCTCCCAGCGAATGCCGCCCCACAAACCGCCCCCCCCCAGCAGATCCGCAGTAACAAAACTATCCCCCAGAGTCAGCGTGGTCAACTGACGGCGGTTATCCAAGATCAGGGCAGTTAAACCCCGCTGCAACTCTCCATTCGCAGTCAACCCGACCGTCGAAGTGAGGGCATTCCCGCCAAAGCTGACTGCCATTTCTGCAGCGGCAGTGAGGGTCTCAACATTATTCCAAAAGACACCATAGTTAAGGTAGGCACTCAGGGGTTGGCTGTAACGGATCCCCGGTGGCGCATTGTCTGGGTTAAAGTCAATCACATTGGCAGGCAGCAGATCGGCAGCCACCTGAATCCGTAAGGTCAGCGCCGCATCATCCCGCTCAAAGGTAATGGCAGGCGCCAGAGACTGCAAAGAAACGTGCTCAATGCCCTGAATCATTTCACGGCTGCCACCCACTTCCGTGAGGCCAGCCTGCAACAGGTCTTGCCACGGGATGAGTACATCGTCACCCCTCAGAAACACAATGACATCGCCACGGGCAACGCGATTAACTTCAAGGCTATAAATTGCAGACGTTTCACTGGGAGCTTGAGCGTAGAGCGGCGGCACAGTCGCCAAGAACAGGGGAAGAGCACTGCCCCTAAGAACAAATGCCGTTAGGGGTGGGAATGGTTGTCGTAATTGTAGGGGAGGTTGCCACTGTTTGTAGGGTAACTTGGCGGACTTGGGCACAGTTTGTCTGGGGTAAGAGAAGGTTGCGAAAATCCCGTTGACGATTGGCCAGCACATAAACGGAGTCTAGCGTTTGCTCGAAAATCACAGCTCCTTGATCACTCTTTCCCCGTACTATGATGCCAAGGGTTTGAATATGCACATTGCCTGTGTTGCGCAGCGTCACACTCAGCCGCCCTTGCTGAATGCTGGCATTGACAAACTCTCCTTGGCGTTGGGGGGTGACTGGCTCAATAAAAACTGGTAAGCTCAAGGTTTTAATAATGCGCAACTGTGCCCCTTGGGTGTTGGGGATATTAGGGGACGGCAACTCTGCCACCAACAGCCGATAGGTGTTCTCCTGCTCAAGGGGCGGCTGCCGCACCCCCACCCGTAAGCTACGCTGCTCCCCTGGCGGCACCGACAGCAGCAGGGGAAAAGCCACAACACCGCCATCCGCCTCGCTGAGTTCATCTTGGCCATCAGGGGTTTGCTGCCACTTGCGCAGACTAATTTCAAAGTTAAGGGGTGTTTCGCCGGTATTGGTAAGGGTAAGCAGTACTGTTCGTTGTCGCGGCGACAGAAACACCTGCACCGCATTCAGGTAAAACTCTGTGGACTGCGCCGCTAAGCGCAACGGCATCCCTACAACTGCCGCTACTGCCCAAAGGCTGGCCAAGACCCAATAACGCAACCGCACCTTAGAAGGAGACTACAATTTGCACCGTATCACTGTAGGCACCTGGCTCAAGGGTATCCAGAATGCCTAGCATACTGTTCGCCGCTGGAATACGGCCATAGATATCAAAGGAGGTTGCCGCAGCCGAGGTAGCGGCATAATCTACCCCCGTGGCGGCAGTGCATCCCCAGGTTTGGGTGCGACTCGAATTTTTAAATAGGCCGTAGGGTAGCAAGGCTGTGGCGCTTGGTCCTTTCATTTGGCGAGCGGGAGCTGTACAGGTCGAACCCGTTGCCGGATAGAGACCCTCCTTAAGCTGGATGCTGGCTTGAACCTTTGGCAGGCAACTGACGCTGACCGACCCTTTACTATCTAGAGGGGTTGTGTAATGGGTACCCAAGGCATCGTAGGTACCAAAGTCAATGTTGGTGACGCTATTAATTTTGCAGGAAGCCTTAACGGTGGCCTGAATCTGCAAGTTATCGGTTACGCTTTGGGCTTTAGCGGCTTGGGCTAGCAGAATGGGTAAAACGCCACTGGCAGCCGTTAGAAATAACCCTAGAATAATTTGTCTGAGTGTTAGCTGAAACGCAAAGGACATAGTTGTTTCTCCTTGAAAACACACAACAGCAGCGGTGAGGAACTAGAATAGCTATCTTTAGTATCGATCAGCAGTATGGCCACAGGTGGAACACTAAATCATTGCAAAGCACATAGCTGCTGGCACTGAATAAGTGTTATTTTTTAGGCTATCACCGGGTCTGCACAGCGCCAACTGTAAATATACGCAAATGGGGGTTGATTCTGGTGCCTCTGCCCCCTAGCGAAGGGGTTGAGTTCTTCATGAGACTGATTTTCCGCTAAGGTTTTGAAAGCCCCCTTCTTAGCAATTCTATGTCTGTGAAGCAGTTTGTGCTGGCCGCTCTGACGATTCTTGTGGCTGCTCTGGTGAGCCTGTCTTTATTAAGTAGCTATCTGGACCCCCAACCCCAAAGCCAAATTAATCTTCTGCAGACCCATTTGACACTGCAAGCGAGGGAATGGCAAGGCATTGGTGATGCTTGGACGCGCGATCGCCTCTTGGGCGATACACAAGGGGCGATCCGTGCCTACACCGCAGCGCTGGAGCCACCCACCCCGCAAAACCAGCGCTTGCGCCTCGAATTGGGGTTGCTGTACGCGGATCAGGGCGATCGCGATCGCGCCCTTGAGACATGGCAGCCATTAACAACTATGGCTCAGGGCACCCCTCGCCGCACGGCAGAGGTGTTAATCGGGCTATGGGATACGCCGCCGCAGCTTTTACCGGAGGCTGAATCGCTGCTTAAAACGACGCTACGGGGGTGGTTTCGCAACCGTGCCCTTGAGCGGCTCTACGAACTGCAACAGCGCCCCGAGGCTCTGATGGCCTTAGCAACCGCAGAGCAGGTGCAGGCGCAGGCAGCGTTTCAACGCTTAATATTGGTGGGCAGTACGCCCCTGATCGGTAGTGGGTTGGGGGTGGTGCTGTGGCTGGTGTGGATTTACCAGCATGTGCGACGGCGACAACAGGGCAGCCCCTTACCAGCCTTTGCGCCGCTGCCGTGGGGCTGGGCGACCGTTTGGGAGGTGATGGTGAGTTGGTTTGCCACCTTTTTTGCCCTTAGCCTTGTGGTGATGCCTCTCCTGCGTGCGCTGGTGACTGGGGGACAGCTCCTGACCTCGGCGTTTGGCCAAACCCTTTATGCGTTGGCTACCTATGGGGTGATGATGGTGGCTGGGTATGGCTTGCTGTGGTGGCTGTTAAACCGCTTTGGTAAGCCCCCATGGCAGTGGTTGCGGTGGCAGGGGGGGTGGCGCAGTGCCGTCCTGTGGGGCAGTGGCGGTTACCTAGCAGCTTTACCGTTGGTACTGTTGACCTCGTTGCTGTCCCAGGGACTGCTGAAAAACCAAGGGGGAGGGAATCCGCTGTTGGAGGTCATTTTACAAAGCCAAGACTATCGCACCTTTGCACTGCTCTACCTCATGGTGGCAGTTTTGGCACCGCTGTTTGAGGAGGTACTCTTTCGCGGTTTCTTTTTCCGATCGCTGCAAAGCTATCTGCCCCTTGGTAGCGCGATGGTGTTGACGGGGCTGTTGTTTGCGGTGGCACACCTGAACCTTGCAGATCTCTTGCCCTTAACGGTCTTGGGCACGGTGCTGAGCTACACCTACTGGCGATCGCAAAACCTAGGGGCGGCCATGATTCTGCATGGCATTTGGAATAGTGGCTCGTTTTTKGGGCTGCTGCTACTCAGCGGGGGGACGGAAGCGGGGKTCTAGCTGCTGCACCAGCCATTGCCGAGGCACCCATCGACCAGCAAATGCCAAGAGGCGATTACTGGCTTGACCGGGAATGAGGGTAGCCACATCGTGATCCAAGGCGGCGAGGGTTTCGGCCACAATCTGGGCGGGGGAGTCTTGGGAACCTATCAATGCCGGGTTGCCCATCATATCGGCGCGCTCAAAAAATTGAGTGGCCGTTGGACCTGGGCACACCCCCAGCACCCGAATGCCAAGGGGCTTGAGTTCTGCCCACAGGGCTTCGCTAAAGTGGCGCACAAAGGCTTTAGTGGCCGCATATACCGCGAGATAGGGTAGGGGCTGAAAGGCAGCAATGGAACTGACGTTAATGATCGTGCCACTGTGGCGCTGACGCATCTGGGGCAAAACCAAATGGGTGAGTTCCATGAGGGCGGTGATGTTGACCTGTACCATGGCCACCAAACGGGAGCGATCGCGATCGCCAAACGCCCCGTAGTCCCCAAATCCAGCATTGTTAACGAGCAGATCGACCCTTACCCCCCGTGCCTCCACCTGCTCATAAAGCTGTGCGGCTGCCCCTGAAATGCTCAAATCTTGCGGCAGGGTAATCACTTGCACCGTCCGTGAGGTCGTTAGTTCCTTGGCCAAGGTGTCTAGGGCAGCGGCAGAACGAGCGGTCAAAATTAAATCGTAGTGGCGATCGGCAAGGGCTGCGGCAAAGGCTTGTCCTAAGCCTCCCGTCGCACCGGTAATCAATGCAGTTGGCATAATTGTTGCGAAACGTAAAGATTGTTATCTTAGAGAGTAACCTACTTTGAAAATTGGCACGGCGTTCCTATGACCTCAACCCTTTCGGCCATAGCTGCCTTCCCCACCGCTGATTGGGAATGGCGCGGCCATCGCATTCGCTACAGCATGAGTGGTACAGGGGCACCCGTTGTGCTGGTGCATGGGTTTGGTGCCTCCATTGGCCATTGGCGCAAAACCATTCCTGCTTTGCGAGAGGCGGGCTACCGCGTCTATGCCCTCGATTTACTGGGGTTTGGGGCTTCAGCGAAACCTAACCTAGCCTACAGTATGGATCTGTGGGCAGAATTACTGGCCGATTTTTGGCAGGCACACATTGGTGAGCCCGTGGTGTGGGTGGGGAACTCCATTGGCGGCTTGCTCTGTTTACGGATGGCGGCGGACTATGGGCATACCTGCCGAGGGGTGAGTGTTCTCAACTGTGCAGGGGGTCTCAATCATCGCCCTAACGAACTTAACTGGATGCAGACGCTGTTTACGAACCTGTTTCGCACCTTGGTCGCTGCGCCTGTGATTGGGCATTTGATTTTCGATCAAATTCGCCAGCCAGAGCGGATCCGCAAAACCCTCGGCCAAGTGTACGCCAATCCAGATGCCATTACCGATGAACTGGTGGAGCTATTGCATCGCCCAGCTCTGGATACGGGGGCAAAGGAGGTGTTTGCGCGGGTGATTTCTGCACCGCCGGGACCCAAAATTGTCGATCTGTTGCCAGCGATTCAGGTTCCCATCCTAGTGCTGTGGGGGGAAGTGGATCCGTGGACCCCCGTATCTGGGGTGAAGCATTTTGAAGCCCACCAAGAGCGCATTCCCATCCGTATTGAGCGCCTTGCCGATACGGGGCACTGCCCCCACGACGATCGCCCTGAGTTGGTGAACCCGATTTTGGTGGAGTGGTTGCAGCAGCTAGAAGCAAAATTTAAAATTTTGAGCGAAGCACAAATTGATAATCGCCTCCCGGTTCCAGTTGATAGTCCTGTTGCTCAAGAAAGCGGCTCAGGGGTTCTTTGATCAGTGCTCGGCCCAAAGCGGGCGAGATAATCAGCGTTTTGGCTTTGAACAGCCAGCAAAAGTCCCACTCGTAGTGACTGGCGCATACTTGACCGCGCAGGTGCCCTTCCTGCCAATTTTGGGCAGTAATCCGAACATGGGCGATTGTTTGGGGTAAGGCAGCCATGGTTCAGCGTAGTTCAGCAACAACTCGGTTGGTGACCAGTTGCTCTTGGGTGAGCAAATCTTCCACGGTTATCCGCAGTTGGCGATCGCCATCCACGTAGAAGAGAACTTTTAGACGATCGCTACCGGGGTAGCCGGGGGGGTCAAGGGTGGCAAGGGTTTTGCCTTGGGGGGTGTCATTCAGAGGCTGAACGGTCAGTTGCCCGCAGGTACGGGTAATGAGGCGATCGCCATCAAAGAAAATTTCTACCCCCCCTTGCTCATCCCCTAGCTCGCCAATCACTAGTTCGATTTTGGGCTGCCCCTCCGTGGATGCGCCTAGAATCAGTTCCACCGGTTCGCGCATCGGGTAGGGCTGTCCCCGCTGAATGATGGGATGCCAACCATGGCGATTCAGCTTGCGATCCCAGAAACGGATGCCGTAGCTATGGTACAGAAAATCCTTGAGGTCTAGGCCTTGGGTCAGAGCCAATGCACCCATGGCAACGGCGGTAAACGGCTGATGGCTGCTGATTTTGCTGCGCTCAAAATACTCGCCAACCCAAGCCTGCACGGCGGGGATTTGGGTGGTGCCCCCCACCAATAGCACCGCCTCAATGTCCTCTGGGGCAATCCCTTGGCGGCGACCCTGCTGAAGTACCTGCAAAAGCGCCTTCTCCAACCGTTCAAAGAACTGCTGTTGGTGCAGAATTGTCTCTAGCTCAGCGCGCTCTAGGCTTAGCTCCAGAGTAGAAAAGGTGTCTGGGTCAAAATATACCTCTTGGGCGCGCGGATGCTGGGAGAGTTGAATTTTTAAGCGCTCCGCTAAGCGCAGCAGCAAACGGTTGGCGGCAATCCCCTGCTGCCCCCAATAATCCACAATCCAGTGATCAATATCGGTACCGCCAAGGTTTACCCCAGCTTTGCCGAGAACTCGCGCTGTACGCGGGCGTTGATGATCACTATCGGCCCACTGGCGATCGCCCCACTTGAGGATAAAGCCCAAGGGTGAGCGCTGCGGGTCGTTTGTTTTCAGTTCCACTAAGGACAGATCAAGGGTGCCACCACCAAAATCAATCACAAGGATCACGGGACGCTCGGCCACACCATAGCCCAGCGCCGCCGCTGTAGGTTCATCCACAAGGCGAATCTGGTCAATGGCAAAGCCATCGCACACCTGCAATAACCACCGGCGATAGGTTTCAAAACTATCCACGGGCACGGTAAACATCAGGGAGTCGCCAAAATCCCCGGCACTGTGCTTTAACGCCGTCAGCAGCGTGCGCAAAAACCACGTGCCTATCGCTTCAAAAGTGATCGGGCACCCATCTAATTCCGGCAGGTAGCCCTGCACCGTTGCGCCAATCCCCCGCTTAAACCGCGAGAAAAAGCGGCGATCGCCGGCTACATCAAACCCCCGATCTCGCACCTGCTGCCCCACCACCACCAAGGGCAACTTGGCATCCTCAACGTAGGCCAAACTGGGAATCAGCGCTGGCACCTCCCCAAAGCCCACCGACAGCCCTGCCACTGTCACACATTCTGCCGCCTGAGCCGCATAGTTCCAGCGGGTTACTAGAGTGTTACTGGTGCCAAAATCAATCGCGTAGGTCACAGCGCCCTCAACCTATTCTCGCTAAACCCCTTATCCTAAGATAGTGAGTTCTGCTCCTCTGAACCCCTAGGAGTATGTCAAAATAAGGGAGCGATCGCAAAGACATGTAGGTGATTTCTAGGATTATGGGGCAAACTGGTGTATTACTACTGAACCTTGGCGGGCCAGATCGGCCAGAAGATGTCCGCCCCTTCCTGTATAACCTATTCTCAGATCCGGAAATTATTCGCCTGCCCTTTCGCTGGTTGCAAAAGCCGCTAGCGTGGTTCATTTCCACCAGCCGCGCCCGCAAGTCTCAGGCAAACTATGCCCAAATTGGTGGCGGCTCACCCTTACGGCGCATTACCGAGCAGCAAGCCAAAGCCCTCAAAGCGGCTCTCGCTGACCTTGGCATCGAAGCAAATCTCTACATTGGTATGCGCTACTGGCACCCCTTTACCGAAGAGGCGATCGCCCAAATTAAACTTGATAACATTCGCAAACTCGTCATTCTGCCCCTCTATCCCCAGTATTCCATCAGCACCAGCGGCTCCAGTTTCCGATTGCTCGAAGCCCTCTGGGAAAATGATCCCGCCCTCCGTCAAATTCACTACACCCTCATTCCAGCGTGGTATAACCATCCCGGCTACGTGGCTGCCATGGCGGAACTGATCCGTCGGGAACTCGATCAATGCCCCAACCCCGACACTGCCATGGTGTTCTTCAGCGCCCACGGTGTCCCCAAAAGCTACGTTACTGAGGCGGGGGATCCCTACCAAGAGCAAATTGAAGCCTGTGTCAGATTGATCATGAACGCGCTGGGGCGACCCAACCCCCACGTTTTAGCCTATCAAAGTCGGGTCGGGCCGGTGGAATGGCTGCAACCCTACACCGAAGACATTATTCCGGAGCTAGCGGCTCAAGGTGTCAAAACCCTTGTTGTGGTGCCCATCAGCTTTATTTCGGAGCACATCGAGACATTGCAAGAAATTGATATCGAATACCGAGAACTGGCAGAAGAAGCTGGCATTGAAATCTTTCGGCGGGTTCCAGCGCTCAATGATCACCCTGGGTTTATTGTTGCCTTAGCCCAGTTGGTCAAAGAGTCCCTTGCTGCGCCGCCCCGTACCTTTGCCGATGTCAATACCTTGCGCAAGCGGGTGAAACTGTACCCCCAAGAACGTTGGGAGTGGGGGATGACCTCCGCGGCGGAGCGCTGGAATGGGCGCTTAGCCATGCTGGGGTTTCTTGCCCTCATTATTGAACTGATTAGTGGTCAAGGCCCGCTGCATATGTTGGGTTTACTGTAAACTTCCCCATGGCCTAGTACAGTAACACCAGTCGCAGAATCCGCGCCACCAGCGCCACTAAACAGACAATCACCAATTGTCCGGGCAGCGCCCACAGGGAGTATTGCTGTATGAGTTCTACTAAAGGCTGACTTAACTGGCCAACGAGTGCCAAGGCGCAAAGGTACAGCAACCCACAGCTATGAATGATCGTTAACCCCGCTAACCCACTGAGGGCGAGCCATTCAATGCGAGCAGCCGCTCCTGAGCGAAACGCTAGCCAGCCACAGAACCACGCCCCGGGGACAAACCCCAACAGATAGCCAAAGGTTGGTTCCCGCCAATAGTCTAGCCCTCCGCCTTGGGAAAATACCTGAAAACCACTGAGGCCAAGGATCAGGTAGGCCACCTGCGAGAGTGCTGCCGCTTGCCGTCCTCCCATGCACCCCACCAGTAGCACCGCCGCCACTTGGTAGGAGACCGGTAAGGAATATACGGGGATTGCACTCCACGAACTGGGTAGCACCAATTGCCCGTCATCATTGAGTAAGTTAGGGAGGGCGATCGCTGCCTCCATAAAGGTGCCAGCAACCGTGAGCAGTAACCCCAAAACCGCCCAGAGAAATTCATCTAGCGGTGACACACGCCCCTCACGACCCTTTGAGTCCAGAGTTGAGTGATGGTGTTGTGCCGCTGTAGCGGAAGGTTAAATCCGTATCGCCCATCATGATAATGTCTCCGTGGTGCAACACCCGCTCCTCTGTAATGGGACTACCATTGATCAGGGTACCATTGCGACTCCCTGTATCGCGGATCAAATAAATCAAGTCACTGCCCCGGGGGCGTAGTTGAATCGTAGCTTGGTGGCGGGAAATAAAGGGGTCGTTAATAATAACATCGCACTCCTTAGAGCGGCCAATGGTCCAGAATGCTTTGCCGGCCAAGTGATACTTACCAACAATGATTCCTTGGGAGCGCACCACTAGCCATGCTTGCTTTGCGAGATCGAAAGAACCGGTCATAGATGCGTGCCGTTAATACTTCCATGATATGCATCCCTGAGAGCAAGGGCGGAGGAAATTAGTACATTTACGGATGCCACACCCGTGAATTATCAACTTCAATAGAGGTAGTAAAGCCTGCAGTAAACTCCCTCTAGACCAAGGCTAGCCATCTGCTAAGACATCGAGGCGTAGGTTTCTGGAGTGCTTAAGGAAGTAAGGGAAGTACACCATGCGTCAACGATCTTTGTTTAGGCCTATGCCACAAGACTTGCAATCTCAAGACATCCCTGCTGCCTCAAGTCCTCAACTTGTTTCTACTCAGCGGCTGAAGGTGCGGCGATCGCTCCTTGCCAATGGGGTGGTGATCGCAACAGGAGTGGGTGTTCTAGCATTTACAGGGGTCTTTCTATTTCGCCACCTAACAAGCGTTACCAGCCGCGATGCCGTAATCAACGGGGTTATTGTCAATGTCCGTGCCCCAGAAGAGGGAACGCTAGTGGATCTTCGCGCCCAAGTGGGAGAGATGATTAATCCGTCAGAGGGGGCGGTGGCTATCTTAAAGAATGACCGTACCACTGCCATGACCCCTAAGGATGTAAAAACATGGCTGCAACGGCGCCGGGGGGAGTTAGGAGCCGCTAAGGCTAAATTAGCTGAACTCCAGGGCTTATTGGCCTCTGCCCAAGCCGATAACACCCATCAGCACCGCTTGGAAGTGACTGAGAGCGATCGCCGACTTGCGGCTGCGCAAGCGGAACTGGCTGCCGCACGGGCACAGCTTGCCGATGCCAAAGCGCGGCAGGAACTCGCGCAAATTAACTATGAGCGCTTCGTCTCCCTTGCCCAACAGGGAGCAGTACCTCAGTCTCAAGCAGATGCCGCGCGCACAGAACTCAAACAAAGCCAAGCTCAGGTGGTCAACCATCAACGCACTGTTGATGCAGCGGCGCGCACCGTAGAAGCATTAGCTGCGGAAGCACAGGCGGCACAGTTGGGTTTAACCCTGCGCAACACCCGCAGTAATTACGATCCTCGCTTGCGCCTACAGGAACTTAAGTTGCAAATTGCTGAGCAAAAGGCCGCCATCCGCGGTATTGAAGCGGAAATTGCTGCCCAACAGGAGCAGTTAGCCCAAGCAGAGCGGGAAGTTGCCCAGCGTCAAGTTGTTCCCATTAACACACCGGTGGCAGGCTACGTCTGGCGAGTGGAGGCGCGGCAGGGGGCATTCCTCGGCAAAGGCGATCTCATTTTGCAAGTCCTAGACTGCCAACGCCGCTGGGTCGATGTCTTCTTGGATGAGAAAATGCTACGTCTTGTGCATCCAGGTACACGAGCTAGGATTGAATTGTACGGTGATAAATGGGTGACCTTGCGCGGCAGAGTCTCCAGCATCCGCTCAGGGCTGGGGCGCCTCAACCCCGGGGATGACATGGTCATCCCTATCCCTGAAAACTACCCACGGCAAAGCCAAGTGCGGGTGGAATTGGACCCTAGTGATGCTCAAGAGGAAGGTAACTTCTGCTACGTGGGTTATACCGGCAAGGTTACCTTTGAGATTCAGTGACATCCTCCCCGCTGCAAGCAGAGAGGGAATTCAACCCAAGGAGATTAAATTTCAACAACCCCACCGGCAGCTTGAACCCGTGCCCGAGCGCGGCGGAAGGCTTGAGCTGCTTGAATTTGGGCTTGCTTAGAGCCACTTTGCTGGGCTTTCGCCACAGCGGCTTGGGCATCGCTAAACTCCCGTTTGGCTGTCTCTAGGTCAATGGTGTCGCCCCGCTCAGCCGCATTCACCAAAACCGTGACTTCATTATTTTCCACCTCGGCAAAGCCCCCCATCAGGGCGATCGCCACCCACTCTCGCTCTTGGCGAACCCGCATCACCCCAGTTTCCAGCGCCGTCAGCAGGGGCGCATGATTTGAGAGAATGCCCAGTTGTCCCGTTGTACTGGGTAGAATCACTTCTTCTGCTGGGGCATCCCAAACGGTTTTATCGGGTGCAATCACCCGCACGGTCATCACCATAGCCTTTCCCTTCTTAAGTCATAATTCTTAATTCTTAGGGTGGGAAGCCCCACCCCACTGTTGCCGACCAATCGTTACTTGCCTAAGCTTTGAGTTTTTCGGCTTTGGCTTTGGCTTCTTCGATGTTGCCCACCATATAGAAGGCTTGCTCTGGCAGATCATCTAGCTCCCCGCTGAGGATCATCTGGAAGCCTTTGATGGTCTCTTCGAGGGTGACATACTTGCCGGGGGCACCGGTGAAAACTTCTGCCACAAAGAACGGCTGCGATAGGAACCGCTCTACTTTCCGTGCCCGTGCCACCGTCAGGCGGTCTTCTTCGGAGAGTTCATCTAACCCCAAAATGGCAATGATGTCTTGGAGTTCCTTGTAGCGTTGCAGCGTGGCTTGCACCGCTCGGGCAGTTTGGTAGTGCTCCGTCCCGACAATATCGGGCTGCAACATGTTCGAGGTGGAGCCGAGTGGGTCCACGGCGGGGTAAATCCCTTTAGCGGCTAACCCCCGCGAGAGCACGGTGGTACCGTCGAGGTGGGCAAAGGTTGTAGCTGGAGCGGGGTCAGTCAAGTCGTCCGCGGGCACATACACCGCTTGGATGGAGGTAATAGAGCCTTCCATGGTCGAGGTAATCCGCTCCTGGAGCGCCCCCACATCGGTGCCTAGGGTAGGCTGATACCCCACTGCCGAGGGCATCCGACCCAAGAGGGCTGACACTTCCGAGCCAGCTTGGACAAAGCGGAAAATATTATCAACAAAGAGCAGCACATCCTGCTTGTTCACATCGCGGAAGTATTCCGCCATGGTCAACCCAGATAAGCCCACCCGCATCCGTGCCCCGGGCGGCTCGTTCATCTGGCCATAGACCAAGGCAATTTTCGATTTGCTGGGATCGTCTTTATCAATGACTCCTGATTCAATCATTTCGTTGTAGAGGTCGTTGCCTTCGCGGGTGCGCTCGCCCACCCCCGCAAACACTGAAACGCCGCCGTGTTGGGTGGCAATGTTGTTGATCAGTTCCATCATGATGACGGTTTTGCCCACACCCGCACCGCCAAACAGGCCAATTTTACCGCCACGGCGATAGGGAGTCAGCAGATCGATCACCTTGATGCCGGTTTCAAAGACCGAGGGCTTCGTTTCCAGTTCTGTAAAGCTAGGGGCAGGACGGTGAATCGGCAAGGTTTCACTGATGTTGACCTCCCCTTTTTCATCGACGGGTTCCCCCAACACATTAAAGATGCGGCCAAGGGTGGCGGTGCCAACGGGAACGCTAATGGGGGCACCGGTATCGACTGCTTCCATGCCTCGTACAAGGCCATCGGTGCTGCTCATGGCAACGGCACGGACACGGTTATCGCCAAGGAGTTGCTGCACTTCGCAGGTGACGGCAACGTCCAATCCCGCTGCGTTTTTCCCTTGAATGCGGAGGGCATTATAAATGGCGGGCATTTTGCCACTGGGAAATTCAATGTCAATGACTGGCCCGATAACTTGGGTAATAAAGCCTACATTGGTTCGTTCTGCTGTTGTGACCATGGACTCTGCCTACTGTCTTGGTAAGTTCATTTTTTGTAACTGGCGATCGCTTCAGGCCATCATCTGTGAGCGAAAGGGTTCACACATGAGAGCGGACGATCAAACCTAAATGGAGAATGACGCTGTGCCCGCAAAAGCACCACAATACAACGTACCACTAATGGGGCAACAGGGGGCTAGCCAACGGCTTCGATTTCGTCTTCAAAAAACCATGTACTGGAGCGATCATCAAAGGTGACCACCACCCCGACTCCACTGCCGTCAGTCATCTTAAAGCCCGTGACTTGACCGACTTGACCCAGTTTTTTGAGCACTTCTTGGGCGACGCGATCGCGAATCCGGCAGACGCGCACTTTTTGCCCCACGTCCATAGCAACTCCCAAAGTTTGTATAATCCTTGAAAATCGTACCAAGAAACGGTCGCGTTAACACAGGTTTACATTATGGGTCGTCTGCGGGTTGGGTTACTATTTGGCGGTCGCTCGCGGGAGCACGAGGTCTCGGTTGTATCGGCGGCGGCAATTGCCCAAGCCTTTGCCGATCCTCTCAATGGCGATCGCTATGAGGTGGTGCCCATTTATATTCAAAAAGATGGTCGTTGGCGGTGTACCGAAACCGTCAGTGCGCCAGCGCCTTCTCTAGAGAATCAATCCCTGTGGTCATTTCCGGCAGTGGCAGAAACCATTGATGTTTGGTTTCCCATCCTCCACGGCCCCAACGGTGAAGATGGCACAATTCAAGGACTGTTGGAAATGATGCAACGTCCCTACGTGGGGTCTGGGGTGGCGGCCTCCGCCATTGGCATGGATAAAATTTTAATGAAAACGTTTTTTGGAGCGGTGGGGCTACCGCAAGTGCGGTATGTAGCGATCAGCCGCTCAGAACTTTGGTCGGATCCGTGCCGTTATCGTCAGGTGTGCGATCGCATCGAAACCGAATTGGGCTACCCCTGCTTTGTCAAGCCGGCCAACCTTGGCTCATCAGTCGGCATTTCTAAAGCCAAGAATCGCCAACAGTTGACCACTGCCCTAGAAACCGCCGCCGAACTAGATCGGCGCATCATTGTGGAAGCAGGGGTAGTAGCGCGAGAACTCGAGTGTGCCGTCCTCGGCAATGATGCTCCCCAAGCCTCAGTCGTGGGTGAAATTACCTACAGTAGTGAATTCTACGACTACGACACCAAATATACGGATGGCCGAGCTGATCTGAAGATTCCGGCAGATATTCCAGCAGCGGTGAGTGACACCATTCAAGCCATAGCGCTGAAAGCCTTTACAGCCTTGGATGGGGCAGGTCTAGCACGGTTTGACTTTTTTTACCTGCCGGACAGTGGCGAAATTTTAATTAACGAAGTCAATACGTTACCAGGGTTTACGGCACTGAGTATGTACCCGCAGTTGTGGGCTGCCAGTGGCCTGTCGTTTCCAGAACTGGTGCATCGGCTCGTGCAATTAGCGCTTGAGCGACACAGCCAAACCTACGTGGTTAACTGTACAGCGTAAAGAGGGAGCGAAAGTCAAACAGTCGCCGCAGCATGGCCCCAAAGGCATCAATTGCATGGGGCGCCTTGGGTTTGTGCCACCACGTCAAGCCGCCGTACAGAAGTTGGACAAGGCCACGGCTAGCGGCCTCATCAACCTCTAAAAACCGCAGATAAAGACAACTGCGCTCATCCTCCTGCCGCATCCGCACAACTGCTGCCTGAACCTTAAAGTCTTGCTCTAAAAAGGTCAGGGTTCCAGTGAGGATCGGCTGCGGGGGAACCTGCCGCCCGGCGGTTAGCAGTAGCGCTGCCCCGCTTTCCGAAAGATCGCGGGTATAGCCCCAGAACGTTTGTGACCCCAGCTCAAACCGACACACGGTACAGATAGGAAAGCGATCGCTTTGACGGCGCGTGGGCTGATCAATTGCTGCTAGCACCGCAATCAAAGCAATTACGGCATTATAAACCGTCCAGGCCAGCATGACCTCTAAGCCAGCGCGCTCGTACTCCAGCGGCGGCCACACCCCAAACCAATAGCCCCCATAACGGACAAAAATCCCAAAAACCGAAGCTAGCACCAACAGGAGCAGCGGCCAGGTAAACGCCAAATTCAGATGTTTGCGATTTGAGAGGGTTCCTTTGTTCGTCACAACGCTGCCAATTTTGCCAAAGGGATTGCGTAGAATTTTTATTAACTGCACCATCCCAGGAAAGGCAAACATCACCTCATACACTTCACCCCACAGCGAAAAGTAACGCCCCTCCGTCGCCCAGCTAAAGGTTGCCAGCGTTAACAGTGTATAGGGGATAGCAAAGTAAAGATATTCCCAAAAGGTAGCTACCGTGAGAGACACCCCTGTCATCAGGCTCACAAAGGGACCCACCAGAAAACAAGCGCGAGTAAAGGGGTTAAAGTTGTACAACAGGAGCGATAGGTGACAACTGCGCTGAAACCACGACAGCGTTGACCAAATAGGTAAATCATCACCACAGAAATAGATCTGCATATTGCCTTGCAGCCAGCGCAACCGCTGCTCTAGGTGATCGCGGAAGTTACGGGGAGACTCCCCTAAGCTCAGAATTTCGTTGAGATAGATCAAGCGGTAACCGGCAATCTGCATCTTGGTGCCGGTTTGGAAGTCTTCGACAACACAGCGGGTGTAGTAGCCCCCCACCGCCTCAAGATCGCGACGGCGCACGACGTAGGAGGTACCGCAGCAGATAATAGCGTTGCCAAAATCGCGCCCGGGCTGAATAAAGCCAAAAAAGTACTCCATATCCCCCGGCATCATGAATTCAATCCCTAAGTTTTGGGCGTGGTAATCGGGGTTAAAAAAGTGTTGGGGGGTTTGCACCATGGAAATTTGGTCATTTTGAAAAAAGCCAACGGTACGGCTTAGAAAGTTTTGGAAAGGGATAAAGTCAGCATCAAAGACAGCAATAAGTTCACCGTTGGTTTGCTGGAGGGCATGGTTGAGGTTGCCTGCCTTGCGGTGTTCGTTGGTAGGGCGGGTAATGTAGTGCACCCCCAGTTGAGCGCATAGATCTGCGACTTCCGAACGTCGGCCATCATCCAAGATGTAAATGGTTTTATTGCGGTAGTTCATCCCCTGACAGGCAACAATAGTGCGGCGCAAAATGTAGGGAGGTTCGTTATAAGTGGGAACAAGAATATCAACACTGGGGCAATATTCCCCTGCAAGGACAGCCGCTTGATAGTAATTTGCCTCGCGGGAGCGCTGGCGATCCGTGAGCCATGCTGTTTGGTAAACGTAGAGCACATAGGTAATGAAATACAGAACCTCTAGCCCATAGAAGCTAATACTAGCAATGGCGCTAAACCAATGGGCAGTGTTGAGAGTCGCCAAACCGCGCCATAGCAGATAGCGAAAGCCAAACAGGATCACAATCAAGCGAATGACAAGGCGGGTAACATTATTACTGGGAATGATGTTGAGAGAGAGCGCCACCAGCGCTGCAACGACTAAAGGCCACCACTGACTGAGATCACCCCGTGGCAGTTGCAGCAGTTCGGGCAGGGGTCGTAACTCATTAGGGTTAACCAGCCCAATGGGAAATAGGGTCGGCTGCCAGACTGTGGCCAACAGCACCGCCACAAAGGTCAGCACGCTGAAAACAAAAAAGCCCCACACCCACGGCGACACCAGTTGCGGCGGGCTAGCTGGTTTTGAGTGTGGTTCTTGAGTCATGGGTTGTCTATGACGCTAGGCAATGGTCGGCATTTGCAGGCGGGCAAAAATCATCCGACCGGCAGAGGTTTGCAGGGCACTGGTGACCACCACTGACAACTGATCGCCGATGTGATCAACGCCCTCCTCGACCACCACCATGGTGCCGTCTTCTAGGTAGCCAATCCCTTGAGCCGGTTCCTTGCCCTCTTTGAGAATTTTGAGTTCCAGCGTATCTCCGGGTAAGTAGATGGGGCGTAGGGCTTGAGCCAGTTCGTTGACGTTAAAGACATCAACTTTTTGGAAGCGAGCGACTTTGTTAAGGTTAAAGTCGTTGGTGACAAGGGTGCCGTTAATTTCTTGGCATAGGCGCACCAGTTTGGCATCCACCGTGGTCAAGTCTGGGTAGTCTGCGGAGTGAATGACAATGCGATCGCCTAGGTTAGCTTGGATGCGGTTCAGTACATCTAGGCCGCGGCGACCCCGACTGCGCTTTTGATCATTGGCGGCATCCGCAATCAGTTGCAGTTCTTGCAGCACAAACTGAGGCACAATAATTTGCCCTTCCAATACGCCTAAGTTCAACAGGGCTTCAATGCGACCATCAATAATGCAACTGGTATCCAAGACCTTAGCACGGGCAGGTTTGATCATTCCTTCTGCCAAGAGGCTGCTTTCAACGGAGTTAGGGTTGACCAGCCGCAGTAGGGCGCGACCATGACTATCGGCCAAGGTTGTCCCAGAATAGGCAAAGACAATACTGGTGAGAACAGCCACCAAGGGTTTAATAAAGGAAAAATCCCTAGGAATCGGCAACAGAAAAATGGGAGCCAGCATCAGGTTGGCCAATAGCAACCCCACCACTAGCCCTACGGCTCGCGATAGTAAGGTATCAGCAGGGAGCTGACGAATATTGCGCTCAAGGCGATGGTAGAGGGTTTGCAATAACAGGCCAAGGGCAATGCCCACTAGCCCACCAAACCCTGCGGTGACCCACTGTAAGCCCCTAACGTTCGCAACTTGATCAAGCACCGCCGTTGGCAATAGGTCAATGCTATTGAAGCCAACGGCAATCCCCATTACCACAATAATGAGGAGTAAAAGTGTATCGAGCATCGGTTTGCTCCTGCCGTGCTGGACGATCCATAAGCCGTTACTTTATGGATTATACTTCCTTCTTCTGGGGGGCGGTTGTCAGGGCTGGCTCGCTCATGTCTAACTGCCGACTGATGCGGGTGCCAGCGCGGATGCCAACGGCCTCTGCGTGGGGACCTAGGGTGAGCCGCGCCAGTACCCCCCCCAAGGTTGCCCACAGGGTTTCTCCCACAAAGGAGCGGCTGGCCTTCAACCACCACTCCAGTACCACGTTAACGGAGGGGGGAGTGGGGTCAACAGGGGTGGGTTCGGCTATCTGGCGGCCAAGGTCTTCGCCCACCTGAGAGCCAATCATGCTGCCGAGAACTCGCCCTACGGTTTCTCCCACAGGCCCCATCACCACTTGCCCAGCGAGACCTCCGGCAATTTCCCCAGCGGTTTCGCCAATTTTATCGCCAGTGCGAACCTCTAGGGCTTTAGCAACTTGCTGGGGGGTCTGCTCAAAGGAGGTAAACTGCAATTGGCTAATTTGTTCGGTGGTGCTCATCCCCAGACGGGCACCAATCACTCCACCCACAAAGGTGCCCACTTGTACCCCCATGACGGCTCCGGCAGGCCCCATAAACACCCCCCCCGCTGTGGCACCCACCATCCCTCCCACCATATCCCCAAGGTACCCCCCCACCACAAAGCCCCCCATGGCTGTGGCTTTGTGCCCTACCTCTTCGGGTTCTAGGGCAAAGGCGCGGGTCAGGTTTCGCAGTCCTTTGTTGCCTTGGCCAACAATTTGCACATCCCCCCACAATTGAATGGCTGCCAGCAGTTGCAGGGGGGTAATCTGCTCTAGTTGATACTCAAGGGTAACGGAAGCGGCAAGGGGATTACAGTGAACGGCTCTGATGCCTTCTAGGGTGTGGAGGTAAGCAACTAGGGAGTCTCGAAAGGCCGGATCACGTTTTAGCTCTTGAATCCGCAGGCGGAGGCGATCGCCCGTGAGGTGCATCACTTCAGCAATCGGGGCAGTGTCAGCAGCAGCCATGGCGATTCCTCTCAGAAGGCTCTACCGTTGTTCTAGCATGTACCCAAAAGCCGTGGGGAATTCTGTCAGAATGTGAAGATGACGGCGTTGAGGTTACAAGTGCCATGTCAGTCACGGTCAAGGTTGAACATCTCAAAAAGTCCTACGGCGCGGTGACGGCGGTTGAGGATGTATCTTTYACCGTTGAGGCAGCCGAAATTTTTGGCCTGCTTGGCCCCAATGGTTCCGGTAAAACGACGACTCTACGCTGTTTATGTACGCTCTCGCAGGCAGATGCGGGACACTTGGAAGTCTGTGGCCTCTCGGTGACCACTCAGCCTCACTTGGTGCGCCAAAAGCTGGGCTATGTGGCTCAGGAGGTGGCACTCGATAAGATTCTCACGGGTCAGGAGTTTTTAGAACTGCAAGCGGCGCTCTACCATATTCCCCGCGCCCTGATTCCCCAACGCATTGAAGCAGTGCTGGAGCGTCTGGATCTGCGGCAATGGCGCGATCGCAAGTGTGGCACCTATTCCGGGGGGATTCGCAAGCGCTTTGATCTGGCGGCGGGGTTGCTGCACCAACCCCAAGTTCTGATTTTAGATGAACCGACGGTCGGACTAGACATTGAAAGTCGGCAGGTGATCTGGGACATCTTGCGGGAACTTAAAGCCGAAGGGTTAACGATTATCCTCACCAGTCATTACCTTGAAGAGGTGGATCTCCTCAGCGATCGCCTTGCCATTCTTGATAGGGGGCGGGTGATTGCCAGTGGCTCCCCTGCTGACCTCAAGGCTAACCTTGGGGGCGATCGCATCACGGTGCGGATACGGGAGTTTACCCCCTACAGCGAAGCCCAGACAACCCAAGCGTTACTGATGCAATTGCCCTGCGTAAAATCCGTCGTCATTAACCGTAACCAAGGCAATTCCCTAAACTTGGTTGTGACGGAGGCTGCGGTTGCCCTAGCGGAGATTCAAGCCGCCCTAGAAACAGCAATGCTCCCCATCTTTAGCTTGGCGCAATCCCGCCCGAGTTTGGATGATGTTTATCTAGCTGCCACTGGCCAAACCCTACTGGATGCCGATTTGGCGGCCAGTGCTCAGCGAGATAGCAAACAGCTTAAAAAGGAGGCCATGCAACGCTGAGGATTCCTTAGTGATGGCTATCGCACCCCCCGTTGGTGAGTTCGTCGCCGTAGTTGTCGTAGTCGTCGCCCCCCTCAACCAACTCTGGTTCCTCAAGGACTGGGCTGAGCAGGACGGCCATTTCTGCCTCGTGGTGGGTCAACCACTGCCCCTGGGTACGCAGCCAGCGGGGAGCATTGAGGTAGCGGGCAAAATACCATGGCGGGGCAGTCGGCTGGGTGATCTCGGCTTGAACCCGCACCGTCTCTCCGGGGTAGTAGGCATCCTCGGAGTCAACGTCTAGCCATACTTTTTGGCCAATAATATCTTGGGGAAGCATCATAATTTGTGATTCCTCGAGGAACCTCACTCTACCTTAATTGTATAAGTTGTAGCGGATTTCAGAAATTTTTGCAGCGCCTTTTGATGTTTATGCATAGCGACTCAGCCAAGCGATCGCCTCCCGTAACCATGCTTCAGGATCACTCGTTTGGGCAAGGCTCGTGGTTTGGCCTACAGCAATGAGTGCCTCTTGAATCTCGCGATCGCTATAGCCCAAGGCCAGTAAGGTTAGTTCTAGCTCCTCCTGTAGAGAGGCTGTGGGCACCCCAGCGGCGGCAGTGTGCTGTCGCCATGCTGCCAAGGAGGCTTTTAGCTCAAGGGCAATCCGCTCAGCGGTTTTTTGGCCAACCCCCGGAGTGCGGCTCAGCCGCTGGGTATTGCCACTCACAATGGCCTGCACTAAATCCGGCAGGGGAAGCGTATCCAACAGGGCAAGCGCAAGTTGGGGCCCCACCCCATTCACCCGAATTAACCGTGAAAACATCTCCCGCTCTGCGGCACTGCCAAAGCCGTACAAACTTAGCTGATCGTCACGGACAATCAGATGGGTAAAAATTTGCACCACTTTACTGCTGGGAGGGTAGGCTCTGAGGAGATGGGAGGTCACACTCAGGCGGTAGCCAATTCCCTGAACCTCCAGCACCAAAAAAGAGCGGTTTGAGCCATCTTGCTGCTGGTCAACGACACAACCTTTGAGGTAAGCAAACACGGTTACTATGCCCAGTCCAGTGCTAGTTTAGTAATAGTTTTTAACCGTTTCAGCGAGCAACGTCGTTGCCATCGTCAGCTCGTTCAGCTATAGTATAGACAGTTCGGGCTATCAATCCCCCGCATAGCCCTACTGAAATCCCCGAAAAGGTAAGTTACACCGAAAGGGTAATGCTCAAATCAAAGATCCTGCAGCCGTCGCTTCAGAAAATGGTATGGATGTCTTTGATGCCGAAGGGATTTTTTCCAAATTTTCGCAACCGTCTGCGTCAAGCTCTCTGCTTGGCTGCGAGCTATAGGCTGAATAGGTCACAGCCGAGTCATTGCCGCACGGGCACTTGATGGCGAGCCAAATGGGCTTTGATTTCGGCGATGGTTAGTTGGCCATAGTGAAGGAGGGAAGCCAGGAGCGCTGCTTCAGCTTTGCCCTCGGTCAGGGCTGCCCGAATGTGATCACAGGTGCCCGCTCCACCGGACGCAATGACGGGGATTTCCACTTGCTCGGCAATGGCACGGGTGAGCGCCAGATCATAGCCCGCTTGAGTGCCATCGGCATCCATACTTGTGATCAGCAGTTCGCCTGCTCCTCGCTGTGCCATTTCCACTGCCCATGCCACTGCATCTAACCCTGTGGCTTCCCGTCCACCCCGTACATAGACTTGCCAGCGGGGCTGATCTGCACTGGGATCGCGGCGAGCATCAATGGCGACCACAATACATTGGGCACCAAAGCGATCGCTGGCCTGATTCACTAAATCCGGCTGCCGCACCGCTGCGGAGTTAAGGCTAACTTTATCGGCTCCAGCACGCAGAAGATCCTTAATCATGCTGAGGGACTGAATACCACCGCCCACAGTGAGGGGAATAAACACTTGATCCGCTGTACGGTACACCACATCAATGAGAATATTTCGTTCTTCGTGGGTTGCCGTAATATCCAGAAACACCAGTTCATCAGCTCCCGCTGCATTATAGGCTTGGGCTAGCTCCACTGGATCGCCTGCATCCCGCAGATTGACAAAATTCACTCCCTTGACGACCCGTCCAGCCTTGACATCAAGACAGGGGAGTATTCGTTTGGCAAGCATGAGTCCTCCTTAGGGTATATGCTACACGACTGGCGCCTGCTCGGGTGAGTGTTGAGACTCAGCAATTGACTAGACTTTACTGTACAGTGACGCGGCGACCGCCACCGCTGACAAAAATAATGGCGCGATCCTCAGTCATTGGCTCCCAACCCACGTCAAAGCCATTGCGCCAAGCGATCGCCCGTGCGGCGCGAAAACAATCAAAACTATCGGGGCGGACAAAAAAGATCAGGGAATGGCGACTAGGGGAAAGACGACGGAGGGTTTGGCGGAAGGTGGAGGTTGAGGTATCAAGGCTGGCAACGGACTCGCCACCAAAGCGATCGCGGGGCTGAAATAGAGTTTGAATAATGGGTTGCCCCCCAAAATTGACTAAACTAAGCCGCACAGTATAGTAGCGAGTGTTATGGGAAAAGTCCCTAAACTGCCGCTGGAGGTGCTGCGGATCTACAAATGGATTGTCATTCACCCGCCGAAAGAACTGCTGAATGGCCGCGCTGGCATTGTCTTCATCGAGGGGGATGGCTCGATTCCCGCGGCACTCAAAGAAGTAGCCCTGTTTACGGGTTTCGCGGGCAATGGGGGTGCGCACAAGGGCAGGAGACACGGCCGCCGTTAAACTGGCGAACAGACAGACGAAGATCATGACCCCCACCGTATTGGTGAGCACATCCAGAAACGAGTCAAGGTTTTGGCTGGGCTGCTGTGGCTGAGGCCGCCGTCGCGATCGTTTCATAGGCCAGTGGCTGATCGCCCCTGCTTAGGTAACCGCACAAAGACAAAATAGCTCAGGTACAGCACATAAATCACTAAGGCCACTGCGGCAAAGAAACCAAGGGTGCCCGGCCGCGCTTGGGCATGGAACATATCCTTGAACAGGAGGGGTGCTTCTAGCCACACGTGACAACTGGGGGTTGCCACCGCTCCGGGTACGAAGGCGCAGGGCAGATAAAAGGCTTGACCGACTGCTGCTAAGACACAGTAGAGCGTGACTGCCCACCGCCAACTACTAAAGACTTGACCGATTAAGTCTTGGCGATCGTTAATTTCTTCGTTGAGATCGACCCAAAACCAAAGGCTAATGGGAATGAGCACCAAGGCCATGAAACCAGTAACGTAGGCCACCGGCCACTGCGGCATCATTAGATACACCGTAATTGCTAGCAAACTCGCCACACGCCAATAAATCACTAGCAGATGGCTAATCGCCGGCACATTCTGGATGGTGGCCCACAACAGCAACAGCAGGGGCAGCACCACGGTAAAGAGCACGGCAAGGCGATAATCCATCCATACTAGCGATCGCAGAAGTTCAAGGGGCATGGCAGCCAATTTACACCACTAGGACGGTATCTATTATCTGTGATGTCCTTTGGCTGACACAAGTCGTGACCTCTTCTCGACGCTGACCTTACCCTTCGGGAAGCAAGCGGCAGCTACAACGCGGGACTTGTCACTTCCCGAGCCCTGCACAAGTTAACTGAGTTGTCCGTAACTCCTCTTTGCAGTAGGGGAGTTCACAGGGATTGCACCCGACCATACCAACGCATCAAGATCGTCGCTAGCTTTTGCGAGTCATGGCGCACTGTGGGGGTGGTTTCATCCATCACATCCGCCAAAATTAAGCGGCAGTTGAGGCGTGCCAGTTCGTCGCGATCGATGGCTACAACGTCACTGCCTTGTTGCCTATAGTGGCTAAGGTGGGCGGCACTGGGGGGATATTTTTGGACGAGGATGGCATCAAAGAGGCGATCGCCCGTTACCTTATCTAAGGCTCGCACGTGATCGCTCACCCGATACCCATCGGTTTCCCCCGGCTGTGTCATGATATTACACACGTAAACACAGGGACAGCGACGCTCGGCAAGAGCTTGGGCAATATCCGGCACCAGCAAGTTGGGGATAACACTGGTATAGAGGCTGCCCGGACCAAGGATGATGTAGTCGGCATCGCGAATCGCTTGGATCGCACGCGGCAGTGCAGTCGGCGCAGGCGGCGAGCAGCCAATTTCAACAATTTGTCCTTTGGCTGCGGTGATGTTCGATTCGCCATGGATTAAACGACCATCCGCAAGGCGTGCCCAAAGGGTCATGTCCGTCAGAGTGGCCGGTAGAACCTGACCGCGAATGGCGAGCACAGCAGAACTGGTGGCGATCGCCCGCTCGAGATCCCCCGTAATGTTGGTCATGGCCGTTAAAAATAAATTGCCAAAGCTATGGCCTGCCAACCCATCCCCCGCATCAAAACGATACTGGAATAGCTCTGTCACTAACTTTTCTTCATCCGCCAAGGCGGCTAAACAGTTGCGAATATCCCCTGGCGGCAAGACCCCAATTTCCCGCCGCAGTCGCCCTGAAGAGCCACCATCGTCCGCCATCGTCACAATGGCCGTAATGTTGGCACTAAACACTTTTAAGCCCCGCAATAGGGTCGATAGCCCCGTGCCACCGCCAATGGCCACAATTTTAGGTCCGCGCTCTAGGCGCCGATGGGTCAGCAATCGTTCCACAAGCGCTTTGTCATCGTCCGGCAGCAGCACTTGGGTAATGGAGCCAAGGGTACGGGCATAGCCCCACCAAATTAGGGCAATGCCACCCAAAAAGAGGAGGGGACCACTCACATAGCTGGGCACAAAGCGTGCCAAGGTTTGCAGCAGTTGCTCGATAAACTGTAGCGTGTAAAAAACAGGGGTTAGGTTAACGCTAATGGCTAGGCCAAGGCTCGCTAGGAGTACCCCAACCGTACTAATTAACAGCCAACGCTTTACCAGTAGCCCTGGCAGCAACCATTGAGACCAGAGGCGCAATTTACGGCGAGCAGGTCGCAGAGTTGCCGAAAGTTGACGAGCCTTATTCGCTCTCCTCATCCGCACCGATGCCAAGATAGGTCTTGCTGAGATAGCGGGTCAGCCGTTGCAATGGGTTTGCTATATTGGCCTTGTGATCCGCTTTATTGCTGTTGATCGGCACTCCCAAAATACCCGAAAATTCATCGTCACTGAGCTCTCCTGCTTGGTGCTGGGCGAAGGAGTCCACAACGTCAATCAGTTCGGTTGTCGAAAATTCAAAGCCATGCTGATTGGCAAAGTCAACGACCTTGGGCGCCAGTTCTCCTTTGAGGGCGGCTAATTCCTCGGTATCGAGTTCAGCAGCACCACTGATGTTGCCGTCGCCAACCCCTAAAAGGGCTTCTAACTCATCCCGCAATGAAGCATCCTCGGCAGTTTTTTGCATAAACGCTAATACCTGTGCCGTTGCCATAGGCTCCCTTCCTTACGATCACTAAGGTGAGTAGAATATCTGGACGAACCGATTGGATTATAACATTCTCTGTTCAGAGTATTTTTAAGCAACAGTTCTTAAGAAGGGCACCTCGACCACCTGCGCCTGACGGTTACTGCTCACCTGTAGGGTCAACCCAGCCCCTCCCACTTTGGTGCGGACATAGCCCAAGCCAAAAGCACCGCTCCCTAGGGGGGTGCAACTGGTTAGTAGGCCAACCTTTTCCCCCGCAAGAAATAGAGGGGTGGGTACCGTCACGCAACCGTTGAGGTCGAGTCCCCACAGGTGTTGCTTCACCCCTTGGTAGGTGTTAAGGCGAGCAATGGTTTCTTGGCCAATGTAGCAGCCCTTGTCAAAAGACAGGGTATGGCCGAGGCGAGCTTCAAGGGGGTTGTAGTCTTCGGTGAGTTCGGCATCTGCCGCAGGTCGGCCTTGGCGAATGCGGATGTGCTCCCATTCAGGGTCTTGCAGTTGGGGATAGGTGCCAAGCCAATCTGTGAGGGGGCGATCGCTCCAGAGGGTGAACCCCGGCAGGGCAAGGCCACTCGTGGCGGCCACCGTTAGGGAACGGCCCCCCTGCGCCACCGTAACGTGTTGGTAAGGGGTGGTGAACTCAGGCAGGCCAAGGGTGTGCCGAATGGTGTGGGCAACCTCCCCAAACAGCCGATAGCAATAGCTACTGGCGGTCAGATCGCTCACTTGGACGTCATCGCCAAAGAAGATGTATTTATCCAACCATTGCAGTAAAAACGCCCGCCGTTGGGGGGAGACGAGTAGATCGACCCACTCCTGATGCACCAAGACGGTTGCCAAGTCTAGAGTGCGCGCAGTGGACGTGAGAAAGACCGTATCTGCCCCTTGACCCGGTTTGAGGATTAGGCAGTTATTGGAGGTTTGGTTGTGCAGAAATTTGAGGCGATCGCCCCCCGTTAAGCGCAGCCGACCCCAGTGGGAGCAGTCATAAACAGCACCTTGGGTAGTGAGTGTCGTTAATAGGTCGGCCATGATGCCCCTCCGGGTGCCAAGAGAATCAACTGCCGCTCAAGGAGCGATCGCACCTGTTCAAGGGAAACCTCAGGCTGCTGTGCCAACAGAGCGGCAACGGTAGCTTGGCCATTAGCCGCTGCCAGAAACTGCTGCTCCGCTGCATTCAGGTAAATGACATCGTAGTGGCAATTAAACACACAGCCCCCCGGCCAGCCATCTAAGCAGGGGTGACGGTAAGGAATTGCTGCCAAGACCTGAGCATCGGCTGACCAGTCCTGACGCACGAGGGGTGGCTTCGCCAAGAAGAATTCGTAGTGGGTCATGGCTTCCGGATCAAGGGCTTCAATTAGTTGGTACTGCTCTAGGGGGGATAGGTGTTGTGCTCGCGCTAGTAAGTCCGGCTGAGTGCCCAACAGTCGCTCCAACTGCCACAGACGCGGGTTAGAAAACCCCACAAATTCTAGCCCCGACGCGGCAATCAGCTCAAAGAGACTGGCAATGGTGTAGTCAATTTCCTGCGGATGAACGTACATATCCGCAAAGCATTCATCCCGCTGATTGTCTAGGCTCCAGCGTTCCTGTTCGCGTTTTTTGAGGCGGTTCCCCTCCGGCAGGGCAGCAAAGATCTGCCGACCAATGGCAACCCCTTGGGGATAGTTGCTGCGATCGCTCCCTTGGAGCAAGGCAATGGCACGCTGCATCAGCTTAATTTCCCAGCGTCCCAGTTCGCCATAGACAAAAACATGGAGAATCCCACCGGGTGCCAGCACGTTCGCTAGGGCTTGAATTCCTCTTGCGGGGTCTGGCAGGTGGTGCAGCACCCCCACACAGTTAATCATGTCAAAGGTTTGCCCCAAGTGAGCCACATCGTAAAGACTGCGGTGCTGAAACTGCACGTTGTGGGCGCGCGATCGCCGACAACGCTCCTGAGCAATCTCCAGTGCTCCTTCACTCAGATCAATTGCCATAACTTGGGCGTGGGGGTTCAAATGCGCCAAGTACTCCGTTCCCACTCCTGTGCCACATCCCGCATCCAAAATCGCTACATCTAAGCGGGAGGGATAGCGTCCTGTACAAAAGCTATAGGCAGCTGGCCATGACCACCGCCAGTTGTAGCCCGGAGGTGGCTCATCGAGAATGGGTTCCGGCGGAAACGGATAGGTGTTATACAATTGCCGTACCGCAGCGGTAATCTCAGCGGCAGATGTCATGGTTGGTTCCCCTCGTGCAAGTGTTGAAGTAGGTCTTGGGTGGCCTGTTGTGGATCAGCAGCGTCCATAATGGCGCGTACCACTGCGACATGGGTGGCACCCGCCGCAATAACCTCGCTAATAGTACTGGCATCGATACCGCCAATGGCAAACTGGGGGATCGAGCAGTGGTGGCGAGCGTACTGAAGATAGTCAAACCCCACCGCAGCTTTTCCAGGTTTAGTAGGGGTGGCAAAAACGGGGCCAACACCGACGTAGTCTGCACCCTCCTGCAAGGCGCGCTCGAGTTCTTGGGGGTTGGTGGTGGAGCGTCCCACTAGGCGATCGCCCCCTAGAATCTGTCGAGCAAGGGCAATAGGAAGATCCGTTTGTCCCAAATGCACCCCATCGGCATTGGCACCCACGGCAATATCGACGCGATCGTTCACCAGAAACAGGGCACCATAACGCTGGCACAGAGCCTGTAGCTGCTGTGCGATCTTCAAGCGGGTTTGGTCATCATTCGTTTTATCGCGGTACTGCACCAGTCGCAACCCACCTTTGAGGGCAGCTTCAACCCGCTCAAGCAGGCGATCGCTTGGGGAGGTCACTAGGTATAGCCGTGCGTGGTGCAAGCGTCGCAAACGTCCCTGCCGAGACTGGGGGGATAACGCTTGTTCAAGGATATACACCCGATAGCGCAATGTTTTTGCTGCCGCACTTAGGTCAGCGTGAGTGAGTTTGGCATACTCTTCGATGACGCGCAGCGCCTCTTGAACCCGGGCAAAGTTAGCAGTGAGGACGTCCTGTAGCGTCTGGCGATCGCGCTCCTGGGGATGCGTCAACGCTGTACCCGGATCGTGATCGGTTTGCCGTGCTGAGCGCAATTCCGGCGTATGGTAACCGGCCAGCGTTTGCCGTAACTCTTTACAGGTGGCGGTGAGTTCGGCATCTTCACACCCCAAGCGACACCATTCCTCAATCACCCGTAGGCCTTCGCGGGCGCGATCGAGGTTGGCATCCAAAATCCGGCACACCCTAGCGTGGCAAAGAATGGGAGCTAAATCTTGCATACCCCGTCACATCCCCACAGAAAGGGATAAGCAACACCCATCGTTACGCGTTGTCTGAATCACAATGAAACCGTCGGCTAACACAATCCACCATTCCTCCTGTCGCCAGCAATGGCCATGGGCTGGCTCCCTATGTTTGATCCTACTGGGTTGGGGCACTAGCGTGCAGGCAGCAGAGCCGATTCCGATTCCCGTGCCCCCGCCAGAAGTGACAACACTGGCTCCAATTTCGCCGCCAGAGCCACAAAGCGTTGATACTCGCCTAGAGCGCTTGCCCGTCCCCAGTACCCCAATTCCCATAGGGTATGTGGGGGCAGATGTCACCATGAACCAGTTACCGCCACCACCGGATACAACTGGCATAGATACAGCCCCGTCAGGGCGATCTTTAGCCACCGGCGGACGCTTCCGAGTAATTGTTTTTGACGTGCGGGAGGGGGATATCGCCAATCAAGAACGGTTGCGATCGCTCGTGCCAGAAGTCTTACCTATTAACACAGGTCAGCAGCGGGCACTCCAAGTTGGCAGCTTCCAAAATGAAATTCAAGCCAGCGAACTGCGAGCCTACATGGAAGTCAATGGCTTTCGGGCAGAAATTCAACGTCTGCCCTAAGGCTCATCCAGCAGACCCCTCACCCCAACCCCTCTGGCAGAGGGGGAGAGGGGCTTCGCACCCAGCGTTACCTCTGTTGCCTTCCTACTGTCACAAGGGGAGAGGGGATGAGAGGGCAACATTTTGTCAGTCAACCAGCCCTCAACCCTTAGGAGTGGGGATTGGTCGTGGGGCGGGCAAAACTAAGCGACAAATTTCTGCCACATGACGATAAATATATTCTTCATATCGTCGTGTATCCTGTGTCCAGCTGCCATAAATGTTAATGATTCAGTAAACTATCTCTGAAATCCCTACAATAAGACTAACAACGAGGTACGTTCAGATACGTGGCTTGACCAAAAATTGATAAATCTCGAGTTAAATCGGTAGCCTCACTCATAGCGGCGCTTGAGGATCAGGCATTGCCAAAGCTGGGAATCAGGCTCACGCGAGCTGGTTGTAAGGAGGGAAGACCGTGCTGCTGCTGGCGCGATTGGGCTGCAAGTAGTGCTTGCATATGCCGCAGTTCACTGCGCAGTTGATCATTTTCTTTTTGTAGATGCTCGACTTTCAGTTGGACTTGCTTCAGGCGTTCACTGAATTTTTGACGATAGACTTCGGGCATATCCTGAATCACTCGCTCTAGCATTTGGTTGCGATCGCCCAGTTCAATGACTTGCTGTTTCAGAGCAGTAACTTCCGACTCCCGCTCCTGGGCTTGCTGCTGATAGGCAAGGATTTGCTCTTGGTAGGTGGCAATACGCGCTTCAACGTCTTGAATTTGCTGCTGTAGGCGCTGTAGTGCTTCAGCATTGGCTGCTTCTGCTTTGCGAGCTTGATAAAAGCGCACAAACAACTCAGGGTGCTGCACCATTAACTGATACAGTTCCTCTGAAAGCTGCTGCACTAGCTGATCCCGTACCAGCAGTTCATCGGCTACGTTGAGGGAGGGGGCGCTCAGGGGATGATCGTTCACGGATGCTGCTCTCCAAGGGGATACGCTGTGGTAAATCCTACGCAGACTGATAGACAACCATGCAAAATCTAGAGTTTTCAGGCTATCATCAGCCAGTACTGGCCGCTGCGGTGCTCGATGCCCTTCAACCTAAGGCGGGCGGGTTATATCTAGATGCGACGGTGGGGGGAGGTGGGCATACTGCGCTACTACTGAGCGCTGCACCAACCTGTCGGGTAGTGGCGATCGATCAAGACCCCATGGCCTTGGCGGCAGCCCAAGAGTTCCTCAGGCCGTTTGGCGATCGCGTCCAGTTTTGGCAGGGGAATTTTGCCGATTTTAGGGTGACTGAACCCATGTTTGATGGCATTTTAGCGGATTTGGGGGTGAGTTCAGCCCAGCTAGATCGTGGCGATCGCGGCTTTAGTTTCCGTTTTGACGCTCCGTTGGATATGCGCATGAACCCGAATCAGTCCCTTACTGCAGCCACTGTGATTAACCACTACAGTGAGCAGGATCTAGCCGATATTTTCTACGAGTATGGCGAAGAGCGCTTTTCCCGCCGTATTGCCCGCCACATTGTGGCACGTCGTCCCCTCCACACCACCCAAGAACTGGCACAATTGGTGGCACGAACCCTGAAATCGTCGCCCCGCCAACGCATTCATCCGGCCACGCGGGTGTTTCAGGCGCTGCGCATTTACGTAAATCGGGAATTGGAGGTGCTGGATCAGTTCTTGGCGCTGTCTCCCCACTGGTTGGTTCCCCAAGGTCGCCTTGCAATCATTAGCTTCCACAGTCTGGAAGATCGGCGGGTAAAGCAAGCATGGCGGCAGACCCCCCTATTGACGGCGCTGAATCGTAAACCTATTGTTGCCGACGATACAGAAGTTGCGAGCAACCCCCGCTCACGATCGGCAAAGTTGCGAATTGCAGCGCGCACTTTTGCATGAACCGCCGCATTAGTGCTTTATTTGTGGGTATCTTTACAATGCATCTATCATTCATGGCGTTAACATGCTGAGGAGTGCTTGAGTGTATGGTTGCTGCCCCTAAACTAAAATCTTCGATTGGCTCGCTGCGATCGCGCAGTGGCTCATCCCCGATCCTCACCGAAATTCGCCCTCTTCCCAAGACTCACATGCCTCTATGGCAAAAAACCTTGGTGGGTCTGCAATGGGTCTCTGGGGTGGCGGCAGCCAGCTCAATGGTGGCGCTACTACCTTTGTACGGTTGGCTAGCGCTTTGCGAGCAGCAGTGGAGCCGTGCCTACCATCAACTGGAGCAGCTAAAGCGTCAGGAACGCGAGTTATTGGTCAGTCATGAAACGCTACGCTACCGCGTTACTCAGCAGGTGCAGCAAGCCCCACAGGGTCTAGTTCCCCAGAATCCGCAGCGCGTCTTGTTTGTTCCCAATCAAGCCTCAACAGGGGCAACGCTCCCCGTCCAGATTCCCTCTGTCGCAGTTGCTCCCCACCGTCGGGTTAGTTACTAGTGGTTGTGTTGCTGGGAGGGTGCCGATGACGACGGCCAAAGCAGTTGCCACGCCAAAGCCCATCGCCGCTGGTCGTATTTGGCTGATTCTGATCTTTTTACTGGGTGCCATGGCCGGTGTCGCAGCACGGCTAGTCTATCTACAGGTTCTCGAACGAGACACCCTAGCAGAAAAAGCCCGCCAGCAGCAGCAACACTACACCCCCCCAACTTTGGCACGCTACCCGATCACCGATCGCCGGGATACGGTTGTTGCCCTAGACCGACCTGTTTTTACCCTTTTTGCCCATCCATCTCACTTTAAGGTGGAGCCAACGGCGATCGCCCATGCCCTAGCCCCACTCCTAGGACAGTCCCCCACTCAACTGCTGGCAAAGTTTGGCACCTATCCCACCGGCGTGCCTATTGCCTACGAGGTGAGCGAGGAGGTTGCAGCTAAAATTCGCGCCCTCAATTACGACGGCTTAGAACTGAATCAGGCATGGCAGCGCATTTACCCCCAGCAAGAGTTAATGGCAGGCATCGTTGGCTATGTGGATCGGGAGCACAAGGGACAAGCGGGGATTGAGTTTAGCCAAAATGACTTTTTACAAGTGCGCAACCCCCAACCGTTGCTCTCCATGAATGCCTTGGGGCAGTGGTTACCAGCCCTTGCCCCCACGGATCCTCAGGTGCTCACTCAGGGCTATCATGTGCGCCTGACGGTGGATAGCCGCTTACAGCAGACGGCTCGCCAAGCCCTGCGGCAACAGTTGCGGAAATTTAATGCCAAGCGGGGCACTGTTTTGGTTCTAGAGGTAGCCTCGGGGGCACTGCGGGCACTGGTGTCTGAACCCTCCTACAACCCCAATCAGTACTACCGTGCGGATCCAGCGTTATTCCGCAATTGGGCGGTTTCAGATTTGTATGAGCCGGGATCGACCTTTAAGCCCATCAATACGGCGATCGCCCTTGAACTCAATGCCATTACCCCCAATACTGTGCTTCCGGATGAGGGGCGAATTATGGTGGGTGGGTGGCCGATCCAAAATAGTGACTTTAGCCAGCGGGGGGGGCGTGGTGCGCTGACGATTAGCCAAGTCTTGGGCTATTCGAGCAATGTGGCAATGGTTCACATGATGAACCGCATTCCCAGGCGCCATTACTATCGCTATCTGCATCGGTTGGGGTTAACCCAAAAAGTGGGCAGCGATCTCCCCTTTGAAACTGCCGCCCAACTCAAGCCAGCGGAGCAGTTTATTCACTATCCCATTGAGTCGGCCACGGCTGCCTTTGGCCAAGGATTATCCCTGACCCCTCTGCATTTAGTGCAATTACTGGGGGCGATCGCCAACGGCGGCGAACTGGTGGTTCCCCACGTCATTGAGGGGCTTTACGATGAAAATGGTCATCTGCAACGGCAGCCAAGGCGCGCCGAACCCCGACGAGTCTTTTCTGAGCGTACTAGCACTGAGGTAATCAACATGCTGGGGGAGGTGGTGCGCTCAGGTACCGGCAAGCCTGCCCATATTCCTGGTTATCGCTTAGGCGGGAAAACGGGGACAGCGCAAAAAGCCGTTGGCGGCACCTACGGAAATCAGCGTATTACCAGTTTTGCAGCGGTGTTTCCCCTTGAGCAGCCGCAGTACGTGATTTTAGCGGTTGTGGATGAACCCCAAGGGGATGATGCCTACGGCTCTACTGTGGCAATTCCCATTGTGAAAGCGGTCACTGAGTCTCTGATTACGATTGAGGGGATTCCCCCCTCCCATCCCGAAGAATTACGGCGACCCGCTGCTGCAACATCGGTGCCACAATAGGAAAGAACACAGCAGAAGGATGTTATGGTACAGCGTTTTCTTGCCACGGTGGTGGCGATCGTTGTGGTGCTTTTGACCGGGTGTACCGCCACCAGTGGTCTGCAAGCCTTTGTCGATAGCTATGACGGCTATGAATTCCTCTATCCGCGGGGATGGGTACAGGTACAGGTGGATGGTCCGGCAGACGTGGTTTTCCACGATATTATTCAAACGACAGAAAATGTGAGTGTTGTGGTCAACAGTGTCTCTAGCACTCAATCCCTTGAAGACTTGGGTTCCCCGGAAGAGGTAGGCGATCGTCTCTTGCGCAACATCATTGCCCCCAGCGAAAGCGGGCGCAGTTCTGCCCTCATTGGCGCCAGTTCTCAGAAAGCTGATGGCAAAACCTACTACATCCTTGAGTATGCCGTCACCTTGCCGGGAGACGCTCAAACCGCACGGCAGCGCCATAACCTCTCGAGTATTACCCTGAGCCGAGGTAACGTTTATACCCTCAGCGTCTCTGCGCCAGAGGAGCGCTGGCCGAAGGTTGAAGACCAATTTAAGGCAATTGTTGCCTCATTTACCGTATATTAGGAATACTGAAGGGGAGTTAGCTCAGTTGGTAGAGCGTCGCGATCGCACCGCGAAGGTCAGGGATTCGAGTTCCCTACTCTCCATCCACTTGGTCTATCCTAGAGGAACTTCATCATGGGCGTTTGACGGTTCTGGGCAGGTAACACGAAGCAAGCACAACTACACTTGGCAACGTTCCAGACGGGCAAGCAGAGCATGCCTGTTGCCCTGTTTCTGCTATGGGATAGGGAAGCTGCTCTTGTACGCATAGCGTCATGAGCCGGTGCATTCATAACACTCCAAGTAGAGGCTCAAGCAGGGATTGACTTCTACAGTCACATGAGTGAGGGCAGGAAGGTGCCGCAGAAGATTTTTGTAATGTTCCGGCGGCTGGGGAGTGTGAGTTACTAAGGAAAGAGCCGCAGCCAGATGCATAGGACTTACATGCCAAACATGCAAATCGACAACGCGGTTATCCGCATCGGCTTCGATGGCATGGATAATGCGTAGTCGCAGGCTGTTATCGGTTGCACTATCTAACAAAATAGGTGCTGTTTCGCGAACTAAACCATAGGCCCATCGGGTAATGACCAGTGCGCCAAGGATTCCCATCAGTGGATCGAGCCAAGTCCACCCAGCAACCTTAGCAGCCAATAGGGCAGCGATCGCTAGCACTGAGGTTAACGCATCTGCCAGAACATGGATATACGCCGCTCGCAGGTTGTAGTCAGCGTGGGACGAGTGCATTTTGCCGAAGTGGGTGTGCACCTGTTGGTGATGAGAATCCGCTTCAGGGTGATGGATATGAGCGTGATCCTCTCTTAAGAGCACTGCACTTACCAAATTGACCCCCAACCCCAGCAATGCCACCCAGAGTGCCTCGTTAAACTGAATGGTTTGCGGCTCAAAGACTCGGTACGCTGCTTCTACTATCATCAGAAACGCCACCACTGCCAAGGCGATCGCGCTGGTAAACCCACCTAGCACACTCACTTTACCTGTGCCAAAGGTGTATCGAGGATTATGAGCCTGTTTGCGGGCATAGTGGTAAGCAAACGCTGCAATGCCAAAGGCACCAACATGGGTTGCCATATGCCAACCGTCTGCTAGCAGCGCCATCGAGCCAAACAGGTTGCCTGCTATAATCTCGGCCACCATCGTGAGGGCAGTCAGAATGAGTACAAGGTTAGTGCTGCGTTCTGCGTGCTCCTGCCGAATCAGGAAGTCGTGGGAGTGTTGCCAGGGTTCGAGGGAGTGGATATGCATAGCGCCATGCTCAATTTGCCCTAGGTTACTATAGGATGAAGGCAATAGCTAGAGTGTACCACTGCAAGGACGGCAAAGACTGACAGTAGGAGCCAAGGATAATGCCCGATTTGACCGCTCAACAGGCAGAAAAACTTACAGAAATTGGCACCTTTCTGCATGAAAAACGGTTAGAGCTTGGCCTCAGCCTTGAGGACTTAGCCGCTAAAACCCTTGTGCGCCAGTCCATTCTGGCCGCCATTGAGAAAGGTGCCTTAGATGAATTGCCTGAAGCTATCTACACCCAAGGATTTATTCGCCGCTTTGCTGATGCGATGGGTCTAGATGGCAAAAGTTTAGCAGCGCATTTTCCGACGATGGCCGAATCTGCAAGACCGATTGATAAGCCCACAAGGGGTGGCACTGGCATTGGTTTTCAACTGCGTCCCATTCATCTGTATCTCACCTACTTTGCTGTGGTGGTGGCAGCAGTGGCGGGGTTAGCCTATCTGTTTCGCCCCCAGCCTCAAAGTATTACGGATATTCGCCCAGTGCCTACCCCTGAAGTAACGAATCCAAGTCCTAGCCCGGCCAATCAGGCGACATCCTCGCCTGACCCCACGGCCAGCCCCAATGCCGTCATGGCCACTGACCCCAGTCCAGCCCCAACCCCCAGTAGTGACGTCGTTGATGTGAAGCTTTCACTGTCGGGCTCATCGTGGCTAGAAGTTGAAGCGGATGGGGAGGTGGTGTATGTGGGGATTCTTGAGGCGGGTACCGAGCGCAGTTGGCAGGCCAAGGAACGATTAATTATCCGCACGGGCAACGCGGGGGATGTGAAGGTGAGTGTCAATAACGGCCCAGCGACCCCTATGGGAGCGGTGGGGGAAGTCACTGAAAAAGAATATGTGGTAGGGCAAGCGACTCCTAGCAGTACGGCAACCTCGACGATTCCTGATGCGTCAGTGCCTAATTAGAATCACACTAGGGCAGAGTCAATGAGGATTCCCCTAGAGTCAACCTCAAGTTATCAGGTGGGGGGGAGTTTGCCCACGGCCTCTCCGGTATATGTACAGCGGCAGGCGGATGCGGATCTCTTGGAGGGGCTAGTGGCTGGCGAGTTTTGCTATATCCTGAACTCGCGCCAGATGGGGAAGTCGAGTTTACGGGTACAGGTAACGCAGCGGCTGCTGACGATGGGGTACCGTTGTGCGGCTTTGGATATTACGAAAATTGGCAGTCAAAATATTCAACCGGAGCAGTGGTATGCCAGTTTTGTGGGTGCTTTAATTCAAGGGTTCCATTTAGGTGATGTGGTCTCACTGCGCTCATGGTGGCGCGATCGCCAACTGGTGTCCCCTATTCAACGCCTGAGTGAGTTTGTCGAGGAGGTGCTGCTGCCCCACACCAGCGAGCCGTTGGTAATTTTCATTGATGAAATTGATAGCCTCCTCAGCTTACCCTTTTCGACGGATGATTTTTTTGCGTGGATCCGTGCCTGCTACAACCAACGCGCCGATCGCCCCGAGTATCGACGGTTGACCTTTGCTCTTTTTGGCGTTGCCACCCCCGATCAGCTCATTCAAGATAAGCAGCGCACACCCTTTAACATTGGCCGAGCGATTGCTCTGAGTGGGTTTGACCTCAGCGAAGCCACACCCCTACTGGCGGGAATTGCCCACCTCAGCGATGCACCGGAGCAACTGCTTGCTGAAATTTTGGCTTGGACGGGCGGTCAGCCCTTTTTGACCCAAAAGCTTTGCCGCCTGCTGCAAGTCCATGCGCCATTTATGAGTGCAAGTGCCCTACCCACACTGCTGGCAGACTTTATCCATCAGCATCTACTGCAAGATTGGGAGCGCCACGATGAACCCGAGCACCTTAAAACCATTCGCAATCGTCTGCTGGCAGATGAGCAACGTATTGGCCGGTTACTGGGGCTATATCAACGGATTCTCGAGGAGGGAGGGCTACCCCTTGATGGCAGTCCTGAGCAGCGTGCCTTGTGCTTAACAGGATTAGTGTGTCAGCGCCACAGCCAATTGGTGGTGTTTAACCCGATCTATGCCCACGTCTTTGATCGCTGCTGGATTGAGCAGCAATTCGAGCAATTGCGCCCCTATACCGAAGACTTTCAGGCATGGGTGCGATCGGGGGGCAGCGATAGCTCGCGACTCCTACGGGGGCAAGCCCTCCAAGATGCTCTCCTGTGGGCAAGTGGCAAAAGCCTCAGCGATCTAGATTATCAATACCTGTCCGCTAGTCAGGAGGCCAACCAAAAGGCGATTCAAGATACACTCCTGTTAGAGCGACAGGAAAAGGAAGCCATCAGTGCCGCTAACCGCATTCTAGACGCTGCTCGCCGCAAAGCCAGTCGCCTTACCCAACGTGCCCTTTTGGCCTTGGGGGTGGTCTCGGTGATGTCCCTTGGAGTTGCAACCATTCTGGTTAAAACCCATGGGGAGCTACGAACTACAGAGCAGAGTTTAGCCCTTGAACAAACCAGCGATGATATTTTGGAGCAGTTCCAAACCCAAGAATTGGCGGCATTATTAGCGGCGATAGAGGCGGGACGGCGGTTGCAAACACTGGTGGGCGATCGCCCGTTGAGCGAGTACCCCACCACGCGCCCTCTGTTTGTCCTGAATACCCTGTTGGATCGCATTCAAGCCCGCAATCAGTGGCGGAGTGAGCGCTCCCCCCTTGTGGCCGCCCTGATCAGCCATGATGGCCAACAGCTGAGTATTAGTGAAGACGGCACCGTACAGTTTTGGACGGTGCAGGGGGAGGCAACCGCCAGTCACTCCTTGGATATTGGCGCTGTGGCTCTAGTGCGCATTAACCCCGCGGGCGATCGCCTCGCGGTGCTTAGCCGTCAGGGGCAACTTTCTGTCTGGCGAATTGAGAAACGGCAGGTTGTGCTGGAGAACCGCTTAACGCCAGTGGATGCTGAAATTGGTAACTTGCGCTTCAGCCCCGACAGTCGCGAAATTGCCGCCACCACAACAACGGGCAAAATTTTTCGCTGGCGCACCACTGGTGAATTGCTGAATGTCATTGCGACCCCCAGCCAAGCGATCAACAGCCTTAGCTATGGTCGCGATCGCCTAGCCATCGCCGATGAAGCTGGGTGGATTCGCATCTGGTCGCTGGCGGGAGAGCCATTGCAGGCATGGCGAGTGCAAACGGATGTTCCCGTTCCGCAGACGAGTTTAGCCTATCTAGGGAATGGCAAGCTGGCCAGTGCCGGAAAAGACGGGATTCTGCGCCTTTGGAACCGCAATGGGCAGCAGATCAACCAATGGCAGGTGAGTTCAGCCCCCGTTTATTTTGTGGGAACTACTCCCCGCCCCGAAGAACTCCTCACCCTCAGCACCGACAATAGCATACGCCTATGGTCAGCCGCAGGGGAACTCCTCGGTGATTTGCAAGGCCATGAGCGGCTGGTGAACACTGTCAGCTTTGATGCCAGTGGCCGCACCCTCTTGAGTAGCGATCGCGGAGGTCAGATGACCCTGTGGTACCTTAACCATAACCGCCTCGTACAATGGCTGGCGCAACAGGACAGTGTGTGGAGCTTAGCCCTAGATCCTCAGGCACAGACCCTAGTCACCGGCGGCAAAGATGGCCGGGTTAAGTATTGGCAGCGCGATGGCCACCTCCTTGCCCAAACCCCTGTCCTCGATGCAGAGGGAATTAATCAGGTGCAATTTACTGCCGATCAGCAGCGGGTGGCGATCGCCACTAAGGGCGGTAAACTGGCGCTCTGGAACCTTCAAGAGGACTCACTGCAAACATGGACACTGCCCATCAAAGCCCCGCTGTACGCCATTGCCCTTGACCCCCAGCAGCGGTATTTCGCAGCGGGGGACGCTAAGGGCGTCATTTATCTTTTAGACCTGCAACAGCCAGAGCACATCCGCCAATGGCAAGCCAAAGGGGAAATCTGGAGCTTAAGTTTTCATCCAGAGCGGCCACTACTCGCGAGTGCTGGAGAAGCTGGCGTCATCGAAGTCTGGAATATTCGTCGCGATCGCTTAGCCTATCGCCTTGATCCCCAACAGGGGTGGCTGGCAAGCGTTCTATTTAGCGCCGATGGTCAGTCTCTTGTGGCAGCGGGTGAAAGTGGCTCGGTGTATATCTGGACGTCTCAGGGGGGCGATCGCCGCTCGTTTCGTGCTCACCAGCGCAGCATTGTCAGCCTCAGCCTTAGCCCCGATGGTCAAACCATTGCCACCGCCTCCCCCGATCGCAGCGTTCGCGTCTGGAACCGCTCAGGGCAACTCATTACCCTACTCGACGATATTCGAGCCATTCCCTACAGCGTTGACATCCAAGGACAAAGAAATCTCTACATTGCCGTCGGCACTGAAGATGACGAAGTCATTGTTACACCGCTTGCGTCGCTGCCACAGTTGCTGACTGCTGCCTGTGACTGGCTACAGGATTACCGGACTCAAAATCCCGCCGTGGCCCACTCCTGCCCCTGAACCTAAACTTCGGCTAAAGACGCTAGAGGATGAGGCACCTCTTCAGTGGTGAACTGCCCCATCAAAACGTACTCCAACCGCAGCTTCAACCACTGGATAAATTGCTGGTTGGTGGAAATAATGGCAGCGGCGGGCTGCGGACAGCGGCTCTTGTGCTCAGCAAACTGGGGCTGTTCTAAGAAGGCGGGCTGGGGCACCAGCCAAAAGTCAATTTCCTTGCCCTGCTCGCGGTAGTTGCGCTGCCGCTCGCGAAAGACTTCCTCAAGGGGTTCTTCTTCAGTGAGAAATTTCTTACTCGCAAGAATGTAGTAATAGGTGGTCATTGCAGATGTTTACCGTTAACGTTAACACTAGTATTGCCGATCAACCTGACCCATTTTAGCCAAGCTCTTGCCAAACGTCTAAATCGCTAAGCTGGGCTGCTGCTGGTGCCACGGTGTGGCTTGCTCGTAAGCATACGCAACGCGGAAAAGGGTTTCTTCCTGCAGGACATTGCCAATGAGTTGCAGGCCAATGGGTAAACCGGTGGCATCAAACCCGCAGGGTAAGCTGAGGCCGGGTAGTCCCGCGAGATTAATGGGAATGGTCATCAAATCCGACAGGTACATACTCAGGGGGTCAGCAGTTTTCTCACCTGCTTTGAAGGCGGTGGTAGGTGAGGTCGGACAAATCAACACATCCACCTGCTCAAAAGCGTTGGCAAAATCCTCTTTGATCAGGGTGCGGACTTTTTGCGCGCGCAGGTAGTACGCATCGTAGTAGCCTGCCGAGAGGGCGTAGGTGCCAATCATGATCCGCCGCTTCACCTCTGCCCCAAAGCCTTGGGCACGGGTTTGGGTGTACATCTCCAGCAAATCCGCTGCCCCCTCAACCCGGAAGCCAAAGTTAACGCCATCGTAGCGCGCTAGGTTAGCAGAGGCTTCCGAGGGCGCAATGATGTAATAGGTGGGTAAGCCGTAGGCAAAACGGGGACAGGAGAGTTCCTGAAGGCTGGCTCCTAATTCTTTGAGGGTTTGCAGCGCCGCTTCAATGGCGGTTTTYACCTCTGGCTGTAGCCCCTCGCTAACGGTTTCTTGAATCACCCCAACCCGCAGTCCTTTGAGATCTGGCCGCAGCGCTTGGGTATAGTCTGGAACCGGTACCTTTAAGCTGGTGGCATCGCGAGGATCGTGGCCAGCGATCGCCCCCAATAAAATCGCGGCATCGGTGACAGTGGGTGCCAACGGCCCAATTTGATCCAAGGAGGAGGCGTAGGCTACCAAGCCGTAGCGCGACACCAACCCATAGGTGGGCTTGAGACCGACGACCCCACAAAAGGATGCCGGCTGGCGAATGGACCCCCCGGTATCCGACCCCAAGGCTGCGGCACATTCTCCGGCAGCCACGGCAGCAGCGGAGCCTCCCGAGGAGCCACCGGGGACGCATTCAACGTTCCACGGATTGGCGGTCAAGCCAAAGGCGGAGTTTTCCGTGGAGCTCCCCATGGCAAACTCATCCAGATTGGTTTTGCCCAGCATAACCGCTCCCGCTTGGTGCAGCTTTGCTGTCACCGTCGATTCGTAAGGCGGCACAAAGTCAGCCAGCATTTTTGACGCACAGGTGGTACGAACTCCGTAGGTGCAGAGGTTGTCCTTAATGGCCAAAGGAATACCACTCAAAAGGCCAATCGTCTCACCGGCAGCAATCTGCCGATCCACGGCTGCTGCTTGCTCAAGGGCGCGATCGCCAGTCACCGTCAAAAAACTGTGCAGAGTTGGCTCCAATGCCTGAATCCGCTCCAGATAGGCTTGGGTAATTTCAGTGGCGGAGCGTTCTTTTTTAACCAATTGCCGATGAAGCTCCTGAATCACTGACATAACATAGCTTTCCTAACAACGCGATAAATACTAGGCTGTACAAGCACTATTCTTCAGTGTACTTGGTAAACTACCCGACGCTCCTCCTACGAACAGAGCGTGGGCTTTCGGTAGCCCTGCAGTTGGCACGCCAACCACGCTCCGTAGGTGGCGTCAGCCATACCTCTAGGCTGGTTTACAGGCAGCTCCAAAAGCGCAATTACATTCGCATAAAATCTGCATCCCCTTGCCAGCCACAATGACCGCATGTGAACATCTTGCCCGACCGATAGGATTTGCTCCGGTCAGGATGAATATGCAGGCACTTGTGGCAAGTCTGCGATGTGTAGGCCGGCGGCACAACCACAAGGTTAACCCCTGCCAGTACAACGTGGCATCCAGCTTAGCGGCTTGCGACTGCGATACCTTGAGTTTGCAAGAGATACTCAGGACTTGAGCCGTAGCGCTATGATACATCATCAAAGTCAAGAGCCACATTCCTCCTGACCCTTGTCCTACAGACAAAGGGCAGGGCTCCTGCGGTTTTTAGCTGAAGTTGGGATAGTCTAAGGGCAGAGTGTTTGCCGATCCTACCTATGTCCCAAGGTAATAACAATAATGTGCTGCCGCTGCTAATCTCCCTCATCTTTACGATCGCCATTGTGGGGGTGGGGGGGGTATTGGTGATGCGGTTACTGAATTCTCAGACGGGAAATCCTCTTGGGGAGCTACTCACTCAAGACGGCTCAACCCCCAGCACGCCGGACGTCACGGTTGAGACCTTTGCTGAAGTTCGGGAGGTGCCCAGTGGTGTTTTTAACTATGGGGGCAGTACCACGTGGGCACCCATTCGCCGCGATGTGGATCCGTTAATTCAAACGGTATGGCCTAACTTTCGGCTGCGGTACGTGGATCCGCCCACGGGTACGCCAGGGTCTGGCAGCGGTATTCGGATGCTCTTGAATAATCAACTGGCCTTTTCTCAGTCGTCGCGCCCCCTCAATGATCAGGAACGGCAGCAGTCCCAGAGCCAAGGCACTCCCCTTGATGCTATTCCAGTGGCGATCGATGGCTTGGCGATCGCCGTCAACCACAACCTTCCCCTTGCCGGTCTCACCGTTAATCAAGTGATAGACATCTACACCGGTAAAGTGAACAACTGGAGCCAAGTGGGGGGACCTAACTTAGCCATTACTGCCTTTTCGCGACGACCAGAGGATGGCGGCACGGTCGAGTTTTTTATCAAGGAGGTGCTGGGGGAACGGCCCCTAGGCTCCAATGTGGTTATGGTGCGGGACACTACCGATGGCCTTCGCCGCGTTGCAAGCACTCTTGGGGGGATTTACTACGGCTCTGCACCGGAAATTGTTGGTCAGTGTAGTATTCGCCCCTTACCCTTGGGTCGTCAAGCTAATACCTTTGTGCCTCCCTATCAACTGCCTTACGTTGAACCGGCGCGCTGCCCAGCTCAGCGGAATCGTCTGAATGCTCGTGCTTTTCAAGATGGCAGCTACCCAATCACGCGGCGACTGTTCGTTATTGTGAAGGCGGATGGCAGTGCCGATGCCCAAGCGGGGCGTGCCTATGCTGCCCTACTGTTGACCAATCAAGGGCAATCTGCCATCGAACAAGCAGGTTATGTACGGTTGCGCTAGGGGCTAGCCCTCCTCAACTGCCCAGCAAGAGGCCAGTGGTCACTCCAAGGAGAAAGCCAAGCCCAACTAGCGTGACCCAAAATGTGATTGTCTGGGTCATAAGGGATGCCTGAGGGAAACGACTTGGGGACGAAAGTGGCGTAAGCGCAGGGCATTCAGGACAACGGACACCGAACTAAAGGCCATCGCTGCCCCCGCCACCATTGGATTCAGGAGCCAGCCCCAAAGGGGATAGAGAATGCCTGCGGCAATGGGAATACCGGCCACGTTATAGACAAAGGCAAAAAAGAGATTTTGGCGGATATTGCGCATTGTGGCACGGCTCAGTTGAATCGCAGTGACAATGCCGTGGAGGTCTCCGGAGATGAGGGTGATGTCACTGGTGGCGATCGCCACATCCGTGCCGGTGCCAATGGCAATACCGACATCTGCTTGGGCTAAGGCGGGGGCATCATTAATGCCATCTCCGACCATGGCGACTCGCTTGCCCTCTGCTTGCAGTTGCGCAATGGTCGCTGCTTTTTGATCAGGGCGAACACCGGCATAGACCTGATCAATTCCCACTTGCCGGGCAATGGCCGCAGCTGTGGTGGGATGATCGCCGGTGAGCATGACAACCCTTAGCCCTAGGGCGTGTAAGGTACGCACAACCTCTGCCGCCTCCGGTTTGACCGTATCTGCAATGGCCATCACCCCCACCACCCCTTGGGCGATCGCCAGCCAAATCACCGTTTTGCCCTGTGCCTCTAGGGTGTGCACTGCGGCAGCGAACTCGTGGGTTGCCATCCCCAGTTCCTCTAGCCAACGCTGGGTGCCGATATGGACAGTTTGTGTGGCCACGGTGGCAACCACGCCACTGCCGGGGATCGCCTGAAAGTCAGTCACCTCCTTCAGCGTTACCCCTTGGGATTGGGCGTAGGTCACCACTGCCACTGCCAAGGGATGTTCGGAGTGCCATTCCACAGAGGCCACAAGGGTGAGCACTTCTAGTGGTTCTGCCCCATGGGTGATAACGTCCGTAACGGTGGGATGGCCTTGGGTCAGGGTGCCGGTTTTATCTAGGACAAGGACTTGGATGGCTTGGGCTTGCTCTAGGCTGGCAGCAGTCTTAAACAAAACACCATACTCTGCCCCCTTGCCAGTGGCCACGATAATCGAGGTGGGGGTGGCTAACCCCAAAGCACAGGGACAGGCAATAATGAGCACTCCAATGGTCGTGAGGAGTGCCAAGGTGGCATTGCCCGCAACGCTGTACCAGAGGATAAAGGTCACGATGGCGATCGCAATCACCACAGGCACAAACCACGCCGTGATTTGATCTGCCAGCCGTTGAATCGGCGCTTTTGAACCTTGGGCTTGCCGTACTAAGCGGACAATTTGAGCCAAAAACGTCTCTTGCCCCACCCGGGTGGCACGGATCTGCAAGCTGCCTGTTTGATTGAGGGTCGCCCCAATCACCTCGTCCCCCACTCCCTTAGCCACCGGCAAACTTTCCCCCGTCACCATCGCCTCATCCACGGTCGAAGCACCGGCAATCACCTCACCATCCACCGGAATTTTCTCCCCAGGACGCACCACCACAATCTCCCCCACTCCAACAGCGCTGACTGGCACCTCTTGCTCCATACCATCGCGCAGAACACGGGCGGTGCTCGGTTGCAGCCCCATTAACTTGCGAAGGGCAGTGGTGGTTTCCCCCTTAGCGCGGTGCTCTAGCCATCGCCCCAGTAAAATCAGCGTGATCACAACGGCAGACACCTCGTAATACACATCGGGAGCATGGCCGTGCTGCTCAACCCTTGAGGGAAAGAGTGTGGCAAACAGGGAATAAAAATAGGCAGCACTGGTTCCCAAGGCCACGAGGGTATCCATGGTGGCGCTGCGGTAGCGCAGTGCTTTCCACGCCCCCCCATAGAATGACTCCCCACTCCAAAACTGAATTGGTGTTGTCAGTGCCAGTTGCAGCCACGGGTGATGCAGCCACATCGGGAGCCATGGGATAGACACCCCCAGCATCATGGGAAGGCTGCCCACCACCAGCACTAAGGTTGCCCCCCCTGCCAAGAACAAGCGGTGTTGCAGTTGCTGCATCGTTACCGCTTGGGCGTTGTCTTCAGCCGTGGCCTCAGCTAACAGGTCGGTATCCACTAGCGGTTCTGCCCCATAGCCCGCTTGGGCGATCGCCTGCTGGATCGCCTGCCAACTGACCCGCTGTGGATCGTAGGTCACCATTGCTTGAGCTGCACCAAAGCTAACATCGCACTGACTCACGCCGGGCACTTGCCGCACCGCTGTAGCAACGATATTCCCACAGGCAGCACAACGCATCCCCCGCAGGGTAAAGGCAATCTGAGCCATCACACCTCCTTGATGGTATAGCCTGCCCGCTGGATGACCTGCCGAACCCTTGGCTCGGGCGCAGTGGTCTCAATCTGGAGCCATTTTGTTTCCAAATCGGCATGCACGGTGGCTGCCGGATCAATGGCCTGAATAGCAGCGGTAATGGTGTCACGACAGGCGCTACAGGCCATATCAGGGACGTAGAGTTTGAGTTCCATGGCATGTTATACCTACTGTTAGTTCTATCCTTCAGTCTCCAGTCCACTGGAGAGTCAAGGGGAACCCTACCGCCAAAGACGGTATAGTGGGGAGCGGTTCCCTCCACACAACACGCTATGCCCCTCCACGCCTTTCAAACCCTTGCCTACGAGCCTGCCTTTCTCTCCCTTGGGACTGAGTATTGGGACGAAGTCCAAGCAGCGAGTTTTCCGGAGCACTGGCTGCGGTTTCGCAATGATGATCTGCTGCCTTTGATGGGGTTAAATCCTGCCAGCGTTACGGATAGTGACTTCATTGCAGCCTTTGGCCAGTTTCAGGGACGAAAGCCATTGTTGGCCATGCGCTACCACGGCTACCAATTTGGGGAGTACAACCCCCGCTTGGGCGATGGGCGAGGGTTTCTCTACGGCCAATTTCGCGGTGTCGATGGTTGGCTGTACGATCTAGGAACCAAAGGATCGGGCACAACCCCCTATTCTCGAGGAGGGGATGGGCGGCTGACCCTCAAAGGGGGCGTGCGCGAGGTACTGGCCAGTGAACTACTCCATCGGCTGGGGGTGCCCACATTTCGCAGTCTCAGCCTCATTGAAACGGGGGAGTCCCTGTGGCGGGGAGATGAGCCATCGCCAACCCGCTCTAGTGTTTTGGTACGCTTGGGTCGCTCCCATATTCGCTTTGGCACCTTTGAACGCCTGCACTACTTGAAGCGACCAGACTTAATTCGCCAGCTACTGGATCATGTTATTGACTACTACTATCCCCATCTGGGGGAGATCTCTGATCCTAAAGAGCGGTATGGCCAATTCTATCGGGAACTCGTGACAGCCACGGCGGACTTGGCGGCAACATGGCTGGTAGCGGGGTTCTGCCATGGTGTGCTCAACACCGACAACATGGCCATTACCGGCGAGAGTTTTGACTATGGCCCCTACAGGTTTTTAGAGCGCTACGATCTGGGCTTTACGGCGGCCTATTTTGATTACTACGGTCGCTATGCCTACGGCAATCAGCCAGCTATTTGTGTTTGGAATCTAGAAAAGCTGCAAGCCCCCTTGTCGTTTGTGATGCCCCTTGAGGCCATGCAAGCAGCTCTGCAATCCTTTGGCGATCGCTGCCGCCACACCTACCTCAAACAAATGCTGCGCCGTCTCGGCTGGCAGACGCTACCCGTGGAGCGCGGCTCCCTGCTAGTGGAGCAGACGCAAGAGTTTCTCAGCCGTAGCACCATCAGCTATCCACAGTTTTTTGTCAGCCTGCGGCAGGAGTTTTCAGCGCAGTGGGTTGTGGATGCTGGGCATATTTTCCGGGAGAGTCCGACCCTGTCTAGCGCTGATCAGACCCTACTGGGGCCATGGAAGGCGACGTACGTGCAACTGTTACAGGAGGCTACGCCAGAAGAGCGCAACGCCATCCCCGCCACCCTAGCGGCAGCCAATCCTCTCGTGATCCTGACGCAACCTCGCATTGAGACCATTTGGCAGGCTATTGACACCGAGAACGATTGGGCGTTGTTCAACGCTACCTTGGCAGCAATGAAGGCATGAGTGCGTCCCGCCGACGACTGTTGTGTGTGAGTAATGGCCACGGCGAAGATGCGATCGCCACCGCTATTTTGCAACCGTTGCAACAAGGTTGCCCCGAGATGGAGATGACGGCACTCCCCTTAGTGGGCGAAGGTCTGGCGTACCAACGCTGTGGCATTCCACTCCTGCAAACGGGCAAAACTCTTCCCTCCGGTGGGTTTATCTACATGGATTGGCGGCAACTGTGGCAGGATCTGCGGGCGGGTTTGGTCTCTCTTTTAGGCCAGCAATTCAGTGCCCTGCAACAATGGGCTAAAAACGGGGGGCACGTCCTAGCCGTAGGTGATCTGGTGCCGCTGCTTTTTGCCTACCTCAGTGGTTGTCCCTACAGCTTTGTGGGCACAGCGAAATCAGACTATTACCTTGACGGTGCCGCTTGGTGGGGCGCAGGCTGGGCGGGCAGTGACTACTTGCCTTGGGAGCAGTGGCTGTTGCGATCGCGGCGCTGCTGGGGAGTCTTTCCGCGAGATTCGCGTACTGCTCAGGGGTTGCAGCGCTTAGGTATTGCCGCCAATGATTGTGGTAACCCCATGCTGGACTTGGTGATGCCACCTCCGGAGCCGTCCCCCTTTCACCCCAAGACCATTGTGCTATTGCCCGGCTCCCGCGCCCCTGAAGCCTACCGCAACTGGCAACTAATTCTCAATAGTCTCATCCCCTATGCCGATGAGGCGATCGTGCTTCTAGCGGCCATCAGTCCCGGTTTAGAGATTGGCGTTTTTGAGGAGAGCCTTGGCCAGTGGCAGGGGATGCCCAGTCCATTAGCAGCTGCCCAAGCACGGCAGTATGGCCACCTACAACTGATACTGAGCCAGCACCACTTTCGGGAGTTTTTGCACTGGGCCGATGGTGGCATTGCCCTGGCCGGAACAGCCACAGAGCAAGCCGTGGGCTTAGGAAAGCCCGTGATCACCTTTGCGGGGCAGGGGCCTCAATTTMCCCGCGCCTTTGCCCGCCGTCAGCAGCAATTACTTGGCTCCTCCCTTTATTACCTTGAGGACCCGCGTGATGCGATGCCTACCCTCTACCGAATCTGGCAAGATGCGACCCAACGTCAACAGGCTTACAACAATGGCGTAGAGCGCATGGGCAGGGCGGGTGCTGGTGCGCGAATTGCCCATGCCCTTCTCCAGCGACTCAGCGCAGTTTAATCTGAAAAAAAGAGTTGTATTCTGTTATGCTTCTCAGTCGTCGTCAAACCCTACGGTTATTCTTCAGCGCCACGACCCTCACCCTGCTGCCGACCTCGCCTGCCTGGGCGCAAGACAGTCCTGAACCTTACACCCTGCCGCCCTTGCCCTACCCCTACGATGCCCTAGAGCCGTACATTGATGCTGAAACCATGGAATTGCACCATGACAAGCATCATGCCGCCTACGTGAAAACCCTGAATCGTGCCCTTGCCCCCTACCGCCAATGGCAGCAACTACCGATTGAAGACCTGCTGAGGCACATTGGGCAACTCCCCACTGCAATTCAAACCACCGTGCGTAACCATGGGGGTGGCCATGCCAACCATTCCCTCTTCTGGCAGAGCATGAGTCCCGCAGGGGGCGGCGAACCCACAGGTGCCTTAGCTGACGACATTGCGGCCACCTTTGGCTCCTTTAGCGAATTTCAAGACCAGTTTCAGACGGCTGGCCTGCGCCAGTTTGGCAGTGGTTGGGTCTGGCTGGTGTTGACCCCCGAAAACCGCCTGAAAATTTATACCACTCCTAACCAAGACTCGCCCCTGATGCGGGGGGATATACCCCTGTTGGGGAATGATTTGTGGGAGCACGCCTACTACCTCACCTACCGCAATCGCCGCGATCAGTACTTAGAAGCGTGGTGGCAGGTGGTCAATTGGCCTTGGCTTGGCGATCGCTACGCCCAATATCGCTCCCGTTAAGACTCTGCGCTAATTTAGCACTAAGATTGGGCTATCAATTACCCCTTTAGCTCTGAATCCAATCGAGACCAATCCCCCGTGCCATCATCGCTGCCAAAAGGGGAATACCACTGAGAAGTGCCAGTTCAGCGCGGATAACCCAAGTTAGGCGTTGCACCGCCGCTAACTCAAGGGTGGGCACTTGCCCTTGCCGAAGTGGTTTGAGCCATAACAAAAAGGAAATGGTTGGGTAAAGCGAGAGAAGCCCTACAAGGATAAAAAAGCCAACCTTCAGATGAAACACAGGATTGCTGAGGTAGTAGGCTGTGCCTTTGCCAAAGTACAACACTCGTAAAATTCCGGTCACCAGTACGGTAATGGCAGCAATGCCGTAAAGACCATCCGTAATGACGAGGCGCCATGCTTGCTTGAGTTCCAACTCTTTGCGCAACGTCAGGTGCTCAACCACTAATGCCGCAAAGGCAACCATAAAGCTGAGGTAGTGTAGGTAGGCGATCGCAGCACTACTCCAAAGCGAATCCATCTCATGTTCCCCAGTAAATTATCCAACGCTCATGCTAGCGCATAGAGTGTGGCTCTTGAATGGTGTCCCACTCTGACAGGATGTATCGAGGTTGGGGTAGATGGGTAAGCATTAATTATTCAGGATTATTGAAAAGATTATATTTATATTTTTTATTAAGGGGTACGGTGGCAACCCTTAGTAAACTAGTTTTGAGAGCACAAAGGATTCATCTTAAGTTGTGATCACCGTCACTGGCATTTTGCTGCGACATCAGTAATACTAGAACATGACTCAGTACTATCCGAGTCATCAACAGGGAACACACAACGAGCCGACAGACTGCAAGTAAGTTTGTCGGTTTTTTTTAGGTTTTGTCTATGTCTCGTAAGAAAGTTGCCCTTAGTCTTGATCCGGAGCTTTACGCGGCTCTACAGTGTTGGCAAGCACAGCAGGGGTACGGCTCGTTGAGTGAAGCTATCCGCGTTATTCTGCAGCAGCATTTTCAGCCACCACAACTCACTTGCCCAACAGTTCTACAACGCTTAACGACGTTGGAAAAGCAGGTGGTGGCTCTGCAAGCTCAACTGCAACCTCCGCAACCAGAGATCGCGTGTTTGACGTTGGCGGATTTGGAGGCGCTCAACCGATCGCAATTGGTGGCGATCGCCCGAGATTTGGGGGTTTATAGTTACAAACTCAGTAACCCAGCGCTGCGGCAAGCCATTCTTGCGGCCAAGCGGGAAATCTATGGGCATTAGGTTGGGTGGTATGCTGTTTTGGTGCAGTCTGACACTGTGAAGCGTGTGATTGAGGCAAACAGCAAGGATCGTTTCCGTTTGTGGTGGGCGGCGATTAAGCTGCCGATGTATAGTGTGGCGGTGATGCCTATTTGGTTAGGCAGTGCCATTGCGTGGCGGCAAACGGGACACTTACAATTACTCCCCTTTGGCCTATTTTTGAGTGCCGCAGTTCTTATTCTTGTCTGGCTGAATCTCAGTAATGATGTGTTTGACGCTGAGACAGGAATTGACCGCCACAAGTACCACTCAGTGGTCAATTTAACGGGTAAAAAGGAGGTCATTTTTGGCTTGAGCAACCTCTGCCTCGGGCTAGGGCTAGTGGCGATTATGGCGATTGGCTGGTGGCAACAGGATGCAACGGTATTCGTCATGGTTCTGCTATGCTGCGCTTTGGGCTACAGCTATCAAGGGCCACCCTTTCGCTTAGGATACCTTGGCCTTGGTGAACCGATTTGTTTTGTGTGCTTTGGTCCGCTGGCGATCGCCGCAGCATACTATAGCCAGACCCAAACATGGTCCAGCAGCATTCTGCCGGTAGCCGTGTTGAATGGCATAACAACAACCCTCATCCTCTTTTGCTCTCACTTTCACCAAGTGGCCGATGATATTGCCGCAGGGAAGCGATCGCCCGTGGTACGGCTGGGAACGGCTCGCAGTGCTCAGTTCGTCTATGGAGGCTGCATTGTCTTCTATGCTTGGTTGGTAGCGAGTGTCGTGTGGCTGGGGCTGCCATGGCCAACCCTTCTTGCCCTTAGCTCCCTGCCGTGGGCGATTTACTTATGCCAGCGGTTACACCACTTTCACGCTGTACCAGAGCAGATCAAAGAGTCGAAATTTATTGCTGTACAACTTCATTTTTGGAGTAGTTTACTGTTGGGGTTGGGCTACGTGCTGTAAACTTCCCCTGACTGAAGTCAGGAGCTTTCAGTAGCCCTGCAGTTGGCACGCCAACCACGTTCCGTAGGTGGCGTCAGCCATACCTCTAGGCTGGTTTACAAACAGCCCCAAAAGCGCAATTACATTTGCATACATTTGCACCGTTAAAGTCTGCATCCCCCTGCCAGCCACAATGTACACACTTGAACTGCTTGCCTGATCGATAAGACTGCTTAGGGTCAGGATGGATATGCAGGCACTTGTGGCAGGTCTGCGATGTATAGGCCGGCGGAACAACCACAAGGCTAACCCCTGCCAGTATCGCCTTGTATTGCAGAAACTGCCTAAGTTGGTAGAATGCCCAACTGTTTGACCGTCGCCGTTCCATCTTACTACGAGGCTTCTGGTTGGTACGCTCCCGAATACCTGTTAGCTCTTCCAAAGCAATACCATTGTTGTCTGCCTTTGCTTTGCTAACAATAGCCTGCGAAATGTTATGGTTCACCCACGCCTGAAAGCGTCTCTCCTTGCTAGATAGCCGTTGCAGCAGTTGCCGACATCTGCGTCTACAACTGCGTGTGCCTTGACTGGCTTTGTGTTGGAGTACGGCTCTCAGCTTGGAGTAATGGTCTCGTATCGTGGTTAACTGCTGTCCATTCCAGCGTTCTCCTCCTGAGGTATGTGCAATGTCTGTCCTGCCGAAGTCAACACCCAAAACCTCACGTACAGTCTGTGGTTCTGGGACTTCTTCCTTTACTTGAATGTGGATGAAGAAGGTGCCGTCTTTGTGCTTGCACAGAGTCGCTGAAGTAGGTTTCTTGCTCTTGAGCTTCTCTATCTGGTAGTTACCCACAACCAAGGGAATGCGTTCCCGTCCGTCTAGAGTAGTTAGACTAACAGATTGCTCTTTTTCTCTGTAGTCAAAGATGCGAGCATCGTAGTCAACGGAAGTGGGTTGGAAGCACTTTACTGGATTGCCCACCTTGCGGTTAGCAGCAACTCTGGCACAAGCCCTGACAGCCAAGTTAGCTGTTAAGCTGTATTGCTGTCGCACTGCTCTATAAACTTCTTTCTGAATACGGTTTTTGTTGGTAATGTTGGGGCTGAGAGTACTGTTGATGTAGTTGCACGCCTCAGCAAACCCCTGCAGAACGTTGCCTAGCTTGTCAATTTGTTCTGCGGTGGGGGTTAGTTTGCACTTAATGGTTAGTACCTGCTATGGCATAACGTCTGTTTTAGCTCCTAGATGAGACATGGGGAGGCAACTAAAATTGCTAAAGGAGCATTCCTCTCCGCCCTAAAGTACGCGGCTTCCAACTTTACCCAATGTGATCCTCAGGGAGAGGGCGGTTTACAGACCATTGATAATCTACGGTGCCGCCGGTCAGTTGCCACTCCTCTTCAAACTGTTTTTGCAGGCGCAGCGCTTTGCGCAAATGAATTACAGCCGCATGTAGTTGCTGGTAGGCAGGGGATGAGGGAGGCAGCGATGTGAGTGACGTCTGCTCTAAAATCTGCAGCAGCGATTCATAGTGAATATGGGAGGGCACTGGCACTGTGGAACGAGTGAAGGGAAAACGAGTCACGCTACAACGAACCTCCAAGGGAACTAGAACAATAAAATCTTGAATGCGCCAAGCACAAGTTCGCTCAACGCCGTCGTGGCCGCCGATAGGTGAGCCGCTCTGAGCGATCGCGCTCGTAGGCAATCAAGCGACCGTAGATCTCATGCTTGGTTAAATTCAGGGAAAAGAAGACATGCCGACGGGGATTGCCAAACCCTTTGCGCGTAAAAAACTTAACTGCTGGAGTATTGGCCGGGTCAGTATCCACCAGCATAAACCGTGCCCCCTCTTCAATCATCCGCTCAATGAGCTTATCCACCAGTTTATCGGCCACCCCTCGCCGCTGGTAGTCAGGGTGTACCCCTAGCCAGTTGATATACCCATAGACCCACGGCGCTTTACTAATGATGGTTCCTAGGACAAATCCCGCAACGTGGGTGTCTGCTTCTGCCACTAAGCAGTATTCAGGGTCCGTATTGTAAAAGCCAATCACCTCCCACTCATCCCAAATACGGTACAGGGAGGGGTAAAGATCACTGGTGAATAGGGCTTCACCCAGATGAAACACAGGGGCAATGTCGTCAATATCCATCTCGCGAATTAGGATATTAACCGGCTCAGTCCGCTCTTCTTCTGGCCTGAGAACAACGGCATCTAAATCTGCGAGGTCATGATCAAGGGGATCATCAGGATGGAGGGACATACAAAATTAGCTAGCAGGCTATCTTCTAGGTTAGCCTAAGCCTCGCTGCCGTGCCTTTGGGGTGTAGATGGTGCCCCTAACTCCCCATGAATGGTAAAGCGAACATGATTCAGGGCTAAGTCGCCCAGACGCACACCGCGATCGCGATAGTTTGTGGTTTCAAAACGCATCCCTTTACTGGCTTCGACGTGGTACCAGGGCAGACCCATAAAAAATCGGGTAGGGTAAGGGCCTCGTTCCACCACATCATCAGGGTTTGACTCCATAGGTAGCCAACCGATCCCAGGGACATAAAACTCCAGCCAAACATGGTTGTAGGTAGGTTCCAAGGGAATACCGCGCTGTTCGGGATGCGGCGGGCACTTATAACGTCCTACGGTACGGCAGGCAATGCCGTTTAGGCGAGCCAGAGCCAAGAGCACCCCTACGTATTCGCCACAGGAGCCAACTCCGCGCTCTAGCACTAAATCTGGGGTTTCAATTTTTGGGCGCAGGGCATAGCTGAGGCGATCGTAAACATAGTTGCGAATTTTCAGCATCTTGCGCAGAATGTTGGTTTCAGTCCCTACCGCCACTCGCGCCGCCTCCTGCACAATGGGCTTATCCATTGCCAGCTCATCATTGTCCACAAGGTATTGCTCGGCAAACCCCTCTGGCAGCGGCAAAGACTCATCAATATCCGCTGGGGTGAGGTGATACTTGATCCCCCGTACTTCTAACCATGCTCGCCAGCCAAAAAAGCGGGCTTCGTAGGGACGTAACTCCGGAAAATCAAAGATGGCGACCTGCTGATCAGCGACCGTCTCTAGCCGAAATGGCGTGCCCAGTGGCTCTACTCGCAACAGTTTTTGGCGTAGAGAGTTAGCAGGCAAGGCAATGCGCCACTCCAAGTTATCCAGTTGGCACGCATCTAGGGGAGAAATCTCTTCCAAATAAGCCATCTCTAGTAGATAGCCATTGGAGAGGGTGTAGTGTTGCCCAGAGCTAAAAACAAGGGGATGAATCACACAAATATCGCGGTGGGCAATCTCAAGGGGGGTATCACGGTTGTTGGGGTTATCGCGCAAATAGGGTTCGTCGCCCCCATAGGCCMCCCATGGCTGACCCGCCTTATCAAAGGTCAAGGCGGTGGGCTGGGCAAAGGGAGTCAGGGCGACCCCTTTAATGTCACCGGTTTGGCGATTCAGGCAATACACCGACTGCTCGAGGCGATCGCTGACCCACAGATCGCCCCCGTGCAAGGCCAAATTTTCTTCGCCAATTCCAGGAGCCGGTAAGCGAAATGCCTCTTTACCCGTCGTGTGCTCAAAGCAATGGATGTAGCCAGACTTTTGGCAGGCAACGTAAATACCCCCTTCATCCACGGCAACACCGTAAATCGGGTAACTACAGCGCAGCACCTGCTCCACCTGCCAATCCGGTAAATAGCAGCGGTAAAGGGTCTCTTCACGACAGAACCAGAGCGAGTCTTGGAACAGGCATAACCCCGCAGCATCTAAAAATGGCTCAAGGGTATAGGGGTTGAGAATCTCACTGTGGTCATTTTCAGCGTTGATGAGCAAAATAAATCCCCGCACCCGATCCAATGCCAAGAAGCTGGCACCCAAGGTTGCTTGGCAAAAGGGTAAGCGGGGAAGTTGGCGTAACCACAACGCTTGGGGATCAACCCATGCCAGCCCCTGAAGCTGGTAGGCACCCAACGGGCGAATCGTTCGCCAACCACTGTCGATTAAGGGCGATGTTGACTCGACCTCAAGGGTATCCGTAGCATCAGGCATGGCAGATCTCGCCGCAATTATTCAACTGATTGGGGTAAAAGCTCACGGCGTTGTTGCGGCTGAATGCTCACTTGTCCTGACTCGTTGATATCAATCAGGGCTGTATCCCCTTCGCGGATGCGACCGGAGAGCATTTCCTCGGCAAGGGTATCTTCCAGTAACCGCATGATTGCCCGCCGTAGGGGTCGTGCTCCGTAACTGGGGTTGTAGCCCTCGTCGATGAGCCGCTCCTTGAAGCGATCGGTGACTTCGAGGGTAATTCCCTTCTCGGTCAGTCGCGAAAACACTTCCTTGAGCAGAATATCGGCAATCTGCTTGACTTCGTCTTTCGTGAGTTGACGGAAGACAATAATTTCATCTAGCCGGTTGAGGAACTCAGGGCGGAAATACTGCTTGAGTTCTTCGTTGACGAGGGAGCGGATGCGGTTGTACTGAGATTCGGCAGCATCTTCAGTGCCCAACTCAAAGCCAAGACCCCCTGCTCCTTTTTCAATGACCTTGGAACCAATGTTTGAGGTCATGATCAACAGGGTGTTTTTGAAATCTACGGTGCGCCCTTTAGAGTCAGTGAGCCGCCCATCTTCGAGAATTTGCAGCAGCAAGTTAAAGACATCGGGGTGGGCTTTTTCAATTTCATCAAAAAGCACCACGGTGTAGGGCCGCCGCCGCACGGCTTCGGTGAGTTGACCCCCTTCGTTGTAGCCTACATACCCCGGAGGCGAACCAATGAGCTTAGAAACTGTATGCCGCTCCATGTACTCAGACATATCGAGGCGAATCATGGCCTCTTCCGAGCCAAAGAAGTAGGCAGCCAAGGCTTTGGTCAACTCGGTCTTACCCACGCCCGTGGGCCCGGAAAAGATAAAGCTGGCAATGGGACGGTTTGGGTTTTTCAGCCCCACGCGCGCCCGGCGAATGGCGCGAGAGATGGCCTTCACCGCTTCGTCTTGGCCAATCACCCGCTGGTGCAGGGTATCCTCCATGTGCAGCAGTTTTTCCGACTCGGTTTCGGTGAGTTTGCTCACGGGCACACCGGTCCAAGAGGCCACAATGTGGGCAATGTCCTCTTCGGTGACCACTGGGGTCTCTTCTTCACCGGTGGTTGCTTCGGTTTTTTTCTGCTGGGCAATGGCGCGAATTTGGGCTTTCAGCTCCATCTCGCGATCGCGCAGCTCCCCGGCTTTGTCAAAGTTTTGTGCCCGTACGGCATCGTCTTTTTCTTTGAGCACTTGCCGCAGTTCTTTGTCCAGATCTTTTGCCGCAGGCGGCAGTTGGGAGTTAATTAACCGTACCCGCGAGCCGGCTTCGTCAATGAGATCAATGGCTTTGTCCGGCAAGTAGCGATCGCTAATGTAGCGGTCAGAGAGTTTTGCTGCCGCTTCAAGCGCTTCATCGGAGATTTTTAACTTGTGGTGCTTCTCGTAGCGCTCGCGCAAACCATAGAGAATCTCGATGGTTTCCTCCACTGAGGGTTCACCCACCATCACCGGCTGAAAGCGTCGCTCTAGAGCTGCATCCCGCTCAATATGCTTGCGGTACTCATCTAGGGTTGTGGCACCAATACACTGTAATTCACCGCGGGCAAGCGCAGGTTTGAGGATGTTGGCAGCATCAATGGCACCTTCGGCAGCGCCAGCACCAATGAGGGTGTGCACCTCATCAATCACGAGGATGACGTTACCCGCTTGGCGAATTTCGTCCATAATTTTCTTGAGCCGCTCTTCAAACTCGCCACGATACTTGGTGCCCGCCACCAAGAGGCCAATATCGAGGGTGACGACGCGCTTTTCATTGAGAATATCCGGCACGTCGTTGTTGGCAATTCGTTGGGCTAAGCCTTCGGCAATGGCAGTTTTGCCGACACCGGGTTCCCCGATGAGAACAGGGTTATTTTTAGTGCGGCGACCCAGAATCTGAATCACCCGCTCAATTTCCTTCTGACGACCCACCACGGGATCAAGCTTGCCATCGATGGCCATCTGGGTGAGATTGGCACCAAACTCGTCGAGGGTTGGGGTTTTTGTCCGGCCTTGACTGGCACCAGCGGCAACTTCGGCAGTTTCTCCAAGCATTCGAATGACTTGGGTGCGCACCTTAGACAGATCAACCCCCAAGTTTTCCAGCACCCGCGCTGCAACGCCTTCGCCTTCGCGGATTAAGCCTAGTAGCAGGTGCTCAGTGCCAATGTAGTTGTGCCCTAGTTGGCGAGCTTCTTCAAGGGATAGTTCTAAAACACGTTTGGCACGGGGGGTAAAGGGAATTTCCACGGCTACGAAGCCCGACCCCCGGCCAATGATTTTTTCCACTTCAATGCGGGCATCTTTGAGGTTAACCCCCATAGATCGCAAGACTTTAGCCGCAACACCGGTACCTTCGCCAATCAGACCGAGGAGGATTTGTTCAGTGCCGACAAAGTTATGACCAAGGCGGCGTGCCTCTTCCTGTGCCAGCATGATGACTTTAATGGCTTTTTCTGTGAACCGCTCAAACATGACCCTTCCCCTAATGGCTCCTGCGTGCTGGTAACACTAATATTAACACGTTCATTTTGACCCGTTTTTGTGTGCAAACTTACCACTACTGTAGACGTTGACTCCATTTCTTTGCAGGTTCGGTTGCCCGTATCGGCATTCAACGGGGTCACTCAGGATAGACTACAGGTGTTGCCTTAACCACGCTGAGTATAAATGCGCAGTCATGATGTCTTGTTGTCGAGTCCCCGTGCCCTCATTTTTGACATGGACGGGGTGATTTGTCACACCATGCCTTACCACATGAAGGCATGGGAGGTTTATGTGGAACGTACCCCAGAACTGCGGGGGCACGTTGATTTAGGACAATTGCGCCAGATGGGAGGAAAGCGCAATGCCGAACTATTGCCGGAACTCCTGGGGCGATCCCCAAGTACCGAGGAAGTACAGCGCTGGGGCGCGGGAAAGGAAGCGGTGTTTCGGGAGCTGCTGGCGCCGCATCTGCAGTTGTTGCCTGGCTTGCTCTCCTTTCTCAACGCAGCTAAGGCTCGGGGCTACCGCTTGGGGGTGGGCACCTCCGCCTGTGCAGCCAATGTGGAATTGGTGCTCTCGTGCGAGGGGGTCGGGGCGTTTTTCGATACGGTGGTGATGGAGCAGGATGTGCAGCGGGGCAAACCGGATCCGGAATGCTATCTGTTAGTGGCACAACGGTTGGGGGTGCCACCGCAGCAGTGTGTGGTGTTTGAGGATGCGGTCTCGGGAGTGATGGCGGCTGTACGGGCAGGGATGACCTGTTGGGGCGTGCTCACCACCGAAGCGGAATCGGCGCTACGGCAGGCGGGTGCCGAGGTCTGTATTCAGGATTTTACAGAGGCAGCCTTGGAGGAGCTGCTTAACAGCGCGCCAACCCCTGCGATCGCGCACACTGTTCAACCGCGGTAGCAACGACATTGGCAACGCGACGATCAAAAACGGAGGGAATGATGTAGTCTGGCTGCAGCTCGTTAGGACTAATCAACGCGGCGATCGCCTGAGCAGCTTCAAGGTACATTGTTGTTGTCATAGCAGCGGCACGACAGGCAAGGGCGCCCTTAAACACCCCCGGAAAGGCCAGTACGTTGTTGATCTGATTGGGATAATCACTCCGACCTGTGGCCACAACGGCCACATGGTTATAGATCAATTCTGGTTGAATTTCTGGAATGGGGTTGGCCATCGCAAAAACAATGGCATCCTCGGCCATCGATTGAATCATGTCTAGGGTGACTACGCCCGGGACACTCACCCCCAAGAACACGTCTGCTCCTTGGAGGGCATCGGCCAAGGTTCCTGTTGTTGCAACTGCAAATTCCTGCTTTGCCCCGCTGAGGTGGGGGCGATCGTGGGAAACAATTCCTTGGGAGTCGCACAACAAAATGGTTGTCGCGCCTGCTTTTTTGAGAAGACGCGCAATGGCAATGCCAGCAGCCCCGGCGCCATTGATGACAATGCGCACGTCTGCCAAGGATTTTTTGACCACCTTAAGGGCATTGTTGAGAGCTGCAAGGGTGACAATGGCGGTACCGTGCTGGTCATCGTGGAAGACGGGAATGTCCAGCTCTGCTTGCAGCCGTTGCTCAATTTCAAAGCAGCGCGGCGCACTAATATCCTCAAGATTCACACCGCCAAAGACGGGGGCAATGCGCTTGACTGTTGCCACAATTTCATCAACATCTTGGGTTGCCAAACAAATGGGAAAGGCATCCAGATTGGCAAACTCTTGGAAGAGCATCGCTTTGCCCTCCATCACCGGCAGTGCTGCCTCTGGACCGATGTTGCCCAAGCCTAAGACGGCACTGCCATCGGTGACAATGGCAACGGTATGGTTCTTGATGGTGAGGCGATGGACAAGGGCTGGCTCTTCGGCGATCGCCCGCGAAATCCGTCCTACCCCGGGGGTGTAGGCCATGGCCAAATCATCTTGATCGTGAAGGGGAAGTTTGCTGGTGACGGTAATTTTACCCCCCTCATGGAGCCGGAAAGTGCGGTCAAACACGTCCAACACCTTCGCCGCAGTCTCTTGCTTGACGGCATTCACAATGGCGGCGGCATGTTCAGTACTGGCGGCGGCTACTGTAATATCGCGGACAAGCGCACTGCGAGTATGCTGAATCAGGCTAATTTGCCCTACATGTCCCTTTTCTTGACCAATGACTTGCAAGACACTCGCCAACATACCGGGTTGTTGGGGAATTTCAAGGCGTAAGGTGAGGCTAAAACTAGGATTCGGGGTCAGGTCAGCCATGGGTAATGCGGCTCAGTCAAATCGTTTAATGTTGCGAGGCACCCGCTTATGATAGCACTCCTCACTCTTACCAACGCGCAGCAATGGGCATCCGCCAGCCTGAACCAAAGGCGCGATCGGTAATTTTTAGACCCGGAGCTGCCTGTTGCCGCTTAAATTCAGCCCGCTGCACCATCTGCCGCACCCGCTGCACAAGAGCAAGGTCATAGCCTTGGTCAGCAATGTCGCCGTCTGAGTAGTGGCGATCGATCATCAGCGCGAGGATGCCATCTAGCACATCGTAGGGGGGCAGCGTATCTTGATCGGTTTGATTGGGCTTGAGTTCGGCGCTAGGGGCCTTCGTCAGAATGGCGACGGGAATGACCCCATTGCCCCGAGGGGTGAGTTCGGGAATCGGTGTCCCTTGGCTCGCCTGCTGGTTGAGCCAGTGGCAAAGTTCATAAACACGGGTTTTGGGGACATCGGCAATGGCCGCCAAGCCGCCACTCATGTCCCCATAAAGGGTGCAGTAGCCCACCGCCAATTCGGACTTATTCCCTGTAGAAATGAGGAGGTGGCCAAATTTGTTGGCGATCGCCATCAGCAGGGTACCGCGGATGCGGGCTTGGATATTTTCCTCGGCCACCCCCGGAGTGGTCTGGGCAAACAGCGGTGCCAGTACGTGGTGATAGGTTTCCATCAGGGGGGCAATGGGTAACTGTGCGGTCTGGATCCCCAAGTTGAGCGCCAGATCCTTGGCATCGGTAATGGAGTGTACAGAACTGTAAGGAGAGGGCATCAACACCCCTAAAACGTTCTCGTGACCCACTGCTGCCGTGGCGATCGCCGCCACCAAGGCAGAGTCAATACCGCCACTGAGGCCAATCACCACCCGCTCAAAGCTACACTTGCGGGCATAGTCCCTGACACCCAGGACTAAGGCTTGCCAAATTTCTGCGGCTTCTGTGGCTGGCCGCGGGGCAACCGTGGTGGGTTGCAAATCTCCGTTGTCCCACACCGCCGGCAACCAATCCTCTTGAAAACTATGGGCTTGGCTCACCACTGCCCCCGTACGGCTCACCGCAAGGCTGGTGCCATCAAAAATCAAATCATCATTTCCCCCTACTTGGTTTACATATATCAGTGGACAGCCGTACTGCTGAACCGTATGCTCAATTAAGGCCTGCCGCAACTTGGGTTTAGCCACACAGTAGGGAGAGGCAGACAGGTTGACAATCAACTCTGCTCCTTGGGCCGCCAACTCTGCGACCGGATTTTTCTGGTAGTGCCGCTCTCCCCAAAAGGCTTCGTTATTCCAAAGGTCTTCACAGATGGTGACACCAATGGTGAGGCAGTCGCTACTGGTTTGCAACCGCCATAGATTATTGGTATCGCCGGGGGCAAAATAGCGGCTTTCATCAAATACATCGTAGGTGGGCAGCAGTTGCTTGGCAAAGACCCGCTGTACCGTTCCCCCCTGCAACAGCGCCGCACCATTGTATAGCGGCTTTTCGCCGTTACGGCTGGCTGCCGGATTGGGCAGTACGGTTCCCACGAGCACCGCTACGTTGGGGGGCAAGGCTTGGGCCAGTGCGTCTAGCTCTTTTTGGATATTGTCAATGAAATAGCGGTTTAGTAAGAGATCCTTGGGCGGGTAACCACACAGTGCTAGCTCTGAGGTAATGACCACGTCCACCGGCTGGCGATGATGCAGTGCTTTTACCCCTTGGGCGATCGCCCGAGCATTCCCGCTGAGGTCGCCAACGATGGGGTTAAGCTGGGCCATCCACAGATGCACTGCCATACAACCTCCTAAACAGCTATACAAACACTAAGGGCTTATCTTTGAGGGGGGCAAAGGCCTCGCGATCGAAGCGGTAGAGGGTAGCCGGACGACCCGCACCCCGAATGACTTTTTGCTGTGTATCCTGCAAAATGCCCAATTTAAGTAGCCGCGAGCGGAAGTTAGAATAATCGGAAAAATTGGGGCCAAGGACTGTGCTATACAGCTGGTACAGATCATTGAGGGTAAAGTACTCTGGCAGTACGTCAAAAGCGACGGGGCTGTACTCTAGTTTGTTGCACAGGCGGCGGTGACCATAGGCCAGAATCATGCTGTGGTCAAAGGCTAAGGGAGGACAGCCGTGCACCGTAAACCACTGCACACGGGACTCGCCGGTGGCAATGAGTTGGGCATCGGCAAAGCGCACCAAGGCAAAGTAACTCACCGAGAGATAGCGTGTTCCGTAGGCGGTGTCTGCTTCGCGGGGATCCCGTCCAGGGCCGCCAAAGGTATAAAGCTGCTCAAGGTAGAGGTTATTGACACAAATTTTTTCCGCTAGGGTGCGGTAGGCGGCGGCTTCTAAGGACTCTCCGTGCCGGACAAGGGTGCCCGGTAGGCTCCACTCGCCAGCAAACGGCCAGTGTTGTCGCTGCACCAACAGCACCAACAGGCGATTTGCATCGGTATCCACCGAGAAAATTACGTTGTCAACACCAACAACAAATTCGGCTAAGGCGGAGGTCATATGCTAAGAGTAGAGTCCTTGCTGTTGGATATACTGCGCGATCGCGGGTAGGAGTTGCTGGGGGTCGCCCTCTTGGCGATAGGTTGTTGAGGAGACCTGTGGGCCACGATAGTTGGCCAGCTCCAAGTGGTGGCAAAGCGTCTGCAAGGCTTGCCAGTCCTCACGATCAATCACCMCCCCGGGGCGTTGCAAAACCAGCAGGCTGACCTGCCGTAACAGGTCTTCCACCCGATACCAGTGGCGGAGTTTAGGCAAGACATCACTGCCCACGACCAAGGTGAAGGAGTCTTGGGGCCACTGGGCGCGCGCTGCCTCTACAGAGTGCAAAGTGTAACGATGGCTGAGTTCAGCACGGTGCTCAACGTTGGGGCAATTCAGATGCTGCACGAGCAGACCCAGCATGGTTTGGCGTAGGGGTAAGGGGGTTTGCTGAACCTTAAAGGGGTTGTCCGCTGCCCAAACAAGGACGCGGTCGTAGCGATCGCTCAGCCACTGCAAAATATCACCATGGGCAGTGGTTGGCGGATCGGCACTGGTGCCAAACAGCGCAATCCTCATGGCTGGCTCCGTAACTGCTGGACTAGGGCGTCTAGTGCCGGTGAATAGACCACTGGCTGGGGGGTTTCCTGCACGGTGGGGGGGAGGGCACTCAGGCTACTTCGATGGCGATCGCCAATCGTACGGACAGACTCTACGGGGATTAAGGGCTGACCATCTTGCATCACTTGCTCAAGCAGGGGTGTACCCCAGACATCGGCTTCATCTGCAAGAGCGAGGTAATCACCGCTGGGGCGGCGATAAATTTGCTTGCGACCGGGCAGTGTCCCTTTGCCACTGGAGCGTTTCATCACACCATGGCCATTGATCTCCACGAGTTTATAGACCCCATTCACCGGATCACCCGTAACGAGCTTCGTGCCAATGCCGTAGGCATCAATGGTGGCACCCGCCGTCAGCAGTCGCCGAATTTCTGCTTCGTCTAAATCACCACTGGCCACAATTTTGGCGTGGGGCAACAACTGGCGAATTTTTTGAGAGAGGCTCACCAGATCGCCGGAGTCAATGCGCACGGCTTGCACTTGCAGTTCTCCAGCCGCTTCACGGTTGGCCAAGGTGGCCACAGCACTTAAGGTATCGTAGGTATCCACTAGGAGAGCAGCATCGGGGTAGTAGCGCAAAAATACAGTAAACGCATCTTGCTCGGTTCCTATCGTGGTGGCGATCGCCATCACCAGCGAGTGCGCCATGGTACCGGTGGGGGCAACGCCCAATTGCTGCGCGGCCAACACATTGGAGGTGGCATTAAATCCTGCGGCTAAGGCCGCCCGCGCTGCCCAAAGGGAGGCTTGGGGGCTAAAGGCACGCCGCGTCCCAAACTCTAGCAGTGCCACGGTGTCTCCCACCAGTTGCCGCAACCGCGAGGCACGGGTGGCAATCAAGGTTTGGTAGTTGAGGGTATTGAGGATAACGGTTTCCACCCACTGCGCCTGCCATAGTGGGGCTTCGATGCGCAGGAGCGGCTCTTGGGCAAACACAACGGTTCCTTCCGGCACAGCCCACACGGTGCCTTGAAAGCGACTGTCGTGCAGCAGTTCCCAAAACGCTGCTGGTGCCCGCTCAAAGACGGCTAAACCTTGCAAATACTCGATCTGCTCGGGGGTAAGGCAAAACTGGCTGAGGTAGTCCAGCACTTGGGCTAACCCCATCGCCACCAAGTAGGTATGCCCCCGCGGCAGGCGGCGCACCGTTACCTCAAAGCTAGCGGGCAGCATGGCCAAGCCCTCCCCCGCGTAAGCTGCTGCCATCGTCACTTGGTACAAATCCGTTAGGAGGCTGTAGTCACTGGCAGCAACGGTGAAACTGGTCATGGTGCTGGGGAGAAAGAGGGTAGTTCATTTATAGTAATTTTTACCATAATTGTCAAGGCGTTGCCACTCACTGGTGTAGTCTGCCAAGGAGGTCAGGAGAGTAACGGGTCGCCAGCGATCCACGCCAAAGCCAAGGGCGTGCTGGGGTTGCCATATTTGCAAGAGGTTAAAAATAGCCGTGCGGGCGATCGCCCCTTCCAGAGCGGAGGAAAACACCAATTGCGTCAAGGGCAGCCCTTGGGCCAGCAAGTGGTTTAACCGCGCTGGCGCACCGAATAGAGCGGGTTTGATGACGTACAGTCCCGGCCATTGCCGCGCGTGCCACTGCTGGAGTTGCCGCCAGCTCACCACACTTTCATCGAGGGCAACAGGAATTGCAAACCCTTGGGCTAACCTCTCTAGGCTCTCCCAGTCAGCGGCTGGCAAGGGTTGTTCCACCCATTCAATCCGCTCTGCTGGCCATCGGTCTAGCCACCGTAACCACTGCACAGCGGTGTGCCAGTCCCAACTGCCATTGGCATCCAGCCGCAGCGTTACCCCAGCCGGCAGTTGTGCTAACAGCTCTGCAAGGATGGCCTGTTCGTGGGCTGGGGAATCCACCCCCACTTTCCACTTAAAGGTGCGGTAGCCCTGTTGCCACCCTAGGTGCCACTCCTGTAGTGCCCGCGGCCCACTGCTGAGCAACCTACAGAGCGGCCAGTTCCCCAACGTATAGGGTAAGCGGCCAACACTCTGCCAAGCGGTCGCAAACCCAAACTGGGCGGCGGGCAAGTCATCGGGAATAGCGGCAATGATCTCAGGGGTTAACTGGGGTGGCAGTTCCTGACAAAGGGCAATAGCTGCCCCTAGGGATTCTGTGCCCCACCCCGGCAGGGGGGCAATTTCGCCGTAGCCTATCTGACCCTGCTCATTTTGCAGCCGTAGGTAAATGCCTTGGCGCGATCGCCACACGCCTTGTGCGGTTGCTAGGGGTTCCCGTAACGGCTCAGTATAAACAAACCACTGCCACTGCACAGCGCTAGAAACTCTAGAATCTAGAAAATGAACTGAAGGTGTATTTGCCATTGTTCCTGCGGCGGACTCCGTACTTCAATCCCTCGCAAAAATTCACGAAAGTAAAACCGCTGCTCTGCCGCGGAAAGCTGGTACCAAAACTGGGGTTGGCTGAGAGTGACCACTAACTGCATCAGATTTCTGGGGGGGAGTTGAGCTTGCTGATCCTGTAGCTGCGAGAGCTGTGCCTGCAATTTATAGCGGCGGAGTTGCGCCGTCTCCGCATCTAAAAGACCTATTGTTTCTAGGTCTTGCAATTGGTCAAGGTGCTGCTGGATTTGGCCGATGGCCTCTGGTAGGTGAGAGGGGGGCTGCGCCAGTTGGGCGATCGCCGGTGGCAAGCACTGACAAATTTGCGCAATGACCGTTTCCAGTGCCCTCTGGTAGGGAATACTGCGGCATTTTGGCCGCTGGGGGCAGTGCAGGGGCCGCAGATAGCAGTACTGGGGTGCTTGGCGATAGCCACTCACTTGGATACGGCCAAAGCGGTGGTGGCATTGCCCACACACCACTAAGCCAGCAAGGGGGTGGGGGGCGCTAGCACTGCGGCGGGGCAACCCACGGTTACGCCGCAAGAGGCGATCCACTTGCGCTGCTTCATCCGCAGAGATCAGGGGAGTGTGGGTATTGCGGATAACCGTCTGGCCTTGGTAGCGCAGATGACCGCGATACACAGGATGCGTCAGCCAGCGCCGAGCCGTGGTAACGCTAATGGTTTTTTGATGGGCAGCCGCAATAAAGCGAACTGCCGCACTTAAGGAGCCGTACAGCAAAAAGTGCTCGACAAAATCTTTGACCACCACCGCCGCGGCGCGATCCACCACGTAATGGTCTTTACCACGCCGGTAGCCGTAGGGGGCACGCCCGGGGGGCGGCTGATGTTTGAGGCGATTGCGGGCATGGCCATGGCGTAGAGTTTGGCGATGGAGCTGCTCTTTGACGTGCTGCCAGAGGTTTAACAAGCGATCGGCAGGGACAGGGCGATCGCTCACGTAGCCCTCGGCCAAGGCAATGACCGTCACCCCTGCTGCTTCGAGGTGCTTGAGGCGATCGTTCACCTCAGGAATAGACGTGCCCAACACACTCAAGCTGGGCAGTAACCAATAGCCCGGTTGCAGGTGGGCAAGCAACTGCCGCAATTGGGGGCGATGGGGTTCCACATCCAAAACCCAGCGATCAATCTCGCTTCCCCACGGATATGCCTCTGGTAGGGGTTGCCAGAGGGGGTCAATGTACTCGTAGGCAATAATGACCACTGTTGGCAAGTACTACGACGTAAGCGCTCCTGTCGGTAGATGCAATGGCGGGGKGGGCATGGCCTCCGGCGGCAAACCATAAATTGAGTTGTAGAGGGCGTTGTAGGCCAACGCTGATTTTGTCCAGCTAAAGTCCTCGCGCATCCCTCGCTGTTGCAGTGCCTGCCACTCCGGCTTATAGCGGAACCCTTCCCACGCCCGCACTAAGCAGGTGTAAAAGTCGAGGGGTTCGTAGCGGTCAAAGCAGTAGCCGGTGCCGGTTTTTGCCTCGGGATCGTGGTGGGATACGGTATCCACCAACCCGCCGGTGCGCCGGACAATTGGCACACAGCCGTAGCGCAGGGCAATCATCTGGGCAATACCGCACGGCTCAAAGCGGCTGGGCATGGCAAACGCATCGGAGCCAGCATAAATCCGCCGCGACAGCACATCGCTGTAGAGCAACTGAACGCTACAGCGACCAGGAAAGCGCGACGCGATCTGCCACATCTGGGTTTCGTAGTAGCGATCGCCGGTGCCGAGGAGCACAAACTGGCTATCGGTGTAGGCCAAGAAGCGATCCAGTACTTGCAGAAGTAAGTCCAGCCCCTTTTGCTCCACTAGGCGGGTGACCATCCCCACCAGAAATCGCCCCGCATTGACCTCTAACCCTAGCTCTTCTTGGAGGGCAATTTTGTTGGCTTTGCGCTTGTCTAGGGTATCCACCGAGAAGTTTTGTACCAAGGCGCGATCGCTACTGGGGTCAAACACCTCCGGATCAATCCCGTTCAGAATGCCCGACAGCTTACCACTAATAAACGAGAGCAGTCCTTCTAGCTTTTCACCGTACTCTGGGGTCTTAATTTGCTCAGCGTAGGTCGGCGAAACTGTATTGACGCGATCGGCGTACTGCACCGCTGCCGCCATTGTATTGTGCCCTTGCATGTACCATGGACACCACGTCATTTGCTCGAGCCGCCACCGCCACGGCCCTTGGTAGGCGAGGTTATGGATGGTGAACACCGTCGTAATATCTGGGTCTTGGTGCATCCAAACCGGAATCATGCCCGTGTGCCAGTCATGGCAGTGAATAATCTGGGGTTTCCAGTAATTCCACGCAAACTCTGCCGCCCCATTGGCAAACAAGGTAAACCGCCAGTCCTCGTCTTCACCGTAATACACACGGCGGGGATTAAAGCTGGGATGGCCAAAGAGATACAGCGGCACGTCTGAACCGGGTAACACCGTTTCATAGACATGGAATGTTTGAAACATGGCAAAGCCAGTCCAAATAGGGTCTTTAGGAATCTCGATCTTATCGGGCAAAAAACCGTAGTAGGGCATAAAGATTCGCACATCATGACCCATCCGCCGTAATACTTTCGGCAGGGAACCAACAACATCCCCCATTCCCCCCACTTTCGCTAAGGGGGCAGCTTCGGCAGCAACAAATAAAATCCGCATGATCCTCCTAAACTTATCCCTTGGAGGTCACCCTAGGGCAACCTAATTGCCGTTACCCTACCATACCTATGGGGCAATTTAGCGTAGGATCCCTCTAGACTCTTCTGATGCTTTCTTAACCTATGCCAGTTACAGAATCTTCCCTTGTCCAGCGGGTGAAAGCGGTTCACGAATGCGCTCGCCTATTGGCAAGCCTTGATGCTGCGGCTCGGAATCAGGCGCTAGAAGCTGTCGCGGTGGCGCTGGAGGCAGCAACCCCTGAAATTTTAGCGGCAAACCACACTGACTGCGAACAGGCGCGAGCAAATGGTCTAACTCCCTCCCTTTACGCGCGCTTAGAACTTAGTCCTAGTAAATTGGCAGCCGCGATCGCCGGGGTGCGCCAAGTGGCGGCACTGCCAGATCCCCTAGGGCAACGGCAACTGCATCGCCAGTTAGATGATGGCCTCATTCTCAGTCGGGTTACCTGCCCCCTCGGTGTGCTGGGGGTAATCTTTGAAGCCCGCCCAGATGCGGTGATGCAAATTGCCGCACTGGCTATTAAATCGGGCAATGGTGCTATTCTCAAGGGGGGTCAGGAGGCGAGCCGCTCCTGCCAAGCCATTATGCAGGCGATTCAGCAGGGATTGGCAACCTCTGCGGTACCTGCCGGGGCGATCGCCCTGTTAATGCGCCGCGCCGAGATTACAGAGCTATTGCAGTTGGAGGAGTGGGTCGATCTGATCATTCCGCGGGGGTCGAACGAGTTTGTCCGCTACATTCAAAACAATACCCGTATTCCCGTCCTGGGTCATGCCGATGGCCTCTGCCATCTTTACGTGGATGTGGCCGCTGATCTCGACAAGGCGATCGCCATCACCGTAGATGCCAAAACCCAGTACCCCGCCGCCTGCAATGCCATTGAAACCCTACTGGTGCATCGTGGTATTGCCGATGAATTTTTACCCAAGGTTGCCGCCGCCCTGAGCCAAGCGGGGGTTGAATTGCGCGGCGATGCCCTTGCCTGCCACCTTGTGCCCATGACCTTGGTCAGCGAAGCCGATTGGACAACGGAATACTGCGACCTCATCCTTGCCATTAAAGTAGTGGCTAACCTAGAGGCCGCCCTCGAGCACATTGCCACCTATGGCTCTGGCCACACCGAAGCCATTGTCACCGAGAACCCTGCCACTGCCGAGCGTTTTTTACAGGATGTGGATGCCGCTAATGTGTTTCATAACTGCTCCACCCGCTTTGCGGATGGATTTCGCTATGGCTTTGGTGCCGAAGTGGGGATTAGCACCCACAAACTGCCGCCCCGTGGGCCTGTGGGTCTAGAGGGTCTGGTGACCTATAAATATCAACTGGTGGGGGATGGCCATATCGTTGCCAGTTATAGCGGTGACGGCGCAAAACCCTTTCAGCACCGCGACCTTTAACTATAAAAATAACTATGAAAAAAGGAGCCGCCTTGCGGACAGGCTCCTGATACTCTCGCTAGAGAACCCTTAGAAGGTAAAGGTGGTGCGCACCACCCCTAAGATGATGGGGGAATTGTTGCTGTTGCTGTTGGGGTTCACCAACGCAATGATCCCTGGGGTAATAGCAATGTTTGGCGAGACCCGATAGCGGTATAACCCTTCGATGTGGTAGGAATTAAATGCCGTCGAGGGGGCAAACCCACCAAACGTATTTCTGACATTGATCGTTTGCGGCGGCTGACCAAAGATAATCCCCAAGACATCCCCTTTGCTCAGCAGATCAGGCACAGCAGCACTAACCGCCCAGTTCAGCACCTCCGCATTTCTGGCACCTGCAACAAAATCAGCCTGATTTTGCACAATACGCACATCTGAGTACCCGACCCAACCAGCCACATTAAGTTTCTGGATGGGGCGATAGGTGAACTGAAAGCCAAAGCTATCGGCGGCAGTATTGCGGTCATTGACCCCAGTGGGGTTGGCCGCAGACCCAGCAAAGCCACTGCTCCCCGTGCCTCCAGCAACGTTTGTGCCAAAGGATCGGACATAGGTGAAACCAAAGGCCATATTTTTTGCTGGCCGCAGGTCTAACTGAGCTAGGGCACCGTAGGCACCATTGAAGAAGCCATTGTCATTACCTAGGGCATTATTGGGGCCTGCAGGATTAACCGACCGATCAAACGGCAGATTAGCCCGTGGGGCTTGGTAGCTAAGGTTAAAGTCTATCCCCGTTCCTCGCTCTTTATTTTCAAGAATTTTGTAGCGCAGGGACAGACCCGCACCACCACCCGCAATACGATAAATGGGATTAAAACGACCAAAGCGCGTCAGAGAACCAGTTTCATCGGATTGCAGTAGCGGGTTAAAGACAAACACGTTCTTATCAAAGTTACCCGCATTGGCATCAAAGGCCAGAAAGAGGCGATCGCCAAGGGGGGTGCGGTAATAGAGATCATCAACGCCAAAGGCACCTGCGGTATTGGTGTCGTAGGCTAGACGCGCCATGTTTGTGCCAGTCACTAACTGATAGAGGGGCATATTGGCCGCCTGAAGGCGCACCCGCAACACATCTTTCCCGGAAAAACTCGTATCAAAGTTAAACCGAGCGCGGTAGGTGACAACGGGATTGTCTTGAATGGTAGAGCCGCTACCAGGGGCGGGTACTGCCGTGGTTCCTGACAAAACATCGGACACGTTAACCAGCACAGAACTACGCAGCACCGTCATGGTGGCAAACTGGGTGGCCTCTAGGTTGGCAACCCGGCCTTCTAGGTTGGTGACCCGACCTTTCACAAGTGCCAGTTCGTTGGCAAATTCCTGCATCAATTTTTGCAGGGTGGCGAGGTCTTCCTTCGTCGCAAAGCGATCGCTGATCACATCGAGGCACGCATTTACAGCAGCAGCCAGCTCATAGCGAGTCGCCGCGCGGTTCCCGCGGAAGGTGCCATCCGGATAGCCCGCAATGCAACCGTATTTTTCGACCAAGGAGGCTAAGGCTTGATAGGCCCAGTCGGTCGGGCGCACATCCGACAACTGGTTGACCGAGGTCACCTGGGGTAAGTTGCGGCGAATGCCAAGGCTCTGCTCTTGAGGCTGCGATGAAGTGGGAAGGACTGCACCAGAGTCTAGCTCTGCCACCGAGGGCACGGGAGCCGCCGGGCGCCGATTTTGGGCAATCACCGTCACAGGCTCAGGCACTTGTTGATTATTAGTCTCAAAATATCCTGCTGAATTTGGTAACACACTTTCTAAAGCATGTTGCAATTTATTAGCAGTTAGTGCAGGCAATGTCCAACTGACTGGAACCACTGCCAGCCCTAGACAAGCCCATAACGGTCGTGCCATAACTCACTCCTCAACTGATGATTTTGTTGGATCTAGCAACCTCAAAGACACTTTTTAAGGGGATTTTGGCCAAACAGGCAGTACCTGCCTCCCTAGGTTGGCAGCAGCAAGAGACTGCCCCTTGACCAATGAAAGCAAGGAGATGATTCGCAGCAAGTTCATTGAGGATAAACAGAGTAATTCTGTTCTTTGCTGTCTCTAGTGTTAATCAAATGCAAATGAAAGTCAACTAATTGTTGATCTGTTTGTGCCAGTCAATTAGGCGACACACCCATGGCATCCCTTGGTATGCTGTGGGAAGTAATTCTTACTGCCGTTGCTGACCCCGCTTGGCGATGTCCTACTCATTGCGTGTTACCGATCTACCCACGGGCGATCGCCCCCGCGAGAAACTCTTGAGTCATGGCTCTCGCCACCTGAGTTCCGCTGAATTGCTGGCCATTCTATTGGGCACCGGTCAAGGTCCGGGTAAACTCTCTGCTATTGGCTTGGGGCAGTTTATTCTCAAGCACCTAGCGCAGAATAGTAGTGAAGGAACCGATGCCGTCAGTGGGCTGCGGGACATCACCCCCGAAGAGCTCATGGCAATCCCTGGAGTGGGCCCGGCCAAAGCAACGACCATTTTGGCCGCCGTTGAGCTAGGAAAACGCGTCTTTCAATCGCGGCCTAGCGAGCAAACCCTGATTAACGATCCGGCGCTGGCTGCTGCCGTCCTTAGTGCTGACTTAATGTGGCAGGCCACGGAGCGCTTTGCTGTGCTCTTGCTAGACGTGCGGCATCGTCTGCTCGGCAGTCATGTGATCAGTGTCGGGACGGCAACCGAGACCCTTGCCCATCCCCGCGAAATTTTTCGGGAGGCCGTTCGCCGTAATGCGAGTCGGCTGATTATGGCGCACAACCATCCCTCTGGGAATCTAGAGGCAAGTCAGGCAGATCTTGAGCTAACGAAGCAGATGTTGCAAGCAGGCCAACTCATGGGGATTCCGGTGCTGGATCACCTGATTCTGGGGAACGGTGATTACCACAGCTTGCGAGAAAGCACCCAATTGTGGCAGCAATATCCCCAAGGGGATACCCCCTAGGCGGATCCGCCTTTTGCTGTTGTATTTGCGAAGAGCGTAGAGTAGAACCAAGAGCGTCTAACCTACGTCAGCTAGGGTAGCCCTGTCACTGGAGACCACCATGCTCAGCCTCCCGTTTGTGTCTGTGTTGGCAACAGTGCACTACTCCACCCACATGGTGGATCAAACACAGGTGTATATGGTGGCTGCCCCCATGGCTGAGTACGCGGTGGTCATGACCGAAGCCACCCCAGGTCGCCAAGATACCTCCCTCGAAACCACTGCTGCCTTTGCCCGGCGCACTGGCGCAGTAGTGGCGATGAACACGAACTTTTTTCGGTGGCTGGAGACTCGTTCCCTCAGCTCATGGCGGGACTATCAAGCGTGGGTAATGGGGCAGGTAACCCCTAACGGTATTGGCTATAGCGCTCTGCGCGAAACCTGCTTGACAGGACGGGGGAGTATTCCAGCAGGGGTCTTGGGGGCCTATGTGGTCAATGGCAAGGTGGTACGTCCCTACGAGGGCGGCTATCCAGCCCTTGTTCACTTTCCTGCCGCAGGGGGAATGGAATTCTATCGGGGGAAGTTGCCCCGCAATCCCTTTAATGTTGTCAGTGGTTCCCAGCAGCTCTTAGAGCAGGGCAATAAACTGCCGGTAAATGCTAGCGATCGCACCTCTCCCAAGGCCATTTTGGGACGACGCAGCAATGAATATGTCTTTGTTGTCAGTGATGGTCGAGGAAATGGCGGCTCAGTGGGGCTTTCGTTCCTCCAACTACAGGAGTTTTTACTCCAGCAGGGGGTCACCGATGCCACGGCGGTGGATGGCGGTGAGTCAGCCACGCTAGTGGTGGAAGGCGCCGTCAAAAACTATCCCAACGATCGGTTCTGTGCCTTGGCTCGGGTTCTACCGGCACCGACTCTTTCCTTTGTGAACCCCCAGGAGCAGGCACGGGAAGCGGCAATGGCCATGGGGCGATCGCTACGACCCACTGGCGCAAACATTGGCCTGGTGCCACGCAACCACGCCCAAGGGATGCCGGTGATCTCCTTGTGGGAGCGGCTGCGCAGTCGGGGATGGTGGAGCAAGATCATGGTGCGGCTGCGGGCGTGGCGCAATTGGGTATAGCCCCTTAGGAATCCCAACCACATTTTGTTAAAATCCTAATGTTGCTTTGACGTAGGGATTGGATCGGACGCCATGATGCACTCGCTGTCTGCTTACTCATTGTTGTTGACCATTACCCCTTCGCTGAAAGGATTCTTCATTGGCCTGTTGGCGGGGGCAATTGTGCTGGGGGCTGCCTTTGGTGCACTATTGATTTTTAGCCAAGTGGATAAAGTCCAGCGCTCCTAGGCGAGACATTGCGCCGTCTGCGCCGCGCACAAGATACCTAGCGCTATTCGTTAAAATAAGGGTCATAGTCTAATCATTAGGCTATGGCTCTGTGCCCTACCTTGCCCCTTCGCCCTCCGGCTGGAATGACACACGTTTTCTTTTCCCCGCTCCTTGGCCAAATTGTTAATGTTGGACTCGGCCCTGCTGGCATTCTGGGCATCGGTTTGGCAGTCGCAGGGGCACTCCTATACTTCCTGCGCTCAATTCAGCCAGAGTTAGCCCGGGATCACGATATCTTCTTTGCTGCGGTGGCGTTGCTGTGTGGCGGCATTCTCTTTTTTCAGGGGTGGCGGCTCGATCCCATTCTGTTGTTTGGTCAATTTTTACTCACGGGAACCGCTGCGTTCTTTGCCTACGAAAGTATTCGCCTGCGGCGCGCTGCCACGGAACAGGCACGGCGCAACACCCCCATCGTGGATGAAGAACGGCCAGTGAGTCGTAGCTACAGCTATCGGGCAGAATTAGAAGAGCTTGAACCCTACGATGACGAGGAGGAAGACGACTATCCCCCTGTTCGGCGTATTCGTGGTAGCCGGGACGCTGCTCGCTCTCGCTACGACGAGGACGACGAGTTTGACGATAGCCCACCCGTGGGTCGGTTGCCCTCGCGCCGCAGTAGTTCTAGCTCCCGTCCTGCCTCACCGCCAGAGCGATCGGTGCGCCGTCCCCCCTCCCGTCGCCCCCGCCCTGCGCCCCCTACCTCCCCTGTGGATGATATTGTGGATGAACCCTACCGTCCACCATCTCGTCCGCCAAGTCAGCGCCCCCCCACGACCCCTTCCCCAGAAACGACCGATCGCCCACGGCGGCGGCGTCCTCCCCGTCCGCGTCCCGACGTAACCAATGACGGTAGCGAGTACGTGCCTTACCAGCCCATCGATCGCCCCCCGGTGGATGAGCAGGATAACTCAGCTAATTTTGATGACGATAAATAGCGCCACGCTAGAGCCAAACAACGATAGTTCTGTGTAGGGTAGAGCAAATGACTGATAAAGGCGGTAAAGGATGCGCAGGGGTTTACTCGTTCCACTCATTGGGTTGACCGTATTACTCGGTGCCGGGCACAGCCAGAGTTGGGCAGCACCCACTGCTCAGGCAACTACTGCTGTTCCCGAGAGTGTGCAAGCGGTGGTGACAGGTCTAGATAGTGCCGCCAGTCAAAAAAATATTGACGCGGTGATGGCCTTTTATGACCCGAGCTTCAGTACGCCAGACGGTCTAACAGCTCAAATTTTGCGGCAGCAGTTGCCTTTGTTTTGGCAGCCCTACGCTGAAATCCGCTACAGTACCCGTGTGGATCGCTGGCAGCAGCAAGGAGAGGATTGGGTTGTGGAGGTGACCACCACGATTGACGGCAAGGGCGGCTCTGGCGATCGCCCCCAAACGATTCGTGGCACCCTCCAAGCCACCCAGACCATCCGAAATGGCAAAATCCTGCGTCAAGACATTACCAGCGAAAAGACCACCATTAGCATTGGCAGTACGCCGCCCACAGTGCAGTTTTCACTACCGCAGCAGGTACGTCCCGGAGAAGACTTTAGCCTCGATGCCATTGTGCAGGAACCTATCGGCAATACCATTTTGCTGGGGGCTGCCAGCGATCAGCCCATTAATGCCCAAACCTACACAAATCCTGGGTCAGTCAAGCTTGAGTTACTGGCGGCGGGGGGAATTTTCAAAGTTGGCCGCGCCCCTCAGCAGCCGGGCAATCGCTGGATTTCCGTGGCTCTAATCCGTGACACTGGCATGGTGCTCATTACGCAACGGTTGCGGGTGGGCAATCCTTGATATCGACGCCTCTTGCTAAGATGGAACCGGACGGCGAATCTCATGAGTGAGATTGCAAGCACACCAACGCCTGAGCACCAAGAGCCTGTGGTGCCGGATCTGACCGAGACTCCAGACACGTTCGCGGGACTCGAGCCAGCCCAACTGCCTGAGATTGGCCTTGAGTACGCTCAAGAATGCTTGAAAATGACGTTACCCGCTCACTTGGAATGGGTGGATCTATGGCCGCAGATCCAGATTCGCCTAGATTCCCAAGAACCACTCTGGGCTGGGATGCTAGCGGTGGAGTGTCACTGTGGCCAGCGGCTGATGGATCAAAGCCAGATTCAACAATTGGCGGAGGCTCTTGGGGAGAAGCGCTTGCAACTGGTGCAAGTGATAACAGAGCGGCGGCAAACGGCGATCGCTGCGGCGACCCTCGGTTACAGCGTTCAGCAAGGCGCTCCGCCGGTTCCCCCTCTAATTGCAGCAACGACTGACGAGGAGGCTGCTGTCAGTCCCCTCTACCTGAAAACGACTCTGCGCTCAGGTATGGAAATTTGCCACGGTGCCAGTGTCATCGTGCTTGGCGATGTCAATGCGGGGGCGAGTGTAATTGCTGCGGGTGATATTATTATCTGGGGTCGTCTGCGAGGGGTTGCCCATGCGGGGGCAAAGGGAAATAGCAGGGCGTGGATTATGACCCTAGAGATGGCGGCAACGCAGCTGCGGATTGCTGACTTTGTCGCGCGCACCCCTGAGCCGCCCAGTCCACCCTATCCTGAAGTGGCCTATGCAACAGACCAAGGGATTCAAATTGCCCCTGCCCTTCATATGTTGCGCTCTAGTGCATTCCATGCCACAGACCTAGGCTAAAATAGGAGCCACTACTTCTATTTAACGACATATCGCAAGAAGTCCCCGATGCTACCGCAGGTGAATTGTGGGATGAATTGCGACTAATAAAAAAAAGTGCGTCGCACATCCGCTTTGCTATCTGCTAAGATATTATCAGTAATATCCAAAAGCGCTAAGTGTTGCAAGCCTACAAGTTCAGAGCCTACCCAACCAACGAACAGAGATTAGCCCTAGCCAAAAGCTTTGGCTGCTGTCGCTGGTACTGGAATTATTCGCTCAACTTGTGCCAAGAAACCTACCAATCAACTGGGAAAGGGTTATCACGCTCAGCTATTCAGGGATTACTCCCTAACCTAAAGAAGGAGCACCCTTGGCTGAAGGAAGCTTACTCGCAGTGCTTGCAAGTTGTGGCTCTAAATTTATCCACGGCTTACAAGAACTTTTTTGAGGGAAGAGCGAAGCTACCAAGATTCAAATCCAAAAAAGGTCGTCAATCGATGACCTACCCTCAAAACGTCAAAGTAGAAGGGGATGACGTTAAACTCCCTGGAAACGTTGGGAAATTGTACTGCTGTCAACATCGAGAGTTTGAGGGAAAAATCAAATCGGCTACGGTTTCCCTCAATCCAGATGGGAGGTACTATGTGTCCCTCCTCGTTGAGGATGGCCGAGAGCAACCTCCTCCTAGTCCTGAGGGGAAAGCAATAGGCATAGATTTAGGGCTGACTCACTTCGCAATTACGAGTGACGGCTCAAAGTTTGATCATCCTCGGCACTTAGCCAAACATGCTCGTAACCTAAAGCGCAAACAGAAGAAGCTTTCTCGCAAAAAGCAGGGAAGCAACAATCGCGATAAAGCTCGACAGCGAGTCGCTCGCGTTCACAGTAAAATAGCTCGCTGTCGTGAGGATTTTCTACACAAGCTATCCCGCAAGATAGTCAACGACAACCAAGTGATTGCTGTAGAAAATCTTTATGTGAAGGGGATGGTGCGAAATCCCAACCTCGCTAAAGCGATTAGTGACGGTGGTTGGGGGATGTTTTGCACCATGCTCAAGTACAAAGCTGAAAGAGCAGGAAAGATATATATCGAAGTCAATCGTTTCTTTCCTTCTTCAACAACCTGCCATGTTTGCCTCAATCAAGTGGGTAGCCTACCGCTTGAGGTTCGCAATTGGAGGTGTGAGGTTTGCACTACAGAGCATGACCGAGACGTGAACGCTGCGATCAACATCAGAAATGAAGCCTTGCGGATATTGGAGTTAGGAACTCGCTCTACTGCCTTTGGGAGGGAACGTAAGTCATCTGGTAAAACGTCGGTTTTGTTAGATGCTGTCCCCGTTGAACAAGGAAGCCGCTTATCTAGCCCGTAGCGATGATGAGCGGTAGTTCACCTGGGCGTTGCCAGCCACTGCTGAAGATAGGCATTTACCAGCGCCGGTGCCTCATCCTGCGGGCAATGCCCTACCCCTGCTAGGGGCACAAACTCACGTACACAGCGAAAGGCTGCCAACTGCTGCCCTTCGACGATCGCTTCCCACGGATCCGCCGCCCCCCACAGAAAGTAAGTAGGACAGGTCACCAAAGGAAGGAGGTCTTCGGGCACTGGGCCTTGGGAATAGCGCACAAACGCCAAAAAAACATCTGCCGCTCCCTGATCTTGAGCAGGGCCGAGCAATATATCCACCAGTTCCTCGGTCACCGCTGTTGTATCCCCGTAGGCTTGGTGAAGGATGCGGCGCACGGCGCGGGGCTGGGCAATTTGGCGGAAAAAGTAGGTTCCGATCGCCCGATTGCCAAGAATCCGTTGTAGCAAAGTGGTACCCCACTGGCGATACCACGGGAGCTGCTGCCGCTTGCGCTCATGCAGTTGCCGCAGGGAGCAGTTGAGTAAGATCAGTTGCCTGACCCACTCCGGCGCGAAAACCGCTGCCTGGAGAGCAACAACACAGCCAATGGAGTTACCAATCAGCACCGTTGGGGCGCCAATCACCTCATGGCAAAAGTCCAGCACAAGGGTTGCCCACGTCTCAAAGGTATAGCTAACCATGTGTGGCGCAGGCTTAGCCGATCCCCCAAACCCCAACAGATCAATGGCGTAAACCCGATGCGCAGCGGCAAGGACAGGTATATTTTTGCGCCAGTGCAAGCTCGAGGCACCAAACCCATGAATCAGCAGTAGGGGCGTGCCCGTGGTTCCTTGGTGGCGATAGACAATTGGATAGCCCTGCCAGTGCCAAATCTGGGGTGCGAGGGGTTCATTGGCAATATCAGCCGTCATGGCAGCCTCCTCACTCGGCACTAAGAAATTGACGATAGCGCTGGCTCAAATCGTTGACGGCGCGCTGATAAAACTGTTGGCCGTGCTCTGGGGTCGCCAAGCTGGGGTCTGAACCCATCCGACCATCGGGATAGCGACGGCGAAAATCCACAGCACCGTAGATGGCATGATCCCTGTTGACCTCGGCACTCAGTACGCCTTGCTTAATGGCCTCTGGATAGACAAATTGGGTGACGGCCACTTCGCTGGGGGTTGCATGGGAGCCTTCGCGATCGCCATAGAGTTCACGCGCCAGTTGGGTTACCGAAGGGCACATAAACCAGTTTGCTAGTTCACAGCGCACCTGATCTGCCCCCGGAATCTGTAGTTCGGTAAGAGCGGCATAGGTTTCGGCAAAGGCGGCTTTAACGGTGGCAATATTGCCGCCATGGCCATTGATAAAGAAAAAGCGTTGAAACCCTGAGCGTGCCAAACTCACCAGATAGTCACGCAGGACAAGGAGCAGGGTACTGGGGCGCAGGCTAATAGTTCCGGGAAACGCCGTGTGGTGCAACGCCATCCCCACATTGATAGTAGGTGCGACCAACGCGCCGGTGGCATCCCCCACCCCTTTAGCAATGACCTCGGCACAGATGGCATCGGTGCCAATTAAGCCGATGGGGCCATGCTGCTCGGTTGAACCAATGGGCACAATCAAACCGCGAGATTCAGTGAGGTAGTCGGCCACCTCAGGCCACGTACTCAAGTGTAATAGCGCCATTGCGGTTTCCTAAATTGCATCTTCCAGAACAGATCGGGTGTTATGCCATGCCCACAGACCGGCGATCGCCACCACTCCTCCCATCCCCATCATCACAATCGTCAACCCCAGCAGATCTGAGAGAATCCCCGCCACTGCCAAAGGGACACTGAGGGCAATATTGACAATATTATTCTGGAAGCCAAACACCTTACCCCGCATTTCTGGGGGGGTGCGAACCTGAATGAGGGTTTGCATCGGAATACCAATTAAGGAGGCTCCCATCCCCAAGAGAATACTCAAGGCCAGCCCCATCCAAAGGTTATGGACAAAGGCAAACACCAGCAAGACGGCTGCCATGATCAAAAAACCAATTAAGGGGAGGGGACGGTGATGCAGGTGCTCTCCCCATTGCCCTAGAATACCCGCGCCTAAAATCAGCCCCACCCCTGCGGCAGCCAACAGAAACCCAAATTGATTAGGCCGCAACCCAATCTCTTGGGCTAAGCTGACCGCCAACACCGTCAGTGCCGCAAACACACAGTACAAAATAGTCAACTGGAGCATGGCATTGCCCAAGAGTTTATTCTTACGCAGGTAGTGGAACCCATCTTGTAAATCGCGCCAGATATTCATCCCGTGGGGAGGCTCCTGCACCACTTCGCGGTGGGCAATCAGGGCTAAAACCAGCCCCGCCAAAATGTAGAGGCCACCCACTACCATTTCGCGAGCGTAGATCCCCCCGATGGCTGCTGCGGCACTGAGGAGAGGCTCTCCCACCGCAAAGCCAACCACCAACGACCCCATCATCGTGGTGATAAAGAGAGCATTGGCCGAGAGCAGATTTTCTTCTTTCACCAAGAGCGGAATCGCTGCCTGCTCAGCAGGGGCAAAGAACTGCGTGAGAATGGACTCAGAAAAGGCCACCAGCAGCAAAAGGGTAAATTTTTTGGGAATGAGAATTAAGGCAAGCACTAATAGGCCCCGGAGGACATTGGTAATACTCATCACCTCTCGCTTGGGATAGCGATCGACAACGGTACCTGCTGTTGATCCAAAGAAGACGGCGGGTAGGGKATTGGCAATCATCACCGCCGAGGCTTTAGAGCCCGGTAACTCGTAGCTGGCATCGTAGGACACCGCTAAGGTAATCAGGAGCACCAGAAAGATTTTGTCCGCCAGTTGGGAAATAATTTGCCCCCCCCACAGCTTCAAAAAATTCGTGTTTCGCATCAGGGCGGCAAAGCCACCCGGACGGGGTTTAGGCCCAGAACTTACCATTGCTGTTGCTCATACACCATGAAGGGGTCTCCTGTGGCCATGTTTCAATCCTTGATCGCTCAGTTGGCAACGCCTGCCGCAAGCATAGGACAATTGCAATGCTGTTAATTATCGTGAGCCATTATACGATCATAGGTTTGTTTAGTTCTTGAGCACCCCGCTGAGCATAGCCTCTCCCTAGGTATAGCAAACGCATGAGCGAGGGATTCACTAGTAGGATGATAGAGTCATAGATTCTACAGTAGAGAGTTGTTTTTTGAACGATGCCATCGCCCAACACCGATAGCCCTTCCGCTAAATTTTCAGAGCTGACGCCTGCTGAAGGTAACCTTGATGATAGGGATCTAGATACCGAGCAGGATCCTGATCTGGAGCTTCCTAACGAGGTGGAAATGTCCCTTTGGGATCACCTTGAGGAGCTACGGCAACGGCTGTTTGTGGTCTTGGGCACCGTCGCCGTGACGACTATATTCTGCTTTACCCAAGTACGCTGGATCATTCAGTTCCTCGAAAAACCCGCCAAAGGGGCACAGTTTTTGCAACTTAGCCCAGGGGAGTACTTTTTTGTCTCCTGTAAGGCTGCTGCCTACAGTGGGGTGCTATTGGCTACGCCGATGATTCTGTACCAAGGGATTCGCTTTKTTTTACCGGGGTTGACCCGCCGCGAGCAGCGGTTACTCGCCCCCGTTGTCTTTGGCTCCTCGATTCTTTTTGTGGCGGGCTTAGCCTTTGCCTATACGCTGCTTGCTCCTGCGGCCTTAGGATTTTTCATCAGCTATGGTGCGGATGTGGTCGAGCAAATCTGGTCGATTGATCGCTATGTAGATTTTATTTTGCTGCTTCTGTTTGCCACCGGTTTAGCGTTTCAGGTGCCTATCTTACAGTTAGTGCTTATTTCTTTGGGGATTGTCTCCACTGCCCAGATGCTGAGCCAGTGGCGCTATGTGGTGATTATTGCGGTTGCCGTGGCTGCGGTCTTAACTCCCTCGATTGATCCAGTGACCCAAGGGTTATTAGCGGGGGCACTGATGGCGCTTTACTTTACAGGGATAGGCTTGGCTAAGCTAGTGGGTGTGGGCGATCGCCCCGCTGAAGACGGATGAATACGTTGAGCGATCCCCCTATGAGCATCAAAGATAGGCCAAGGGGTCGGTAGGCTCGCCGTTGACACGAACCTCAAAGTGCAAGTGAGGGCCCGTAGAAAGTCCGGTAGAGCCAACTTCAGCAATGGGTTGCCCCTCCTGTACCGTTTGTCCCTCGCGCACGAGTAGGCGTTGAGCATGGGCGTAAAGGGTTGTTAGGCCACTGCCATGATCGAGGATGACGGTTTGGCCATAGCCACCGGACCAGCCCGCTAAAACCACTGTGCCGCTCTGGGCAGCATAGATGAGGGTACCAAAGTCGGCGCCAAAGTCAGTGCCGGCGTGAAACCGACGGGTGCCTAAAATGGGGTGGATGCGCCAACCAAAGTGACTGGTAATGGGGGCACGGATGGGATAGGCGAGGCGACCACTGCGGGGTAAGGGGGGTGAGCCTTGGGGCACATAGCCGAGACGCTGAGCTAAAAACTGTTGAATTGCCATGCTATCGCGAGCCAGTTGGGCTTCGATGGATTCAAGGGCACGGCGATCGCTGCGCAGGCGTTGCACCAATTGACGTTGACTGGCGGCTTCGCGAGTGTAAATATCCTGTTGTTTTGTGAGTTGCTGGCGCAGGGCTTGAATATACCGCTGTTGGGTTTTGATGTGTCGCTCCTGCTGCTCAAGGCGGTGGCGATCGCGCTGGAGGGTAACCAGTTGTTGGCGATCGCGCTCATAAACTTGGCGGAGGCGATATTGCTGAGCCAACCAATCGTTTAGAGTCTCGGCCTCAAAAAGCATTGCCCAGTGGGGAATTTGGCGGTAGCGTTGCAATCGGCGCAGGCGATCGCTAATCACCTCCATATTGGCGTGGTAGCGTTTCGCCATCGCTTGTTGTTGGGTTTGGAGATCCTTGAGAATGGTTTCCGCTGCTGTCAGGCGATCGCTGACAGCAGCCAACTGGTTCGTCGTCGTTTCTACATTGGCTTCGAGGCGATCGAGGCGATCGCTGGCCGCATCTTCAAGGCGTTCTAACTGTTGACGTTGTTGCCCCACTGTCTGCTGGTGCTGTTGGTGCTCCTGCATCACTCGCTGCCAATACTCCAACGGTGGTGCGTTCGTTGCCGCAGTCGGAACCGCACCCCCTAGAACGAGGGCAAAGATAGCTAGCAGGAGGTACAGCCAGCAACCGTGTTTTTGCATAGGAGGGTGCAAATGAGTGCCGCTAGTTATACACCGGCAGGGGGTCAATTATCCAGCTTTCGCTTGAAACTCATCGTATCAGGGCTAACCTCAGAGCATTTCCTCGGTAAAAGGAGTGTGATAGTGTGACAAAAGCCCTTTTTTTCATGTTGACCCCCAATGGCAAAAGGCGCGCTGGCAAGATTGCTCCAACCCAACCTAGTGTTACAGGGGACGATTGAACATCTACACCCGGCAGTTTTACACGAACAGCAACTGCGGGGGATGATCTTAGATGTGGACGATACGCTACTACCCACATGGAACACAGACCTGTCACCAGCGGTACGCGCATGGCTGCTGGACATCAAAGTACAGATGCAGGTTTGGCTGGTAAGCAACAATCTGAACCATCGCCGCATTGAACGGATTGCTCAAGAGGTCGATCTGCCGTTTTTAATGGGCGCGGGTAAACCCTCTCGCCGGAAAATCTGCCAAGCCGTTCATGCCATGAACTTACCATTTGCTGAAGTAGCCATGGTGGGCGATCGCCTCTTCACGGATATTTTGGCGGGTAACCGCCTAGGGATGTTTACAATTTTGGTCAACCCTATCCTTGTAAACCGCCTAGATGGCAAGTCGTGGGTTCGTAACTTAGAATTTTGGCTGGCACACCAACTGGGGGTCCCCATTCTCACCGATGACCCACGCCAACCCCACAGCGAAGTTCCCTAAGCGCTAGCCACCTTCTGCAAGTGCGCCACCAGTGCTCGCAACCCCAGCAAATAACTCTCAGCACCAAAACCAGCAATTTGCCCTAAAGCCACCGGGGCAATATAGGAATGATGGCGAAAGGATTCCCGCTGGTGAATATTGCTGAGGTGCACCTCGACCGTTGGTAAGGCCACCGCGGCGATCGCATCCCGAATCGCCACACTGGTATGGGTATAGGCCGCAGGATTGATCAGAATACCTTGCGCATGGGACGGTGCATCTTGGATCGCATCCACCAGCACCCCTTCATGATTAGATTGCAGGCACTCTAACGTAACTCCTAGACTCCCAGCAAGGTTATGCAGAGACTGGTTAATCGTCTCTAGGGTCACTTGGCCATAAACCCTAGGTTCGCGCTGACCCAGGAGGTTTAAGTTGGGGCCGTGGAGCACTAGCACCTTAAACGCCAAAGCAATCCCCGCAAAATCACGAATTAATCTAGCGGCGATCGCGTACAGGAATTGGAATTGGTTCTAGTTCAGGGGTTGGCTCCGCCCCCCCCAACAATTCGAGAAGCTTCTTCAACCACGATTTGAGGCTATCGAGCAGGTTCTCTAGATAATCCATTGATATTCCTACTGTATCGCTATAGAGAATGGCCTTGGTTTTTTAACCATAGCTGACCAGAGCTACTTTTAACCTAGCATAATCTTTTTCGATCAGTACCCTCACCCTAGAAACCGCTTGGTCGTGCTTTCTCTACTCTGTACTATAGATCGACACTATAGATCAACGAGATCACGGGCCTTTTCAGGACTAGACTATGCGCCTGCGGTGGACGGAACGTGACTAGGGCAGAGATTGACATACTCCCACGGCTAAAGCGCGTGGGCTGTACGGCACCAGTTGTAAAAAAAGCTCAGCCATTCTCAGAATGGTCGAGCCTTTTAACAGTTGCTGGGTCTTAAGGATTCTTAGCCCTCGCTAGATTCACCAGCAGAGGTACCACGATTGAGGGCTTCTTGCAATTTTGCTTCATCTTCCTTCGACAGCGATGTGCGCAGCACCTTACCGCCAAACGGTGCAATTTCCTCGATAACTTTGTCTGGAGTGGCTTGCCGCACGAGGGTAAAAATCGCGGACGTGCCCGGGGAGATGGTTTGCCCTAATTCCTTAATGAAATTATCGTCGATGCCAATGTCGGTAAATTTGCCGGAAATGGCTCCGGCGACGATCCCGGCTGCCCAACCCAACAATGGGTTAAAGAACAACAACCCAATCAGCAGCCCCCAGAAGCCACCGCCCAGCGCACCTGCCAAGGTCAAATCTTGGGTTTGGTTAATTTTTACTTTCCCATCTTTCGTGCGGACAACAACTGCCGCATCCTCAAGGTCTAGGAGATGCTCCCGCTGTAACTTTAGGAGCTGGATGAGAACTTCGTTTGCTTTGTACTCATCATCGAAGGCAATTACAACCAGTGTACTCATGCACTGTCTCCATCAATGGTTGGTTATGGAACCGTACTCACCCTAGCATTATCTTCCCCAGAATCACCTGATTGGCGGAGGAGGCATCCTTAAATTTTCGGAACACTGGGAAGAGGCTGATGCCCTAAGACTAACGACCCAACGATGGCAGTAATGTTTCGCAAAGGCGATCGCCTCTATTTACGGGATGAGCCGTTTGAAATTACCTCGGTCTATCGCCGCCTTGTAGTTGTCCGCTCTTTGATTCGTACAGAGTTATCTTGGATTGTTGACCTTGAGGAAGTTAACAAATACTTTGCCCCCATTGCTGACTCCAAGACCTGAAGAGAATTCCTAGAGACTTGGCCTAGCTTGCCAGTACAAAAATCCAGCTTGCACTAGACCAATCAAGAACCCCAAAATTCCCCCCAAGCGGACGATCGCCTGCAATTCACTACGGACAATGCCCTGAATCGCCAGTTCAAGGTTTTCTGGAGAAGTGGCCTTGACCCGATCCACAATCACTCGATCTAAATCAAGGATGGGAATGGCTCGCTCAATCATCAATTCGAGATCCCGCTCTAGGTAGCGATCTAGCACGAGCGCTAATTCATCACTCACCACCTCAAGGGACGCCGCTAAACTGGCGGATTCTCGCAGTCGCCGCAAAATGCTCAGGGAAATTCCCTCCCAATCTACGGTTTGACTGACCGCTTCAATCACCCCAAATCCCTGTTCTTGAATATAAGTCCGCACGGTTTGGCGAAAGAGCTGCCGCAGTTCGCGCACGGTGCCAAGGGGTAAACTTTGTAAACTGATATTTTGCAAGGCTTCTACTAAGCGTTGGCGCAGGGCAAGGGCTTGAATCAGGTCGTTAAGGCGGCGGTTGCAAGCCTCCCGTTCATTGAGGCAGTACTCCCGCAGCCGGATCAGCGTATTGCGCACTCCGACTAAATTGGCCATCACCCAGTAGGTGCCACTGGTATGTTGCCGCAGTTCTTGATCCAAAATGTTGATGGTGCGATCGGTTAAAAAATCAATAATGGCTAAGCGCAGACGATCTGGAGGCAGCATCACCGCCAGTAGCCAATTCGCTAGTTTTTCTGCCTGTTCATCGCTGAGTTGTAGCTCAACCAGCACTTGATCAAATAACTGGTTGAGCTGTGGCTCTAAAAAGTCTTCCCGCCGCGACCACACTTTGATCAGGCGGGGGAGGGCACCGCCAAAAAAGTCGCGCAGAATGTTGGCCAGCACTTGCGCCGATCGCTGTTCACTTTGCTCTTTAATTTGGGTAATGCTGGTTTCAAGGAGCCAGTAGATCACTGCTTTCACCCGCTGCACCTGCAAGAGGCGACGAGCAAGGTTTTGCAGTTCTTCAGGGGTGAGCAGAGACCCCAGAATGGCATCGGCAATACGGCGCGCCAACCGCTCTTGATTGCGGGGAATTAACCCCGGCGTAAAGGGAAGCTGCTTGCCGCCAATGTAGCGGGGGGTATAGGGGCGAAAGAGCATTGTAATGGCAAGATCGTTTGTAAAATAGCCGATAATCCCTCCGGCGACGGGGGGAATCAGCAGGGTCCAAAAGTTAATACTTGCCAATGCTGGTGTACTCCTAGCCATTGTGGGGCGATCGCAACCGCGCCCAAGAATGTTGCTATCCCTTTATTCTATCGATTGCTATGGGTTCCCCTTAAGCCCATTTGGTAAAGCTGACGGCGAGACACACCCGTCAGAGCCGCTAGTTGGCGACTGGCTTCGGCAAGAGACAGCCCTTGAGACTGCAAGAGTTGTAGTTCGGTTTGGAGTTGCTCCCAGGAAATAGGGGAGGCTGTGGGCGCACTGCCGGCCACCACAAGGGTATATTCGCCTCGGGGAGGGGTTTGGGTAACCCACTCACTGGCTGCTGCAAGGCACCCCCGCCAAAAATCTTCGTAGCGTTTGGTTAGCTCACGAGCCAAGACAATGGGGCGATCGCCCCCAAAGGTGTCCACAAAATCCTGCAAGGTTGCGCGAAGGCGATGGGGCGCTTCGTAGAAAATCATTGTGCGCAATTCCTGGCGTAGCTGGTCAAGACGCTGCTGGCGATCGCGCCCCTTCGGAGGTAAAAACCCTTCAAAACAAAACCGCGCCATCGGTAACCCCGCCGCCATCAACGCCGTCAAGGCCGCATTGGCACCCGGAATAGGGATGACTGGCACAGCGGCGGCAATACAAGCGGCAATCAGCTCGTACCCCGGATCCGCCACCCCCGGCAGCCCCGCATCACTCACCAAGGCAACCTGTTGGCCAGCGTGTAGTTTGGCAAGGAGGTGGGGCAGGCGTTGTTGGGTATTATGGGCATGAAGGCTAATCTGGGGCGTGGTGATGCCAAAGTACTGTAGCAGCCGGCCAGTATGGCGGGTATCTTCTGCCGCAATGAGATCCACCTCCCGCAGCACCCGTAAAGCACGAGCCGTGATGTCTTCTAGGTTGCCAATGGGGGTGCCCACCACCCACAACTGCCCGATCCCCATCAGGAAATTTTTTCGCCACTGAGGATAAAAATAGGTTCAACCGCCGTAAAGAGTCGGTGTCCGCCACGGGTTTCCAAGCGATTGATCACCGACTGCACCACCTCTAAGCTGCGCGCCTGCACCGTAGCAAAGCCTTCCGAAAGGGCATAAAGATTTTCAAGACTGCCGGCGATCGCCACCAAACGCCCACCAGGGGCTAAATACTCCCACGCCTGCAACAGCACCTCTTTAATGGGGCGACCCCCTTCAAGACAAATTCGCTGCGGCGGGGGKGCTAACTGCGGAAAACACTCTGGTGCCGAMCCTGCCACAATCTGAACATTGTTCACCCCAAAGCGATCGCAATTCCGCTGGATCAGATCCACCACCTCCTCATCCCGCTCAACAGCAATCACCTGACCGCGATGAGCCAAACGTGCTGCCTCCACCGCAATGGTGCCCGTGCCTGCACCCACATCCCAAAGACACGACTCCGGCTCAAGCCGCAGGTACGATAGCATCAGCAAACGTGTTTCCCGCTGCGTTAAGGGAATACCGGGAAGGCGTTCAAAGAGACTATCGGGAATACCGGGGGTAACAAACGGCCACGGATCTGTTGGCATAGAAGCCCCCAACAATATAGGGCAAGGCGCTAGGGATTTGTGCTCTGCGCCAGCAGTCGCTCTTTTAACTGCGCCAACGCATCAGCCCAGCGAGGATCCGGTTGAGCCGCTTCTGTATCTATAGAGCTAGACCCAATTGTCGCTGGCGTTTGCGGGCGACGATTTCCCCCCTTGCTAGCTTTACGAGGATTGCTGCGACTGCTAACGCTAGGTTTTTCCACGACTTGCTCGTCCTTTGTCTCAGCTTTGGGCTTGTCGTTGGCTTTCTCAATTTTGAGAGGGTTGTCTTTGAAGGTATAGCCATTGAGTTTTTCGATCACTTGATCCGCCAACTCCTCTGACTCCACGGTTAGAAAACCAAACCCTCGGCACTTGCCAGTTTTGCGATCGGTAATTAGCTTAGTAGTGCCAACTTCCCCCACTTCTCTATTAAAGAGAGCTTCTAGCTCCTCACGGTTGAGTTCACGCGGCAAGTTGCCCACATACAGGCGGATAGACATAAAAAAACCTCCCTTAAGCAGATTAAAAAGAGCAACAATAAACACCGGCCAATCACGCATGACAAACCGCATCACGGTAAAAAGGGCGCAGATGAGTTCTACGCACTAACCCCGCTAACATTGACATAGTAAAATGCTCGCTTGTTTGATTCACAGCTACTGTTGCTAAATGGAACCGCCGTGGATCGAATATAGCTAAAACTGCCAACTCACTAATAGTAACCTACTAGGGTTGGGGCACTGAATGCTCTATTCGCCCTCACCTAGGGTATCACGCTTTATGCAAGGAACGCTAGAATTCCAGCAATTTTTTTGCGTTGAGGCCGCGCTGACTAACGACTAAAATGACAACGCAAAAGCAGCTTAACGAATCTTTAGATTATTTTAACCCCCATTGCTGAGGAATCTGCCTAGGATCGGGATGGGATTGTCTCTGATGGCCTAGGCAAGCACTATGGAACAAATACCAGCTTCAATTTGGACGCTGACCGCTGGGGTTGTCATCACCCTTGTCAGTTTTTGGGTGGGGCATAACCACAACCTTTTGCCAGAGCAAGCCTCAGAACAAGCTCCCCTAGTCGATGACTTCTTTGACATCATGCTCACCATTGGCACTGCCCTATTTCTGGTCGTGCAAGGCGCCATTATTTTATTTGTGATTCGCTACCGCCGCCGCGCTGGGGATGATGGTGATGGGGTTCCCGTGGAGGGTAACTTACCTCTTGAAGCCTTTTGGACAGCTATTCCGGCCTTGATAGTCATCTTCCTTGGCATCTATAGCGTGGATATTTTCCAACGCATGGGGGGGCTGAACCCCGGAGATCATGCCATGCACACCATGGGAGATCACAATCCTGCTGTGGCCGTTGTTGCCGCAGCCCCCCAAACGACCGCTACCGATGCCCCACCCCTCCTAGCCACCAAGACTAATAGCGTTCCGGAAGTTGGCATTGGTGCCAGTCCGGATGTTCAAGGTAAAATGCCTGATCTGGTTGTGGATGTGGCGGGGATGCAGTACGCTTGGATTTTCACCTATCCTAGCCAAGGTATTGTCAGCGGAGAGTTACACATTCCCGTCGGCAAGGACGTGCAGTTAAACCTGTCTGCCCGGGATGTCATTCATTCCTTTTGGGTGCCCCAGTTCCGGCTCAAGCAGGATGCCATTCCGGGGGTTCCCACTGAGCTGCGTTTTAAGGCCACGAAGCCGGGCACGTACCCCGTCGTCTGTGCGGAACTTTGCGGTGGCTACCATGGTGCTATGCGCACCCAGGTCATTGTCCATACCCCAGAGGAGTTTGAGACATGGCTGAGCCAAAACCAAACGATGGCAGCCATTCCCTCCCCCTCATTAGTGGCCAGTCATACAGCAGCGCTAGGGGTCACGCCCCAACTCCTCGCCCAGGTTGCAGCGGCGGCACAATCGCCCCAGCCAGTGCCTTCCAGCGACCACATTTGATTTTTTGATTTGACTAGACCTGACTAGACTGTTGCATTCTTGAGAGAGCTATGGCGCAAGCACAACTCCCGCTAGATACTCCCCTGTCCTTACCCGACCATCCCAAGGCTTGGAAGTGGTACGACTACTTCACGTTCAATGTAGATCACAAAGTTATTGGCATTCAGTACCTTGTCACTGCGTTTATTTTCTACCTTATCGGGGGCTTAATGGCGGTGGCCATGCGCACAGAACTAGCGACGGCCAATTCTGACTTCATCGACCCCAATCTCTACAATGCCTTCTTGACAAACCACGGCACAATCATGATCTTTCTCTGGATTGTGCCAGCGGCCATTGGTGGCTTCGGCAACTACCTTGTGCCGTTAATGGTGGGGGCACGGGATATGGCGTTTCCCCGACTCAATGCCTTGGCCTTTTGGCTAAATCCACCCGCGGGGGCGCTGCTGCTCGCAAGCTTCCTGTTTGGGGGTGCCCAAGCGGGTTGGACATCGTATCCGCCCTTGAGTACGATTACGGCCACTACGGCGCAGAGCATGTGGATTTTGGCCATTGTTTTGGTGGGTACTTCGTCAATCATGGGGTCGGTGAACTTTATCGTCACCATCTGGAAGATGAAGGTGCCCAGTATGCGCTGGGATCAATTGCCGTTATTTTGCTGGGCAACCTTAGCAACCTCGCTGTTAGCCTTAGTTTCAACACCTGTACTGGCAGCTGGTCTGATTTTGCTGCTGTTTGACATTAATTTTGGCACCTCCTTCTTCAAACCAGATGCTGGCGGGAATGTGGKGATTTACCAGCATCTATTTTGGTTCTATTCCCACCCGGCAGTGTATCTAATGATCTTGCCCATTTTTGGGATTATGTCGGAGGTGATTCCCATCCACGCCCGCAAGCCGATTTTTGGCTATTGGGCGATCGCCTACTCCAGCTTAGCTATCTGCTGTGTAGGTCTGTTTGTTTGGGTTCACCACATGTTTACCAGTGGTACCCCACCGTGGATGCGGATGTTCTTTACCATTTCCACCCTCATTGTGGCGGTACCCACAGGGGTGAAAATTTTTAGCTGGGTAGCAACACTGTGGGGCGGCAAAATTCGCCTCAATAGTGCCATGCTCTTTGCCATTGGCCTGCTGTCAATGTTTGTGTTGGGAGGCTTAAGTGGGGTAACCCTAGGAACGGCTCCCGTGGATATTCATGTCCACGATACCTACTATGTGGTGGCTCACTTCCACTATGTTCTGTTTGGTGGGTCGGTCTTTGGCCTGTACGCCGGGATTTATCACTGGTTTCCGAAAATGACGGGGCGATTATTGAATGAACCCCTTGGTATTGCCCATTTTGTGCTCACCTTAGTTGGCACCAACCTCACCTTTTTGCCGATGCATGAGTTGGGGCTGAAGGGAATGCCGCGGCGGGTGGCGATGTACGACCCTCAGTTTGAACCCATCAACGTTATTTGCACCATTGGTGCGTTTGTTTTAGCCTTTTCGGTTATCCCGTTCCTAATTAACGTCATTTGGAGTTGGAATAAGGGGAAAGTTGCAGGGGATAACCCTTGGGGCGGCCTCAGCCTTGAGTGGACCACCAGTTCACCACCGTTAATTGAGAACTGGGAGGTGTTGCCGGTGGTAACCAAGGGGCCCTACGATTTTGGCGGCATTGTGCATCGTCCAGTCATGGATGAGGATGACGATGAGGACGAGTAAGTCGAGTTCCACCATCGGATGGTTTAGACCCTAGGAGCGATCGCCATGCAAGGTACTGTTGAGTCCCAAGAGACACGGGGTGTTATTGACCATCACCACGAGCATCCCGATTTTCGGGTATTGGGCTTGTTGGTATTTCTAATTTCTGAGTCTTTGATGTTTGGCGGCTTGTTTGCTGCCTACTTACTGCTGCGGGGCTTAAATGAGCAGTGGCCGCCAGAAGGCACAGAGGTAGAACTACTGGTGCCAACAATTAACACCATCATTCTCATCTCTAGTAGTTTTGTCATCCACTACGGCGACGTTGCCATTAAAAAGGATGATGTTCAGGGGATGCGCAAGTGGTACTGGATCACAGCCGCTATGGGACTGGTCTTTTTAGCTGGCCAAGTCTATGAGTACCTCAACCTTGGCTATGGCCTCCGCACCAACATATTTTCTAATTGCTTCTACGTCATGACTGGGTTTCACGGTCTCCATGTCCTGATTGGCGTATTGCTCATTTTAGGGGTACTGTGGCGATCGCGCCGCCCCGGCCATTACAGTGCCCATCAACACACTGGGGTGGCCATGGCAGAAATCTACTGGCACTTCGTAGATGTTATTTGGATTATTCTGTTTACCCTGCTGTATATTTTGACCCGCTTCTGAGGTCTTTGCCCCGCCCAAGAGCACCCAAAATAGAGCAGCAAATTGTAAACAAATGCAACAGGATTCCGCCTAGAGCGGGGGACAGGTGATTGCTTATAATAATTCGAGCAACCCAATGCGTGAAGGGAGTTAACGTTGACCACCACTGCTTTGCAAACCACTAAATCACAAGAGATTTTTGCCGCTGCCCAGAAATTAATGCCCGGCGGTGTCAGCTCTCCGGTTCGCGCCTTCAAATCGGTTGGCGGTCAGCCCATTGTCTTTGACCACGTTAAAGGTGCCCACATTTGGGATGTGGATGGCAACCAGTACATCGATTACGTTGGCACATGGGGACCTGCCATTGTGGGTCATGCTCACCCTGAGGTGATTAATGCACTTCATGCCGCCCTTGAAAAAGGCACCAGTTTTGGTGCCCCCTGCATTTTAGAAAATATTTTGGCCGAAATGGTCATCTCGGCAGTTCCCAGCGTTGAAATGGTACGCTTTGTCAATTCTGGAACCGAAGCCTGTATGGCCGTACTGCGCTTGATGCGTGCCTATACTCAGCGCGAAAAAGTGATTAAGTTTGAAGGCTGCTACCACGGTCATGCGGACATGTTCCTTGTCAAGGCAGGATCTGGAGTTGCCACCCTTGGTCTTCCTGACTCTCCGGGCGTGCCGAAAGCGGTAACCGCCGCAACGCTGACTGCCCCCTACAATGACTTAGAGGCCGTCAGCCGTCTCTTCCAAGAGTATCCTGAGGATATTGCCGGTGTGATTTTAGAACCCGTTGTAGGCAATGCGGGGTTTATCCCTCCGGATGCGGGCTTTTTAGAAGGGCTGCGGGAACTCACAACGCAGTACGGTGCCCTCTTAGTGTTTGATGAAGTGATGACCGGGTTCCGGATTGCCTACGGTGGTGCCCAAGAGAAATTCGGCATCATCCCAGATCTCACCACCCTTGGTAAAGTCATTGGCGGGGGGCTACCCGTGGGTGCCTATGGGGGCCGTGCCGACATTATGAAAATGGTTGCCCCAGCGGGGCCGGTTTATCAAGCGGGAACCCTCTCAGGCAACCCCTTAGCCATGACCGCCGGTATCAAAACCCTTGAACTGCTGAGTCGTCCAGGTACCTATGCGCAGTTGGATCACCTCACGGGTAAATTGATCAGCGGGCTACTGGAGGCGGCTCAAGAATTTGGCCACGCCGTTTGTGGCGGCCACATTAGCGGTATGTTTGGTCTGTTTTTCACGGCGGGGCCGGTTACAAACTACGAGCAAGCCAAAACAGCAGACCTCAAGAAATTCGCCGCCTTTCACCGCGGTATGTTGGAACAGGGCATTTATCTTGCGCCATCCCAGTTTGAGGCAGGCTTTACCTCCCTTGCCCACACAGAAGCTGATATTGAGCGCACTATTGCTGCAGCGCGGACAGTGCTCAGTCAACTGTAAGGTTTTACCGTTGCCGCGAGGCTAACGACCGCCACAAGGTCAGCGAGGTCTAAACACGGAAAGACCAATGTATTGCCAAGGCTATGTAAGGCACGGCTGATCTCCTCATCTAGGGTGATAATCGGCAAGCGCATGAGCTTGGGGTGATCGCCTAGGCGGGGGACTTGGATAAGGGGTAAGTCCCAGATCAGAACGTCGGGTTGCCAAATGTCGGCGACTAGGTCTGCCTGTTCCAGATCATCGGCTTCGAGGAGCCGTACATAGGGGAGGGGTAATTCTCGCGATAGCCCCAGCCCTAGTACTGTTTGAGTGCTTGCTGGCTCGTGACTTGGGGGATTTGCCGCCACTGGATTTAGCCGTGGATAGCACCACCGCTCCAAAACCTCCATTAGTAGAGCCGTTGAACTCTGAGTTGGTAGTTGCTGCACCAGCCCCGGGAGAGCACAGGGAGGCGACTCATCAGCAATGATCATCATGGGAATCGTTTCGCTATGGTCGGTGCTCGTGAGCACTTCGGTCACCTCTGCTAAGACCAGACCGGTGGCGGCGCGGATAACAATAGCGCTGGGATGCAGTTGCTCTAGTTTATCGAGGGCTTCTAGAGGCTGGCGAGCCACAACATAGCCATAATCTTGCTGCTTAAGAGCCTTGACAACGGTCATCAGCCACTCGGCATCGTTACTCACAAGCAGGATGATATGTCGGGCGTTGGGTACAGGAATACTGAGATCACTGGCCAAGGGCAGCAGCACACTCCATTCGCTGTACTGATCGGGTTGAGCAATAAAGGAGAGTTCGCCATTATGTAGGCGAGTCAGTTGATGGGCGAGCATTAGCCCCATGGTGACTTCTGCGTAGTCTTCAAGGCATTGGTGCAATAGGCGTTCATGGTAAGTGAGGGGAATGCCACCGCCTTCTTCCCACAATTGCACAACGAGCCACTCTTGCCATTGGCATAGACGTACCCCACGGCGATCGCCCCGGCTGAGTGCCACCCAACCAATGAGATGGGCAAAGATATAGCGCAGCCGTAGTGCATCCCCATACAGGTAAGTGTCAGCCAAGGAGATGTCTATCTGCCACTGTAAGGAGAGGTCGGGGAACTGTGCCTCATAAAGATGTCCTGCTAACTCATGGGCGCGAAACCATAGGTTCGCCAGCTCCACCGCCTCCCATTGCAATTCCATCTCCCGCCAAAGAGCGCGGGTATAGTCCTGCCATGCCTGAATGAGCCGATTCATTTGCCAGCTACTGCGCTGAATGAGAGCAACGTAATCCTGTTGCTGGGGCTGAGACGTTTGCCAGAGTAACTGGGTTAAACTCAGCACGGCGGTGAGGGGGTTTTTAAGTTCATGGCCAAGGCTGAGTAAAAAGCGTTTCTGCTGCAAAAGACGCAGTTCATTAATACGGTTTGGCGGTGTAGTCGTGAGGTGACTGGCAGCTTGGGCAAAAAAGAGCCAGTACGGCTCTACAGCAGATGCAACGGTTGCGATGGCGGGAGCTGTCTCACCGTTGAGGGTGGCAACCTCTGGCTGGCTCAAGTAAAGGGGGACAGAGCACAGTTGCCAAGGCGATCGCTCCCCCACCTGTTGGCAACTCATCCCTGTCAATTGTTGCTGAGCCGCAGGAGTAGTTCCCAAGTGCGTGAGCCACGCCGTATTTTGCCAAAGAACTGAGCCATTTGAGGCTTGAATTTGCAAGGGCAGGGGTAATTGTGCCAGTACCTCAACCCAAGGTAAGTGTGGTTGTCCCGCCCAGTAGTGGAGGAGTCGTTGCTGATCAAGGAGGCTAACAAACCGCTGCTGCTCATCCACGAGGGCAATATAGGCAGGTATCTGGGCTTGCTGAGAGACCCAATGCTGAAACTGCCGCAGTGACCAAGTTGCAGGCAATGTGGTTAACGGCGATCGCCAAGATCCACTCACCCGACCGACCGGTAGGGTAGCGACCGTGCCGTCGTAGCTCAAACTCAACGCTAAGCGCCAGCCGTGGACGACACCGATAGGCACTGAAGCGTTGTCAACAATGACCATGATTTCTGGCAATGTTTCTTGCCACAGATGATGCACCTCTGCCAGCGGTAGCCCCATCGCTACGGTTACAGCGACCTCACCAAACGTCTGAAGATACAGGTGATCCATAGGTTATTCTGACCGCTGCAAGAAAATCTTGACTAGGCTTTAGCATATAACTGCAAAAAGCCTCCGCTTCAATCAAAGATTTGAAGCGTGAGATGAATTGCGGTAATAAACGGTGCTATAGTCCTCATCGTGTGGCAACGCCGCACACTAAAATAGTACACTGCCGGAAGACTGTCCTGCACAAGCTATTGCGTAGGATAGCTGACGAACGCCAAGTCATTGGTGTAGAGTCTTCCAAGCTGGCAACGTTTAACACAGGCATTTCCCTCGCAGACGAGGCACTACGCCTTTTGACCTGCGGGATGCGGGGCAACGCCTATCGTCCAGATGTAAGACCTAGCTGTAGAGGCCGTAAGAAATCTACGGTGGGGCAATCTGTTGGGTAGGAAGCTACTATTGTGATCGTTGATTCAATAGGGGTAGTTCACGGCAGCCTGCTATCGTCAACGGGAAAATGATAGGATGCTATTAAGTGTACACTCAACTCTTAAATCGTCGTGGCGCAGTCAACCGCACTCACAATTTGTGGCTTAGTTTACTCGCCCGCCATTGCTCAAGAATTAGTCCGCTTCCATAACTCTGGAATTGATGAGCTGGTTTATTTTGCCAACGATGCGGAGTTCTGTACGTATTTAGAGCAGCACCGCCACAGTGTTGCCTGTTTAATTCTAGAATGGGCAGAGACCACAGCGCAAATTATTAACTATCTGCACCACAGCGCAACCTTATTGCCAGCAGTTATTGTCTTTCCAGAGCAGGGTGCATCGCTACCCGTTGGCCCCCACTATCATGTTGCAGAAATTCTCTTGTCGGCACTAGAGCTACATCGACTCAATCAGGTGATCGAGGAGGCCATTACTGCCTTTGTCAAGCTCTGTCCGGGCTGTGCGGTGCCCCCCCACGTCATGTTTCGTATGCCTGCTTTGCAAGACAGCAGCGGTCAAGATCCGCAGCACCGCCTGTCGCAGAAGCTCAAGGAGCGGCTGGGATACTTGGGCGTGTATTACAAGCGAGACACGCAGTTCTTTTTTCGGCGGATGTCCAGCACCGAGAAACGCAGGCTCCTAGATGAACTGCGTGCGATTTATCGTACGATTATTCTGGAGTACTTTAGCGCTGAAGCCAAGACGAATGAACATATCGACGAGTTTGTTAGTAAAGCATTCTTTGCTGATATTTCAGTCTCCCAAGTGATAGAACTCCACGTTGAACTCATGGACAGTTTTGCCAAGCAACTCAAGCTTGAAGGCCGTAGTGAGGATATTCTGCTGGATTATCGTCTAACGTTAATTGATGTCATTGCCCATCTATGTGAAATGTACCGTCGCTCAATTCCGCGTGAGGTATAACCCTGATGACACCACTGCGGAAAACCTATGTGCTAAAACTTTACGTTGCCGGTAATACCCCTAATTCGGTACGTGCACTGAAAACCTTGAATAATATTCTTGAAAAAGAATTTAAGGGAGTCTATGCCCTGAAAGTTATTGACGTGCTGAAAAACCCCCAGCTTGCGGAGGAAGATAAAATTCTGGCAACCCCCACCTTGGCAAAGGTGTTGCCGCCACCCGTGCGGCGCATTATTGGCGATCTCTCGGATCGAGAAAAAGTTCTCATTGGCCTTGATTTACTATACGAAGAGATCAGTGATCAAGCTGATGATCTCACCTGATCCCGATCGCCCTCTGTTCTGTTTGTTGGAATTTATTTAGCGAGTGCGTACCTAAACCTCTATGAGCACAGATACCCCTGAAAATCAGATCAGTTCAAAACCAGCGATCGCCACCGAAGTCAAGAAGATTCGCACAATGGTGGAGGGATTTGATGACATTAGCCATGGTGGCTTACCTCAAGGGCGCACAACCTTAGTCAGCGGTACCTCTGGCACAGGCAAAACGCTTTTTGCAGTGCAGTTTCTCTACAATGGCATTACGATCTTTAATGAGCCGGGTGTTTTCGTCACCTTTGAAGAGTCTCCTAACGACATCATCAAGAATGCCCTGAGCTTTGGCTGGGATCTACAGGGATTAATTGATCAGGGCAAGCTCTTCATTCTCGATGCTTCCCCTGATCCCGATGGCCAAGATGTCGCCGGCGATTTTGACCTATCGGCGCTGATTGAACGCATTCAGTATGCCATCCGTAAGTACAAAGCCACGCGGGTTTCAATTGACTCCGTGACCGCAGTCTTTCAACAGTACGATGCCGCCTCGGTTGTACGTCGGGAAATTTTTCGTTTAGCCTTTCGCTTAAAGCAGTTGGGCGTAACGACCATCATGACCACGGAGCGGATTGATGAGTATGGTCCGGTTGCCCGCTTTGGGGTCGAAGAATTTGTCTCTGATAATGTGGTGATTTTGCGCAATGTCCTAGAGGGAGAGCGACGGCGGCGAACCGCAGAAATCCTGAAGTTGCGGGGTACCACCCACATGAAGGGGGAATATCCCTTCACCATTAACAATGGCATTAATATCTTTCCCTTAGGAGCCATGCGCTTGACACAGCGATCCTCTAATGCCCGGGTGTCCTCTGGGGTCAAGACCCTCGATGAAATGTGTGGGGGCGGCTTCTTCAAAGATTCGATTATTCTGGCAACAGGAGCCACGGGTACAGGCAAAACCCTCTTGGTCAGTAAGTTTTTAGAGACAGGGTGCCAACAGGGCGAGCGTGCGCTCCTATTTGCCTACGAAGAATCGCGGGCGCAGCTGTCGCGCAATGCCTCTTCGTGGGGGATTGACTTTGAGGAACTCGAGGAGCGAGGGTTACTGCGTATTGTCTGTGCCTATCCTGAATCCGCCGGCTTAGAGGATCACTTGCAAATTATCAAGTCGGAAATCGCTGACTTTAAGCCGTCGCGGGTGGCGATTGACTCCCTTTCGGCCTTAGATCGCGGTGTCAGTAATAATGCCTTCCGCCAGTTTGTGATTGGGGTCACAGGGTTTGCCAAGCAGGAAGAGATCACGGGGTTCTTTACAAACACCACTGACCAGTTCATGGGGTCTAACTCCATTACTGAGTCCCATATTTCTACGATTACGGATACGATTTTGCTATTGCAGTACGTAGAAATTCGCGGTGAAATGTCGCGAGCTATTAATGTCTTTAAGATGCGTGGTTCTTGGCATGACAAGGGGATTCGTGAGTATGTGATTACAGAGAAAGGTGCAGAAATTCGCGACTCCTTCCGCAATTTTGAAGGGATTATCAGCGGTACCCCCACCCGTATTTCTGTGGATGAAAAGACTGAGCTAGCGCGTATTGTCAAAGAGGTGAAAAACCTAGGCGAGGAGTAGGCCAAGCTGGATGCAGTTAAACCAAGTGATCGTAGTACACAAGGCGGGCGATCGCCAAAGTAAAGACTGGGCCGATCGGGTGGTGCGACAACTGCAACAGCGAGGGGCACGGGTACTCGTGGGACCAAGCGGTCCGCGAGATAATCCCTATCCCGTTTTTATGGCCTCCGTCACAGACCCTATTGATCTGGCCATTGTCTTAGGCGGAGATGGCACCTCCCTAGCCGCAGCACGGCACTTGGCCGCTCCAGGAGTTCCGATTCTTGCGGTCAATGTTGGTGGGCATTTGGGATTCTTAACCGAACCTTTTGATCTGTTTGCGGAGTTGGAAACCGTTTGGGATCGCCTAGAGCGGGATGAGTACGCGATGCAGCAACGGATGATGCTGCAAGCGCAAGTGTTTGAAGGCCCAAAACCCAACGCCGAACCCGTGGGCGATCGCTACTATGCCCTCAATGAAATGTGCATCAAACCCGCCTCAGCGGATCGCATGATTACCGCCATTCTGGAAATGGAAATTGATGGCGATGTGGTCGATCAGTACCAAGGAGATGGCCTTCTGGTGGCCACTCCCACCGGATCCACCTGCTACACTGTAGCGGCCAACGGTCCCATCGTGCACCCCGGCATGGAAGCCTTGGTGGTCACCCCCATTTGCCCCCTGAGTCTCTCTAGTCGTCCCATTGTCTTACCGTCGCGTTCTCTCGTGAGTATTTGGCCGCTGGAGGATCATAGCCTTAATACCAAGCTATGGATGGATGGGGTCATGGCTACCTCCATTTGGCCGGGGCAGCGAGTGCAGGTGTCGATGGCTGATTGCCAAGCCCGCTTTATTCTGCTGCGCGATCATTATTCGTTTTATCAAACCCTGCGGGAAAAATTAGCGTGGGCAGGCGCACGGATTCCATACCACAATAATCATCGTAACTAGTCGTAACTAGAAGGTAGCGGATCTGCTCTCAGTGACATACTCCGGACACTCATGCTGACGTATAGCGTGCGGGCTTCTCAGTGACTGCTGCTAGTGCATCAGGCGTTATATCAATCGATTCAGCGATATCGATTTTGCAGACTCCAGACATGGGCGGTTAGGCAATAACATCTTCCTTTGTGTGTAGCAAATTTAAGGCACAACAGGGGAGCCTCAGACAGCTCCCTAGTTGCTATCACGCCGTTGAGGCTTCGGTCGCTGAAACTTCGACATTGGCGTAAAGTCTTGGACAGGAACATCTTTGAGGGCTTGGGTCATAAAATCTCGCCAGATGGGTGCCATGAAGCCTCCACCGGTGGCACCCTGGCCCAAGGGTGCATAGTTATCATTTCCTGCCCAAACCGCTGCTGACAATTGGGGCACATAGCCCACAAACCAAATATCCCGCTCCGAGGAGGTGGTGCCGGTTTTACCCGCTGCGGGACGGCCAATACTGGCTCCGGTGCCGGTACCGCTAGTGATGACACTTTGCATCGTATTATTGATTGCTGCGGCTGCCCAAGGGTCTAGAACCAGCTTTGGTCGCGGTGTATGATCCAGTAACAAATGACCGCTGTTATCGGTGACCTGAATAATGGTTGTTGTGGGAGACTGCCAGCCATTGTTGGCAAAAGTAGCGTAGGCAGCCGCCATTTCTAGGGGGGTTAAGTCCACTGCACCCAAGGGCAAAGAGACCACCGGTAGCATGGGGCTGGTAATGCCAAGGGTACGGCAAATTTCAATCACGCGGTCAATCCCCACCTCCTGCCCCAAAACAATGGCCGGAATGTTACGGGAGGTGGCTAAGGCCATCCGCATTGACATCGGTCCCATAAAGGAGCGATCGTAGTTTTGGGGAACATACCGCCCCATGCCATCGCGATAGCTTACGGGTGAATCGTTAATCCCAGAGTCCGGAGTGTAGTTGCCACTGGCGTAAGCGGCATAGAACACAAAGGGCTTAAACGCGGATCCGGGCTGGCGCATCGCTTGGGTGGCACGGTTAAATTGACTGCGATTGTAGTCCACCCCCCCCACTAAGGCTTTGACATAGTGGGTGCGAGGATCAACAGCGGCCAAAGCGAGCTGATCAGCGCGGATGCCGCTTGCTTGCAGGGTAGCAAACCCCCGCTGCACTGCTGCCTCTGCCATTTTTTGCAGATCTGCATCCAAGCTACTTTGCACGCGCATCCCGCCGCGAATGACAGCTTCACGCCCAAATTGCTGCGTTAGCTCTTGGAGTACAGCATCGGTAATCCACGGACTGCGACTGCGCTGAAAGGAGGTGATTTCGCCGAGTGTCAGGGATTGTTGGGCAGCGGCAGCAGCCTCTTGAGGGGTGATCCACTCCAGTTCAACCATGCGATCTAACACAAGCTGTTGTCGCTGTTTGGCGGTCTCCATATCTACAAAGGGGCTAAAGGCCTCAGGTGCCTGAATAATACCGGCCATCATGGCGGCTTCTGCAAGGGTGAGATCCGCCGCTGATTTTTTGAAGTAGCTTTGGGCTGCGGTCTGTACCCCATAGGTGTTGTGCCCCCAATAAACTTGGTTGAGGTACATTTCCAGAATCTGATCTTTGGTAAAAATTTGCTCTAGGCGCATGGCTAAAACGGCTTCGGCCACTTTGCGACTCAAGGAGCGATCTGGCGAGAGAAACAGGTTTTTCACCAGTTGCATAGTCAAGGTGGATCCGCCTTGGGCTGTGCGGCCAGAGGTTAGGTTGACCACCAAGGCACGGGAAATACCAATGGGATTAATGCCGCGATGTTGGTAGAAATTGCTATCTTCAATCGCCATCACGGCTAACTTGAGGTTTGGGGAAATTTTATCAAGGGGAACAACCTCACGATTCTCTTCATCGTGCAGGCTCACCAGTAAGGTGCCCTTAGCATCATAGATATGTGTGGTTTCACTGGGAATATAGCCCCGCAGCGATCGCACATCGGGGAGATTACGAAAGCTGACGGCCAAGCCAAGGAGGCTGCCTCCCAACGCTGCTGAACCGAGGGTCATCCCCACTAAAAATGTGCGATTGGCAATTCGCAGAACGCCACGCCAAAAGTTGTCATCCTGTGGGCGCGTTTGGGGGCGCTGCTTGCCAAGAGTAGTGGTTGACACGGCAGTAACGTCCTCACTCCTAACTGAGGGGCTGGCAGAGGGCATCGAAGAATACGGCAGTACTATGCCCAGCGATCGCCATTGATTGTTATCATAGCCATCCTAGGCCAGAAATGTTCCAGCCAATGTGATCTACCGTGATCGATGTGATCTATGAAGATGTGTGCAGCAGACTTTGAAGCAACCATTGCCCGATTACAACGGGGGGTTGTGGAAACGTTTCCCCATGTCCCCGATTCCAATAACCCCCAGGAAAATCTCTGGGTTGCCTTGGGCGATCGCCCCTTGCGCATCAAGCTAGGGATTGATCCCACCGGCAGCGACATTCACCTCGGCCACAGTATTGTCCTGCGTAAATTACGCCAGTTTCAGGATGCGGGGCATTGTGCTGTGCTCATTATTGGGGACTTTACGGCTCAAATTGGCGATCCCACCGGTAAATCGGAGGTGCGCCAGCAATTAACCCCTGCAGCGATCGCCCAGAATGTGCAAACCTATCTTGATCAGGTGCGACCCATTCTAGATTTTGAGACACCCGGACGGCTGGAAATCCGCTATAACTCAGAGTGGCTGGCTACCCTAGACCTGCGGCAGATTCTCGAACTATTGGGCACAATGACCGTTGGTCAAATGCTGGCCAAGGAAGGCTTTGCCGAACGCTATGCCAAGGAAAGCCCCATTTTTCTGCACGAATTTCTCTATCCGCTGATGCAGGGCTACGACTCCGTGGCGGTCGATGCCGATGTGGAGCTAGGAGGCACTGACCAGAAATTTAATATTGCCGTGGGGCGGGATCTGCAGCGTCACTTTCAGCGACCAACATTGCAGTTCGGCCTGTTGATGCCAATTTTAATCGGCACTGATGGCGTGCAGAAAATGTCAAAATCCTTAGGGAATTACGTAGCGCTCACAGAGTCCGCTGCCAGTATGTACTCCAAACTCGAGAAAGTCCCTGATGCCTTGGTCAATCAGTACATCGAACTGTTGACGGATCTACCCCTTGAGGCCTTGCCCACGAATCCGCGCGAGCGCCAAAAAGCCCTTGCTCTCGAGGTTGTCAGCCAGTACCATGGCCGCGAGCTAGCCCAGCAAACCCAAGCAGAACTGGCCGCCATTGTCACCCAAGGGCAAACCGCGCAGGCGAGTTCCATTCCTGAGTATTCCCTGAGTCAATTTAGCTTTCCTGTGAAACTCACCTACGTTCTGAGTCAGACGGGACTGTGCCCCAGCAGTAGTGAAGCACGACGGCAAATTCAAGGAGGTGGGGTGCGCCTCAACAGTGAAAAAATTAGTGATGTGGAGTTTACCCTGAACAGCCCAGAGACCTACGTTAACCAAGTGTTACAGGTGGGCAAGAAAAAGTTCCTGCGCTTTGTGGCCTAAGTCCTGTGTCAGGATAGAAGGGACACAGCAGTAGGCATGTATCCTATGGGTGAGCAGGAGTTTCAAACCAAGGTACTCAGTCAGCTACAGGGACTACGCACAGACGTAGAGAAGCTACAGACGAATGTCCACAAGCTGCAAACCGATGTCGAAAAGCTGCAACTTGATGTCAGCGGCCTCAGTGACCACGTTAAAGCCCAAGACTACAAGTTTGAAGTGGATCAGCGAGGGTCTAAAGCGATGGTGCGCATGGCAACGACAATCATTATTCCTGCGGCTGCGGTGGTGGTGCTTTCAAGTCTTTCACCGGCGATTACAGCGTTGGTGAGCGCGATCGCCCACCAAGGCAGCTAAGGCGTTCTAGAGATGGCTGTGATCTGCGTTCTAGCCCGAAATCCGCAATGGCTTAAGAGTGTCTCGCGAGTCTTTTTGCTGGTGGTGAGTATTGGCTTGGCCGTCATCATGTCCCTTAATGCAGTACAAGGACTGGGTAGTGGTGTGACAAAAACAGTTCTCGACAATGGCCTAACGGTTTTGATTAAGGAGATCCCGACCGCGCCGGTGGTTAGCCTTCAGGTGTGGTACCGCGTTGGCTCTCGCCATGAACCCCAAGGACAAAACGGCATTGCCCACCAACTTGAACACCTGATGTTTAAGGGAACCGACACCCGTCCTGTGCAGTTTGGCCAGTTGTTTAATGCCTTGGGCAGTGTCTCAAATGCCTTTACCAGTTACGATATGACTGCCTACCATCACACGGTGCGCGCTGATCAGTTAGAGGCATTGCTGATCCTTGAAGCCGATCGCCTACGGAATACGGCCATTACCCCTACCGCCCTTGAGAGTGAAAAGCGGGTGGTGATTTCTGAGCTACAGGGTTACGAAAACAGTCCCGAATATCGCCTCAGTCGTGCGGTGATGGGTGCGCTCTATGCCAACCATCCCTACGGCTTGCCGGTTGGCGGCACCGCCACCGATGTTGAGCAATTTAGCCTTGGTGAGGTTAAGGCKTTTTACCGCCAGTACTATCGTCCTGATAATGCGGTGTTGGTCATTGCTGGCGATGTGCGCCCCTCTGAGGCACTTGCCCTAGTGAAAAGAACCTTCGGCCAAGTTCCCACTCCCCCAGAGCCGCTGCCTGTCAATGCCAGAGCGGCGGCCGCTGCATTTACCTCACGGCGGGTTACGCTGCGCGAGCCGGGTAGTGCTCCTTTACTGCAGATGGTGGCACCGATTCCTGCCCTCACCCATGCCGATATTCCTGCCCTTGAAGTGTTGGATATGCTCTTGAGTGGGGGGCGCAGTTCCCTGCTCTATCAGTCTCTTATGGAGACGGGACAGGCCAGTTCCGCCTACTCCTATAGTGCGGCGCTGCAAGTGGGGGGGTGGTTTGAGATCGGGGCGATCGCTGCTCCCGATCAGTCTTTAGCAACCATCGAGACCACTATCACCAAGATTTTAGACCAATTGGCACAGCAGCCCCTCAGCGCCCCAGCCCTAGCCCGTGCCAAACAACAACTAAAGGCCAATTTTGTGCTGCGCAACCGCGATATCGATGCCCAAGCGGCACAATTGGCCAATGATGAAACTGTTGCGGGGGATTATCGGTTTAGCGATCGCCTGCTCGCTGCCATTGACCGGGTAACGGCGGCGGATGTGCAGCGGGTGGTGCAAACCTACCTAGGGGGCGATCGCTGGGTTATGGGGGAATTTATCCCCAGTGAATTTGCCGACGTCGAGTTGTCTGGGCGGGGGGGTACCCAAACCACAGAGCATCATTTAGTCGGGGATCCGGTCGATCCTGCACTTGTTGCCACCTACCTGCCTAAAACAACACGTTCCCAAGGGGCGATCGCCCCCGCAACTGCCGTAGAAACCTTTACCCTCAAAAATGGCTTGCGAGTGCTGCTACTGGTCGATCGCAGTACCCCCACAGTGACTCTTGCTGGGCGCATCAATGCGGGTACTGCTTACGATGTGCTCACCCAACCCGGGGTGGCAAACTTGACAGCAGCAAATCTGCTGAACGGCACCCGCGATAAGGATGCCTTAGCCCTTGCCCAAACCCTAGAAGATCGCGGCATTAGCCTTGAATTTAGTGCCTTTCGCGATGGCGTGGATGTTGAAGGCTATGCCCTCGCCAGCGAACTACCTACCCTCCTGCGCACCCTTGCGGACGTGTTGCAAAACGCCACCTTTCCTGAAGCAGATTTTAACCTCAGCCAACAACGCTATCTGACAGCGCTGAGTCTAGAAGCCGATGACCCAGTACGATTGGGTCGCCGCGTCTTCCAAGAAACTCTCTACCCCAGTGATCATCCGCTACATCCCTTTGCCACGCCAGCCTCGGTGCAGGGAATTCAACGGCAGCAGTTAGTGGATTTTTACCGTGCCGCCTATGCCCCTGATCAGACGATTCTCACCCTCGTGGGAGACTTTGACCCCACAAGAGTGCGATCGCTCCTCAATGAACTCTTTGGCCAGTGGCAGCCTGAGTCGGCTCCCCTAGACTTGACCTTTCCCCCCGTGAGTCCGCCGCCGCAAACCCTTTTTAAGAACGCCGTCATCCCCGGTAAAGCCCAAGCCATTACTTACATCGGGGCACCGGGGCTGGATCGCCGCGATCCGCGGTTCTATGCTGCCATGGTGATGAACCATATCCTTGGGGGCGATACCCTAGCCAGTCGCCTCGGTACCGAAATTCGCGATCGCCAAGGGTTAACCTACGGCATCTACAGCTTTTTTACCGCCAGTAGCCAAGCGGGGCCGTTCCTCATTCAACTGCAAACCGCACCGGAAGACACTGCCCAAGCCATTCAAGCCACCCTGAAACTGTTGCGCGATGCCCGCACCCATGGGTTTACTGCCGCCGAGCTTGCCACTGCCAAGCGTAGTTTAGTGAATAGCTATGTGGTGGAGCTGGCGAATGTCGATGTTCTAGCGCGAACCGTACTGGGAAATGCCAGCGTCGATTTACCGCCAGAGGAATTGCAGCAGTTTGGCGATCGCCTCGCTGCTGTCAGCCTTGAGGACGTGAACCACGTGCTACGGGAGATCATCGATCCCGATCGGCTCGTAATCGTCACTGCTGGCCCACCTGTTGCCTTTCAGCCATAACCGCATGAGTAATTTCAGTGTGTACATCTACCAGCTTGAGCAATGGGTGAATCAGTGGGTGATCGGCCAACTTGGTGAGTTAACCCTGCTCAGCCTTGGCGTTGTCTTTCTGGCGGGACTGTTGACCAGCCTCACCCCCTGCACCCTCTCAATGTTGCCCATTACTGTGGGCTATATTGCAGGCTACGCTGCCAGACAAACCAAACAAAAGGGATCAGCCGCACGGCAATCTATCTGGTTTGCCTTGGGCTTGGCCACCACCTTAGCAGGGCTAGGGATGGTCGCGGCGATCGCTGGGCGTATCTACGGACAAGTGGGTTTAGGACTGACGATTGTGGTCAGTTTAATTGCTATTCTCATGGGCTTAAACCTCTTAAATGCACTCCCCCTCAGCTTTCCCCGCAGCCGGTTTCTCGAAGAGCTTCCCGATCGCGTTCCTGCCAGCCTGCAAGCTTACACCCTAGGGGCAACCTTTGGCTTAGTGGCTGCCCCCTGTAGCACCCCCGTATTGGCAACCCTCCTAGCATGGGTGGCCAGCACCCAAAAACTAGTGGTCGGGGCAGGGCTGCTGTTGGCCTATACTAGCGGCTATGTCGTGCCCCTCATCCTAGTGGGCACTTTTAGTAATACCCTGCAAACGCTTCTGTCACTGCGGCAGTGGTCGAGTTGGATTACGACCCTCAGTGGCGTGCTATTGATTGCCTTTGGGGTTATTTCCTTGGCAATTCGACTTTAGAGTTCCCCAATATCTTCAAACCAGAGGCGGGGATGCTGCGTAATAAAGTCTGCCATCATCTGCTGACACACCTCTAGATTGAGATCAATGACCTCAACCCCATGGCTCTCCATGAAGGCTCGGGCACCCGCAAAGGTTTGGGATTCCCCCGCAATCACTTTTTTGATGCCAAACTGAACCACTGCGCCAGCACATAAATAGCAGGGCATGAGGGTTGAGTAGAGTACGGTGTCAGCGTAGCTGCCAATACGCCCTGCATTAGAGAGGCAGTCAATTTCGGCGTGGAGGATGGGGTTGCCCTGCTGCACCCGCTGGTTATGACCCCGGCCAATAATTTTTCCCTGCTGCACCAGCACCGAGCCAATGGGAATGCCGCCCTCTTGCAGCCCTTGTTTGGCCTCGGCGATCGCCGCCTGCATAAAGTCATCCATAGGACTCTGCTCCACCACCTCTTCTGAGTCTAGCAAAGCCCTTTTACCAGAACAGTGGTGAGTTGTTGGTATGATGCAAGCCAGAACCTAATGCATTTCTCAACAGGCAGATGATCAAATTCCTCGTGACGGGTGGTGGTGGGTTTATCGGGGCAAACTTTGTGCGGCTAGCCCTCACGGAAGGCTGGGGAGCGGTGCTGAACCTCGACAAGATGACCTATGCCTGCCATCCTGGCACGCTGGCCATGCTGCGGCGGTACCCCAACTACCAGTTTGTGCATGGGGATGTGGGCGATCGCGCCCTTGTGGCCGACCTGTTACAGACCATTCAACCCGATGCCGTAATCCATTTTGCCGCAGAAAGCCATGTGGATCGCTCCATCAACAGTCCTCAAGATTTTATTCAAACCAATGTCGTAGGCACCGCCAACCTCCTAGAAGAAGTTAAGGCTTACTGGCAGCAGCGACCGAGCAGGGAGCAAGACACCTTCCGCTTTATTCATATTTCTACCGATGAGGTCTATGGCAGCCTTGGCCCCACAGATCCGCCGTTTCGGGAAGACACCCCCTATGCCCCTAACAGCCCCTACGCCGCCTCGAAAGCTGCCTCAGATCACCTTGTACGCGCCTACCACCACACCTATGGTCTCCCCACGTTGACCACCAACTGCTCCAATAACTACGGCCCCTACCAATTTCCCGAAAAACTCATCCCCCTAATGATCTGCCAAGCCTTGGCGCAGCAGCCTCTGCCTATCTACGGCGATGGCCAAAATGTGCGGGACTGGCTCTACGTTGAAGATCACTGCCGTGCGGTTTACAGGGTGTGGCAAAAGGGGCAACCGGGGCAAACCTACAATATTGGCGGCACCTGCGAAAAAACCAACCTTGAAGTGGTGCAGACCCTCTGTGACCTGCTACAAACTCGGTACCCCCAGCCCAATGTCAACTATCACAGTTTAATTACCTTTGTTGGCGATCGCCCCGGCCATGATCGTCGCTACGCCATTGATGCCAGTAAGATTCAGCAAGAACTCGGCTGGCAACCACAGGAAACCTTTACCAGTGGCCTCACCAAAACGGTGGAATGGTACCTCAGCCACCAAGACTGGGTACAGGCAGTGCGCACCGCCGACTATAGCGCTTGGCTGGCCAGCCACTACGGCAGCACCTTGAGTGCGCCCCATTAACATCTGCTGCTGCCCAGTGGAAAGCGTCTCTCGGAGGGTTTATGAAAGGTATTATTCTTGCGGGCGGTTCTGGGACACGGCTGTATCCCCTCACGCAGGTGGTCAGCAAGCAATTGATGCCCATCTACGACAAACCCATGATTTACTATCCCCTCTCTATCTTGATGCTGGCGGGGATCCGTGACATTCTCATTATTTCCACCCCGGAACACCTGTACCTCTTTGAGAAATTACTGGGAACAGGGTCTCAGTGGGGGCTGTCCCTGAGCTATTGTGTGCAGCCAAGCCCCAATGGCTTAGCCGAAGCCTTTTTGCTGGGGCGTGACTTTCTGCAGGGATCACCTGTCTGTCTCACCTTGGGTGATAACCTCCTCTACGGCCATGATCTGCCGCAAAAATTACAGCGGGCTGCGCAACTGAACCAGGGTGCCTTGATTTTTGGGTATCGGGTTGCCAACCCACAACAGTACGGCGTCATTGAGTTTGATAGGATGGGGCGCGTGCTAGATATCGAAGAAAAGCCAGCAGTGCCCAAGTCCAACTACGCGGTACCCGGAATTTATTTTTACGATGCTCGCGTCTGTGATTTAGCGGCACAACTTCAACCCTCTGCCCGTGGCGAATTGGAAATTACAGATTTGAACCGTCTGTACCTTAAACAAGGCGATCTCAGGGTAGAGATGTTGGGGCGGGGCTATGCATGGCTAGATACGGGTACCCATGACCTGTTACAGCAGGCCAGTAGTTTTATCCGCACCCTCGAAGAACGCCAAGGGGTAAAAATTGCCTGCTTAGAGGAAATTGCCCTCTTGCAGGGCTATATTAGCCCTGAGCAGCTTTACGAATTGGCGCAACCGCTGCGCAACAGTAGCTATGGCCAATACCTGCTACAGGTGTGGGCCGAGGTCACAGGAGACACCTATGCTTAAGGTACAGCCCCTTGCCATTCCAGAGGTGCTATTGCTAGAACCGCAGATCTTTCGCGATCAGCGCGGCTTCTTCTTTGAGAGTTTTAATCAGCGGGCGTTTATGGCGGCCACAGGATTAGAGGTCAATTTTGTCCAAGATAATCATTCTGCATCTCAGCAGGGGGTATTGCGCGGGCTGCACTATCAACACCAACAACCTCAAGGCAAGCTCATCCGGGTGATTGAGGGAGAAATTTTTGATGTGGCGGTGGATCTGCGGCAATCCTCCCCAACCTATGGCCAGTGGGTGGGGGTTTGGCTAAACGCCGAAACCCATCATCAACTGTGGATTCCTGCCGGGTTTGCCCATGGTTTTTGGGTGAAGTCGGCGACGGCTCAGGTGCTCTACAAAGCAACAGATTACTACAGCCCAGGGGATGAACATACCCTGCTGTGGAACGATCCGACCGTGGCAGTTGACTGGCCCCTGAGCGGTGAGCCGCTCCTCTCGGCTAAGGATCAGCAGGGGAAACCCTTTGGGTGCGTGCCACACTTTGCCTAGGAGGCACTATGCGGATCATGATTTTGGGGGCGATGGGGCAGGTGGGCTGGCAGTTGGTGCAGCAGGCTCCGCCTCAGATAACTGTTATCCCCGTCGCTCGCCAAGGAACTGCGGTGACGTTCGATCTGGCGGATCTAGAGGCAATTCCGAGCTTCCTGCGCGCTCATTGCCCCGATGTGCTGATCAATGCAGCGGCCTACACCGCAGTGGATCAAGCGGAGCAGGAACCTGAGCAGGCTCAGCGAATTAATGGCACGGCAGTGAAGATATTGGCACAGACCATGGCTGAACTGGGGGGAGTACTCGTTCACTACTCCACAGACTATGTGTTCGATGGCCAGCAAGCGGTACCCTATCGGGAAACGGATGCTACGGCTCCTATTAATGCCTACGGCTACAGCAAGTGGTTGGGGGAGCAGGCGATCGCCACCGTCAATGCTAACTATCTAATTTTGCGCACCAGTTGGGTCTATGATGTCCGCGGCAAAAATTTCCTGCGTACCATGGTACGGCTTGCGCAAACTCGTCCGCTAGTGCGGGTTGTGGCGGATCAAGTTGGAACGCCCACCGCCGCCAGCTTCATTGCCCGCCTCACCTATCAACTGCTGCTGCTACAGGCAAGGGGACTGTATCACCTCACCCCCCAAGGCAGTACCAGTTGGTACGGCTTTGCCCGCAAAATTTTTGATTACCTCAAGGCTCAGGGCTATGCCACTGCCACACTGGAAGCCATTCCCAGTCGTGACTATCCGACCGCGGCACAGCGCCCAGCGTTCTCCACCCTTAACTGCGAGAAAGTCACAGCGGTGTTAGGGGCACCCTTACCACACTGGGAGCAAGTTTTAGAGTCGATTCTGGTACAGTTGAACCCCGCAGACTGTCTTGATTGAGCCTTAGTTTTGAGAGGTTACAGGGTCTTGAGGGAGGCTAGCACCTGGGGCACATCCACAATAAAGATGGGGGGCAGATTGGGGTCATTAGTGCTGCTGACCATTAGGGAGCTGACGTGGTGAATATTGCCCCAATGCAGATAGTTTTTGGGAATGGGATGGATGTGGTCTTGGGGAACCCGCTCAATAATTGGCGGATCCACGAGCGGAAAGCCTAGCCACTCGCCTGCAAGGTCTGGCTGCAAAATCAGCAAGAACTTGAGTTTCTCGGTTTCAGCCGCAGACAACGGCTCGGCAAAGAGGCAGCGGCCAATCTCAATCACTAAAATTTCGCGATCGCCATGATTGACCAGACCCACCCCCCGGCGAGAGCGATCGCCGTAGATGGGAGGCAGGGGAATGACGCGATTGGCTTGTGCCATGGGCACGGCAAACTGTTCCTGACGGATCAAAAACGTCAAGAACTGCTCCATGACAACGGGCTGAGGTTGGCGACGGCGACGGGTTTTAAGTACCATGGCGAATCAACTGGGCAAGGGTTTCTAGGAGTTCTGCCTCGCGGAAGGGTTTACTGAAGTAGGCCGCTGCCCCCAGATGCTGCGCTAACTGGCGGTGTTTTTGTCCGGTGCGGGAGGTGAGGATCACCACCGGCACGTTGTGGCAATGGGGAATGCGTTTAATGTGCGCCAGCACGCCAAAGCCATCCAGCCGCGGCATTTCAATGTCGCTGACCAAGGCATTCACCTGTAAGCCCGCCTCTAGTTTATCAATGGCATCTTGGCCATCCTTGGCTTGCTCAACGTGGTAGCCTGCTTTTTCTAAGGTAGTGGCCAAGAAACGCCGCACATTTACCGAGTCATCAACAACTAGAATTGTGTCTTGGGTCGAGAGGGGCAACGCGTCGGTGGTGCGTAAGGGGCGATCGCGCCCCTTCTCAAACCCATCGAGGAGAGCCAGCGGGTCGATCAAGGGCACAATGCGACCATTTCCTAAAATCGTGCAGCCACTAAAGCCGTGGGGTAACGCCAAGTCACTATCGACGTGCCGGATTGTCACCTCCTGCTCGCCCCAATAGCGATCCACCTTGACCGCAAGAGCCATGTCACCTTGGGCAAGAATCATCAGGGTGGGGTCGTTAATGATTGGGGTGCCTTCTGCCTCAACAGGACGATAGGGACGGGAAAACTGAAAGTACTCATCAAGCGCCACCACCGGGGTCATATAGCCTTCCCAGTCAATGAGGGGGTGGCCAAGGGTTTCAACTGGTAAATACTGATCCGCTAAGACCATCTCGGCCACGGCTTCTGTTGGTACAGCCAGCAACATATGGGCAGCCTCCACCAGCAGCACCCGCACAACGGAAAGGGTGTAGGGAATTGTAATCGTAAAGGTCGTCCCTTGATTGGGTGTACTGTTGATGTGAATGTCGCCCCGAATCTGCTTGAGGTTGGTACGCACCACATCCATCCCAACCCCCCSCCCCGATAAATTCGACACCTGAGTTGCGGTGGAAAAGCCCGGCTCAAAAATCAGCTCGAATAGATCGCGATCGCTGGCGGTAGCCAGCCATCCTGCGGGCACTCCCAAACGACTGGCAGTTTGGCGAATTTTCTCAGGGTTAAGGCCGCGGCCATCATCGGCCACCGTAATCACGGTTTGGTTGCCGCGATAGGCGGCCTTGAGCAAAATTGTACCTGTCGGCGGCTTGCCAAGCGCCTCGCGCTCCGGTGCGGGTTCAATGCCATGGTCAAAGGCATTGCGCACAAGGTGCATCAGCGGATCCGCAAGCACGCTCAGCACCGTGCGATCAATTAGGATGTGACTGCCTTCAATGACAAGATCAACTGTTTTGCCATGCTCTTGACTCAACTCGCGAATAACGCGGGGATAGCGATTGGCCAGATCCGCAAAGGGGCGCATCCGTACTTGGGTAAAGCGCACTTGCAGTTGCTTGGCGGTGCGATTGAGATCACGGCTCGTGCGCTCGGTATCCTCAAGGCCAAGATCAAGATCGCTGGTAATCTCCTGAATTTGAACAATGGTTTCCATCACCTCTTGGGAGAGAAGATGGACATCGGTATAGCGATCAAATTCAAGGCTGTCAAACCCATGCTGAGCCTGAGCACTAATCGGATGGGTGGCACCAACCGTCCCACTAACGCGATCGTACTCAGTGCGCAAACGAAAATTTGCCTGCTCAAGGAGGCGCACCTTTTGCTTTAAGGTATCGAGTAATCGGTGCAGACGGGTACGCTGGAGGTCTAGGCCATTGCACTCAATCAACAATTCCCCCAGCAGGTCGCTGATCACATCAAGGTGATGCCCCGCCACGCGCACCGTCATTTCCCTCGGCTCTTGGGTGTCCGGCTTAGGTGGGGCACTCACGACAGTGGGAGCTGGGGCAGTGGAGGGAACAGGTGGCTCTGGTGAGGGTAGCACATCGTCCAAGGAGAAGCCGTTGACCTCGGCACTGGCAAAGTCCTCGACCCCAAGTTCTTGGTTGAGGTCGTCTAGACCCAGATCAAACACCGTTTGCTCCTCAGCCTCCTCGGGCAGGTCTAGGGTCAAGGCGGTTGGTAATGCCTCTAGTTGCCCGGTGAGCACAAGGGCTTGGCACCGTCGCCACTGTTGGATAATGCTGGCAGCCGTGGCAGAAATATCGCACTCAGGCTGAGCCAAATAGTCGCTAACGGTGGCACAGAACTGGGCAAACTGAGGGATCTCTAGCATCTGCCCTAGGCCTTCTAGCTCTTGGCTGGCGATCGCCATCTCTTCCTTGAGACAGGGCTGCTGTGGGTCTTGAATCACCGCCTCTAAGCGTTGCAGGCACGCCTCGACTTCAGTTTCAAAGAGAACCACCCGCATGGCATGGCCATCATCACCACTCAGCAGTGACAGTTCATCCTCTGCCTTCGGATCGCCCAGTCGCTCATGAAGCTGGTTAAAAATTGGCTCAGCTTGGGTATGCAGCCATGCGGCATTTGGCTCCAGTCCTTGCCGATTGAGGGCAATCACCGATTGCAGTTGATCCACTGCCCGCAGCAGCAGGTGCTGGGTCTCAGCATCGTCACAGGGGCGCGATCGCAGCACCTTAAAAAAATCCTCAAGGCGATGCGCCAAGTCACTGAGGAGCGTAAAGCCCATCATGGCTGCGCCACCCTTAATCGAGTGGGCTGCGCGCAACACCCCATCAATGACTTGAGTGCTAGGTGTGGCGCCCAGTTCTAGAACTCCTGCCTCAATGGTTTGTAGGTAGTCTTGTGCCTCCTCTAAAAACTGCAAGCGAACGGCTTCGTCAGGGCCGAGTTCCAGCATTGCTACACCTCAGAGCTGACCTTAAAGATGTTGACTGAGGTTTGTAACTCCTGCGCAGCAGCCACCGTATCTTGCAAGGATTCGGAAATATGTTTCGATGTGGCGGACATCCCCTCCGACACCTTGGCAATATCGTGCATCAGGGTATTCACCGTATTCGAGGTGCGCGACTGGGAGATAGTAGCTTGGGAAATCGACTGCACCAACTCATCAATGTGCTGCGACACCTGCACAATCTGCTCAAGGTTTTCCTTGGTCACTTCCACTAAACGGGTGCCTTCCACCACCTGAGCGGTGCCGGTTTCCATGGCGCGTACCACCTCGTTTGTTTCCTGCTGAATCGTTTCCACAATTTGCTCAATTTCGCGGGTTGCCGCTGCCGATCGCGCCGCCAGTTCCCCCACCTCTTCCGCAACCACCGCAAACCCACGGCCTTCTTCGCCCGCCCGCGCCGCCTCAATACTGGCGTTGATGGCCAAAAGGTTCGTTTGCAGCGCAATTTGGTTAATCAGGGAGATCACCTTGGAAATCTGTTGCGAGGATTCCCCGAGCCGTTTGACTTTTTTGGCGGTCTCGGCGACAGTTTCGCGCAGATGCAGAATACTCTGCACCGTTTCATCCATGGTTTCCCCACTGCTGAGGGCGCGCTCTGAGGCTTGCCGCGCCACTTCCGCTGCTTGGTTGGCACTGTCGGCCACCAATTGAATCGAGGTGGACATTTGCTCCACCGCCTCTAGCATCCGTTTCACTTTCTTGGCTTGGCGCAACGACTCCTCGGCCAACTGCTTCATGGCAGCCTCATCATCCATGAGCTGAGCGTTCACCTTTGCGGTGGTGGCCTTCACTTGCACCACCACGTCCCGCAGGCTCTCAATCAGGGAGTTAAAAATATCGGCAACGGTGCCAATTTCATCGGCGGTGATGTCTGCCCGTACCGTCAAATCCCCTTGGGAGGCGGCCTCCACCTCGCTCAGCAAGTTGATGAGCTGCGATTGAATCCGTTCGGTGAGTGCACGCTGCTCTTGGGCAAGGCGTTCAGCATTTTGCTGGGCAGCAATGGTTTGAGCCAGAAAGTTAGCCCGCTCCAACACCAGACCGGCTTGGGTGGCAAGCTGCTGGAAAAAGTCAATTTCTACTTGCTGCCAAGAGCGCGGTTCGCTGCACTGATGGGCAATCAGGAGGGCAACTAACTTCTGCTCTACCCGTAGGGGCACCACTAAACTGGCGCGAACTTTGAGGGGAGCAAGCTGCTTGAGGTGGCACTCTGTTAAATTGGCATTGAGAATATCCGTGGTGGCTTGAATGCGGCCATTGGCATAGGCTTTAGCCCAATTTTGCCGAAAGCAGGGATCATCAATCACCTGATCAAGAGCTTTGGGCCACTCGCGACCAACCGACTCTGCAACGACTGTGCCGATGTAATTGTCATCAAACTCATAGACAATCACCCGATCACACTGCAAGCTTTCGCGGGCATCGTCCACAAGGGTCTGGAGAATGGCGGGACGATCCTGCTGCTGGGCAAGGCGGAAGGAAATATCCCGCAGTTGCTGCGCTCGCCGAGCGTTAGCCGTGGTTTGTTCAAGGGAGTCCTGTAGCTGCTCAGCCATTTGGTTAATGGTGCGCCCCAAGGTTGCGAGTTCGTCATCGCCCTGCACTGGAATGCGGGTGTCCAGTGCCCCTTGGCCAATTTGGGTCACTGCTTTGGTTGCCTGCAGTAGGGGCTTGAGGGCGCGGTTGCTCAGGTAAATGGCGATCGCCCCTGCTACTAGGGCAGTGCCCCCCATCCCCAAAAGTAGCGACCACGTCAGGTTTTGCAGTGGCCTGAGGGCGTAGGCTTCATCAGTACTCAGAACAATGCTGGCAAAGGGCTGTGAGATGCTTGTAGAGCTAACCATTTGCGATCGCCCGTCAGACTGCCGTTTTTCAGTGAGAGCACTGGCGGCTTCCGAAGCCTGTCGCTCAGCGAGTTTGGGAAATACGCTCTGCAGCGACTGACCCTGCAATTGCGGCAGCGAGGACGCAAAGATTGTCCCCCTTGGCTCCACGAGGTAAAATCCGTGATGATCGCCTTGGCCATAGATTTTCAAAAACTGATCAATACTGCTTTTGGGTACCCGTAAGCGCAAAACCGCAGTGATTTGATTGGTCTGAGGGTTGATCAGCGGTGCCGCTACAAACATCCCTAAGGGACGATCCGGCAACGAAAGGGTTGGCTCAACGGTGATCACCGGCCCACGGGTTTGAATGGCGAGCTTAAAGTACTCGTGATTCTGTAGGATGTTATTGGCTAATCTATTCCCCGCTGCGGATTGTGCTATCACTGTGCCACGGCCATCATTGGCAATAATTGCGGCACTGTCGTAGGCGGGGTAGGCATCTAAAAACTGGTTGAGCACCTGCTGTAGGGGTTGCCGCTGCCCGGCTTGTAGTTCGCTGCCGTAGCGAGTGCTGAATAGAGACGACAGCACCCGAATATCGCCACGGCGATCGCGCAAAAACGCCTCAAACTGGATTGCGGCACTTCTAGTGCCCTGCTGCTGTAGCTGTAACACTTGCTGGCTGAGTTGCTGGCGCGTCACTTCATTGGCCGTGAAGCCCACCACCGCCATGGGTAGGGTTGCCAGAGCCACGGCAGTTGTAATCAACTTTGGCCGCAGTCCCCACTGCTTGGGCTTGGGGGGCGGTACTGGTTCTTTGCTGAAGTGCTCCTGCGGTGTTGACGCTGGCTGCTCTGGCAGCGGTGGTAACTGGTAGTTCATCACCGAGGGGGGCAGTTCAGGCACCTCTACGGGCGGTTTAGCAGTGGTCATGGTTCACACATCCTAACGGCAAAATAGTCAACTATCCAGCATCAACAGGAGTCATCGCCCTGAGGGGCGCACTGGCGATCGCCTGAGCATCGAGCACGAAACACATCTGGCCGTCCACCAGACAGCACCCTTTCAGATAGGGCACCAAAGCAGCACTCACGGTACCCACCGGCGACTGAATCGTTCCGGGAGCTAGACGTAAAATGCCACGGACATCACTAACGGCAACACCTAGCCGTTTTTCCGATAACCGTATGAGGGCAACGGTATAGTAGGGGCAATCGCTGCTGAGGGGGTCTAGCCCCAATAACTGACCCAGATCAATAACCCAAACCACGCGGTTGCGGTAGTTCAGCAAGCCCATCACTAGCCCCGGCATATTGGGCATCACGGTCAATTGGTCAGGGGCAACGACCATCACCTGTTGGGCATCCACCATGGGAACTAATGCGGTGAGGCGATCGTTCACGATGAGCCGTAGATAGGCATCGCTCCCGCTCAGACCCTTAACATGAACATCAGCAACTGCTTGGGTCATAGCTAAACCACCACGGACTTCAACGCCCGCAACAAATCCTCCCGATTAAAGGGCTTCGTGATGTAGGCATCTGCTCCCTGCTTCATCGCCCAGAGACGATCCAATTCTTGATTTTTGGACGTACACACAATAATCGGTAACTTTTCAGTTTCCGGATTTTTCTTGAGACTACGGCAGAGTTCAAAGCCACTCATCCCCGGCATAACCACATCGGTAACCACCACATCCGGTTTGTACTGCGTCACTTTTTGCAGTGCCTCCTTGGCATCTGTTGCTGAAATGACCGTATAGCCACTGTCCTTCAGAAACGAGGTAATCAAGGCCATTTCTGAAGGGGTATCTTCCACAACCAAGACCGTACTCATGCCGCCTCCCAAACAATAAAAACCATCAGTAAATGTCAATATACAGTGGTCAGGCAATCCACCACTACGTTAGGTACTGAAAAACCATTTTCAGTAGCTCTGCTTGGGTAAAGGGCTTGGTCATGTAGTCTGTTGCCCCCACAAGGCGTGCCTTTGCCCGGTCAATCAACCCTGTGTTCCCCGTAACCATGATGATGGGTAGAGACTTAAAGTGTTGATGATTGCGAATGACCTTGCAAAACTTATAGCCATCAATGTTAGGCATTCCCACATCGAGCAGAATCAAGTCAGGCTTGAGCCGCATCACCTCCATTAATGCTTTGACCGAGTCGTTGAGAGCAATCACCTGAAACGCATCGTCTGCCAAAAACCGCTTGATTTCATTGAGCATGGTGGGACTGTCGTCAATGCAGACAATCGTAAAGGTACGGTTGGGAACGTGGGAGGTGAAAAAGCCACTGGTCAGTTCTTGGGTGTCAGCATCCTCTGTGGGCACCAGTTCCTGCAATAGACTGGCATCAAAGTTGGGCAGAAGATCAAAGGGACGCTGGGGTTCACGCACCACAACAGCACCCTTCTCAATCAAGGGCAGGAGACTGCGCACCAGAGAAATTTCATTCTGATTCATTAGTACCGCCAAATGACGGAAGCTAAATCCCCGCAGCATTGACCCTAACCGTTGCTGTTGTTCTGGGGTCAGATTGACCTGAGCACTGCTAAAAAAGTAGGGTCGCTGAAACGGGGATGTAATTTTGTGCCCTAAGCTCAACCACTGTTGAATCTGAGCTTTACAAGCAGCGACTAAACGCGCTGTATCAAAATGAGTAACGATGGGAACATCAAAGTAGGGGACAAGCTGGTGCTGACCTCTCGTAAGGTGTAAAAACGATTCGAGGACTTCTACAATGAGTCCCTCTACCACTTGGCGAAACTGCTCAGGGGTGATGATACCTTCCGTGAGGAGCCAGCGCAGACTTTCGTACTCGTAAATGGGTGTGGGGGTGTTCGCCAACTCCCACTGCTGCCGTACCTGTGCTCGTAAATCGCGATCTAATGCTGACACCTGTTGACTCAAACGCCGCAGGTGCCGCTCGAAGCGATCGCCCGGATCAATACTATGGGTGGCATAAATAAGACTGCCTTGATGCAGATACAAAAACCACTGCTGCTGCTGTACCGTTAGCTTGAAGCACCCTGTCCCCCCCGACGTTGCCAGTTGTTGCAAAAGACGCTCTGGCTGTACCGCATCTGCAAACTGCGGCTCTGTGCTACTGCTCAACCCCCGATCTGATGTCATCATACCGACCTCCAAACTGCCGCCTTTGCCCCAAGATCCGCAGAATCTCAAGGATTGCCAGCACGTAAGTTAAGACATCACCTTGCCAGCCTGCTGTGGACACCAAGACTCCACACAGCTGCAAATATCCTGCGCCACTACAAGAATGATGTAATGTGATGATTATATTAAGGGTTGGCGACCCAATTATGAAAGAAAACTTCAGAAAAGTTAATGACTTGAAAAAAATGAACAAATAGCCAACGATTTTCTAATTCAAACCATCAACAAAACTCAACAAATCAACTCGAGATTAATTTAATTAAACTTAAGTTAAGTTAAGTAAATTATCTTCTTCGTGAGTAGAAATCACGCAATCAGACGTAGGGTAAGCGGCGCACAACAGTACAAAACCAGCTTTTAGTTCCTTTTCTTTTAGGAACGAGTGATCAGACTGGTCAACGGTGCCCTTGAGGATGCGACCTGCACAGTTGACGCAGGCTCCAGCGCGACAGGAGTAGGGCAGTGGAATACCTTGAGCCTCGGCAGCATCGAGGATGTATTCATCGGCATGAACGCGAATGGTTTTGTTGAGACCCTTTTGTTCATTGACCAAGGTGACGTTATATACTTTGCTATGATCACGCTTTGTCATTCGTGTTCTCCTGAAAATTATTCTTGAGAGCAAGGAGCCTAATAGCTTGTGTTGGCTGGCAGTTTAGAGTAGTTTCTATCTCGCCATTTTCACTTTAGGCAAGTCTTTTCCCCGGCTCTTATTCTAGCAAAGAACTCCCTACCAAGATCCGTCGCAGTGCTCCGCCCATAACCGTTGAGGCTTGGGGGGTGGTGGTTGCGTAGCGTGCCGAGGGCGTAGCGGCGGGCGTCCCTAAAGATAGCTAATAGCGGCTAGAAACATCTAACCATCCCATACGTGCTGATGAGAACTGGGCTATAGCGTTTAAACCTTGATGGACACAACTGGACTCGAACCAGTGACCCCCACGATGTCAACGTGGTGCTCTAACCAACTGAGCTATGCGTCCTTGGATTAATTACTATACCATGACTACCCAGCACTTACTAGTAATTGACTGCTCCTGCTCTCTCAACCGGGAAGGGTGGGGGAACTGCGGCAAACCCGTAACATAACGTTAGAATAGGTAAAACATTGCAAAAATACCCATGGCGGCCTTTATCCCCTTTGTTGGTAAACCCTCGCAGCGATGGCGATCGCTGCTGATTGGGGGCATTGTGGCTGGCCTCATTGCCAGCGGTAGTCTAATTGTGTGGCGATCGCGCCACAGCCCCCTTGACGTAGATCGCTACACAGTACCGGTGATGGATAGCCGTGATTTGGTTGCCCGGGTTGCTGCTACTGGGACGGTGGTACCGGTGCAAACGGTCAACATCAGCCCTAAGCGCTCAGGGTTACTCACAGACCTCTACGTGGAGCAGGGAGATGTCGTGAAGGCCGGTCAGGTGATTGCCCGCATGGACAACCGCGATGAGCGGGCGCAGCTTGCCCAAGCCCAAGCCAACTTAGCTGATGCCATTGCCCGGCGCGATCGCACCGTTGCTGGCAACCGAGCCGAGGAAATTGCTCAAGCCCAAGCTCAAGTTCGTGCTGCTGCCTCCCGTGCCAAACTAGCCCAAGAACGGCTGAACCGGAATGAAGCCTTAGCTGCCGAAGGGGTGATTCCGCGGGATACCCTTGATGAACTTATTGCCAACCGCGACAATGCGATCGCGACCTCAAACGAAGCCCAAAAGCGTCTGCAACTGTTGCAGCGAGGCTCGCGTAGTGAAGACATTCGCCAAGCAGAGGCAGCAGTAACCGCAGCGCAAGCCCAAGTCCAAGCTGCACGGGTGGCCTTGGAAGATACCGTGATCCGCGCCCCCTTTGACGGAATTATTACCCAGAAATATGCTGTTCCGGGGGCTTTTGTTACCCCAACTACCTCTGCCTCAACAACCACATCGGCCACCTCTACCTCAATTGTGGCGATCGCTGAGGGGTTAGAAATTTTAGCAGAAGTGCCAGAGGTTGATATTAGCCAAGTACAACTGGGACAGCCCGTGGAAATTCGCGCCGATGCCTACCCAGGGCGAACGTTTCAGGGGAAGGTGCGCTTGATCGCCCCCGAAGCTGTCGTGGAGCAAAATGTCACTTTCTTTCAGGTGCGGGTGTCGCTCCTGTCAGGGCTAGCGGAACTGCGCTCCGGGATGAATGTCGATTTGGATTTCCTTGGCCAAAAAGTGGCCAATGCCCTCTTAGTGCCAACAGTGGCGATCGCTGTCGAAAAGGGAAAGACCGGCGTTTACGTCATGGGTGCCGATAACAAACCGGAGTTTCGCCCCGTCACCATCGGCAGTAGCTGGCAAGATCAAACCCAAATCATCACGGGTGTCACCGCTGGCGAGCGCGTGTTCACAGATTTCCCAGATCAGCTGCGTCCCAAGCAGGAGACCAACTAACCAAGGGAAAACGCGATGACCCTGCACCATGTATCCATTCGCACCACCGATATTCACCGGTTATCCTTGAGCACCACTGTAGTTATCATTCTCCGTCTGGCCTGAGAAGGTTGGTGTTCCCTGCCATTATCATAATCATACGGTGCCTTGAGAATATGCCATCTCCGCTGTGGCCTATTGTCCAGCACTCCTATAGGGTAAAGGAAAGGTGTGGGGTTACCCGCCGAATAAGCTAAAAGGAATAATGTGTGACTCTTCATATTGCATGGTTAGGCAAAAAGTCTCCCCCCTGCGGTAACGTTACCTACAGTCGGGAAATTACCAACGGCCTGCTAGACCGGGGATATCAGGTCAGCTTTTTGCACTTTGCCCAAGAGGATGAAAATGGAGTGGAGCAAGACGGCGAGTGCCCCGATGTTCCACTGCCATGCCTCTACAAGTCACAGGTTTATACGCTCCCGTCTCTGCGGGCGAATAAGGTATTGGTAGAATCCCTAAAAAAGCTCAAACCGGATGTTGTCCATGCCTCGTTAACGCTCTCGCCCCTTGACTTTTTTCTGCCGGATATTTGTGCTGAGTTAAAAATCCCTTTGGTGGCAACGTTTCACCCTGCCTATAGCGAAAAGTATCGCACCCTCTCGGCAGGCACCGCCTTAATGACCTATCAACTCTATGCCCCGTTTCTTGCTAATTACGACCGTGTAATCGTTTTTTCGCAGGCACAGAAAGAGTTGTTAATGCGTCTTGGGGTTGGTGCGCAGACGCTGCTGATCATTCCCAATGGCGTGGATACTCGCAAGTACACCCCTGGACATTCAGGTGCCAAGGACGAGTTTAAGGCGCGCTATTTATACGTCTATCAGGGCAGAATCGCCATTGAAAAAAATGTTGAGGCGCTCCTGCGATCGTGGTGCGCCGCAGATATGCCGGAGGATTGCAAACTCCTGATGGTAGGTGGCGGTTCCCTCATGCCATCCTTAATGGCACATTATGGTCCTGAACACAATATTCTCTGGTTAGGCTCGGTAGTGGACGATCAGCGACGGTTGGAGATCCTGCGCGGCTGTGATGTCTTTATTTTGCCTTCGCAAATTGAAGGGCTATCTCTGTCGCTGTTGGAGGCAATGGCCTGTGGTTTAGCTTGCTTGGCCACGGATGTAGGCGCTGATGGCGAAGTCCTGACGGGAGCAGGGATTGTGCTGAATCCACAGTATGTTAAGACCCAACTCCAAACCTTACTACCCATGTTTTACCACCATCCAGAGATGATCCGGCTACTGGGGGAAAAAGCACGGAAACGAGTGCTCGAAAGCTATAGCCTGAGTCGCAATCTGGATCGCCTTGAGGTGTGCTATCAAGAGGTTGTGCATTCCTATGCGCATCCCGTAGGAACATCGCGATCGCCAGCTTAGAGTAAGCCCCTCTAGACTAGACTTGACACTCCCACCGACTCAAGTCAGAGGATTCTTGCTGATACCGCTGGTTGGGTTGTTCACCAAGTTTTTAGCGATTAGTATCGGAATAAATTGGCGACCAACGCCGCTTTATGGTTTTTCCGCCCCGCACTCAAGTACGGAGCTACCAAGCACCCCCAATGTGTTCTGGAGCAAGTGACTCAACAGTAGGGTGGGAGGGTGATCGTGGGGCCAGGCAAAGGCATGGCGAAAGGCCGCTTCTTGGCAGGCTTGCAGTTCCTTAAAGTTAAGGATGTCGTGGGTGAGTAAGTTTTCGTATTCGAAGGGCAGGCGCACGTTGTGCAAGCCAGCATTATCGGTACAGATAGCGACATCAACCCCCGCTTCAAAACAGCGGCTAAACACTAAACGCAACTGGTCGTAGCTTTCGAGGGTGCCGGTTTGAAAATAGGTGGTGGGACACACCTCAAGGCATTGCCCTGCCGCTGCTACCTCTGGCAGCAACTCAGGATAGCGCAACGGAATTTGAATACCATGACCAATACGTTGTAGGTACGGCAGGAGTTGGGGGTAGCACCCGTTGGCGGTTTCGTAAAGGTGACCCGTGGTCTTTAAGCCGCGATCGCGGGCATAGGCATAGAGTTGGATGAATTCTCCAAGGCGATCGCCATAAACTGAGTCTCCCCCAGCTAAATCAATGCCGCAGACAAACTGAGGGAAATGAGCCGCCAAATCGACAATGACTCGATTCACAGCGTAGGGCAGCCGCGTGTGCATACAGAGAATTTGGCTGGTGACTATCGGATACTCAGGCACTTGGCAGGCTAAGCCGACGGTTTTCACGACATCCGCCATTTGCTCAATGCGACTGGCCTCGCTGAGGTGGGGATCGGTGCGCAGGTAAGGCGTATAGCGTAGCTCTAGATACGCCAAGTTTTCAAAAATGTAGGCACCGCGAATCAACCGGAAAATAAAGTAGGGTAGTGTTTGGAGGGTTTGCACACTCTCTACTAAGGTGTGTAACTCTAAATACTCGTCAAGGGATTGGCGGGGCTTGGTGTAAAACGTTTCAAATTCGCTATAGTCCGGGAAGCGAGCCGCACGCGACGGATCGTTGCGCTGGAAGTAACGCCAGAGGATACGCGGCACAACCGAGCCACCTAAATGCCGATGCAGTTCTGCGTAAAGTGCCATACCAACTCCTGCTGTTGCTGAATCTGGCCATGAATTGCCCTCATCTCCAACCCTTCTCCCTAGGGAGAGGGGAGCTAAGAGTCTTGTTCCCGCTCCCAAAGGAGAGGGCTAGGGTGAGGGCGGTAAAAGACTCAAACCCGAAAATCATACTTCTGTTCAGGAACACCCCAACTCCTTAATGGTGGCCAAAACGGAACTTAAGGATAGGCTGCCCGATGCTCCAGACATCTAGGCCATCAACAGCACACGAAGAGTGAACTTACCGCGTATCCTCGTCAGTAGCTGCCCAGCCCATCAGATCAGGTGAGTCGCTCAGGTGTGATCGTTAGCTACTGGTACAAACGCCCATGCTCTTAATGTTAACAAATTTTACAAGGTTCTGAAAACCGTACTTCTCCTAAGACTGGTGGGTATAGGTGGCTAAGGGTTCTTTAATCCAGCGGATATACAGATGCTTGAAGGTAGATTTCAGGACGCGGGGGGCACCAAAATCGATGGGCATCATCTGGCTGGGCAGTTTCCAGTCTGGAACCTGTAGTTCTTCTGGTTGCGCCAAGGGAAAGTGTAGCTCTTCGAGGGTGTAGTTTAAGCCGAGAGCCGTCGCTGCGCGCTGGGTGGGGATGCGCTCTGGATCAACATTGAGAATGGCCACCATGGCGCGGTCAAGGGCAAAGACATTCTGGCTGGCCGCTAATATATTCAAGGGGCGGGGGGTGCCACCGCTGGGGCCATTGCCTTCATGGCCGATAATGCCGTCCATAATCGTCAGATCGGGGCTGATGGCGCGAGCCGTTTCCACCAGCATCCGCCCGAAGCGATCGCTATCTTTACCGGCTTCCATGTGCCACCATGCTTTCATTTTGCCCGGCACGCAGCCAAAGAGATTTTTCACACCAAGGGTAAGCGTGAGTTGGACGTGGGATTTGACTTTCGGCAAATTAATGACCACGTCGGCGGCCATGGCCTCCTTACTGAGGCGCAGATGCTGAAACTCAGGATTGCTGGTACTGTAGCGATCGCCATGGAATTCAATCACGGGCAAGTTCAGCGCCTCAATAAAGGGGAGATAGCCATTGTTGCGCGCTACCCCCAAGGCAGAGCCAAAGGCAGGGCCATCCCCCAAAAAAGGCTSCCCCCCAACCGCCTGTACCATTTTGGCCACACAGTACACTAGCTCAGGACGGGTGACGCATTCGTGCTTTGGGCGTGCCCCTGTGAGCAAGTTGGGCTTCAGGAGGACGCGATCGCCGGGTTGAACAATGGCGGCCATGCCGCCAAGGGGCGCCAACAGTGCCTCCAAAGACTGGCTCAACACCGCCACATCGTAGGTAGCAGCCCGCAATAAACTAACCGTCGGCATCCGCAACTCCTTTCAAGGTCACTGTTGGCAGTGTGCCACAGGATTCTCTATTGGATCACAGCGGAAAGGTTTCTCCGGCTAAATAGGCCTCAAAATGCTCTTGAAAATAGAGCCATGAGGTCATATCCGCCCCGTCGCGGTAGGTAGTGGGGGCTTCGCAATAGTGGGGCAATCGTTGCAGTTGCTCTTGCAGTAACCGCGGCAGCGCAGCAACCTCAAAGGCTTTTTGGCCACTGGCACTGTAGATCAGGTAACCGGGGCGATCGCCCATTTTCATCCACGGCAACCACGGGCCAATGCGGCTCCAGTAGAGCTGGACATCGCGAATTGTTGAACTCCCCTGATCGTTGAGATCCGCCGTTGCCACCGTCAGCTTAAATAGCTCGACGGCTTGGTACAGCGGCTGCGGGCTATACTCACCAAATCGGGGGTCGCTCGCAAGGGGATTGGCATAGTAGGGAAACAGATCAAACTGAAACGTAGTTGTAGTTGCTCGCACTTGGGCGGGCACCTCACGGCGAAACAGCCCCTGTACCGGATCATTAGCCACAGGAATGACGGTTAACACCTCCTGTGTCCAAGGGTTGCGCCAGCGATCGCCCACGGTATTTGTCTCTGGGTCAAGGTAAAACGTTAGCTCGCGGGATAAAAAATACCAACCCGATTCTGGATGAGGCACACAGCGGGCAGCACTCATGCCGACAATGTTAAAGAGGTGGCGGCGCGGTTCCTGCGGCACAAAACTATACACGGCCCCTTGCCACACCATAAACGTAGTGTCCCCGGCCAAATCTGCCCGTACCCGCACCCAATCCCGGGCAGTAACCCACTCTTGACGGGATTCTGCTGTGGCTGTCTCCATTGTTACTCACCCCGCACTGGAATATTGGCCGCCTGTAGCTGCACATCTTGGTTGGGGTAACTGGCTAAGCGCAAGGTAATGGTTGTTGTGTCCGCAAGCAAACTTTTAGGAATAGTAATGACACCGGTTGCCAGATCACTGCCCGCGGGAAGCTCGGTGGGTAGCCCCTCCGTCAAGGCACTGAGAAGGTTCCCGTGATCATCTTTCACTTCCAGAAACGTATAAATAAACTGAATCCTTTGGCTACTGTCATTTTTGAGGGTAACGTTCAAAACCAGGTCTTGGCCAATAGACTGGACTGAGCGAACTTCTAAGCGCACCCCCTTATCCTCTGCCACAATCGGCAGGCTACTCTGCTCACTGGCCTGTGGCTCAGGCACTGCGGACTGAGCAGGGGCGGGCACAATGTCTCGCTCCGTTGAGGTGTGACTCATTTCAGCAATGGTGGCTTGGGTGCGGGCAATAATTTCGGCCTCATCAAGAATGGTGGGGCGCTCTTGACCACTGTGGCTGAGGGCATTGCCAAGAATTGGATTGACCACGGGTTGCGAAACCCCCCGCAACGAGTCCCGCCCCACGTAATAGCCGATAAAGGCCGTTACTGTGGTAATGACTCCCGTCAAGGCAATCAGTACCAATGAGGTGAGAAGACCGGGATGAATTGCACGCAGCATCGCCACTATCTCCTAGGATGGATTCATTTTGGAGGAAAACGTGGTTGTTGGGGTAGGGGGTGCGGATAATTCTAGCTGTGAAGAGTCTTCGAGGTTCAGGCGCGATCGCACACTCACGAGAAAGGTTTTAATCACTACGGCAATGGGGACCGCAATCACCACCCCTACTAGGCCAGACACCCGCGCCCCAGTCAAAATGGCTAAAAAGACCCAAACCGGGTTGAGACCAGTGAAGCTGCCAATGATGCGCGGTGCCACAATATTTTCGAGAAGTTGTTGAAACAGAAAGGAAAACCCACACACCTTCAGAGCAAGCCAGCCATCTTGCAAGGTCACTAACAAACTGACGGAAATAATGCCCACCGTGCCGCCAAAGGGAACCAGCGCCATCACGCCGATAATCACCCCAAACAATAAACCGTAGGGCACTTTCAGGAACACAAAAATTGTGGTGAGGCCAACCCCCATACACAACGCAAGAATTAACTGGCCAATAAAATAACTCTCAAAGCTCTTGCGAATGGTCTCTGAGGCGATGGGGCGTAAGGTGTCTGGTAGCCAGCTAATTAAACCGTCCCAAATCTCATCGCCGTGCTGTAGCAAGTAAAAGGTCAAGACGACCGTCAAGATCACATTGATAATGACATCCACCACACTGCTGACAGTCCCTAAAATCAAGTTCAGGGCTTCACGGGCAACGGCCTGTAGTTGATCTTTGAGCTTTTCCAGCAATTGGTTGGCAAGGGCATCAATATCAATGGTGACGGGTAAGTTCAAGGTATCAATCCACTGGCCAAACTCTAAGAGCCGTCGTTGGCTTGAGCTAAACCAGTCGGGTAAGCGGGCGATGAGTTGCTGCGCCTGATTTAAGACATTGGGTACTAAAACAATGCCAACAATGGCAATGAGCACTAGCGCCAGCAAGAAGACTACGACTGCTGCCGGTCCGCGGGGATTGCCTTGCTCTTCGATCCAACGCACGGGGTAATTCAAGAGAAAGGCAAACAGGGAGGCTAAAATTAACACCGCCACCAAGGGGCCAAAAAAGCTGAGAATTGAAGCAAACGCCCAAAAGTTTAGGGTCAAGAGGGGGGCGGCTAATGCAATGATCAGCAGGCGACTCCCAACGGATAGGCGGCTCCACCAGTGGATAGGCGCTGGAGACTGGCTCATAGGGCTACAATTCTAGACATAGTTGACGAAAGTGCTCACCGCGCTCTTCAAAATTCTGATACTGGTCAAAACTGGCACAGGCGGGGGAGAACAGAACTGTTTTGATGGGATATTCAGTAACGAGATCTGCAGCAACTGCCACGGCGCGATCGAGGGTTTCCATAATCTCATAGTTGGTAAAACCAATGGCTTCAAGGCGGTTAGCAAACTGAGGAGCCGCTTCGCCAATGAGTAGCACCCATGCGGCTTTTTGTTGAATGAGGCTGAGCCATGCTTGATCATCGCCCGTTTTGGGTTGGCCCCCGGCAATCAAGACCACTGGGGCGGTGACTGATGTTAGGCCAATCGCTGCTGCGTCGTAGTTGGTGGCCTTGCTGTCGTTAATCCATTGCACGTGTCGCCAGGTACAAATGGGTTCAAGGCGGTGGGGCACGCCTGAGAAGTTGGCAACAGCGTTGGCAATGGTGAGGGCAGGAATGCCAGCAAGATAGGCTGCGGCAACCGCTAAAAGAAAGTTTTGCTGGTTATGCTGACCGGGCATTTTTAAGAGGCTCACAGGTACTAGGGGCTGCTCTTTGACCCATACTTGTCCGGCTTCGATGTAAATCCCTTGCTCAATTCCTTTAGGGAGTGCTGCTGCCCCGTGGATACTGGTCCACCATGCCTGCGGCCAGCGATCGCGGAGGTGGGTGCGCAGGTAGGGGTCATCCCCGTTAAGAATGGGTTGGTGAGCACTATTGATTAAGTGGGCTTTTGCTTCAACGTAGGCATCAAGGGTACCATGGCGCTCGAGGTGATCTGGGGTCAGGGTCGTCCAAAGGGCAAATTTAGGGGCTAGCGGCGGCAATGACTCTAACTGATAGCTACTAATTTCGGCAATGACCCAGTCGAGGTCACTGCCTGTGAGGGCAACTTCACAGATACTGTTGCCGATGTTGCCACAGGCGGGTGCGTTGTAGCCTGCGGCTTGAAAAATCGCGGCGGTGAGGGCTGTTGTGGTGGTTTTGCCGTTGGTGCCCGTAATACACACCCACGGTAGATGAGCAAGGGTATTCCAAGCAATTTCCACTTCTCCCCGCACGGGAATACCGGCTTGGCGAGCGGCAACTAAACTAGGACTGTGCCATGGCACGCCGGGGCTAATCACAATTTCGCTAGGGCGCTGCAGACCTACAGTGGTCAGGGTGTCTAAGTCGAAGCGGTAATTCAGACAGACCCGAATTCCTTCGGCTTCGAGTAGCTGTTGCTGTGACTGGAGGGCGGGGGTTTGACGGGCATCACTCACCTCCACTTGCCAGCCTTGACGCTTGAGTAAGCGAGCCGCAGCGATACCGGAGCGCCCCAAACCAATAACATGAACGGTTGGCATAGTGACTACAGTTGACAAAAACCGAAGTATGGAGACCTGACGTTGAGGATGCTTTGCCGAGGTTGTAGCAACTGTCAGTATGACCGCGAACACCGAAATGCTAGGCTAAAGAGCGATCGCCAACACAAGGTTTTACGTTTTACACTTTACCATTCTCGTGGCTGAAAGATTTTATGATGCAGTTCTTGAGAACCGTTTGGCTGTGCAGTGTGCTGCTGGGAAGCATTGGTGTGGCGTTACCGGTAGTCACTCCAGCGGCGCTGGCACGGCGGCGGGAAGCCCCTAAAGTGGTGAAGGTGACTGCGGTTACCCTCGAAAGTGAAAACATTGCCGGGGTGTGGTATCACCGCCTGACCGGGCGATTGATCAATGAGACCGATCAGCCCGCTCGTAACATTCAAATCTATTACGAAATCTATGCGCCCAATAGCAATCGAATTGTTGACGCTGGTTCTACAACCCTTAAGTCTCGTGTGGTGAACAGCCAAGCAGAGGCAGAGTTTTTAATTATTCCCAATGCAGCGGGTCGGGTCAAAATTACCTTGGTAGAATGGCTCAGTGGCGATCGCGACTATCGCTCCCATCCCCAAATGCAAGAGTTTCCCTAGGACTCATTTGCGGTTGTTTCCATAAATAGCCATTCATCCAGACCGGCGCTGTTCGCACCCAGCAGGGCGATCGCTTCTTCTAGGCGGCTGCGCTGCACATTGGCCTGACTCATCCGTTTGGCATCGGTGGTCAATAGCAGGTAGGGGCAACTTTCGCTGGACTGGATAAAGGTTTCAACGCCGCACACAAGGGGATGCATCTCAAAAAAATGGTGCAGGGCGATCGCCTGCTCTAGGGTTTCACTTTCTACGAACCCCAAAGCGCGCGTGAGGGCATCCCAGACATCGTTATCGTCATCCCGGAAACTCACCTCAGTAAAATAGCGGATCCCCATGGTGATTGATCCCTAGGGAGAGATTTGGTGGCTTAAGGAGTAGTGATGGGAGCCGCGTTATCCTGGCGGACGGGGCTGGCATCCCAGAACTTGCGATCGGAGCCACTGTTGAAGTAGGCAACATCCGACATCGTCAGCGGTGACTCTGCCTCAATCATCGGCGACCCTTGGCTCAGGTACCCCACGCAATCATTCATGAGGCTGTACACAAAGATGACGCCGCCTGCTGAGACTGCCACTAACCCACTGGCCAGCAGCAGAGAAAAATCCTGTAGGCGATAGGCACCGTGCAGCAGCCGCACAGACCAGAGCACTAATGCTAAAACCAGTAGAAGTAAGATAGCCATATGTAAACTATCTTAACAACTCTCAGGATTTTCCTCATTAATCTTTAGATTCTTCTAAGAAATTTCTTGGCTAGCACAGAGCAGTGGTGCGTTCAAGGGTGCAGGTCAGGTTTGCGCCATAGCAGCCAACATGGGTTATTTCGGGGGTGTAGGTCTCCAACACTCGGCCGGTGCGATCGCACATGGTCATCAAATAGTCACAGTGAGGACACTGGGTATGAGTAACAGAGCCATAGCGCTGTCGCAGTGCTAATTTACCACAGTGAGGGCAGTGAATCGTTTGCATCGTCACCATAATTAAATGATCCTTAAATTCTTTTACTAGGGGTTGAAAGTGTGATAAGCAATGCTGCGTATGGAAATGAATTAGAGCGGACATACGAAGCAAATAACCATTACGCAACATTAAGGAAATTTATGATTAGGAACATATTTAATTATGCGGTGAATTCAAGGCGCTGACAATGATCCCAATGTTAAAAAATATATTTACGTGCTGGGGATCAACGAATTCACCAAATGATTTGGGGCAGCATTAAAAATCTTCTGAGAAAATCGAATGTGTCTTTCGTTCAAAATTCAACTTAGATCTAACGGGGATCACAAACTATGCAACAATTGTCAACACTATGCCTCTGCCCCTAGAACGCTCCCCTAGGTGAGTAGAGAGGCTTAATAGAGGCTCAATAGTGTTAAAAGAGGTTACAAGGCTGAGTGAATTCCCTCTCGTTATTGAGCTGCGGCGTTAGTACACTCCTACTTATGCCGGTTGCTGGGGTTATGGCTGCACCACAGTTGCGGGTGGTTTATCCGCCACCACAGCATACAACCACCGCGCCGCAGATTTTTTTTATTGGTACCGCCCCGCCCGAGATGCCGGTGACGATTAATGGGGTTCCGGTGGGCGATCGCTCCCCCGCCGGACACTTTGCCCCCAGCGTGCCCCTTCAGCCCGGGGTGAACCGGATCACCGTGACGGCAGGCAAGCAAGTTTTGGCATTTACAATTACACGCGCGGTGGCAGCCCCCCCCACGACCCTCAAGCCGCTGGAGCCAACGCTGGATCTGGTGCGCCTCCCCAACGATATTGTTTGCTTCACGGCAACCGCCCCGCCCAATCGTTCCGTAGCGATTCAACTGGGTGGCGATCGCCTCGCCCTAGCGCCCTTGCCAGCAATGATCCAGTTACCCTCGAACTTAGCGGCACTCATTGACCAAGCTGCGGTCACTAGCACCACTGCGCCCCTCTACCGCAACTGCCGCCAACTCAGAGCACTGGGTGACTATGGCACTGTGCAATGGCAGATGGGGGGGAATCCTCCTATCACCTTGGCAGGTGCGCGGATTCAAGTGGCGGATCCGGCTCAGCGACCGGTGGTTGAAGTCACTCGCGAGCTTGGGGGTGTGGCTCGTACCGGAGCTGGCACCGACTATTCCCGCTTAACTCCTCTACCCGTGGGAACCCGTGCCCGGGTGCAGCGGCAAACTGGGGATTGGCTGCAACTCGACTACGGTGGCTGGATTCGCGCCAACGACGTCCGCTTTCTCGCCAGTGCCGTGCCCACAACTGCAACCATTCGCAGTATTACTAGTCGCCAACGATTGGGCTGGACAGAGGTGATCTTCCCGCTCGATGTGCCAGTGCCCATCGCCATTGACCAAGGCGATCGCCACCTGACCCTCACCCTGTACAACACCATTCCCCAAACCGACATTATTCGCCTTGATGCAGACCCCGTCATTCAACGCCTTGACTGGCAGGCCATAGGCTCAGATAAAGTGCAATACCGCTTTAACCTGCACCACCGCCAACAGTGGGGGTACCGTGTTGCCTACGAGGAAACTCGCCTTGTCCTGCAACTGCGTCATCCGCCCCGCATTCAACGGGGGTCTCGACCCTTGGCAGGTCTCACGATCTTGCTCGATCCCGGCCATGGGGGGCCCGATGATCTGGGAGCGCGGGGGCCGGATGGCACCCCAGAAAAAGTGGTAACGCTGGCCGTCGCCCAGAAACTGGCACCGGAACTTGAAGCCCTAGGCGCTACTGTGGTGCTCACCCGTACTGAGGATATGGACCTAGATTTGCCAGATCGGATTCTCGCCATTGAGGCAGCCCAGCCAACCCTTGCCCTGAGCTTGCACTACAATGCTCTGCCGGATGCTGGCGATGCCCGCAACACCCAAGGGATGGGTGCCTTTTGGTACCATCCCCAAAGCCATGACTTAGCCGTATTCCTCGCAGAGTACCTCAGCCGTAATTTAGGACGGCAGCAGTACGGGGTCTTTTGGAACAACTTAGCCCTCACCCGCCCAACCGTTGCCCCCGCTGTTCTGTTGGAGTTGGGTTTTATGATCCATCCTGAAGAATTTGAGTGGATTGTCAACCCCCAAGCGCAGCAGCAGCTTGCCCGTACCTTGGCGCAGGGAGTTCGCCAATGGCTGGTGCAGGCGATCGCCGATTAAGCCAGTTAGTCTGTTTCTAGCAAATGATGAAGTGCCGCCGCCATTTCCGCTGTGGTGGTGGTAGCCGTTCCAAACCGACGCACAACAATACTAGCAGCCAAGTTACCCAGAACTGCCGCTTCCCAGAGGCTTGCCCCCGCAACCAGCGCTAAGGTCAAGGCCGCCACGACGGTATCTCCTGCCCCCGTGACATCAAACACATCGGTGCGGTTAAATGCCGGTAAATGACTGGGCGGTTCGCCATGGCTAAATAGGCTCATCCCAGCATCCCCTCGGGTAATGAGGATGTGCTTGGCCGCAGTCAGCTCCAGTAAGTCTTGGCCAGCCCTCAGCACATCATCGGGACTGCGAATGGCATMCCCCACCGCCGCTTCGGCTTCCGGGAGGTTGGGCGTAAACAAAAAGGCGCCGTGGTATCGGGGTAGATCCCGCTGCGTATCCACAATTGTGCAGTGGTGCTGTAGGGCAGCTTGGATCACCGGTGGTGTGAAGACACCATCACCATAGTCGGAGCAGACGATCGCATCAGCACTGGCAGCATGGTGGCGAATAAAGGCTGCTAATTCCTCTTGCAGGCGTGGATGGGGTAGCTCATCAGACTTGCGATCGACCCGCACAATCTGCTGAGTGACCGACTGGCGCGCATGACCTGAGATGCGAGTTTTGGTCACTGTGGGTCGAGCCGCATCCCTGAGAATACCCTCGGTGGCAATTCCCGCTGCCTGAAAAATATTGCAAAGGGCTTGTCCTTGGCTATCGTCGCCAACGACTCCCACCGCCTGTACCGTTGCCCCCAACTTAGCCAAGTTATAGATGGCATTGGCACCCCCCCCCGGAACTTGGCGGGTGGTTTCATGACGCAAAATTAAGACCGGTGCTTCCCGCGAGAGCCGCTCCACTTGGCCGGTGAGGAATTCATCGAGGGTGAGATCCCCCACCACCAGTAGTTGTGCCCGTGTAAAGTGATCCAGCAAGTGCAAGAAACGCGGTTGTGCCGCTAGTAATTGCTCCCGGAGTGCTGTTTCTAACATGATGATTTGTCTTCTAAGCGCTGGGGTCTTTGTTAAACTACTTGCCCGTCTGGAACGTTGCCAAAGCATAGTTGTGCTGGCTTCGTGTTACCTGCCCAGAACCGTCAAACGCCCATGATGAAGTTCCTCTGGGATAGACCAAAGCAACACCTCCACCAACTTCGACAACCTTGTTCTCAGTAAGTTGCACCAAATTGTGAATCTTGATGCACTGCTCTCGATACAAGACTGGATAGCAACCCGAATCGGGAGTGAACTGGGGTGGTCTTGCATCCTTGCGGTTGCGACTGCCACACTGCCACTGCTCATAACGAGTTAGGAATGACGAGACTTGACCGCACACAAACTCGATAGCCGCCCGTCGCAAATAGCTGGGGAATTTGTAGAACCTCGTTCCAAAGTAGCTGTACGTTGGATGGGGATTCTTATTGGTCTTGTGGATGAGCGTTTCAACAGCAGCACAGCAACTATTGGCCGATGCGATTTTGCGCCAGTGCCCCATAACGACATAGGACAGCGCCTTGCAAAATGACCGATACTCAGCAACCGTCATCTCCAGATACGTCTTTGTCTCTAGAGTAGGGTTGAGAGGCCACCTATCTGTGCGTACAATTGAATTGCCCATGTATTAAGTATGTCACAGAAAACCTCCGAGAAGCCCCGCACCTTCAGGTCGGGGAGGGACAGGCGCGGCAATTGAGAGGGGTTCAATACCCCCGAAATTGCCAAGTTTAGTACGCTTGTTTTTCATAGTCACGGGTGAGAATATAAAAGGATGAAACAAACTCTGACACTAGTTTGCAAACTTGCAACCACACCCGAACAAAATGCCAAGATTGAGGCAGTGCTTCAGGCGTTTGCTGCTGCTTGCAACTATGCCAATGAGCGAGTCAAACCCAAAACAACCAGCAAAACAACGATTCAGTCGTTGGTCTATAACGACCTGCGAGAACAATTTGGGTTGAGTGCTAATCAGGCAGTCAGGGTTTGTGCTAGGGTTGGGGCGAATCGAAAAACAGCCAAAGTGAAGGGCAAACCTGTCAAAGCGTTTTGTCCAACTTCGGCAGACTACGATGCCCGAATCTTCTCTTTTCGGGAGACGGATTGGACAGTCAGCCTGACCCTGCTGGGATGTAGAGAACACATCAAACTGGACATAGGACACTACCAGCGCGGCCAGCTGAAGGGGTGTCAACCCACGTCGGCTCAACTGTGCAAGCACAGAGATGGACGATACTACATCCACATTCAACTGAGCGACGACGCTCCTGAACCCATTCGGTCGGACAAGGGGATTGGCGTTGATTTCGGTCGGCGTGAAATCGCTAAAACTAGTACCGATAACGGTTGGGATGCTCAGCAGTTGAATCAAGTCCGAGATCAGTTCGCCAAAGTGAGAGCATCGCTCCAGCAAAAAGCCTCGAAGGGCACACGGTCGAGTCGGCGTCGATGCCGACACGTCCTGCAACGGCTGTCGGGGAGGGAGAGACGTTTTCAGCGATGGCTCAATCATTCCATCAGTGCATCCATCATTCGTGAAGCAAAACACCTCCATGCCATTGTTGCTATCGAGGATTTGACCGGCATTCGCGATAGAATCAACCAGCAACCGAGAAACACGACCGAGCGGAGACGGTCTAACAGTTGGGCGTTCTATCAGTTGCGACAATTCTTGGAATACAAGGGTATCAAGGAAGGAGTTGAGGTGGTTGCTGTACCACCTGCCTATACCAGTCAAACCTGCCATTGTTGCTTGCATATTGGGTTGAGGACTGAAAAAAAGTTCAAGTGTGGGCATTGCGGATGGATTGGTGATGCAGACCTAAATGGAGCAATCAATATTGCGCTTTTGGGGCAGTCCGTAACGCTGCCTGGAGGCTCCTGGCTAGCTTGCGAGATAGCCGGAGGGCTACAGAAAGCCTCGCCCTTCTAGGACGGGGAAGTTTACTTGCTGATTGATGCCCATCCCATGATTCAGCCTGCCAATCTAGTAAAAAACCTAAAATCTGTGTCCTCTAGACGAATGCGGCAAGAGTATTCTGACTACTTGAAGCAATTCTTTTGGAAACCCTATTTCTGGAGCAGGGCTTATAGCTGTATCAGTGTGGGAGGACGCGCCAGCATTCAAACACTGTTGGCGTACATTGAAGATCAAGCGTCCCCAGACGATCCACGCCCTTCGCGAACTGACGATTGAATCTGAAGCATCAATCGCAGGATGCGCTCAGGGATTGCTCAAAGCACGATATACTGGTTTGCGCTGATTTTATCGTCACTATGGTGGAACTAACCACAGCAGCGGTTCAAGAACTGGAGCGATTACAGGCACACCAAGGCAAGCAGCAGGCTGGCAGTGTCTTTCGCATTTGTGTGGAGCCGAGTACCTGTGGCGACTGGAGCTATCATCTAGCGTTAGTGAGGGAACCCGAAGCTACCGATGTGGTGACTCAATCCCAAGGGTGGACGATCGCCCTCGCAGCACAACACGTGCCGTTGCTCAAGGGACTACGGGTGGACTATGTCGAAGATTTGATGGGGGGTGCGTTTCGCTTTCACAACCCCAATGCTGCTCAAACCTGTGGCTGTGGCATGGCCTTTAGTCTGCCGAAAGAGGGCTAAAACAAGCGTAATGAAATCCATTGTTGGTTGAGTCGAGCATGGGGAATACCTTTGGGCATTTGTTTCGGGTCACAACCTTTGGGGAGTCCCACGGGGGAGGGGTGGGGGTCGTGGTGGATGGCTGCCCGCCGCAACTTGACCTTTGTGAAGCAGATATTCAAAAAGAGTTGGATCGCCGTCGCCCCGGTCAAAGCCGCCTGACAACACCACGCCAAGAGGGCGATCGCTGCGAAATTATCTCCGGAGTCTTTCAGGGCAAAACCCTCGGCACTCCTATTGCCATTTTGGTGCGCAATCAGGATCCCCGTCCCGCTGACTACGCCGAGATGGCACAGGTCTATCGTCCCTCCCACGCCGATGCCACCTATGACGGTAAGTACGGCATTCGCAACTGGCAGGGGGGAGGTCGTTCCTCCGCTCGTGAAACCATTGGGCGGGTGGCCGCAGGGGCGATCGCCCGCAAAATTTTAACCCAGGTGGCCGGGATTGAAATCATTGCCTACGTTAAGCGAGTTAAAGACATTGAAGCCACGGTCGATCCCGACACCGTCACCGCCACCGCAGTGGAGGCCAACATCATGCGCTGCCCCGACCCCACCACCGCCGAGCAGATGATTGCCCTTGTGGATGCGATCCGGCGGCAGGCCAACTCCATTGGCGGTGTCATTGAATGTGTGGCTCGCAATGTGCCCGTAGGGCTAGGCTCCCCAGTATTCGACAAGCTAGAGGCGGACCTCGCTAAGGCACTCATGTCCTTGCCCGCCAGCAAAGGGTTTGAAATTGGCTCTGGGTTTGCGGGCACCCTCCTCACAGGTCTGGAGCACAACGATGAATTCTATGCCGACCAAGCAGGCCGTATTCGCACCCGCACCAACCGTTCTGGCGGCATTCAAGGGGGGATTTCCAACGGTGAAAATATTATTTTGCGAGTGGCCTTTAAGCCCACCGCAACCATTGGCCAACGCCAAAAAACCGTGAATCAAGCGGGAGAAGAAACTATCCTAGCGGCAAAAGGGCGGCATGATCCCTGTGTCTTACCTCGAGCGGTGCCCATGGTAGAGGCCATGGTGGCCTTAGTCCTGTGCGATCATCTGCTCAGAGATCATGCCCAATGTCACTTACTTCGGAGCGAGTCACCCCTAGCGGCGGTCAAACGCGATCAATAAGCGGAGAATAAAAATAAACAGGTTGATGTAGGTCAAGTACATCGAAAGCGCCGCCGCGAGGTACTGGTCATCGCGGTAGGTGCGAGGCAAGATAAAAAAGTCCACCACCGCAGCGCCGACAAAGAGCACTACCCCTACGCCAGAGATGGCAATTTCCAAAAAGGTGGGGGTAAAGACGCCAAAGAAGCTAAACAGTAGTTGGGCAACCAGCACCACCAATAGGGCAATGATTCCCAGTTGCACCGTTTTGGCAAGGGCAAAGCCATCGCGCTCTGACAAATTCGAGCCAATGGGGCTAGCTGCCATAAATGTGATACCACACCCCCCTGCTGCAATCACAATCCCCATAATGCCGACGGTGCTGAGGGCAACATAGATCAGACCCGCAAGGGTATAACCCGACAGCAAGCTATAGGTGGCAAGTAGGGGGACGGCTGCTCCATTGTTACCTTTGGCTGCCACACCTTGGGCAATGAAAAAGAGAGCAATTTCAGCAATAATTGCCACAATAAAGGTGGGCATAAACAGTTGTGGTGCGGTACTGATAACCCCCAAGCCACCCCAGCTACCCACGGCAGTGAGAAGAAGGCCACCCCCCACAAAGGGAAGTGCATTGCGGATGACGTTAGGCCCCACTAGGGCGCTACTTTGGGCTTGGCGAATGGCATCCTGAAAGTTACTGGTACTACTCACGAGGTTCCTCCGAGGGTAGTCAATAGAATTCACTGGCTATCCCCACAGGGATAACTAACTTCTATTGTGCCAAAATTTCCCTAGCAAGGCAGGTTCAACTGGCAACAACGGCAGGCACCGTGGGCAGGGTGATCTCAACACTATAGGACTGGCTGAGGACACTCAGGGGTAGGTGTTGAGTGCGGGGGTAGTACCCTAACCACTGGGAGGCAAGTCGGGCAAACTGCTCTGGAGCACCACTGACGTAGAAGTGAACGTGCCCTTGGTGCGCAACCGTCTGGAGAGAGAGCGCTTTCAGGGCATGGGCAGTGCTATGGGCAACAGTTGTCGCCGGATCAAGGTGATGAACTGAACTGGGAAGGTAGTCCGCAATGATGTGGCGCAGGTGTGGGTAGTGGGTACACCCGTACACTAAGGTGTCGAGTCCAAATTCAATCAGAGGGGCTAAGGCTTGGCGAACACTACGGCGCACTCGCTCGCCGCTGAGGCAGTTACTTTCAATTAAGGGCACAAATTCCGGGCAGGCCACTTGGGCGATCGCCACGTGGGGGGAGCACTCCTGCAGTACCCGTACATAGGTACCACTTTTAACGGTGGCAGGGGTCGCAATAATGCCAATGCGTTTACCAATGGTGACAGCGGCCTGAGCAGCAGGTTCAATGAGTCCCAAAATGGGAAAGGGAAATTCATGGCGCACCTGTTCTAGGGCAAGGGCAGAACTAGTATTGCAGGCCATGACGGCCATTTTGATCCCCCGATGCTGCATCCACGTGAGGATTTCCCGCACGTACTGGAGAATCTCACTGCGGCTGCGGGTGCCGTAGGGAAGTCGCGCTGTATCCGCAAGGTAAAGAAACGACTCCCTTGGCAACTGAGATTGTAGGGCACGTAAAACCGTTAGGCCACCTACCCCGCTGTCAAACACACCAATGGACCCTGTAGGATCGAGTCCTTGGGTTCCCTCGTACCAGTTGTCCACTCCGACCTCACACCAAAACATTTAAGCACGTTAGGGTTGCTAAGCACCACAGTCGTGGCTAGGCAACCACACTGAAAATCTAGTGCCACTCTAGCAGCTTTTAGCGGCCATGGAATCCTTTTACAACTCGCTGCTACAGTAGAAGTCTGAAGAAAATGCTGATCACGCAGGACTGAAGATTATCTGCCTATGCCTTGGCCACTGTTCCGTAGCTATCGCCACCAGATTGCTCGCCTTGAAATTACCGGGGCGATCGCCGGTGGGACGCGCAAACGAGTTCTCAAAGCCTTAAAGACGATTGAGGAGCGGGGGTACCCAGCGCTACTGCTGCGCATCGACAGCCCTGGTGGCACCGTGGGAGATTCCCAAGAAATCTATGGGGCGCTAAAGCGACTCCGCTCAAAGATCAAGATTGTTGCTAGCTTTGGCAATATTTCCGCTTCCGGTGGGGTTTATATTGGCATGGGAGCCGAACATATCATGGCCAATCCGGGCACCATTACCGGCAGCATTGGCGTTATTTTGCGCGGTAACAACCTGCAACGACTCCTCGATAAGGTGGGGGTGTCCTTCAAGGTGATTAAGTCTGGCCCCTATAAGGATATTTTGGCCTTTGACCGCGAGCTAACTGAGGAGGAAACTCGGATTCTGCAAGAGTTGATTGATACCAGCTACCTACAGTTTGTGCAAACCGTTGCCGAAGGCCGCAACCTGGAGGTTGAAACGGTACGGCAGTTTGCCGATGGCCGGGTGTTTACAGGGGAGCAAGCTCTTGCCCTTGGCTTGGTGGATCGCTTGGGCACCGAAGAGGACGCGCGGCGATGGCTAGCAGAGTTAGCGGGCTTAGATCCAGAGAAAGCCAAAGTACACACCATCGAGGAACCCAAGTCTCCCTTGGCGCGGCTCCTTCCCCGTCAGCAGGAAGGGCGACACTACCCGTGGCGCGCAGGACTGGAGTGGCTAGAATTTGAAATGGCCACCCATGGGCTTCCCCTGTGGCTCTATCGCCCCTAAGCTGGATACAGTAGCTGCATGGAGGAGCATAACGTGGGCTGGCGTGTCCGAGCAATTCGTGGAGCAACCACCGCCACTGAAAACTCTATTCCAGCTATCCGTGAGGCAGTGCTGGAACTCCTCAGCGAAATCGAACGGCGCAACGCCCTTGATTTCTCGGAAGTGATTAGTGTCACGTTTTCGGTCACTCGGGATCTAGATCAAATTTTTCCGGCGGCGATCGCCCGCGAGTGCCCCCACTGGCGCAACATTCCGCTGTTGGATGTCCAGCAAATGCACGTTGAGGGGGGCTTGCCCTACTGTATTCGCTGCCTCATTTATGTCAATACCCCTAGCGCCGATCACCCCATTTACCATGCCTACTTGCGCCATGCCCAAAGTCTCCGGCCTGATCTGGCAGTGAATGGTGGTTACCCTTCCCTTGAACTGTCCTCTCATCCCTTGGGTTCGCTATGACTGCTGTTGTTCGTGATTACATGACCCCCAACCCTTACACCATTCGCGCCGATGCCCCGATTACTGAGGCCATTAAACTCATGGAGGAAAAACAGGTGCGGGGGTTACCGGTGCTCAACAGCAATGGCACCCTTGTGGGCTTAGTGTCAGAGGCAGATTTGATAGTCCGGGAGGCTCCCCTAGAGCCACCGCTGTACATTACGTTTTTAGGGAGTGTCATTTATTTTGAATCCCCAGAATCCTTTCATCAGCACCTGAAGAAAACCCTAGGCCAGCAGGTACAAGATGTAATGACCCCTAACCCCCATACGGTGTCTGTGGATGCGCCTATTTCCGAAGCTGCCCGCCTGATGGTGACCCACCACATTAGTCGCTTACCGGTTCTGGATCACGATGGCCAACTGGTGGGGATTATTAGTCGCCATGACTTATTACGGGCATTGCATAACAATTAGCTTGGCGTGACGTTTGCTAAATTGGTCTGTTTCTTAGAATGATCCTTGGCAGTATCCCCTAGAATAGCGGCAGGGKGGCTCACCCCCAACATTCTCTGACTCAAACCTGAAAAACAGGCTGTATGGCAGCATCTTTGGAGCTACTGCAGGACGCGCAGCGGGGTCAAGCGGAGGCGATCGCCCAATTGATGAACCGCACCCTAAATCTTAAGGGAGTTCATGCCCTCGTGCGACGGCGGGGTGACTGTTTACAAATTATGTTTGAAGCGGGGCGATCGCTGCCTCCCGACGCCTGTGTCCAATTTGTCCTCAAAGGTCTGAAGCGTCTGAGTCCTCAAGGAATTCTCAGTGTGCGACTCCACGGTCGCCTCAAGGGGGAAGAGTGGCCGGAATGGACACAGACTGTACAGCTTAAGGAGAGCTTAGCGGCTGCTGGGACTGAAGCAATGACTCTGCCTGCCGCCGTTCCCCCTACAACACCTAGTAAAACGAGGCAATCGGGCGTTACTGCGGTTACCCTTAGCGTGTTGGCGATCGCTAGCACGGGGGTTGTGGCGTGGGCCGTACAGAATCAACTGACTGCCGAAGTCGCACCGACGGACACTCCGGAGCCAACCCCCGCAGTCACCACACCACAGCCAAGCCCTCCCGCCATTCTCCCTCCCTCTACTGCGGTAGAGCGTCGCCTGCGCATTAAAGCGGTGGGGGATATGGTCTTGGGAACGAATTTTCCCAATAATCGCCTTCCTGCTGATCCACAAGTACTATTTGCCCACGTTAAGCCCCACCTACAGGGGGCTGATATTCTCTTTGGCAACTACGAAAGCACCCTCACCGATTATCCCCATCCCTTCAAAAACACCAGCAGTGGTCGCAGCTTTGCCTTTCGTTCACCTCCCAGCTATGCCCAGCTCCTGCGAGACACTGGCTTCGATGTGCTGAGCGTGGCGAATAACCATAGCTATGACTTCAATGAACAGGGCTTTCGGGATACGATGCGCCACATCAACGCCGCAGGCATGACCGCCGTTGGTGACCTGAATCAAATTGCTTATCTTGAAACCAATGGCATCAAAACCGCCTTCATTGGCTTTGCCACCTACCATGGCCAAAACCGCATCCAAGACCTGAATGCAGGGGCAGCACTGGTGCAACAGGCCAAGAAGACGGCTGATATTGTGGTTGTCACCTTCCACGGTGGCGCTGAAGGCAGCGATCAAATCCATACTCGCGATCGCACCGAATATTTCTACGGCGAAGATCGGGGTAACGTGGTGCAATTTGCGCGGGCAATGATTGACCAAGGGGCCGATTTAGTCCTTGGTCATGGCCCGCACGTCCCTCGCGCCCTCGAACTCTACAAAGGCCGCCTCATTGCCTACTCCTTGGGCAACTTTGTGGGCTACCAAACCTTGGGTAGCTACGGTAACCTCGGTAAGTCCTTGATCCTCGATGTAGAATTAGATGGCTCAGGTCAGTTTCTTCAAGGCAAGATCATTCCTGTACGCATCGACAATCAGGGCATTCCCCACATTGACCAAAACTTTGCCAGTGTGCAACTCATTCGCCGTTTAATTCAGGCGGATTTCCCAGCCACCCCCCTACAGATTGAACGCCTAGGCAAGATTGTAAGTACCGAAGAGCCGGCTGAACCGCGATAGCTCACTCAACCAGTTGGCTGAGCCGGAATCGATATGAACCAGACAAAGCCACTAGCCAGCAGTAAACAGAGGACGCCGACACAAAGGGAAGCATTCCATTCAGGGCGAGGCTAAGGGCTATTCCCAGCAGGATAACCCTTAGAATTAGAACAAAACCGTATTCCTCCCGACCCATGGCGACGCTACGCAAGCGAACGTCCTACGGACAGAGGGCAGGTCTGCTGCGAATTTTAGCTGATACTCACCTTTCAGCTCAGTGGCCAACCTATAGCGCTTGCAGTAAGGGTTCGATCGCGCTCGCAGGGGCTGGGCGGGCAAATAGATACCCTTGGCCATAGTCACACCCGAGTTCCCGCAGCAGTTGAAGCTGATCAGCCGTTTCAATGCCTTCGGCGATCGCCCGGTATCCCAATTGATGGGTAAGGACTAAAATCATTTGGGTGATTTGATAGTTACGTTGGTTGTTTTCCAGTTGACTGACGAAGGAGCGATCCACTTTGAGGTGCTGAATCGGTAAACTATGGAGGTAGCTAAGGCAAGAATAGCCAGTGCCAAAATCATCAATACTAATTTCAATGTGGCGATCGCTAAGGGCACTCAGTAGCCCCCTCATCTCTTCGTTGAGTTCTAGTGCAATTCGCTCTGTTAGCTCAAGGATTAACCTGCCCTCCGCCAAACGAAATTCCTGTTGGATGTGATCTAAGTGTGCCAAAAAATTTGGGTGCTTCAGGGTTTTGGCAGAGACATTGACACTGAGAATCAGGCGCTTGGTGCTGGGGTACTGCTGGTACCACTGCGTCAGTTGCTGGCAGGCATGACGCAAGACCCACTGATCTAAGGCCACAATCAAGCCGGTATCTTCCGCAATGGGAATAAACTCGGCAGGCGAAATGAGACCCCGTTCAGGGTGATACCAGCGCACTAAGGCTTCAAACCCCACTAAACGCTGCTCCTGTAAGTCAAAAAAGGGCTGATAAAACACCCGCAGCTCATCCTGCTCTAGGGCACGGCGGAGGTCGTGTTCAATGTGGAGGCGTTGGAGCACCTGCTCGTACATCCCTTGATTGAAAATGGCGTAGCGTCCCCGCTGATGGCCTTTGGCTTCATACATTGCAATGTCAGCATTGCGCAACACCTCAAGGCTGTTTGGATACTCATTTTGGGCAAAGACAATACCCAAGCTACTACTGACAAAAATTTGCCGCTCATCAACATTTATAGAGTCTTGCAAGCGCGTGATAATGCCTTCACAGGGGGCAATCACTTCCTGTATATGGCTGAGGTTACTCATCAAAATGACAAACTCATCGCCGCCAAACCGTGCCACTGTATGGCTGCGGTGAATCAAACTGCGCAGCAACCGGGCAAACTCAACGAGTACGCGATCGCCAATCGCATGACCCAAACTATCGTTGATCACCTTAAAGGCATCTAAGTCTAAAAAGACGACGGCATAATGGTAGCGGGGGTTACGGCGAGCCTCAGAGATCGCTGCTTCCAGCTGTTCCATCAGGTAAAGGCGATTGGGCAGGCCGGTCAGCATGTCGTGGTAGGCTTCGTAATGCAGTTGGTTTTGCACCTTAAGGCGTGCCGTCACATCCCGCGAGGTGGTTTGCAGCCTTTGTAACTGACCTTGGTCGTCGTAGCGGGGCTTGATGAGGGTCTCTAGCCACAGTGTTTCCCCAGAGGCAGTGCACACACGATGGGTAATGGGCCAAAATTTATGTTGTTGAATCATTTGTGCCAATTCTTGCCGCACCTGAGCGCAATCTTCAGGATGAGACAGTTCACTAAAGTGTTGGCTAATTAGATCTGTACTCTTGCGCCCTAAGAGTGCTTCGTAGGACGGGCTGATATAGAGGCAGTGGCCAGTGGGATCGTGCACACACACGATGTCATTCATGTTTTCCGCCAGCAGCCGATAGCGTTCTTCGCTCTCTCGCAAGGCAATTTCCGCAGTTTTGCGATCGGTAATGTCGATGTGGGTACCCACCACCTTACAGGGCTGCCCTAGGGAATCGCGAATGAGGACAGCCTTACTGTGAATCCAGCGGTAGCTGCCATCGCGGTGACGCAAGCGAAAATCAATGCTGTAGGCTGCCTCGCCCCGCAGAAACCGCTCAAAGGCACTCACTGCCCGCTCTCGATCCTCGGGATGCAGCCGACTGGCCCAATCTTTAGGACTGGCTTCCGCCGCATTGGCCGGATACCCCAACTGCGCTTTATAGGTGGGAGAGACATAGGCGGTTTGGGTGCGTAAGTCGCAAAAATAAAAGCCAATATTTGAGGCTTGCACCGCTAAATCTAACTGTGCCTGTTGCTCTTGTAGGCGCTCTTGAGCCGCATGGCGATCGCTCACATCCAGAACAAGGGTGTACCACATCACCGCACCATCGTCGCGGCGCTCCGGTTGACCTGCCCCTTCCAGCCAGCGAATGTCGCCATTGGGGTGAATGATTCGCCACTGCCAAAACCATGGCTGCAACGTTCGGGCTGATTTCTCTACAGATTCAAGCATGGCAGGGCGATCGTCGGGATGCACAAGCTGCCAGAGCGCAGAACCATCCGCCGCTGCCACCTCCGCTGGCACACCCCATAACTTTTCACACATGGGGTTGAGGTAAAAAACTTGACTGTGCCCATCAGGAAAGTGCAGATAACGAAAGATGGCTCCCGGCACATTCATCGCAGTTGAGCGAAATCGTTCTTCACTGTCGCGCAATGCTGCTTCAATGCGGCGGCGCTGCGCCAATTCCTCCTGTGCCCGTTGGTATAGCTTGGCTTGATAAATGGCCACTTCCAGTTGGGTTGCAATCGTCGTCATCAGCGAAATTTCAGCCGCAGACCACTGGTGGGCGCCATTGGTAGTAAACACCCCCAGGGCACCCCAGGTCTGTTCTTCTACCCGTAAGGGCACTATCAGCCATGCCCCCGGAAACATCTCGGTTAAAGGTTTTAGGACGGGATCCGTAATTTCACTGGCATCGCTGATTTGGATAATGTGACCCGCCTTAAGCTGCGCGGCCATGGGGTTATCGGCATCGGGAACTTCGTAGCCAATATGGTGCGGCCAGTTGGGATCTTGGCGATACTCTGATCGCCGCACCCATGCGTGCCGATGGGGAAGGTACTGCACCACCACGCAATCGAGCTTCAGCCACAGCTTGCCAACTTCTTCAACCACTGTGGCAAAAATGGTCTCGAGATCTAATGAGTTACGAATGGCCTGAATCACCCGATTCAGTGCCTGCTCCCGTAATAACTGCTCTTTGAGCGTGCTAATATCGCGCCCCACAGACTGAATTTCGACAAGTTGGCCAGCGTCGTCAAAAATACCTAAATTAATCCATTGGGTGTACTTAATCCCTTGAGGGCTACAGACGCGGTTCTCGTTGGTAAAGGTGGGGGCATCGGGTGTCAATGCCTGGACTTTGGCTAACAGAGCAGGTAAATCTTCCGGCAGGACAAAGGTCGCCCACGGCTGGCCAATCACGTCGGTCACCGCCCGTTCAAACGCCCGGCAGAAGGCCGTGTTGGCAAAGGTAATGACCGTATCGGCTCGAGAGCAAATCAAAAAATCCGTTTGGCGTTGTACTAGGCTGTAGTAGCGGTCTGCCTGCTGGCGCAAGTGATTAATCAGATGTTGGTGTTCCGTATCATCTTGATGGCGATCCCTAATATCCTGAAAGGTGATCAGGCCAAGTTGCATCTCCCCGCTACGATTGAAAATCGGGCTAGCTTGTAGCTCAATGGTCATGCGGCGATCGCCATACTGGAGAGTCACAGTTCTGCGCTCATCAACCGCAGGATATTGCCCTTGGGGTTTCAGCAAGTTCTCTTTGGGGTAGGGACGAGGATGATTCGGCGCGGCGGCGCTGTCCTCCTCAAAAAGATGGATGTTTTGCCAAATTTCCGTTGCCGGTTGCGAGGCATCAGTGATCCCCAATAGGTTGCGAGCGTAGGGGTTGATGTAGATAACTTGCTTGGCAGCATTGTAGAGGCAAACTCCCATAGGCAACGCCGCCAAAATCTCTACTAGGGCGCAACAAAGATCCTGACCGACCGCATGTTCAAGGAAATCCAGCAGAGCACCACTACAGGGCAGAGGAACCCCGCGCACTTGCAAGGGGTCAGAAGGCGGCAGTTGACAATCCATCAAAACAAGAAAATGAACTGGGGAGTGAGCGGCTTAGAACTGGATCACGTCTTTGGGGCAATAAATTAAAGAGTAATGGTAATAGTTATAAGCTAATCTTGTCAGTGCTGCCAAGCGTGTTGCTGCGCAAGAGGTAAAAACCACGCAGAAGATCAAGACAGCAGCATAGCGTCTGAACGACTGAAATAGGGTGTAATAGAAGCAGTACCTGAGACATCCCTGTGCCATTGTTGCAGCTTATTTGGAGTCAATGCCAGTGCTTCTGTGTTGGGGCGATCGCCCTGTGGGTATGGCTCACGCCCATTGCGTCTGCCCAGACGATCCGGCCTTACATTGACCGCGCCATGAATCAAATTAGCGAGTTTTACCTTGACAATGGGATGCACTTTATTGTCATGGAGCAGCACCAAGCCCCCATTATTTCTTTCCTGACCTATGTCGATGTGGGGGGGGTAGATGAACCGGAGGGGCAAACTGGGGTGGCGCACTATCTGGAACACCTTGCCTTTAAGGGAACCCGCCGCATTGGCACTCGCAACTATGCAGCAGAAAAGGAAACATTTGCCCAACTCGATCAGCTCTTTGATCAGCTACAGGCTACCCATGATGATGCCCAACGTCAGCAGCTATTGGTGGAGTTTGCGGCAGTGCAACGGGTCGCAGATCGTTACGTGCTGCAAAACCAGTATGGTCAAATTGTCCAACAGGCAGGGGGGGTCGGTCTCAATGCCACCACCTCTGCTGATGCCACCCGCTATTTCTACAGTTTTCCGGCCAACAAACTGGAACTGTGGATGTCCTTAGAGTCAGAGCGATTTCTAGAGCCAGTGTTCCGTGAGTTTTACCAAGAAAAAGAAGTCATCCTTGAGGAGCGTCGCCTGCGAACAGAGAACTCACCCTCAGGACAACTCTTTGAAGCCTTTTTAGCTACCACGTTTCAGGAACACCCCTACCGCCGTCCGGTGATTGGCTACCGCGACGATATTCAAAATCTGCGCCGCATTGATGTCGAGCGTTTTTTTGCCGAGTATTACACCCCTGAAAAAATGACCATGGTGCTGGTGGGGGATGTTGACCCCAAACAGGTGCAACGGTTGGCGCAGGTATATTTTGGACGCTATCCCAAGGGTCAGGGCAAGGCCACGGCGATCGCCCCTGAACCTCCGCCGACTGAACCGCGTAGCATTACCCTAGAGCTAGCTAGCCAACCCCTTTATATCGAGGCGTATCCCTGTCCTGCCCTGCGCGACCCCACTTACCTCCAGTACGAAATGTTGGCGCAGATTCTCAGTGGTGGCCGCACCTCCCGCCTTTATCGCGCCCTTGTCCTAGAACAGAAAACTGCCCTGAATGTGCAAGCGTACGTCGGCTTTCCGGGCAATAAATATCCTAACCGTTTTCTCATTTATGGCGCACCGGCTCCAGGGCATACTACCGCAGCATTGGCGGCGGGCATTGCCAAGGAGTTACAAGCACTACAGGCAGATCCCATCAGAGCCGACGAGTTGGCTCGGGTAAAAACACAACTGCGTATGGAACTGCTGCAAAACCTGACCTCCAACGAGGGGATGGCCAAGCTCTTGGCCGATTACGCCGTCAAGGGGGAGGGGTGGCAGCAATTATTTAACCGCCTTGAGGCCATTGAACAGATCACCCCTGCTGATATTCAACGGGTAGCACAGTCCCTCCGGCCACAGCAACGCACCGTAGCCCAAATTCAAACGCGCTCATGAAGTCCCTGTGGCAGGAATGGCTAGGGGCAGTGATCTTCTACACCTGTTTGCCCCTTCCCCCTGGATGCCCTATCAAACTTGCTGGCGCAGCAAAGTGGTGCCCAGGGGTGGGGGTACTGATTGGCGGGCTACTGTTCGGGGCAGACTGGCTGCTAGACCTGCTTTACCTGTCACGGCTGGTGCAAAGCGTGTTGCTGGTGGCGCTCTGGTTAGGGATCACCGGTGGGCTGCATCTGGATGGGGCAATGGATACAGCAGATGGCTTAGGGGTGAGGGATCCGCAACGGCGGCTCGCAGTCATGGCAGACAGTCGCAGCGGTGCGTTTGGGGTGATGGCTGCCATCGTGATCCTGTTGCTGAAAGTCAGTGCTCTGGCGAGTTCAACCATGCCCTTTAGTGTGCTGTGGGCGGCGGTGTGGGCGCGGGTGGCACAAGTGTGGGCGATCGCCCGCTACCCCTACCTCAAGCCCACAGGAACTGGTCAGATTCATAAAGTCTCCTGCCGCGTCCCTTGGGATTTTTGGCCAAGTGGCCTCGTATTGAGTCTCATGAGTGTGATACTGCCCCTCTCCCTTGGCCAGTTGCTATACCTCCACAGTCTTGGCCTCCTCCTGATGCTCTTGGTACCGGCATGGTTTTATCGCCAAGTGGGAGGGCACACCGGCGATACCTACGGTGCCGTGGTGGAGTGGAACGAGGCTCTGATGCTGGTTGGCCTTAGTGTGGCTCAGGGAGCGCTACCGCCACTGTAACGATTCCCAGTACCCGATGCCCTGCGGCTCTCAGGGTTTCTGCCGCCGCACGGGCGGTTGTGCCCGTGGTGTAAATGTCATCACACAGCAGCACCCAGCATTGCCGCCGTAACCCCCGCCCTAGGGCAAACGCCTGCTCTAAATTAGCGACCCGCTCAGCCACCGTCAGTTGAAACATTGACTGCGTTGCGCGCTGCCGCACCAAGGCATGGGGAACCAAGGGCAATTCTAGGGCACGACAAAAGCTGGCGGCAATGATTTCTGCTTGGTTAAAGCCCCGCGCTTTTAATTTATCGGCATGGAGGGGAATGGGAACCACCTGGAGCGGCAGGTTGTGGCTGACCTGACTCTCTAGCCAAGCAACAGCGAGCCATTCACCAAAGAGGGTGCCCAATTCGGGATGGGCATGGTACTTGAGGGTGGCGATCGCCCGCTTTAAGTCCTGACGGTAGCTGCCCCACGGCAATAGGGGCACTGATCCGCGCCAGTAAGAGCGGCGATCGCGCAGCTCCCACGTTCGCAGCTTGGGCACAGAGGTTGCCGACTCAGACGACCACAGCAGGGGCAGGGCTGTTGGAACAGCACGGCGGCTAGGGATCGCCACACTCCGACGTACCCCCTAGCAGTAGGCGCTAATATCTTCCTGACACTCGTCCGCTAAATAACAGAGAGCACGATAGCGTAACAGCATCAACTCTTCGTAGAGGGGATTGAGATGGCACAGGGGAGGAATATGGATGTGCCACTTTGCAACCACAATATCCCGCTCAAAGGGGCACTGGGCAGGGATCAAACGGCACAGACGGTGAGCAAGCTGGCGATCGCGCACGTCAAAGCACTCTAGCCAACGACGCACCGGCAGCAATACCGCTTTGATAAACCGTTGCCCCAGCGTTAAAGCAGACTGACGAAGCATAGTGAATTCAACACCTCATCGTAATAAAGATAGCCACAGCACAGATTGCCTATTCCCGTAGCCTTCTAGAGCGTGAATCAGCATCTAAAAATACAAGACTGAGAATAGAACATCAAAGCTGGGATTTGGATAGGAAAAAACTAAATTTGTGCACTCTGGCGAATGGGCTTTAGACGTACCTTGCGTGGCGTTGCGATGAACTGTAAACACCAGAGAAAAGTCAATGCATTATTCAGCAATATAGACTGTCTCCTTGAATCATCAGAGATTTGTAGTAATGGATACACTTTATTTCGGCCTCTTCCAGAGTTCCTTTTGGTATCCATTCCTATTTTAGTTTCTGGTTTTTAAATTGACGATTCGGTGTGCCAAAATGTTGCCCCTAAAGGGGTAAAAGCCCAATCGTTAAACCAAATAACCCATCCACCACAAGGGTACTTAGTACCGCCCCCATAAACGCCCAACTCGGCAGCATGGCAGGTATTCCTTGGCGAATCTGGGATTGAAACAGGGGCAACAGGCCAATGAGCAGTAGGCTTAGGCTAAGCAGTACACCCCACACTTCCCCGCTAAAGGTCTGGGCTTGGGCGATCGCCTGCACGAGCATTTCCTGCACTGACACTAGATCCTGCTCGAGGTACATAATGGCTCGCCAATGGGGAATCACATCAATCAGGTAAAAATAGGCATCCGTAATGGCCGTGCCTAAAAATGACCCCAAAAAGAAAAAGACCCCCACCAATTGTTGCCGTTGTCGCAGATGCCAAACCATCAGGGGTAACGGCAGCGCCTCCACCGGCAAGTGCCACAGCGGTTCCCAGCGCAACCAGCCCCAGTACAGCGACCCTGCCCCCCAACACCAACTAAAGCCATAGAGGAGTGCACCGAAGCGCCGGTAGCGAGTTTGGGTTTGTAGGTAACGACTGATCCCCCACAGTAGGGGAGTGATCCCTAAGCTCAACCAAGGATAGGTACGTACCAGTGGTGCCTCAATAAAGACAGGGACAGAGACTAAAAAAGCCGCAAGAGAAAAAATACACCACGCTGGCCGGGAGCCAAAGCGCAGGGCGGGGAAAACAGCGGTCGAGGTCAGCGCGGTCAAGGGACTCTTGGGAAATGTTAACTTTTATGTCTTTCCCTTTAAGGTATCACAGGGTTGACCGCCGTGGAGAACGGGATCTTCGGGGCGATCGCCGCTGCCGCCGTAGGGTTTCCGATAATTCCACGAAGATATCCCGCTGCAACATCGGATAGTTGCCAATCCAGAGGCGATGGCGTGGCAAATAAACTTCCGAAATCATCTCAATCTCTGCTAAGTCCGGTCGCCGCGATAGCACCAGCATCTGTGCGACATCTCCTGGCCGAATCACGCGGTGCTGCCGCAGCAGCTTAGTGCGCACCGTTGTTTCAAAGCCGCTTTTGTCGCCTATCTCAAGGTTAAGGCAGCGTTCGCGGTTCTCGATGATGACTAACTGGCCTTGATCGTCAACGGTCTCTTCTTTGCCCACCAGTTCTTCAGTGACATAGACCTCTAGCACCTGCCCTTGCCAAAAGCCGGCGTAGGGAAATCGGCGGTAGCGACGGTTGCGCCAACTGGCCAACACAGCCGGTGCCCACAGCCAATACAGCCCCGCCACCAAACCAAGCACAAGCTGGGTGCCATCTCCCAAAAACTCGAGGCCAAACGTCACAATTGCCACGGCCACCACAGCAAAGATTACCCGCCGTAAAACGTCCTGTAGCTTCCCCCACACGTAGAGATACTGAGCACCTGTGGCAACCGCAGGAACAAGCTGGCGCAGTTTTTCTTGGGTAATGGGAATTAGCACAACACAGGGGGAGAGACGGGAGTGGGTCTGGCCTAGGTGACTGGCGAAGGGGTTGGTGTGGGTTGGCGATCGCGCCACCAAGCAAGCAGGGTACTCGCCACAAAAATACTAGAATACGCACCCGTCACAAAGCCAATAATTAAGGCTAAGGCAAAAAAGCGCAGAGTATCCCCCCCAAAAATAAAAATCGTGACCAAGGGCAACAGAGTCGTCAGGGTCGTGTTAATGGAGCGGCCAAGGGTTTGTACCACGGCCTGATCGACGACCTCCTTAATGTTCAGGTCGGGGTTGAGCTTAAGGGTTTCGCGGACGCGATCGTAGATGACCACCGTATCATTCACGGAAAAACCAATAATGGTGAGCAACGCCACAATAAACAGGCTGTCAATTTCAACCCCAAGGGTCAGCCCTAAAATGGCAAAGATACCTGCGGTGAGCAAGACATCGTGAAACAGCGCCACAAGGGCAAAAAAGGCATAGTCAAACTGAAAGCGTAGGGTCAGATAAATCGTAATGCCAATGAAGGCCACCAGCAGCGCAAGCAGACCGGAGCGCAAAATTTGCCCCCCAAGGGTGGGGCCGACGGTTTCAATTTGCGTCTGCGCCGGATCAAAGGCACCCAATTCTTGAGTCAAGGCACTACTGAGCCGTGTGCGCTGCTCTACCCCTAAGGGAATGGTGCGGATACCAATCCCATACTGATCAATCACCTGTAGGCTGCTGTTGCCCAACCCCTCTTGATTCAGAATGCGGCGAACCACATCAATGTCAATGGGCTGCTTGCAGGTGTTTGTGGTACTACAGGCAAGTTCAAATTGCAGTCGCGTTCCGCCAATAAAGTCTAAGCCTAGGCGGAGCGGGCTGCCTAAGGAGACCCAAGAGATGGCCATGGCCATCAGACCACTGAGAATGACAACTAGGGATATACCCCACCACAGCGATCGCTGGCGATTGACGCTAAAACTCATTTCAGGGTCTCCAGTTTGGGACAAAACCACGTGGGTTTACGCAAGCTGGGGATGCTAATGGCGTAGAACAAGAAGCTACGGCTACAGGTCAGGGCGGTGAACATACTCACCCCAATGCCAATGGCTAGGGTCACGGCAAACCCTCGCACAAAGCCCGTGCCAAGAGCAAACAACGCCCCACAGGCAATCAGGGTGGTGACATTGCTGTCTAAAATACTGGCAAAGGCACGATCAAAGCCCGACTCCACCGAGCGGTAGAGGGTTTTACCCAGCCGTAGTTCTTCGCGGGTACGCTCAAAAATCAGCACATTCGCATCCACCGCCATGCCAATACTGAGGATGAAGCCCGCAATGCCCGGCAGGGTTAAGGTCACCCCAAACAGCAAAAAGGCGGCATAGGTAAAAATGGCGTAGAGCACAAGGGCAATATCGGCAATCAGACCCGGCAAACGGTAATAGGCAACCATAAACACCAGCACCAGCACTAGGCCCGCCACCCCCGCGTAGAGGCTATCACGGATACTGTCTTGGCCAAGGGACGCGCCCACCGTCCGGTTTTCAACTACCTCCAGCGGTACCGGTAGAGCACCCCCCTGGAGCTGAATGGCAAGATCGTTCGCAGTTTGGGCGGTAAAGCCACCGGAAATTTCCGCATTGCCGCCAATAATGCCGGTTTCAGCATACTGCGCAGACACCGTGGGGGCACTAATGAGGCGGTCATCAAGAAAAATGCCAATGCTGCGGCCCGTACCGGCAATCTCTTTGGTGAGGCGGGCAAAMAACTCTGCCCCTTGGGGGTCAAAGCGGACAATGACATTCCAGTTGGGGGAGCCGGGCGCCACCGGACTAGCGAAGGCTTCTTGCAGCATGGCTCCAGTAAGCTCTGAAGGCGCAAAGAGGTTGGCGATCGCCTGCTGACTGGCCGCAAGAGACTCGCGGTTTTTAGCAAGCTTGGCCTCAATATCGGCTAACGCTTCAGGATTGTTGGCATTTTGGGATTGCTCTAGCAGGAGTTGCGTTTGCTCTAGGAGAAGCTGCGCTTGGATTTGTCGCTCCACTTGCAGTTGCGCTTCAGTGCCGGGCTTTTGGGGTGCAAACAATAACTGGGCGGTTCCCTTGAGAATGCGCTCTGCCTGCTCGGGATCGGTGACCCCCGGCAGCTGCACCAGTAGCTTATCGTCGCCTGCGGTTTGCACCACCGCCTCGGCAACCCCCAAGCCATCGATGCGCTTTTGCACCACACTTTGTACCGCTGAGAGCACTTGGGGCGTAATTTGCGGCACTTTATCCGTCGTTTGCACCTGGAGGGTCAGTTGGGCACCGCCGCGCAGATCCAGACCCAAGCGAGCCGGGGTGCGCACGATCACCCATGTGGCGGCCATCAGTAAAACTAAAATTGCAATTAGCCAGCCGCGATATTTCCCCATGATTAAATCTGACCCCGCACCAGTTTCTGCACAGCGGCCACAATTTGCGGCGGTTGCACGATGGTTAGGTTCTCGAGGGTGCCATTGTAGGGGGTGGGAACGTCCTGAGAGGAGAGCCGCACCACTGGGGCATCTAACTCGTCAAAGTAACGCTCCATAATGGAGGCCGAGAGTTCTGCGCCAATGCCACCGGTTTTCATGCATTCTTCAACAATAACAACACGATGGGTTTTACAAACTGATGCGCCAATGGTCTCAAAGTCAAGGGGCTTCAGGGAAATTAAATCAATCACCTCCGGATCGTAGCCCTCGTTTTCAAGGGTTTTCACCGCTTGCAGGACATGGTGCCGCATCCGCGAGTAGGTGAGAATAGTGACCTCCGTTCCCGGACGAACCACCTCTGCTTTGTCAAGGGGCAAGTAATACTCCTCTTCCGGTAGGTTTTCCTTGAGGTTGTACAGCAGCACGTGCTCAAAAAAGAGAACGGGGTTGGGGTCACGAATGGCCGATTTCAATAGCCCTTTGGCATTGTAGGGGGTTGAGCAGGCAACAATTTTCAACCCTGGAACCGCTTGGAAATAGGCTTCTAGGCGCTGGGAGTGCTCTGCCCCCAGTTGCCGCCCTACCCCCCCAGGCCCGCGGATCACAATCGGAATTTTGAAGTTGCCGCCGGACGTATAGCGCAGCATCCCGGCATTATTGGCAATTTGGTTAAAGGCCAGCAGCAAAAAGCCCATGTTCATGCCTTCAACAATGGGACGCAGACCGGTCATGGCTGCCCCAATGGCCATTCCCGTAAAGCTATTTTCGGCAATGGGGGTATCCAGCAGGCGGAGTTCGCCGTACTTTTTGTAGAGGTYTTTGGTGACTTTGTAGGAGCCGCCATAATGTCCTACGTCTTCCCCCAGTACAAATACGGTAGGGTCACGCTCCATTTCTTCATCAATGGCAGCACGGAGGGCATTAAACATCAAGGTTTCGGCCATGGTTGCGCGGCAAACGTTAAGGACTATTTCCTAGGGTAGTTGAAACTGCACCGCTTGCGATCGCCAACACCTCAGGGGTGCCATTGCCCCAAGGCTGGCAGCAGCAAGGTAACAAAGTAAAACACAAGCGGGGCGGTGAAGACGTAGCTATCGGCACGATCCAGAATCCCCCCATGGCCAGGAATCAACTGCCCAGAGTCTTTGACCCCGGCATCCCGCTTCATCATTGATTCGGTGAGGTCGCCCAGGAGACTAGCAATGCCAATGAGCAAGCCTAGGGTGGCTCCGGCGAACCACGGCCATGGCCACTGGAGGGAATAGGCACCCCAAAAGGCGACGGCTAAGCTCCCTAAAACACCAAATACCGCCCCTTCAACAGTTTTCTTGGGGCTAATGTGCGATAGGCGGGTGCGACCAAACAGTTTKCCGACGGTATAAGCCCCAATATCCGCCGCCCAAATACAGATAAACGCTAACAGGGTTGCCTGCAATCCTAGGGGGAGAGCCTCTAAGTGCCACTGCTGTGGCCAAAACCCGCCTAAGGGAAGGGTGGCAGTATGATCTAGCCCCCGTAGGCGCACCCAATAGCTGGGGAGATACCCGCCGTAGAATAGCCCCATGATGGAGGTAGAAATGTCGGCAATGGAGGCCAGTTTAGGCTGAAACAGCAGGTAAAAGCAAATTAGGGTACCGGCGACAGGAAAGACGGCATCGGCCAAATCGGGACGCAACAGCGCAGTAATAAGTAGCACCTGACTGACAACTAAGGTGGTTTTAGCCGCTGGGGCACTGCCTTTGGCACGCGCTAGTTCAAAATATTCCAGTTGCCCTAGGTAAATTAAGGCACCAATACCCAAGCAAAAGTACCAACCCCCCAAGAGGGTTATCATCAATGCCACCGCGATCGCAACAAGTCCACTGGAAATGCGTATCCACGGCATGGTGACTATAGCAGTTGACTAAATAAGGTGTTCACAGGTTAGCCTAACGAAAATTAAGGGGCGATCGCCGCTACAATTAAAGTTTAGTCTGAATTGAGCCAACATTAAGAAAACATTAAGCATTCAGAAAACATTAAGCAATCGGCGATAAAAATCCCTCACCATCTCTCAAACAGTGACACCCGCCCAGAGGAACTGTTGCGCATAGTGTGGCAGCTAGCACGGTATAACGGAGGAGGGAACCTGATCACCGACCTTGCGTCATGGGAGATAGTTTGGTCTGAGGTCTGTTGTTTCCATGACATCCAGTATCCCCCTTGCTTGGCCCAGTGTTGAGGAGACCTGTTACCGGGTGACGCTGCCGCTAACAAAACTTTCACCGCAGGAATTGGTGATTCGCTGTCAGGCGGGGAGATCACCAGATCGGGCCGCGTTTACAGAGTTGTTACGCCGCCATCAGGCTCACGTGGAGCGACTTATCTATCACTTGGCACCGGACTGGGAGGATCGAGCCGATTTAGTCCAAGAAGTGTGGATACGGGTGTACCGGAATATTCATAAGTTGCAGGATGCCAGTAAGTTTCGCGGTTGGCTCAGCCGTATTGCCACAAACTTATTCTATGATGAGCTGCGCAAACGGAAGCGCCACCAAGCTCCCCTGTCCCTCGATGCCCCCCTCAAGACCCATGATGGGGAAATACTATGGGAACTCGCCTCCAGTGATGCCAGTCCGGATGAGTTATTGCATACCGATGAATTTTATGACCAATTGCGACAGGCGATCGCCAACTTGCCGGAAACCTTCCGAACCACGATTGTCCTGCGGGAAATTGAGGGATTGTCCTACGAAGAAATTGCCCAGATCACGGGTGTCTCCTTAGGAACAGTAAAATCAAGAATTGCCCGCGCTCGGCAGCGACTGCAAACGGAATTGCAACCCCACCTTGACAGCCCCCGCTCCTAAACTATTGCCCCACACCTTGGCTTTGGCTAGATTTTGATGAAGGATGTTGAACAATGATGGACGAACTGGATCACTGCAAACGAGATCACTTCGAATTGCTGAGTGCCTATCTCGATGGTGAAGTCACGGCTGGGGAGCGACAGCAGGTGGAGGCATGGCTCGCCAGCGATCCTAAGGCTCAACGACTGTACCAGCGGCTGTTAACCCTAAAAGCGCAAATGCAGCAACTTCCCGTGCCTGTGTCCCCTTGCCCTACGGATTATTTGGCGGCTCGGGTCATTGCCAAGGCGCAGCGTCGCCCCCGCGCAGTGTGGGTATGGGGAGGGGTGGGTGCCACCCTAGCTGCATCGGTGGTGGGTGTTCTCAATGGGCTTCTCCCTAACCCACTCCCCGGATCACAGATTGCAGTGACTAGTCCTGCCAGCATTGCTCCAGAGGTGTCTCCTGTACCCGTTGAACCTACGGCTGTTGGCCTGATGCTCAGCCTCGATCGCCCTCCCGTTGCAATTCCGGTGAGTGAGACTGCCCCTTCTGCTCTCACAGAAGCATCTACCAATACTGCCAAACAGGACTAAGTATTCGCCACTTTGACAACTACCTCTAGGGAGGATCGCCCCTGTCTAGGAACAGGGAGTCTCATGGTGACGGCTGGCAGTAAGGGCGATCGCCAAGGCATCAGCCGCATCATCCGGCCTAGGGAGGGTAGCCAAGTCAAGTTCCCGCTGTACCGCCAGTTGCACCTCAGTTTTGGTGGCGTTGCCATACCCTGTCAGTGTTTGCTTGACCTGGGCAGGCGTAAATTCCAAAAGCGGACACCCCAGTTGACTCAGCACCAAGAGAATCACCCCCCGCGCCTGAGCAACCACAATGGTGTGGCTCATTTTATAGAAAAATAATTTTTCGATCGCCACCACATCAGGGCGCAGGGCTGGAATTAACTGGTGTAGGTCAGTGTAAAGACTGTGCAGGCGATCGCCAACAGGTTCCTTGGCAGTGGTTGTGATCACCCCAAAATCGCAGACGTGGCAGCTTGTGGGTGTCATTTCAATGCAGCCATAGCCAAGGGTGGCCAAGCCCGGATCAACCCCTAAGATACGCACGGCTGGCCTCGAGAGGTAACAGACAAGATACAATTGCCTATGGTGCATCCAAGGAGAGACATCTGAGTACCCGAGTTATTATTGTCCGCCACGGTGAAAGCACATTTAACGTTGAACAGCGCGTCCAAGGTCATAGTGATTCCTCCTCGCTGACGGAGCGTGGTCATTGGATGGCGCAGCAGGTGGGTGCAGCATTACAGGGCATCCCCATCCGCAAAATTTACACCAGCCCCCTTAAGCGTGCTCAGGAAACGGCTGAGGACATTTACCAGCAACTAGGCAGTCTAGGGATCCCTGCCCCTATCCCCATGGATTTGCTCAAGGAAATTGCCTTACCTGCGTGGGAAGACTTACCCTTTGCAGCGGTGAAAGAGCGGTTTCCAGAGGACTATCGCCGCTGGCAAGAGGCACCGGACACCTTAGTCATGCGGACCCTAGATGAGACTGGGGAGCCAAAGGACTTCTTCCCAGTCCTAGATTTGTTTGATCGGGCCGGTCTAGTCTTGGATACGCTGCTGCCCCAGCACGACAATGATACTATCCTGATTGTGGGCCACAGTGGTATGAACCGCGCCTTAATCTGCACAGCCTTGGGCTTGGGGGTCAAGGGCTATTTGCGGCTGCAACAGGCCAATGGCGGCATCAGTGTTCTCAACTTTGCCCACGGTCGGCACCAACCGGCGCAGATAGAAGCCCTGAACCTTACCAGTCATCTCAACGATCCCTTTCCGGAACCCCGGTTTAAGGCGCACACCCTGCGTATCTTTTTGGTGCGCCATGGTGAAACCAATTGGAACCGCGAAGGACGGTTTCAAGGCCAGATTGATGTGCCCCTCAATGAGAATGGTCGTGCCCAAGCGGCAACTGTGGCAGATTTTCTCAAGGATGTAACCTTCCACCATGCCCTGAGTAGCCCCCTATTGCGCCCCAAAGACACAGCCTTAGCCATTTTGCAGCACCATCCCGATGTTTCCTTAGAGCTAGAGCCAGCCTTGGCAGAAATTAGCCATGGTGACTGGGAAGGCAAGTTTGAGCCAGAGGTGGAAGCGCAGTACCCAGGGGAGCTAGAGCGGTGGCGCACCACCCCAGCGGCGGTGCAAATGCCCCACGGGGAAAACCTGCAACAGGTGCACGATCGCGTCGTCACGGCGTGGGAGCAGTGGCTCGAGGCATGGAAAGCCAGTGCCCTTACCCCCCACAATGTTTTGGTTGTGGCTCACGATGCCACCAATAAAGTGCTGCTGTGCCATATTGTCGGCCTAGGGATCGAGAACTTCTGGCTCTTTAAGCAAGGCAATGGCAGTGTGACGGTGATTGACTACCCGCTAAAAGGAGGGCTGCCGCGGCTACAGGCGGTCAACATTACCACCCATTTAGGGGGCGTGCTGGATCGGACGGCAGCCGGAGCCTTGTAAAGCCATGGCATGGCGACTGCTGCAACAGGTGCGGGTGGTGGATCCGCTCAACCGCGCAGATTACCGTGCGGATGTGCTCTTTAGGGGCGATGAACTGGTGGCGATCGCCCCAGCGGACATTCCCCCTGAGAGCGAGCGGGTCCCTGCTGAGCAGTTAATTTTGGCACCCCCTTTAGTAGATCTCTACAGCCACAGCGGCCAACCAGGGTACGAAGCGCGCGAAAGCCTAACCTCTCTGCTTGCTGCTGCGGCGGCGGGGGGGGTGCAGCACCTGACTCTTCTGCCTACTACCCAACCCGTCATTGATGATCCAGCGGTGTGGAACTCAATCCAGCACGATTTGCCCGCAGAGAGTTGGACGCAGGTGCGGGTGTGGGCGGCTCTCAGCCAAGGGGGTGCAGGCAAGGCTCTTAGCAATCTAGCGGAACTGGCCGCAGCCGGCGTAGTGGGGTTTTGCGATGACTCCGGCCTCGTCAATTGGCCATTATTGCAGCGCGCTCTCACCTATTTGCAACCTATCCAGAAATGTGTGGCGCTTTGGCCGTTTGACGCAACCTTGGCGGCCCATGGCGTTGCCCGCGAGAGTTTAGACGCCCTGCGCTTGGGTCTGGCAGAGCAACTAATCTGCTGTGAAACCATTCCCCTACTGGCGATTTTGGAGCTAGGGCGCACCGTCACGACCCCTATTCATCTGATGCGCCTCTCCACCGCTCGCAGTGTTGAAATCTTAACGCAGGCTAAGCCGGAGACTGTTACCGCCAGCGTTTGTTGGTTGCATCTACTGTTTGACACTGGGGACTTGGCCACCTACGATCCAAACCTGCGCCTTGAGCCACCCCTCGGAACCCCTACAGATCGCCAGTCCTTAATTGAGGGGGTCAAAACAGGCGTGATTGAGGCGATCGCCATTGACCACACCCCCCTCCTTTACGAGGAAAAAATGATCTCCTTTGCCGAAGCCCTCCCAGGGGCAATTGGTCTGGAGTTGGCCTTGCCCGCCCTCTGGCAGGGATTAGTCGCCCCTGGGCACCTCACGGCGGTTGACCTCTGGCACGCTATCAGTACTGCGCCTGCCCGCATTCTTGGCCTTGCCCCCCCGCAGTTGCAGCCCCCTAGCCGCAACGTTATCCTGTTTGATCCGACGGCGGCATGGACGGTAAATGCCCAAAGCCTGCGATCGCGCTGCCACAATACCCCCTACTGGCAGCGCACCCTACGGGGTCAACTGTCGGCGCTTTCGCCGAGCATGTCCTCTGGACGCACCCACTGATCAAACTCCTCTGGGGTGAGGTAGCCCAACTCTACGGCAGCCTCCTTGAGGGTTTTCTGCTCGCTATAGGCTTTTTTAGCCACGGCTGCCGCCTTGTCGTAACCAATACGGGGGTTCAAGGCGGTCACGAGCATCAAGGATCGCTCTAAATGCGTCTGAATTTGGGGGTGATTCGGCTGTAGCCCCCGCAAACAAAAGTCCGTAAAGGCAGACCCCGCATCGCTGAGGAGTTCAATGGAGCACAGCACATTGTGGATGATGAGGGGCTTAAACACATTCAGTTCAAAGTTGCCCTGACTACCAGCAATACCAATGGCCGCATCATTGCCCATCACCTGCACACACACCATGGTCAAGGCTTCGCACTGGGTCGGGTTCACCTTGCCAGGCATAATCGATGAGCCGGGTTCATTGGCGGGCAAGATTAATTCCCCCAACCCACAGCGAGGACCCGACCCTAACCAGCGAATATCATTGGCCATTTTCATCAAGGCCGCCGCCAGCGTTTTGAGGGCACCACTCAACAGCACTAGGGGATCGTGAGCCGCCAAAGCCGCAAAGCGATTTTCGGCAACACAGAAGGGATAGCCGGTCATCCGGGCTAACTCTTGAGCAACGCGATCGCCAAAGCCGGGGGGGGCATTTAAGCCGGTTCCGACGGCGGTACCGCCAATGGCTAGGGGATAAAGGTGCTGGAGGCAGTACTGCAAGTGGTGTTGACAGGCCGCCAACTGGCTAGCATACCCCGAAAACTCTTGACCAAGGGTGAGGGGCACCGCATCCATCAGGTGAGTGCGCCCAATTTTAATAATGTTGGCAAACGCAGCGGTTTTTTCCTCCAGAGCCGCCAGCATGTTTTGCAGCATGGGCAGCAGCCGCTCCTGTACCTCTAAGACGGTGGCAATGTGCATTGCGGTGGGAAACGTATCATTCGAGGACTGACTACAGTTAACGTGATCATTGGGGTGAATGGGGGTTTTGGTTCCCTTTGTGCCTCCCGCTAACTCAATGGCACGGTTGGCAATGACCTCATTGACATTCATATTGGTTTGCGTGCCACTGCCGGTCTGCCAAATCGATAGCGGAAACTGATTATCCCAACGACCTTCAATGATTTCCGCTGCTGCTTGACAGATCCACGCCGCTTTCTCCGGCGCCAGAACGCCTAGATCCCGGTTGGCGATCGCCGCTGCTTGCTTCAGCCGTGCCATGGCATAAATGACCGCAAGGGGCATTTTTAGGCCGCCAATGGGAAAGTATTTTAGGGATCGTGCCGTCTGGGCGCCCCAATAACAGTCAGCGGGAACCTCAATCGTACCTAGGGAATCGGATTCGGTGCGGGTTGCAGGAGCCATGATCCATCTTTTAAGAGAATATCACCTTCAAAGCTGCTCTACTTGCTGTTGCAGATAGGCGATCGCCTCGCTCACAGAAAGAGTCACGGTTTTGCCCGTAGCGCGCTCTACTAATTCCACCTCCCCTTTGGCACTCGTGCGCCCCGTTACCACCCGATAGGGGATTCCAATGAGATCCGCATCTTTGAATTTGACCCCAGCACGCTCATCGCGATCATCTAGCAGCACCTCAATTCCGACTGTTTGCAGCTTGGTGTAGAGTTCAGTGGCCAAGTGCATCTGAGTGGGATCGGTGATGTTGGGGACAACAATAATGACCTGATAAGGGGCGATCGCCAACGGCCAGATAATCCCGTTGGCATCGTGGTGCTGCTCCACAGCAGCTTGGGCTAAGCGGGAGACACCAATGCCATAGCACCCCATCACTAAGGGCACCTCCTCCCCCTGCTCATTGGTATAGGTGGCGTGCATAGCTTGGGAGTACTTAGTGCCCAGTTGAAAGATATGGCCAATTTCAATCCCACGGGCAGTTTCTAAGTACTGCGTTGGATCATGACAGGCGCGATCGCCCGCTTGCGCCTTGCGCACATCCACCACTAACGCTGGCAGGGCACAGGTGTTGCCCCAGTTCACCCCAACCCGATGGTGCTCTGCCTTATTCGCCCCCGTGACAAACCGCTTCAGCTCGGCCACCGTTGTATCGGCAATTCGAATAAATTGGGGAATGAGGTTGGCCGTGGTTTTTAGATACGTATCCGGCAGATCAGGCCCGATATAACCAAAGGGTAAGGGTTGTGCTGCCCACTCCTGCGCGGTTTCAGCGTCGGCCACCCTCAGATCCAACAGTTTACTGGCTCCATAGTTGACAGCTAAACCCGTCAGCACATTCTGAAGCTTCACCGCATTCACCTCTTGATCGCCACGAATGCTCACCAATACTAAGCCGCAGCAACCATTATCAAACCCAGCACGATAGAGAACCGTTTTGACGATCTGGGTCGGATCACAGCCCAGTTGCGCCACTAATGCCTCAATGGTGGTTGCATTGGGGGTGCTGAGGGTTTCCATTTTCCTATAGGGGCTAGGTACAGCCGCTGGCGGCACAGACACCGCCTTTTCTACATTGGCAGCATACTCACCATCGGCGGTATAGAGCACTTCATCTTCACCCGCATCGGCTAGCACCATAAATTCATGGGAGCCAGAGCCGCCAATTGCCCCCGAATCTGCCTCAACTGCCCGAAAAGTAAGACCGCAACGGCTGAGGATGCGACTGTAGGTGTCGTACATCACCTGATAGGTGTCCTGAAGGCTGGCCACATCAGCATGGAAGGAGTAGCCATCCTTCATGATGAATTCCCGTCCCCGCAACAGGCCAAACCGGGGGCGAATTTCATCGCGGAACTTGGTTTGAATTTGATACAGGTGCACCGGTAACTGCCGGTAGGAACGGATCAGATCCTTAGCAAGGGTGGTAATGACCTCTTCATGGGTTGGGCCTAGCCCCAACTGCCGCTCTGCCCGATCCGTGAGGGCAAACATAATGCCTTCTGCTTGGGTGTAGGTATCCCAACGGCCAGATTCCTGCCATAGCTCAGCGGGCTGCAATTGCGGCAGCAGGCACTCAAGGGCACCACTGCGATCCATTTCGGAGCGTACAATGGCACTCACCTTCTGGAGCACCCGCCACATCAGGGGTAAGTAGCTATACACCCCACTGGCAATGCGGCGAATATAGCCAGCCCGCAGCAATAGCTTGTGGCTGGGAATTTCCGCTTCCGCAGGGTTATCCCGCAAGGTGACAAAGAGCATTTGCGACAGGCGCATGGATCGCTACTGATACAGCACAGAAACTCTATTCTACCGAAAAAGCGCCGTAAAGCCCCTAGCTTTAGCTATGGGGATATAATCTCAATTCTCCAAATACCTGCTACATAATTGGAGCATTGAAAACCAGAATGTGTGCTCAGCAGCCGCTTGCAAAAGAGTGGCTTTGTTGGGGATTTTGTAAGGAGTTGGTTGAGCCATAGGCAAGGAGTGCAGCACCGTAGGCCGCCTCTGTTTGCGGCGAAATGGCCACGGGCACCCCCAAAAATTGTTGACGAATGGCTAGCCATGCTGGATTATGGGCACCTCCCCCTGCTGTCCAAACCCGTTGCAGTGGTGACGCACCAAGGGTTTGTAATCGCTGATAGCCCTGTTGTTCAATGCGGCTGAGGCTTTCTAGAAGTCCTTGCAAAAACAAATGGGGTTCAGCAGGTCGTGGTTCTAAACGCGGCTCAAGGTGCGGATCATTAACGGGAAAACGCTCTCCTCGCCTGAGGAGGGGATAATAGTCTAACCCCGTAGGCTGCTGAGGATTGATGTGGCGACTGAGATGCTCTAGTTCTGTAGGGGTAAAAAATTGTCCCAGAATTGCTGCACCGCAGTTAGAGGCACCCCCCACCAACCAGAGATCGCCAAGGCGATGACTGTAGATTCCTGCTGCCCGATCCTGCACAGGACGGTTACTCAGAAGTTTCAGCACTAGGGTTGAGCCTAAGGACGTTACCGCATCCCCCACGTGATGGGCACCACTGGCCAAAAAGGCAGCAATACTATCAGTGGTGCCTGCACAAATTTGGCACTCTGACGACAGTCCCAACGATTGCGCTATCCTTGTTGGAGTGCCGATGACTGTTCCAGGGGCAACAACCTTAGGGAGCAACGGTTGCAAAGGGGCAAGGATGGGATGATAAAACCAGTCAGGATAGGTCTCGGCAGCGGGGTCATACCCCAATTTGAGGGCATTGTGCCAATCCGATATACCCAGTTGGCCGTGGAGCAAAAAGGCTAGCCAGTCTGCTTGGTGCAAGAAATAACCGCCTGCTGTGGGGTAGTGCTCCCATAACCACAGCAGTTTCACAAGACTACTAGTGGCACTGAGGACGAGATGATTGGCTGGCGCGATGCCTGCTAATACCTTGAGGGACTCTTGAGCACGATCATCGTTGTAGAGAAGAGCGGGGGAAATGGGGTCACCGTCAGGATTGCACAATAAGACCGTGGCAGAAGTGCCATCAATGGCAATGCGCTGGATCTGTTGCCGTACTTTAAGGGGAATCTCCTGAATTAACTCCCACAGGGTTGCCGCCCATTCTTGAGGATTATCTGGCTGGGCTAAGGTGCGGCGAGTGCTGGCAAGTATCTCACCCTTGGCGTTGAGGGCGATCGCCCGGGCACCGGAGGTACCAAAATCAATTCCAAGGGCGGTGATGGTCATGCCAAGGTTTCAAGAGACTGGCGATGTCATTGTACCAAAGGGTGCCATAACACTATTTGCTTAAGGCATGGAGCAGCTGCCAACCGCCACGGCTATTTTAGATGTCAAGAATCTCAACGCGAATCCATGGTGCATAGGGATTGACAACCCCCATAATGTGTACCTGCTGACCGCTTACACACTCGTGCAGACGGTCATTGATCGTTGAGCGCAGGGTGACCAACGGCCACTGGCGATCGCCCTCAAGAAGTTGGTATTGCTGGTCCCCTAGTTTTTGGAACTCACCACAAACAGAGACCAAGCCCTCAGGGGAGGGGTCTGGTGCGGGGGTTTGCAAGGGGGCGTAGCCGCTCAAGGGACGTGTGGCCTCAAAGGTGCGGAGGGTGTGGCATTGCCAGTCTTCCCATTCTGGGTGATCGGGGTGGAGGTTGAAAAACGGAAAAATCGCCTGCCGATGCTCAGTAATGAGGGGTATAAGATCTAAGCTATCAACCAGATCCCGAGGCTGTCGGTGTTGCTGAACGGCAGTAGCGGCCAGCCAACCTGCCGCCTGACCAATCGCCATTACAACGGGTTGCAGTCGGGTTGCCCCATTGGCAATGTGGGTCACCGAGATATTCTTTTCAGCTACTAAGAAGCCGTCGATGTCCTTGGGAATCAGACAGGTGTAGGGAATCATAAAAGGTGTACCGGTCCAGCGCCCGCCCCAGCGAATGGATTTGGTCGCAAGGGCAAAGTTGTGTCCCGGATAATGATGATCGTTGGCATAATTCCCGATCGCCACCCCTGTATATCGCCCTGCTGCGGTGCTAGGAGCGGCGGCCACAATTCCCCCCGCTACTGGCAAAATGTCTTGCTCTTGCACAGTGGTTAGGCCAATCAGGCGGCGACTTTCACGGTAGTAGGGATGCAAGGCATAGGCTCCCCCACCAAGCTGGTTTGGTAAGATAGGAAAGGTATCCTCGGCAAGACCATAACGGCGACCCAAGTAGCGTTGTACGTAGCAGGCAAAATCTTGACTGTGCCAGCGGGCTTCTTGTAGAAATTCTTGCTTAGCAGTGGCGGACTGCACTAATCGCCCTAGGTTCACCCCATAGTCATTCCCCTGCTGCGGCCAATTGAGCATGAAGCGATCGCCCGGCAGACGGCCATAGTTCAAAAAGTGCTCTGGATTGTAGCCCTGCCATGCCCCCTCAAACTTATGATCATCCCACAGGGGAGACGGCGGAATCTCTGGCGCTGTTTCACCACTGCCGTAATCTCGCAACATCACTACCCATGTGGGGGCTTGCACAGGATAGGTTGTGGTCAGCGCATTCGGGGCAGACGGTGCCGAGGGTTCACCGGTCTCTGGTTGCCACTCCCACCCCCACCGGTGGGGAATCTCGCCAAGGGGCAGCAGATCCCCTAGTTCCGTGGCATCAATCGTAAGCTCTGCATAGACGGTAAAGGTACTAAATTCTACCCCGGTGATGCGATCGCCCCGACGCAAAACCGCGTGGGGAGTGTGACCGGCCATCCACGTTAAGTTGGGGCTGGCCGTCACCCAATCATGGAATATGGCAGCAGCCACTTTAGGCTCAAACGTAAAAAAGCTCACCCACGCATGATCTAAGCCATGGGGTTGTCGTTGGGCGATCGCCCGCAGGAACCGTCCCCACACCCCCGTTTGCCATGCCAATAGCTCATTGCCGTCAGGCGCAGGCACCCCAGCACTGGTGAGCATCCCCCCTAACCATGGCTCTTCGCTTACCAACAGGGTTTTAGCACCACAACGAGCAGCGGTTAAAGCAGCAGCAACTCCCCCTGTGCCCCCTCCCACCACCAGAACCTCAGTTTGCATATCGTGATCTACCTGTGATGTTGCAAAAAGTGAAACCACCATCCTATGCTGCGATACCTTGTCTAGGCTAGACAGTAGCCTACCCCCCAGGATTTACCTTATGTCTGCGCCACTCAAGCTTAGCCTTGCCCTTGCGGCTGTTTTTGGTTTGGGACTCAGTTTATCGGGGCGATCGCTCCCTCAAGGAGATGCCATTATGATCCAACCTGCCCAGAGTCAACCCAGTTGGGGCATTGACACAACGCCATCCGTGGCCTCTACCCCCCCGTCACCAACGACGACCCCCATTGAGTACGATCGCTACCGCCACGTCATTGAGCAAACCCGCAGCATGATCCACAATCCTGAGGCTCAACGCCTAGCACAGCAGTACGGCCTCAACATCCTAGATGTGACATGGGAAGATACAGGCCGCTATCACAACTCTGCGGTAGGCCCCAACATTAGCGACATGACCATTCAAATTCAACAATACAACCCCCGTACTAAAACCTACGAACTCAGCCTCATGCCCGTGATTCGCTTTCCCAATTTTAGCGATCGCACTGCGGATATTCCCCTCGAGCGCTTCTTTATCCTTGTAGGGAATGAAAAAGGCAACCCCCTAGAGCGGGTCAGCTTAAGGGAACTTTTAGGGAACTTCCGAAAATACCTGCACAACCCCCGTTCTTGGGCTGGGAACCGGCGTTCGTTACTTGCTGCGCGCGACAGCCACGTCCTCGTAAGTGCCCAAGCCTGCTTCTTACCAATTCCCGCTCAAGGAGAAGCCACCTTTAACCCCGTCCTCTTTAATTACCAAAGCTATGAGAAAAATCCGGCGGTCTTAACCCTTCTCGTCACCCGCCAAGGCACCAGTGCCACTATCATTGACAACAAACGGGATGCCTTTGAAGCAGGCATGACGTGGGGGCAACGGCTCTTCTTTAACAAAAATGGCGAGCGGGCAAGTCTTGTAGGTCAGCGAGCCAGTGACTTTGGTGTTATCAGCGGTGGTAGCGAGATCACCTCCACTCAAGCAGAAGCCGCTGGCATGAATATGGTCATGCTCATTCAAGTCCCCCTCAAACAAACCCCACGCCCCCGTCAGCCAATGTCCGTGTTCCCTGCTCCATCTGTTGTCCTTGAGTCGGCTGCCCCTGCCGGTCGAAGTCGCTCTAACGTAGAGGCTGCCGTCATTAGCCACGGCAAGGTGGAAGGTCCCTTTACAGAAATTGATAATTTACCCATTGAACGAGATCCGCGATTCCCCGTGCGCGTCACGGTGCAATTCTATAAAGCTACCGATAATGGCGTTGTCTCGGCAGCGGATATGCGCCACATTCACGATCAGATCGCCAAGGTCTATAGTAATGCCGATTATGTGGGCAGCCTTGTTATTGATGGGGATACAGGGCGACCCACAGAATATACCGGCAGTAAGCAGGAACCTCCCGGCTGGTGGGATGACTTTTGGCAACGCCATCAGCAAAATACCGGCCAAAGCCGTGAAGAGGCGCTTGAAATGCTACGGCGACTACGGGGACAACACTGGATGCCCCGCTCCCAAAAGGAACTGGAGCAAGCCCTCAAATCCTTAGCTAACGACCAGAAGTGAACGATTGCCTCTCTAGAACTGCGCCGACAGTGGAGATGCGATGGTGCCCTGTAACCATCAATGCTTCGAGACTCCATGCTATTGGTATACATGCTTGATGTCATCACTCTATTCTTGAGCAATTCTTGAGCACTACATGTAGGGGTCTCAAACCTATAGTTATAGGGCCTATGAAGTTTTTTGTCTTGATGGGCCGGGCTGGATTCGAACCAGCGTAGGCGTAGCCAACGGATTTACAGTCCGCCCCCATTAACCACTCGGGCACCGACCCATTCATCGCGATCTTTGAGTATAGCAGAGGGTGTTCGCCAATGGAACCCTAGATTCTAGGTGCCTTGACCACATCAACTGATTGATTACCCTAAAAAACAGTCTTCAATTGGTCAAGGACACGATGCAAAATTTGCCAATTCAGTTCAGACGATGATCGCTGAAAATGGCATTGGCATCACGGATAGAAGCTTTGCACGCTGGCAGTGTCTTGCCCAGATGCGTCTAACTGGAACTGAGTCATCACGAAACAAGGCCGTATCAAATACTAAACGCACCATTCGCTGACAAAGGGTGCAGGTAAACCGCTCACGATAACTGGTTCTGCCATTGTCTTGACCCACAGGTTGATCTTGCCTGCAAGGAAGCGTCAGAGAACCCTTTGACTAGAGCATGGGTGGCTATGGTGCATCAAACAGTACAGTGGTCATATACCGCTCCGCCCAGTCATGACCAAAGGCTTTTTCAAGGACTCGCCGTGTTTTATCGTTTTGCTGTTGTTGCTGGCAATATTGCTGCTGACCGGCAATGACTGGCTGGGGATCGGGAAGGGGGGTGCTCTGTTGGCTTAGCTGGCAGTGAAGCGCTAGATAGTCGCCAATGCGATCTAAAAATTGCTGCTCTTCGCTAGCACCTTGGGGGCGAATAAAAAGGCAAAATGGCGAAAAAATATAGCCCCATAGCGGCAGTTCCCGCGTCTGGCTAAAAGCTATTTTGGGCAGTGCATTCAAGGCAGTAGTGTAGGCAGGGGGTAGCTCCCCAGTCACAGGAGACAGATCAACAATGGCAGCACTAATTTGCCCACGCCCTCCCACTAAGTCACAGCCAAACATGGGCAGATCATAGGTTGGCTGCGGAAACATCACGCAGTGCAAAATATCGAGGGTGTTCCCGACCCGTGCCAATTCTAAATGCAGTTTGCGAAAGGGAGGAGCTTGGTAGCAGTGGTTTTCAATGACGAGGCGCTCTCCCTCCAGTTTGCCTTCAACATAGCCAAGGTCTGCGGGTAACTCGTAAGGAGCAAGCTGCAGGTGAGTCTGCCAAATCTGCTCGATGCGATCGGCCAAGCGTTGAATGAGGGGATGTTGTTGCTGACGGAGAGACATAAGTACTGATCCTAGCTCAACGTCGCACAACTTGCGACAGGGCATCGCCACGGCTAAACTAACCTTCAGTGAACAACCGGAACCCCATGCACACTGAACTTGCTCCTGCCATTGATCAACAGAAGCTCCAACAGGCCATTCGCGCTAGCCAAGACTATTTACTCTCCCAGCAATATCCAGAAGGCTACTGGTGGGCGGAATTGGAGTCAAATGTCACAATGACGGCAGAGGTAATTCTGCTGCACAAAATTTGGGGCACTGAGCAGCGACTTCCTTTAGCTAAAGCCGAGCATTACCTGCGCATTCACCAGCGAGAGCATGGTGGTTGGGAATTGTTCTACAGTGATGGCGGCGACCTCAGCACCAGTGTCGAAGCCTACATGGGGTTACGGCTGCTGGGGGTTCCCGTGGATGATCCTGCCCTAGTCAAAGCCCGACAGTTTATTCTGGCACGGGGCGGCATTACCAAAACCCGTATTTTTACCAAGCTGCATCTTGCCCTCTTGGGGTGCTATGACTGGCGGGGGATCCCYTCACTGCCGCCGTGGATTATGCTCCTGCCTGAGGGCAGCCCGTTCACCATCTATGACATGTCTAGTTGGGCACGAGGGAGTACGGTGCCCTTGCTGATTGTGATGGATCGCAAACCTGTCTATCCGATGCAGCCTGCCCTTAGCCTCGATGAACTGTACGTGGAAGGCCGCGCCAATGCATCCTATGAACTGCCGCGCCAAGGTAACTGGGGGGATGTGTTTATTGGCTTGGATCAGGTGTTCAAGGTCTGCGAAGCATGGAATCTCACCCCTCTGCGGCAGGAAGGGATCAAGGCAGCAGAAAAATGGGTGCTCGAGCGACAAGAGGCCAGCGGTGACTGGGGGGGCATTATTCCGGCGATGCTGAACTCCCTACTGGCGCTGCGGGTTCTGAACTATGCAGTGGATGACCCGATTGTGCAGCGGGGAATGGCGGCGGTTGATCGCTTTGCCATTGAAACAGAGACGGAGTACCGTGTGCAGCCCTGTGTCTCGCCGGTGTGGGATACGGCGCTGGTGATGCGGGCAATGGTGGACTCAGGGATGGCTGCGGATCATCCTGCGTTGGTCAAGGCAGGGGAGTGGTTGCTCTCAAAGCAAATTCTCGACTATGGTGACTGGTGCGTTAAAAATAAAACGGGTCAGCCCGGTGGCTGGGCGTTTGAGTTTGAAAATCGCTTTTACCCAGATGTTGACGATACCGCCGTGGTGGTGATGGCGTTAGAGGCGGTCACACTTCCTGACGAAAAGGTGAAACGACAGGCCATGGAGCGTGCTGCCGCATGGGTGGCTTCAATGCAGTGCCGTCCGGGAGGGTGGGCAGCCTTTGATGTGGACAACGACCAAGATTGGTTGAATGCTATTCCCTACGGTGATCTCAAGGCGATGATTGATCCGAATACGGCGGATGTAACGGCACGTGTGCTGGAAATGGTGGGGCGATGCGCTCTTTCGTTTGACAGTACGGCAGTAGATCGCGCCTTGGCTTACCTGCGCAATGAGCAGGAACCGGAAGGCTGCTGGTTTGGCCGTTGGGGGGTGAATTATATCTATGGCACCAGTGGGGTGCTCTCCGCGTTAGCTCTGGTTGCTCCCCGCTACGATCGCTGGCGAATTCGCCGCGCGGCGGAATGGTTAGTGCAGTGCCAAAATAGGGATGGTGGCTGGGGGGAAACCTGCTGGAGCTACAATGATCCCTCGTTGAAAGGCAAAGGGGATAGTACGCCTTCGCAAACGGCGTGGGCGCTCATTGGCCTGCTAGCGGCGGCTCAGGCGACGGGGGAAGCTGCAACAGCGGCAATTGAGCGTGGGGTAACCTACCTCCTAGAAACCCAGCGTAGTGATGGCACATGGAATGAGGATTATTTTACGGGGACGGGGTTTCCTTGCCATTTTTACCTGAAGTACCACTACTACCAACAGCATTTTCCCTTGACTGCTTTAGGTCGCTATGCGCGGTGGCGAGAGCAAGCCTAGTTGCTAAACGAACGCAGGGTTTGCTGATAGGCAATGGTATCGGTACCACACATCGGCTGCGGGGTATGCAAGCACGCATTCCCTAAACCAGACCGAATTAAGTTCTCGGCAATGGCTAGGCGATCGCCCGGGGCAGGGTGAGTGCTCAAAATGGTTGGTGGGGTTCCCCCCTGCTGTCGTAACTTTTGCAGGAAGGTGACCATTCCCCGCGGATCATAATTACTGCGGGTCAACAGGTTGAGACCATAGCGATCGGCGTCTAATTCCTGCTCACGGCTACGGGGACGGCGGAAGGCCAGTTCCATCGCCAGTTGAATGCCGCGATCGCGATCCAAACCAGCGGCGGTCATCAGTCCTTGGGCAATAGCGGTCTGCTGTAGCTGCCGGATCACATGGCGCTGGTCAATGTGGCCAATTTCGTGGGCAATCACACTGGCTAGCTCGGCCTCGTTTTCAGCCCGCAGCATCAGCCCGGTGGTGACATACACAAACCCGCCCATGGTTGCGTAGGCATTCACTTGTCGGTCTTGAATGATCTGAAACTGATAAGGCAAACCGCGGCGATCGCCTACACTCACCAATCGTTGGCCAATGCTGTTAATGTAATCCTGAGCTGCCCGATTGCGAACGATACGCATTCCTTGCCGCAGCATTTGGTCATTAATCTGTTGCCCAAGCGCCACCTCCTGTCGCGGTGAAATATTGGACAGTTGGAGAACTTGGACTCCCTGTAGCAGGAGGCGCTGCCAAAGGTTTTGAGCCTGTACCATGCCGGGGTGCAGGACAATGGCTAGCCCACACACCACACTCATTAACAGCAGGAACCAGCGTCTTTGTTTCACGGCAAATTTGATCCTTGACAGCACACAAGCAGTGCAAAAATCCACACCCACGCCTAGGGGCTACTTGCCCTCCTGTGACCGGTAGCCCTAGCGTCTTGTTCCCAGTCCTTAAGGTTTCTTAATCTCAGGAACCGTGAGTCCCTTACTGGCTAGCCACTCCGGGTTAAAGAGGCGAGACTGATAGCGGGAGCCACCGTCGCATAGTACTGTGACAATAGTGTGATTGGGGCCAAGTTCTTTGGCCAAGCGTAGGGCTGCACCGACATTGATGCCCACTGACCCACCCATAAACAGGCCATCGTAATGCAGCAATTGATAGATCACCTCCAGGCACTCTTGATCAGTAATTTGGATGGCATCATCAATGGGTGCGCCCGCTAAATTGGCGGTAATGCGGCTATTGCCAATCCCTTCCGTGATTGAGTTGCCGCTGCTGCTAAGGATTCCCGTTTTGGCATAGCTATAGATGGCACTGCCCATCGGATCTGCCACCACCGTACGAATAGCCGGATTTTTTTCCTTCAGGTATAGTGCCACGCCAGCATAGGTGCCACCCGTTCCCGTTGCTGCAACCCATGCATCCACTTGGCCATCCGTTTGCTGCCAAATTTCCGCACCAGTCGTCTCATAGTGGGCTTGGCGGTTCGCAAGGTTATCAAACTGGTTTGCCCAGATGGCATTCTCCATTTCCGCCGCAATCCGCCCCGAGAGCTTGACGTAATTATTGGGATCTTTGTAGGGAACGGCGGGCACGGTTCGCACCTCGGCACCTAGGGTGCGCAGCAGGTCGATTTTCTCTTGGGATTGGGTGTTGGGGATAACAATTAGGCACTTGTAGCCCTTGGCATTGCAGATGTGGGCTAAGCCAATTCCCGTGTTCCCAGCCGTCCCTTCAACAACCGTGCCACCGGGTTTGAGTAGTCCTTTTTTTTCGGCATCTTCGATAATGTAGAGCGCAGCCCGGTCTTTAACGGAGCCACCGGGGTTGAGAAACTCAGCTTTGCCTAAAATGTTACAACCTGTCAGGTCACTAAAGTAGTTGAGGCGAATGAGGGGCGTTTGACCAATAGTACCCACAAATCCCTGTTTAATATCCATGCCGAGAGCGTATAGTGTTGACTCAATAGTCCTATGTTGGCATATTCCTCTGCCCTAACAGATGGGGATTCTGCACCAGTCCTCTAAACCCTTCAACCACCCCCATCGGCGAAGCAGTACACTGCATATTGGTAAGGGCGAGGGATTTGGATGAACGGCTCGCGACACTCATCTTCGTTGAGACCACTTGCAAGTTAGAGCGTTGCGAGGGGACTCTCTGAGTACAATGGAGAGACTAACCCCTCACCTTTGCTGATCAGGTTAGCTACAACCCGCCGAGAAGCCCCGCTCTCTATGCGCCAGCATGAGAGTCGGGATGAAAGGCGGGAGTATTTTGGTTTTCAATATACTGGCGCAAAATCGAGACAGTAACCCCACCACATGAAGTAATGAAATAAGATTCATTCCATTTTACATGTACTATAGTCAGTGTAGCGTTTCTTTGATACACTTACGATGAGAATCGCCTATCAGTATCGCTTGCGTCCAACTGCTAGCCAAATCACCTTGATGAATGAATGGCTAGAGTTGTTGCGTAAGCAGTACAACTACCGTTTGGCAGAACGGATTGACTGGTGGGAGCGAAACCGTTGCCCCATCAATGCTTGCCCCTTAATCTGTCATTTGCCTGAGTTAAAAGAGAGGCCTAGCTTCTACTCACAAAAACGGGATTTGGTGAATACCAAAGCACTATTTCCTGTGTACAAAGCGATTCATTCGCAAGTGCTCCAAAACTGCGTGGAGCGTGTGCAAAAAGCATTTAACCGATGGCTTGACGGCGATTGTAACGGCAAAAGAGCAGGCAGACCGAGATTTAAGGGAGTTGGGCGGTATCGCTCCTTTACCTTCCCCCAGATGACGCAGGATTGTCTTCAAGGGATGTTCATCCACCTGCCTAAAATCGGTATGGTAAAACTGATTCTGCACCGTCCACTACCAGATGGCTTCAAAATCAAGACTGCTACTATCACCCGTAAAGTAGATGGATGGTATGTAGCATTAAGTCTTGAGGATGCGTCTGTTCCAGTGTTAACACCTGATATACCGACGCTAGACAACACGATTGGTATTGATATGGGATTAAAGGCGTTTTTGGTAGATGATTTGGGTGGAGAGGTTGCCATTCCTAAACATTATCGGAGGACAGAAAAGCGACTAAAGCGGTTACAGCGTTCACTGTCTCGTAAACAGAAAGGATCAAACCGCCGTCAGCAAGCAGTTAAACGAGTAGCAAAAGCGCATCTAAAAGTAGCTAATCAGCGCAAAGATTTCCATTACAAAACAGCTAACAGTCTTTTATCTAGGGGAAAACACATTGCCTATGAGCGATTAAACATTAAAGGGATCGCCAGAACAAGGCTTGCAAAATCTACGTATGATGCCGGATGGGGTCAATTCCTGCACATACTGTCGGTCAAGGCTGAAAGGGCTGGGCTGATGACGATTGCAGTGAATCCAAACGGCACACGTCAAAATTGCTCTCGGTGCGATCATAAAGTACCAAAAGCGATCCATGACAGATGGCACGCTTGCCCACACTGTGGGCTGGAGCTAAGTCGGGATCAAAATGCGGCTATAAACATCAAAAACAGAGCGGTGGGGCATCCCGTTCTTAAAGCTCAGGAAATGTCCTTAACAGGAGTCACTGAGAAGCCCGCACTCTATGCGCTAGCATGAGTGCGGGAGTATGTCACATCAGCTTGACCTTACTGCATTCTCACCATGCTAAATCCTGATCTTGCAACGATTGAACTAACTAAAGATGACTATGAGCGCTATTCGCGCCATTTGATCTTGCCGGAAGTGGGCGTTGAGGGACAAAAACGCCTCAAGGCCGCTAGCGTACTCTGCATTGGTACCGGTGGGCTGGGGTCCCCCTTGCTGCTATACCTTGCAGCCGCAGGCATTGGCCGCTTGGGCATTGTGGACTTTGATGTTGTCGATAGCTCTAACCTACAACGGCAAATCATCCATGGCACGTCTTGGGTGGGCAAGCCGAAAATTCAGTCGGCCAAGCAGCGCATCCTTGAGATTAATCCCTACTGCCAAGTGGATCTCTACGAAACCCGTCTGAGTGCCGCTAACGCCCTCGATATTGCCGCAAGCTACGACATTGTGGTGGATGGCACAGATAATTTCCCAACTCGCTACTTGGTGAATGATGCCTGTGTACTGCTCAACAAGCCCAATGTCTATGGTTCTATTTTCCGCTTTGAAGGCCAAGCCACCGTGTTTAACTACGAAGGTGGTCCTAACTATCGCGATCTCTATCCTGAACCGCCACCCCCGGGATTGGTTCCCTCCTGTGCAGAGGGGGGCGTTCTGGGTATTTTGCCGGGCATTATTGGCGTGATTCAGGCCACAGAAACCATCAAAATTATTCTTGGTAAGGGCACTACCCTCAGTGGTCGGCTGCTGTTGTTTAACGCTCTTGAGATGACGTTTCGCGAGCTAAAACTGCGCCCCAATCCAGAGCGCCCTGTCATCGACAAGCTCATTGACTATGAAGAATTTTGCGGTATTCGACAAGCCCAAGCCCAGGAGGCAGCGCAAATGGCAGACATTCCAGAAATGACGGTTCAGGAACTCAAACACCTCCTAGATAGCGGTGCGACGGACTATGTTCTGGTGGATGTCCGCAATCCGAACGAGTACGAGATTGCCAAAATCCCGGGTTCAGTTTTGGTTCCCCTCTCAGAGATTGAAAACGGCACTGGGATCGAAACAGTCCGTCAACTGGTGAATGGGCATCGTCTTCTTGTGCACTGCAAGATGGGGGGACGCTCGGCCAAGGCACTGGCAATCTTGAAGCAAGCGGGCATTGAGGGGATTAACATCAAGGGGGGGATTAACGCTTGGAGCCAAGAGGTCGATCCCACCGTTCCTACTTACTAGGATGCCCTTGCAAGGGGTTCTGAACTGGCGCTACATTCCAGCGATCGCCACCACGGGTGCCTTACAAATGGCCATCGATACGTGGTTGTGGCACCACAGCGATCGCCCCTGCCTGCGCTTTTATACATGGGAACCCGCTGCCATTTCCTTGGGGTATCATCAGCGGCAGTTCCCAGCATCTTGGCGCTCTTTGGGGTGGCAAGGGCAACCCCTCTCGCTAGTGCGGCGACCCACCGGTGGGCGGGCGGTGCTTCACCAAGGGGATCTGACCTACAGTATTGTGGTGTGGGGGCTAGGGCGATCGCGCCATCACCTCTATAGGCAACTCTGCCAGTTTCTCCTCAAGGGCTGGGAAGCGTTAGGGTATTCCCTAGCGTTTGGCCATGCAGCCCTCAGTGCCTACGGAGAACAACCCGTCAACTGTTTTGCCACCGCCACCGCCGCAGATATTACCCTGCTCAGTGGTGAGAAGATCATCGGCAGTGCTCAGGGCTGGCGAGGCGATCGCGTCCTCCAGCACGGCTCTATTCTCCTGCAACCCAACCGTGATCTTTGGCAGCAGGTCTTTGGCTGCGCACCCCATTCATTGGCCTTACCGCCACCGGAGCGGGTACAAGACGCTCTCCTGAGCGCCTTTGCCGAGCAGTGGCACGTCACCTTAACCCCCGAACCGCTCACCCACGCAGAATGGCAAGACGTTAAGAGAATTGCAACATTGGTCGCAGGCCAAACCCTCTAAGCTAGAATCAGCGTGTTGGAATAGGGAACAATAATGCCGTTCACCCGCTGGTTCACCGCCCTACTGCTAGCCCTCACCTTAGTGGTGACTGGTTGTGCCGCTACACCCCCGTCACCCTACGAACAGGTTCAGCAGGAGAGCACCCAGCGCAATGCTCCGGCAGCAGTGGCTCGCGAGGCCACCCAAGGTAGTGAATTTAACCGCTTCTTTCCCCCAGAGGGTGATGGCTACGAGCGAATTTACGTGCAAGAGAAAAAAGGGTTTGCGGAAGCAAAACTCAAAAAAGATGGCAAAGACCTTGCCATGCTAGCGATTTCAGACACCATTAGTCTGCCGGACGCCGCCGCCAAATTCCAAAACAGCACCACTACCATTGCGGGTTACCCTGCCCTCGAAATTGGTACCACTCAAACCGCCATTCTGGTGGCCAATCGGTATCAGGTGAAAGTGCTCTCCCGCGATCCAAGCTTTAGCGCCAGCGATCGCCGCGCTTGGATTGAAAAGTTTGACCTAGCTGGTTTGGCGCAACTAGCGCAGTAACCTATCCCCCAGTCATAAGGAGATTCCGTGAGCGAGGCCATCTTCAAAGTTGTTGACCAACTTCCCAGCGGCGGCATTACGGTGATGTCGCTAAAAGCCCTAGATTTCGTCATCCCCGGGCAGTGGCAGAATATTGTTGGCTTTGATAACACCATCCGCCATGTGACGGGAGAAACCGATCCAGCCTTGGTGCGACAAATTGGCGAGCGCGCTGTACGGCTGTTTAACGATCGGTCACAGGGGTATCAGCGGGCACTGTGGCTGTACCAAACCGTGGATAATACCGACGCACTCCTAGGTGCCGCCGCCTTAGCGAACAAGGTCGGTGAAAAAATCTCCTTCCTTGGCTTTCTCGACAAAATCACCCCAAAACCCGAGCGGGCACAAGCCATTGATCTGAGCATTAAACTGATTGTTGAGATCCTTGCCTTCTGCCAAATCAACGGGATTCCGGGGGACAGCCTCAGTGACTTCCTCCGCGCCCTCGGGGACTATGGTGGCGAATCCTTAATGCGTATGGCGGCACTGATCTGCTTCGATGGCTTAATTCCCTTAGGCCCCGACTTTTTGTTGAAATGTCTCAACACGCTCCACAGTCTGCAACCCAACGACCTGCAAGAAAATCCAACCTTCAAGGCCATTAGTAGCGTTGTCCCCGGCGGCAGCCCTGCGGGTCAGTTGGGCTTTATTCTCCAAAGCGTTGGCGCGGTGCAAGGTTGGATGAGTCAGTTTGTGGCCTCGCGGGATCTAACGCCCGAAAAGGTGGTGAACAGTTTACAGAACTTTATTGAACTCTCGAAGGAGAACCTTGATTACTTAGGGGCATTCCTCGACATGACCACGAATTATTACTACCACACAGGGGTTCAGACCTTAGCACGCCGCTTAATTGAGCGAGCAGTCGCTGAGATCTAGTCCCGCGATAAGGGAGTTTCCGAGGCCGGAGTGCCATAGCCCTGCTGAAGCGCTTGCAAAAGACGCTGTACCGCTGCTTGATCGATGCTGGAGCGCTCCAGAGGAGGCTCGCTCTCAAGGGTTTGTAGTAAGGCGGCCAACTCTGGAATGTTGTGCAACGGCTCGCCATAGGTATTGCCCTTGGTGGGGGCAGCTTTGGGGGGGGCTTCCGGCAGCGGAGTCAGGAAGCTAATTTGCTCCGCAAGATAGTAAATGGGTTGCAGTTGCTCTAGGGGAAAGGTACCGAAGCCTTGGGCATTTGCAGGGAACTGTTGCCAATGATTGACGAGGGTTTGGCGATCGCTAAAGCCGAGAATTCGTGCCCAGCGGCGATCGCGATCCAAGGCAACAGCAACCGCAATATCAGCATTCACCACCCCTAAGAAGGTGGGGCAGTGGATTTCTAGCGCCTTACCTTGCTCTACAGGATAAAGAGCCAGTTGCACCCCTTCCAAATTCAGATCCGCAATATCGAGTAAATCTAAAACATCTGGACGCTCACACCATGTTGTACTAAGGGTAAGTTGTGGAGGCACATCCTCCCAGTCGTCTGCCTTACTCAGCACCCCTTCATGTTCCCACCAGTCAATAAACGTATAGAGAGCTACAAGATAGGGCAGTACCTGTTGCTGGCGGCTTGGGCGGCACTCCTTGAGGACGGCGTGGGCGGCATCTAATGTCAGGGAACGAATGGGAACAACCGGTGCCAAGAAAGAAGTCATAGCAGTTATTATCCAAACCAAGTACGAGAAACTGAGCCAAACCGCCTAGGGAAGATAGTAAATGCCGTTACGATCGCACCACTGGGCGAGTTTGGTTTCTATTTGGTCATCAATTTGCTTCGCAGTGCAGGTACCACGGGCATATTCGGGGTGAATCTCCCGTCGAGTTTGCCGCCGTTGATGGGGACTGGGAATTGATTGGGTGTCATACCAGCGTTTCATCCACTCAGGAATCTGCGGATCTTGAAAGAATTTACGGTAGAGCCAGAGGCGATATTCACGACCCAGACAACGGGAAATTGTTGGTTGGCTCACAAAGAGTTCGCGGGCAATTTCCGCTTGGGTGCGGCGCCGCTCACACCAGTCCCGTACCCATGTGGGGGTTTGGGGATCATTGAGAAAGTCCACCATACATTCAATACCTTGGCCACTGTTACTGGGTAGGGAGCGGGCATCAGGATAGTTATCAATCCATTCTTGGTTGCTATCGGTGGAGCAAATATTCAAGGAGCGGGTGGACTGGACGTAACGCCCCAAAATGCGCCGCACCTGCTGATGGACATCGCGGGTATATTCAATGCTCCAACCGAGTAGTTGGGCAATGTGCTGCCGCAGGCGAGCGGTGGAGGCGCGGATGCGCGGATCGGTAATTTCCGTTTGCACAATCGTGATCAGGCTGATGCAGGCCTTGGGGTCAATCTCCCGCTGAATCTCTGGCGGCGATGCGCTGTAGCGATCCTGAAAGACTTGCAGGGCGCGGCTTTCGTAAAATAGCAGTTCATCCGCTTCCCGTTTCAGCAGTTTTCGTTTTTCGTCCGCCAGCTTATTGCTGACAACGGTGCGAACCCATGCTTCAAAGGTGGGTCGGCCATGGCCGCTGGCACTAAAGGGCTTCAGCGGGTCAAAGGATTTCATAGCTTCCCATAGCCATCCTATAAGATTACTTTGACAGTGATCGGGGTCAGCACTGCCAAGGCAAACGGTGCGCAGCAGATCCCGATACTCTTGGCGAAATTGGGGGGTCAGCAGAACGCTGGCTCCCAGCTCTTGGCGCAAGCATTGAATAAAAAAGGCGAGAAAACACTCTGCTTCTGTGAGGGTTGGGGGTGGGGTGCGCTGCATCAGCGCTGGCCGACTAAACGCTAGCACCAGTTGTTTGAGTGGGCCGTTATAGTGTCCCCGATTGAGACGATTGTACTCATCCTGAATCACTGTAGCGGGAATTTGCAGCAGCCGCAGGACGGTTTTGTGGAGCGATTGCTGTTGCAGTTGAGTGCGGCTCACACCGTCCAAACAGCGGGGAAATAAGCGAAAATAGGCTTCAACGAGGCGTTGGAGGTAGCCCCCCCGTTGCTGGCTGTCGCCATTGGGATCGATACTGCGCTCTAAAATGGCTCGCAGGGCTTGACACAGAGGCTTGACAACCGTTGGCGATCGCTCCCCGGCCAGATAGCGGGCACGAGCGGCCTGTAATAACTGGGGGAGTTGTTCCACCTCAAGGTCAGGACTGCGGGTCGAGGGACTCATCCGAATAGGCAACGCTAAAATTGTTACTCAACATAGTAGCGGTTTTTGCCAAACTCCTTCGGTGCTGCCCGTGCCCAGAGGTACTGTGAGGTCGGTAAACTGGTCGGGGTTAGGGGGTTGCATGTCCTAGCCTCGTTAGTGTGATGAGAGTGATGTCCGACAATACATTTGCAAAAGGGAACAACGTTTGTAGGTCGATTATCTATCGATCTCACAGCATTTTGCAACGGCAGTCAGCACCGCATCAAGTGTTTCAGCCTGCTGCGGCAACACCTCCAGTTTGCAAGATACGGTAAAAATTTGAGACATTTTTCAAGCTGTGAGGTTCACTGCGACGACTATACGCTATTGGCGGCTTTTCGGGGTGTCGTAGATAAAGCCCACCGAAGGTGTACCCCTCAGCCACCGCTCCTATCCCTCCGCGGCTTGTCGAAGCGCGGGGATTCTCGGAGGTTTTGTTGAAAGTGTACGTCGCGATCTGAATAACAGGTTGGGTATCCCTGCTACATGGGAGATAGATGAGTATAGTCCTGCCAATAATCCATTCACAAACCGAGATCAAACGGTGGTAGTGCTAAACAAGTAAGGATGGGTTGTAGTGGTGAACCAAGTACCAAATTGCCCCGACATGGTTCTCTACCTTTTTAGCAAAACCCACAAGAATCCTCCGCTTCAAATCGTTGATGGAAGCGTGAGATAATTGCGGCAACAGCTTTTAGTCCAATCCAAACAGCCTTGCATGGAAGGCGACTGAGCGAATTGTAATTGTTGATTCAATAGCGGTAGTTCACTGGGTTTACCTAGCTCAAGGGACTGAGGCTGAGGTGGCGACTGATACACTGGAGGAGGTGCAGCCCCAAGACAGAGTTACCACTGGCATCAAGGGGAGGGCTATAGCAGGCGATCGCCCCCTGTTGAGGTACCACTGCTAGGACAAGGCCACTCACTCCAGATTTCATGGGCAAGCCAATGTCAAGGGCATAGCGGGGCGAATCCTCGTAGAGGCCACACATGAGCATCAGGGTATTCACTATGTGGCGATGGCGATCGCGAATTGCAGGATGGGGGCACGCCAGAAGCAGTCCCAAGCGGGCAACATCGTGAATGGTCCCTTGAAGGCAGCAGATCTGGTTATAGCTGTCTAAGGCGGCTATTGCATCTGTGATGCTACCCGCCTCTGCCAAGTAGTAGCTCAAACTGCGATTGTGCCAGTTAGGATGGCGATAGACCGCTGCAAGCACAACCGGATCAACCGTCAAGGCTGTCCCCGCACACTGATTCAGCCACTCTTGAAATGCAGCCACGCCACCGGCTTGACTCAAACGGCTGGCCAAGGCGATCGCTCCACTGTTGATCATCGGATTTCGGGGCCACCCCTGATCCAAGCTTAATTGCAAGACAGAGTTGTACGGGTACTCGGAGGGACGCTGCCCAACCCACTCCCACACCTGCTGATCCCAATGCGTGAGGGCATAGAGCAACAAAAACGGCTTCACCACACTCATTAAGGGAAACGATAATGCCCCATCGCCCACAGTTAATGCATAGTCATGGGTCAACACCTCAAAGGCAAAGGCATCGGCTGCAACCTTGGGGAGTCGTTGCAGCGGGGTGCCGTCTAAGGGAACCCGACCCACCCACTCATAAATCTGCTCAGATTGTAGCTGCCGCAGGCGTTCCACCATGCTGGCTGTCTCTAGGTTTCCGGATTAGGGGAGTCACTACTGCTGGTGACGCGCCGCCGTCGCCGTCGTCCTGCCGATACGGTTGGCTCCGCGGGGAGTGAACTCTCCGTAGGGGCTGCTTGCGGAACCTCTACGACCTGCTCTATTTCAGTTGGTGGCACGGTCGCAACGATCGGCTCAAGGGGGATGGGCGGCAACTCCCCACTGCTATCACTGCTATCTAAGGGGGTCTCACCTTCAAGGGGATCCTCTGGCAATGGATCCCCAAGGGGGCGCGTCACTTTCTCTGGTAAGGGCAGCGGCTCTTGACCCGGGCTAGCCACCATCACAATGGCTGAGCGCGGATTTTTAACCTCCTCGCTGTGCAAAACTAAGGGTGAAATACCGATTTCTGCATAGATAGCTTGCTCTTGATCCGTCATCGTGACTGTGACCACCTCTGGCGGCTCCGAACGACTGGGGCGCGGTGGACGAGCCGACCGGGTTTCGGGACTGAGCTTGACCACAGGGCTGGCAACCTCAACCACTGTGGGGGTTGTAATCACCTTGCGACCATTGCTACTCTCACTACTGCGGCTGTCGCTGTTGCGGCGCAGCGGACGACTATTACTGCCACTAGAACCGCGGGGGGAGCGCGAGGTGGATCGCCGTGCTCCGCCTACCTCTTGGTAGTCGGGATGATTGAGAAACTGCGTCTCTGTGGTGGTACCACTTGAGGTGAAGCCGTTGGGTTCGCTGCGGTTATCGATGCTACGGCGGGGGTCTGCCGGTCGTGGCAGGGGCGATCGCTCCACACTTTCTCCGGGGCTATCGTCCGGCTCCCCGGGTAAATGCACTAAATGCCCTAAGCCTCCACAGGCTGCACAGGGACGGCCAAACAGTTCATAGATATTTTGCCCTTGCCGTTTCCGCGTCAGCTCGACCAGTCCCAGTTCTGAAAGCTGGGCAATTTGGGGACGGGCTTTATCGGCTCGCAGTGCTTTACTAAAGTGCTCAAGCAACTGAAGTTGATCACGGCGGGAGTCCATGTCAATAAAGTCAACAATAATCACCCCTGCAATATTGCGCAGTCGCAGTTGCCGGGCAATTTCCGTTGCTGCTTCGCAGTTGGTCCACAGCACTGTTTCGCGTGAGGTCGCCGAACTGGTAAAGGAGCCAGAGTTAACATCAATGACCGTTAGGGCTTCTGTGGGTTCAATGATAATGTAGCCCCCTGAGGGTAAATCGACCCGTGGCTTCAGGGCTTCACGAATTGCAGCATTGACCCGGAAATAATCGAGAATGGGAATGGCCTCTTGGTGATGGTCAATGAGCACACCCACGGGCGGTTTATTACTGTTCCAGTTCATTAGGTGCTGCTTCACGCGCTTCACCCCACCGGCGGTATCCACCACAATACGGTTCACATCACTGCTATAGACATCCCGCAGCACCCGCTGAATAAAATCGTCATCTCGCCCTAGCAGCAGGGGAGGACGACTAGATGCGGCTTGCTGTTGAATGGTTTCCCACTGCCGTTGCAATAGCTCTAGGTCTTCGAGAATGGCCTCTTCGCTCATGCCCTCTGCTTCAGTGCGCACAAGTAGCCCCATCCCCGCTGGCTTCACCAAAATACCGAGGGCGCGCAGCCGGTGCCGTTCCGCTTCGTTGGCAATGCGCCGCGACAGGTTCACCCCTCGCCCGTAGGGCATGAGCACCAGATAGCGACCGGGCAGGGAAATGTTCCCCGTCAGCCGTGGCCCCTTGTTGCCAGTGGGTTCTTTCATCACTTGCACCAGCACCTTTTGTTGGGGGCTGAGCAGTTCGGTAATTGCCCCAGCGGTACGCTTTAACCGCAGCGGTCCAAGGTCAGTGACATGGATAAAGCCATTGCGGGCGGTGTCACCCAAATTGACGAAGGCAGCATCAATACCGGGAAGCACATTTTCAACCACACCGAGGTAAATATCTCCCACCTGATGGCTGCCGGTGGCTACAATGAGCTCTTGAATTTGATCTTCGGCAAAAACTGCCGCCAGCCGATGCTGCTCGGCAATAATAATTTGCTTAGGCATTCATTATCCTTGGATAGTTTAACGCAACAAACGTAAGCATGAATTGGCTAAAAAGCTAACGGCTAGATCTAAGCCATCGCTGCCCCCCCGCAAACAGTGGAGACGACAGCACGTATGGCTAGAGGTAAGGTTGGTGTCAGAGTTGCTGTAGAGGTCAGTTGGCAACGAACGCTAGAATGCAAAGTTGGTGATACCTGAAGACTCTGCACAGGTTGCAGGTAGTAAAGATGCCACCGAAGGCCAACTGGGATGAGATGGGAGTACTTAACTTTTTGTCTCTTGGGCTATTAAAGTTAAGTATTAGAGTCATTTTTCTACAGTTACTCTAATGGTCTCTGATTATACGCACCTCTGTCAATATTGACTAGGGGTCTTTAGAAAAAACTTTCTTGCCCCTTGGAGCTGGTGGCGATCGCTACCCACCCCTACCTCTCGTGTGTGACACTTTGGAAACTTGATAGGACACTTTAGCGATCGCCTGTAAAGCTGCTACAACTATAAGCATCTATAAACATCTGTTAAGAGTTTTAGATGGAGTCATTAGCCCCATTGAGGAGATTAACGCATGGGAGTCCACATCAAGCAAGCAGTGGAAGTCGCCACCTACATTATCTCACAACGCCTCCAAGGGAAAAAACGCTTTCCGCTCACCTTGATGCTTGAGCCTCTCTTCCGTTGTAACCTTGCCTGTTCCGGTTGCGGCAAAATTCAGCATCCTCTAGACATTTTGCGGAAATACCTCACCCCGGAAGAGTGCTTTCGGGCGGTTGAAGAGTGTGGCGCGCCCATTGTGGCCATTCCCGGCGGCGAACCCCTACTGCACCCGCAAATTGATGAAATTGTCAGTGGCCTAGTGGCACGGCGCAAGTTTGTTTATCTGTGTACCAATGGTATTTTACTGGAGGAGAACCTCCACAAATTTAAGCCCTCCCCCTACTTTAGCTTCAGCGTTCACTTAGATGGCTTACGGGAGTGGCACGACAAGTGTGTGGATCGCAAGGGAGTTTTCGATATTGCGGTCAAGGCCATTAAGGCAGCCAAGGCAAAAGGCTTTCGCGTCACCACGAACACGACAATTTTTGAGGGCGCGAATGTGGCAGACATGCAAGCCTTCTTTGACTTTATTAGCTCCCTTGGTGTGGATGGGATGATGATTTCTCCGGGGTATGCCTACGAGTGGGCACCGGATCAAGAGCATTTCCTGAAGCGAGAGCAAACCCGTGCCCTTTTCCGCGAGATTCTGGCACCCTACCGTGCGGGCAAGAAGAACTGGAACTTCAACCATAATCCCCTGTTCCTCGACTTTCTTGTTGGCGAGAAAGATTATGAGTGTACTCCATGGGGGATGCCGAGCTACAGTGTGCTAGGCTGGCAGAAGCCTTGCTACTTACTGAACGAAGGTCATTATCAAACGTGGCAAGAACTCCTAGACAATACGAACTGGGAGAACTATGGCCACAAGAGTGGTAATCCCAAGTGCCGCGATTGTATGGTGCACTGTGGTTATGAACCCACTGCGGCTATGGATGCCTTTAACCCCGGCAATATGGTGAAGGCGGCGGCCAGTCTATTTTAAGCCTAGCGGGGGCGCATCAGTTGCCAGCGGCTCTCAGCAGTCTTGACAGCGGCTGTGGGAGTCGCTTTTTGTAGTAAGACACTTTCAATGGCGCGACCCACATTTTGGGAAAAGCGGGCATAACCGCGAAAATTTGGCCGTGCTTGAGCTGTTGGTAGTTGTTCCAAAAATACCTTCAGGGTGGGCTGTGTGGCTAAAAATGCTTGATAGCGATCGCTAGTCAAGACGGCTTCATTTACGGGTAAATAGCCGGTTCCCACGGCCCACTCGGTTTGAAACTCCTCGCTGAGGACATAACTCAGAAAGTCGAGGGCGGCCTGTTCGCGCTCAGGGCTAGAGCGAAAGACAAACAAGTTTTCACCTCCGAGAGCTGTGGCGGTGGTTGTCAGGGCAGGGATGGCCAAAACATCAAAGTCCACCCCTGACTGTTGCAGTTGCCCTAGGGTCCATGGTCCGCTAATTTGCATCGCCACCTCCCCACGGATAAATTGATCCAGTTCGTAGCCGCGCTCGGGGGCAGACAGGGTGGCTAGCCCTTTTTGGCGGAGGCGTTGCCAAAATTCAAGGGCAGTGATGGCGGCAGGGGTGTCAATGTGGGCGGTGGCGGCAGTGTCTCCGAGGTGCCCCCCGGCACTCCAAAAAAAGGGCAACCATGTAAAGACTGTGAATTCCCCTTGTCCTAGAGCCAGCAGCAGGGGCATGGTTCCCGTGGTTTTCAGGGTTTGGGCAACGGCCTCTAGCTCCTGCCAAGTGGTGGGGAGAGTGGTAATGCCTGCGGCAGCAAACAGGCTGGGGCGGTAAAAAATACCGACATTGTTGGTGGCAAAGGGAATGGACCAGTAGTGGTCACCGTAGCGCATCGTGGGCAGGAGGGCAGGGCTGATGTGCTTCCGATAGGGCGTGGTAGCCCACCAGTCATCAAGGGGACGCAATGCCCCCAGATCGACAAATTGGCCGGTGATGGTGGGGTTGTACCAGAGCAGTTCTGGCGCGGCATCCCCCACAACGGCAGCTAAGATTTTCGGCAGTTGCTGGTCGGGTTGCCCGACGTAGAGGGCTTGGACGTGGATCTGAGGATGCTGGGCATTAAAGCGATCGACCAAGCGTTGCAGGACAACCCGGTTAGCAGGGGGGTTGACCCCATGCCAGAAGGTGATCTCGAGGCGATCGCTGGCACGGGGTGCACTACACCCCACCAGCAGGATGCTGAGGAGTGCCAGTAGGCCAAGCAGTAACCAGCGCCTATTGGAGTCGATCAATCGTGCGGTACTGGATGGCTTCGGCCACATGGGGTGCTTGTAGGGGTTCACTGGCAGCCAGATCGGCAATGGTACGGGCTACTTTTAGGATACGGTCTGTTGCCCGCGCCGATAAGCCTAACTTGGCGATCGCCCCTTCGAGTAAGGTGGTCGAGGAGTCATCAAGGCGGCACCACTGGCGCAAATGGCGACTCTGCATTTGGGCATTACAGTGCAGACCGGGGTCGTGGGCAAAGCGCTGTTGCGATCGCTGCCGCGCTGCCAAAACCCGCTGCCGTACTGTTTGCGAGTCTTCCCCTGAGGTCTGGCGGGTAATTTCCTCAGGGGTAAGACGACTCACACTCACCTGCAGATCAATGCGATCTAGGAGTGGGCCAGAAAGCTTTGCCCAGTAGTGTTCCCGCTGGCGGGGTGAGCAGGTACAGGGTTGCACCGGATCGCCATAGTAGCCACAGGCGCAGGGATTGGTACTGGCGACCAGAGTAAATTGTGCGGGAAAAACCACCGATTGGCGGGTGCGGGAAATGGTGACCTGCCCATCCTCAAGGGGCTGGCGCAAAAATTCTAAAACATCCCGCTTGAACTCCGTTAATTCATCTAGGAACAAGACACCACGGTGAGCAAGGGAGATTTCTCCCGGACGAGGATAGCTGCCACCCCCCACTAGGGCGGGACCTGAGGCTGAGTGATGGGGACTGCGGAAGGGTGGCTCTTGGATCAGTCGCCCCCGCTCCTTGAGTAACCCCGCAACAGAGTGGATTTTCGTGACTTCTAGGGCTTCGCTAAAACTCAGGGGTGGCAAAATCGTGGGTAGTCGCCGTGCCAGCATGGTTTTACCACTCCCCGGTGGCCCGACAAAGATCAGATTATGGCCACCGGCAGCAGCAATTTCTAGGGCGCGGCGGGCTTGGTACTGGCCTTTGACATCTTTTAGATCAAGGGTAAAGGAAGGGCGCTGCACTGGTTCCGACAGTGCTGTTGTAGGCGATCGCGATGCCGGGTCATTGAGGAATGCGGCCACCTCCGTAAGGGTCTGGCAACCGTAGATCCTTAAGCCCTGCACCACCGCCGCCTCAGCCACATTGGCCATGGGCACCACCAACCCGCTCATGCCTTGGGCTTGGGCAGCAACGGCGATCGCGAGCACCCCAGCAACCGGACGTAGTGTGCCATCTAAAGACAACTCCCCCAGAAAGAGATAATCCCCCAGCACCTCCGTGGCGACCTGACCAGAGGCCGCCAAGATACCAAGACTAATGGGCAGGTCAAAACTGGGGCCTTCCTTCCGCAAATCCGCTGGCGTTAAATTGACTACAATCCGCCGCATCGGCACGTTAAACCCAGCATTGCGAATGGCCGCCTTCACCCGCTCCCGAGCCTCTTGTACCCCTGCATCCGGCAACCCCACCACCACAATGGCGGGCAGCCCCCCAGCCACATCCACCTCAACCCCTACTGGAATGGCATCAATGCCCAAAACCGCTGCACTCCAAACCCGCGCCAGCATACCTCTACTCAAGCATGGTCTTGAAACTTATACCCCACCCCAATGACAGTTTTAATAAACCTTGGTTCACTGGGATCTGGTTCCACCTTTTTTCGCAGTCGCGCGATGTGGGTATCGACAACGCGATCATCCCCAAAGTAGTCGCTCCCCCACACCCGCTCAATTAATTGTTCTCGCTGCCACACTCGCCCGGGTTGGCTCATCAGGTGCATCAGTAAGTTAAACTCAAGGGTTGTTAAATCAAGGGTTTCTGGGGGCTGGTGACCTAAATGGCGCACTGCCTTTCGCTGGTCGGGGTCAAGGGTAAAGCTGGACGTACGGTAGATGGGGGTTTGCCCCCCTTGGCGTAAACTCCGTCGCAACAATGCCCGCACCCGGGCAATGAGTTCCCGAGGGCTAAAGGGCTTCACTAAGTAATCATCAGCGCCCGTGGAAAGACCCACAATACGGTCAATTTCATCACTTTTAGCTGTCAGCATCAAAATATAAGGATCTTTGGCAAGGGGCTTTTGACGCAGACGAGCACACAGTTCAAGGCCATCAAGGCGCGGTAGCAGCAGGTCAAGAATAATTAAATCGGGTTGGAGGTCTTTGGCTAACTCTAGCCCTTGCAGGCCATCATGACACAAACGACAACTAAAGCCATCACTGGTGAGCGTGCTTTCGACAAGCGTGGCAATGTCACGGTCATCTTCAATGATTAAAATTTGCAGCGGCAGCACTCGTCACCGTCCTGTCAGTGGCAGCAGCTCTGCTGATCTGGAAAACGCTTACACCTAGAGTCCCCAAGGCTGCTACTCTGCGTACAGTGGGGGCATTCCTCTTCACTGGCGATCGCCTCCATATCTCTGTAGTTGCAAAAATCAGAAAGAGCACCGACGACTGGCCGTGTTTCGTCTCGGTGCCCTTAACTGGTTCGCTCCTCACACACTTAAAGACCTTAGCAGAAACTCCGCAGTTTTGTCACTATTGCACACGATTTTTCATGAATTTTGATTGCGAAGCTGGGCTATATGTATAGCAATGGCGCTGCCTAGCGCAAACTACCAAGGGTGTGCCGCCATGCCAACTCCTTGCTTAGAATTTCTAGCGATCGCCGCTCTTTGCCCTCAAATAAGGGGGTAATGGTTTCCAGAATATGGGCAAGCAGGGGAGCAGCATAGTTCCCCGTTGAGCGCAATAGATGGGCATAGTAGCGAAACTGGGCGTGTCCGTTGTGGCTGCGATGAAAGGCCGCGATCTCTTTTGGGGTTAGCTGCCACACTGGCGTATTCACAGGCACCACCAAGGTTGGGATTCCCTGTTGACCGTAGGCGTGTCCCTGAGCTTGCTCAAGGTGGCCAATGAGGGCAATCCACAGCAGGGTGCGGGTTTCACTCACCAAATCCGGGCTGAGGAAGGTGTCTGCCGTGGTTGTTAAGCGCGGGCTAAGTTGATTAAACTGCGGGTTGAGCAATTGGGAGTTATAAATGACACCAACGGCCCAGTGCCGCTGCTCATCCGCGAGTTGCACAAAGCGGCCAAAACCATAGTCTTCCGGTTGCGGTGGGGTGGGCACATCAAACTGATCCACCAGTTGGGCAATGTAATCACAGTGGGAGTTGGATTTAACAATGTGTCCGAGGTAAATGGCAGTATTAGTCATAATGCTCTGCTAGGGCTTGTTGTTGGGCTAAAACAAGCTGGTGAATCCCATGGGCGGCGGCATCGAGCATGGTATTGAGGTCACTGCGGCTAAAGACTCCGGCCTCGGCAGTGCCTTGTACCTCAAGAAATTGGCCGTCACTGGTCATCACTACATTAAAGTCAACGCTAGCCGCGACATCTTCGGCATAGGTGAGATCCAAGTAAGCCGTCCCGTCAATGAGTCCCACGGAAACGGCGGCCACCTGCTGAATCAGGGGCGATTCTGCTAGGACACCCGTCTTCACGAGTTGATTCACCGCATCGACTAAGGCAATATAGCCACCAGTAATGGCCACAGAACGGGTGCCGGCATCCGCTTGTAACACATCGGCATCCACAATGAGCGTGCGCTCCCCCAAACGGCTAAAGTCTAGGGCGGCGCGTAAGCTGCGACCAATCAAGCGTTGAATTTCTTGGGTGCGGCCAGAGAGTGTTAACACTTCCCGCTCCTGCCGTTGGCGCGTGGCACCGGGAAGCATGCGGTATTCGGCGGTTAACCAGCCACGGCCACTGCCCTCCAAAAACTTGGGTACCCCTTCGCGCACACTCACGGTACACAAAACGTGGGTTTGTTCGGCTTGGGCTAGCACCGATCCGAGGGGAAATTGTGTGAAGTGCCGTTGAAAGCGGTGCGATCGCAACTCCTGTGGGTCTCGGCCATCGGGTCGCTGCCACCCCATGGGTGTTCCTCCTGCTAGTTGATTTTTTATTATCAATCCTAGAGTTAAAGTGTCCCTGTGTCTGGGATGGAAGATAATGTAGCTATTGCTACACGTTATCGTCTCTAGCCAGTGCTAAATAGAGAGAGAACCTTAGTTTGACGGCCATAGGTAAGGAGTTTACTTTGAAAAAGGTAGAAGCAATTATTCGTCCCTTTAAGCTTGATGAAGTAAAGATTGCCCTAGTGAATGCTGGAATTGTGGGAATGACGGTCTCGGAGGTACGGGGCTTTGGACGCCAAAAGGGGCAGACGGAACGCTACCGTGGCTCAGAATATACGGTGGAGTTTTTACAAAAGTTAAAAGTAGAAATTGTTGTCGAAGATACCCAAGTGGATATGGTGGTTGCCAAAATCATTGAAGCCGCACGGACGGGGGAAATTGGCGACGGCAAAATCTTTGTCACCCCAGTGGAGCAGGTGATCCGTATCCGCACCAGCGAAAAAGACCACGAAGCGGTCTAAGTCTTGATGGTTGCCATTTCCGGCAATACCCAGCTCTTGGGGGTGATTGGCGACCCCATTTCCCATACCCTCTCGCCAGCTATGCACAATGCCGCACTGGAATACTTAGGGCTGGATTATGTCTATGTGCCCTTTGCGGTCAAGGCCAGCGATTTGGAGGCGGCCATAGCGGGGTTGGCGGCACTGAGGGTAGTGGGCTTTAATGTTACCATTCCCCACAAAGAGGCCATTGTGCCTCACTTGGCTGCCATTAGTGACTTGGCGCAGCAGGTAGGGGCGGTGAACACGGTCTATCGCAGTGACCAAGGGTGGGTAGGCACCAACACAGATGTGCATGGTTTTTTAGCGCCGCTGCGATCGCTCCTTTGGAACTGGTCAGACACAGCGGTACTGGTTTTAGGCTATGGCGGTGCTGCCCGAGCAGTGGTGGCGGCCTGCCATGATTTAGGGTGCTCACAGCTTTATGTGAGTGGCCGTCAGCCGGAGCGGTTGGCAGCCTTTGTAGCCAGTTGGCCGAATCTCACTTTGGAGGCGCTGCCGTGGGAGGCACGCACTTCGTGTCTCGGAGACATTCGCTTAGTGGTGAATACGACCCCCATTGGCATGAGTCCTCACCCTGAGGCAACCCCCCTTGCGGTTGAGGATTTAGCGCAATTGCCTGCCACAGCAGTGGTCTATGACTTAATCTATAAACCTCGCCCTACCCTGCTGCTGCAATTGGCTATGGCGCGGCAACTGCACACCATTGATGGATTAACGATGCTGCTGCACCAGGGGGCGGCAGCCCTTGAGCACTGGCTTGGCCAACCGGCTCCCACTGCGGTGATGGCCGCTGCCCTTGAGGCAGCGTTGGCTGAGCGATCGCTGCCGGTGCGCCCCTAGCGGGTTAGGATAGTGCTAATTGAGGGGAAACAATGCTATCCAAGGGCTTTGAGGTTGAACTCTATACTGGTACCCCAACAGGAGAGGTTATTGGCCTGTCGGATCAAATTGTCCAAGCGTTGCCCGGTTTTGTGCGGGAGCCGGACAGTCGCAATGTCGAATTCACAACTCCGCCTGTGTATCTTTACGATCAAGCATTGTGTGATCTATTGCGACCACGGTTTCGCTTGCGAGCCTACCTACACTCATTAGGGGAGTTGACGCTGGTGCCTGGCAGTACCCTGAGTTTAGGGGATAGTCAGCAGTTTTATCGCTCAGACCCGCACAATCCTTACCACACCTACATTGAGCAAACCTACGGCAGCCGCGTTGTGACGGCCAGTGTTCATATCAATATTGGCCTGCGGGACCCAGACGCGCTGATCCGCGCCTGTCGGTTAGTGCGCTTAGAGGCAGCGCTGTTTCTGGCCTTAAGTGCATCTTCCCCCTTTTTGGATGGGGACGTGACCGGTTACCACTCGACTCGCTGGGCAACGTTTCCCAAGACCCCTGCCTACGTACCCCTGTTTAGCAGCCATGCCCATTTTATTGCGTGGACCGAAGCCCAACTGCGGCAGGGCACAATGCAAAATGTGCGCCATCTTTGGAGTGCGGTGCGCCCCAATGGCGATCGCCGCCCCTACGATCTCAACCGTCTGGAGTTGCGGATTTGTGACCTCGTCACGGATCCCATTGAGTTACTGGCCATTACTGCCCTTTTAGAAGCGCGTTTGTTGCAGTTGCTGGAGCAGCCGGAGCTGGATCCACTGCAGGGGAGTTACCTCCACCGCCAAGGGGTGGATCTGGCACAATTGGCCGATGCCAACGAAATGCAAGCGGCTCGCCACAGCCTCGAGGCGGTGTTGACCCACTGGCAAGACGGTCGTCAACTTACAGCCGCAGCCTGGATTGCCGAACTCGTTGAGGAGGTATGGCCGATCGCCAAGGGGCAGGGGTTTAGCTGCTTTTTGGCTCCTATCAAGAAAATTTTGCGTCAAGGCAACACTGCCCAACAATGGCTAGGGCAGTACCATGCCGGAGTACCGATCTCAGAGATTATGGCGGCGGCGGTGCAGGCAATGGCCACGGCAGAACAAGAGTTTGCCGCGCAACTCTGTCAACCGGTTCCCATTCTTCAAGGATAGGCATGGCACATTTGTTTATTAGCACGGGTGAGGTGTCCGGGGATTTACAGGGGGCATTATTAGTCAAGGCTCTCTATCGCTTAGCTGCCGACCGCAACATTCCCCTGCGCATTTCTGCCTTGGGGGGCGATCGCATGGCAGCGGCAGGGGCAACGGTGCTCTTTAATACCGGCGGTATTGGCTCGGTTGGCCTTCTGGAAGCCCTGCCCTTAGTGAAAACGACCATTGCGCTGCAACTCAAGGCTCGCCGCTATCTGCAGCGCCATCCCCCCGATCTGGTTGTCCTGATTGACTATATTGGCGGCAATATGGCTATGGGAGGGTTTATTCGTAAACACTTTGCGGTGCCAATGGTCTATTACATTGCGCCGCAGGAATGGGTGTGGTCCCATAGCCTGAAAACCACCCGCCAAATTGTTGCCCTCAGCGATCGCCTGATTGCTATTTTCCCAGAGGAAGCCAAATACTATCGCCAACACGGTGCCAATGTGGTGTGGGTGGGGCATCCGCTGTTAGATCGCATTGCTGCTGCCCCCAGTCGCGAGGCGGCGCGTCAAGCCTTAGGGATTGGCCCAGAGGAGTTGGCAATCGCCCTGTTGCCCCTCTCCCGCAAGCAGGAAATCAGGTCGCTGTTGCCCTTGATTTTGGGAGCAGCAACAAATATTGCCAAGGTCTATCCCCACGCCCGCTTTTGGCTGCCGCTTTCTCTGCAGCAGTACCGCCCATCTATTGAGGCCGCTTTGCAGCGCTATCCCATTAGAGTCACGCTTGCCGATGACTCGTTACTGGTGTTGGCCGCCGCAGATCTGGCGATCGCCAAGTCGGGCACGGTCAACCTAGAAACCGCGTTGTTGAATGTGCCGCAGGTGGTGATTTATCGGGTCAACCCCATTAGTCTTTGGCTGTACCGCATCTTTTTGAACTTTAACCTTGACTTTGTCTCTCCCCCCAATTTACTGGCCGGAAAAGCCATTGTGCCGGAGCTACTCCAGGAGAACGCTACGGTTCAAACCATTACTGCCACTGCCCTAGGGCTACTCGCCAATCCTGACAAGCAAGCAGTCATGAAGGCCGAGTATCGTGCTATGCGACGGGCCATGGGAACCCCCGGTGTGGTGGAGCGTGCCGCGACGGAAATTTTAGATCTGCTAACGCACCATTGAAAACGGGTTGATGTAAAACTCGCCAGTTTGGATCAAGCTCGTGAGGCGCACTCCATAGTACCCAAAGTACAGCAAGGCTAGCCACCACCAGTTTTGTACCCGTTGCAGGTAACGGAAGGGGGTACGCTGTAGTCGCCGTCCAGTTTTTAATTCTGCCGCCATTAGCACAACTACCAACATAAACGCCGCAAATAGGGGAGGGCCAAACAGGTGCATAGAAAGGGCATCCTCAAAATTGCCGCGGGCGATCGCCATAAAGGAGCGGGTCAAGCCACAGCCAGGGCAGGGAATGCCCGTCAAGCTACGAACGGGGCAAATGACAAAGGGCGGAGCCATACCATGGTTAAAGAGAACCGAGCCAACTAAAGGGGCCGTGGCCAACCCCAAAAACCCCCAGCGGCTCAAGCGTTCTTCCCTCGATAACACCGCATCAGAAAAGCTAATCATCGTGGCTGGATGTGCATAGGCGTTGTTCCCATTCTGCCGCAAACTTTGGAAAGTGATCCTCGAGGATGGCCTGCCGTGCCGCTTGGGTGAAACCGATGAGTTCAGTGACATTATGAATAGACAGCAGTGTATAGGCCAATAATTCCTTGGCGCGAACTAAGTGACTGAGGTAGGCACGACTAAAGGTGCCACAGGTGTAGCAGGGACAGGTTGGATCGAGGGGGGCATAGTCTCGGCGAAACCGCGCATTTTTCAGATTCCAGCGGTTCCCCTGAACAATGGCACAGCCATGGCGTGCTAGGCGGGTGGGAATGACACAGTCAAATAAATCCACCCCTGCGGCGATCGCCCGCAGCATTTCTAGGTGGGTGCCCACCCCCATCAAATAGCGGGGCTTATGGGTGGGCAGCAGTGGCGCCGTCACCGCCACAATCTCGTGCATGGCAGTCGTCGGTTCCCCCACACTTACCCCCCCAATCGCATAGCCGGGTAAATCGTAGGCCAGCATGGCGGTGGCACACTCACGGCGGATATCGCCATATACCCCCCCTTGAACAATGCCAAACAGGGCTTGGTCTGGCCGTTGCTTTGCTGCAATACAGCGCTCGAGCCAGTGCAGGGTTCGTTGGGTTGCCTGGGTCACGACCGCGCGACTGGCGGGATAGGGGGGGSACTCATCAAAGGCCATGATCACATCTGCCCCCAATTGCTCTTGGATGCGGATGGCCCGCTCCGGTGACAATTCAATCATCTGGCCATCGTGGGGCGATCGGAACACAACCCCCGCATCGGAGATCTGGCGCATCTCACTGAGGCTAAAAACCTGAAACCCACCGGAATCCGTTAGGATTGGGCCTGACCACCCCATAAACCGATGCAGGCCACCGGCAGCGGCAACAATCTCTTCGCCGGGTTGCAGGTGCAAATGATAGGTATTGGCCAGCACCATTTGCGCCCCTGCCCCTTCAAGGTGCTGAGGGGTTAAGGTTTTGACGTTAGCCAAGGTGCCCACAGGCATAAAGCGAGGCGTGGCCACACTGCCGTGGGGAGTATGAAATAAACCCGCTCGGGCATGGCTGTGGCGACACTGCTGCTGACAGACAAACTCAAACACAACCCATTCCCAATGCCATGCGGTTCAAAGGAGCGTCAAAAATGTTAGCAAATGCCTAGACAAACTTACAATGGCTGATCTATGATTAAAACTTGTGACCAAAAACGGATACTGAGTTGGGGGCGATCGCCTCAATCCCCTTAAGTCCTTGGTTCCACTGATCCATTCAGATGTAGCTGGCTGTTAGCCCGTAAACAAACGCCATAACGCCATTATCATCTGAAACTGTCCTTGCTCGACGATAGATACGCCCAAGGCGTTGTCTTGCTGACCGTGTAACTGCTGGGTCAATCCACCATTCCTAACTGCGGGAATCTGCCGAGGTGTAGTGTGCACGCTACCTCTCGCTGTTTTGTTGTGATTCGTACTTTTAAGGAAAGCGATCGTGACAGTTGGTATTTTAGGGACAAAATTGGGCATGACCCAAATCTTTGATGAGGTGGGCAAAGCTGTCCCCATTACAGTGGTGCAGGCCGGACCGTGTCCGATCACCCAAATCAAGACCCCTGCAACAGACGGCTACACGGCCATTCAAGTGGCATTTGGCGAGGTGCGCGAAAAAACCCTTAGTCGTCCTGAGCGCGGCCATCTCAGCAAACATTCGCAAACGCCGCCCATGCGTCATCTGCGGGAATATCGCCTTGATGACACGTCCCCCTACCAACTGGGTCAGACCATCACCGTGGATATTTTTAGCCCTGGTCAATTGGTCGATGTGCGTGGCACCAGCATTGGTCGCGGCTTTGCAGGCTATCAAAAACGACACAACTTTAAGCGCGGCCCGATGGCTCACGGCTCTAAGAATCACCGCTTACCGGGGTCAACCGGTGCCGGTACAACGCCGGGGCGCGTCTTTCCAGGGAAACGCATGGCCGGTCGCATGGGGAATGCAACGGTCACAATTCGCAAGTTGCAAGTTGTGCGTGTCGATAGCGAGCGGAACTTGATCTTAATCAAGGGGGCACTGCCCGGTAAGCCGGGGGCACTGGTGAGTATTACCCCCGCAAAGGTCGTTGGTCACAAGTAAGGGCTTAGAGAGTGCAGTTATGGTTGCATGTGTTGTAAAGGACTGGCAAGGGGCTGATAGCGGCGAGGCAACCCTTGATCTTGCTACGGCCAAGCCAGAAACCGCGAGTCATATTGTCCATCGCGCCCTTGTGCGGCAGTTAGCTAACGCGCGTCAGGGAACGGTTTCCACGAAAACCCGTGCTGAAGTTCGCGGCGGTGGTCGCAAACCATGGCGGCAAAAAGGTACGGGTCGTGCCCGTGCTGGCTCGATTCGCTCACCTCTGTGGCGCGGTGGTGGTGTCATCTTTGGCCCTAAGCCCCGGGACTACTCCCAAAAAATGAACCGTAAAGAGCGGCGGCTGGCTCTGCGCACAGCGCTGATGGATCGTGCCGCAGATTTAATTGTGGTTCAGGAGTTTGCGGATCAGTTGCCGCGCCCCAAAACCAAGGAATTGGTGACAGCACTCCAACGCTGGGGGGTGCAGCCAGACCAAAAAGTACTGCTGTTGGTGAATGATCTGGCGGAAATGATTATTCTCTCGGCACGTAATGTACCAACGCTTAAAGTGTTGCGCGCCGATCAGTTAAATGTGTTTGATTTGCTCCACGCCGATCGCATTGTCGCCACAACGGGGGCGATCGCCAAAATTCAGGAGGTGTACGGTGACTAAAGTGCAGCCCCGCGTCCTTGCGGATCTAATTAAGCGTCCGATCGTAACCGAAAAGGCCACGGTGCTATTGGAAAACAACCAATATACCTTTGATGTCGATCGCCGTGCCACCAAGCCGCAAATCAAGGCCGCCATTGAAGATCTGTTTAATGTCAAGGTCACTGGCGTTAACACCTACAACTTACCCAAAAAAGCAAAGCGGGTAGGGCGCTTCATCGGTCATCGCACCCAATACAAGCGGGCGATCGTCACCCTTGCCCCCGAGAGCAAAATTAACCTCTTCCCCGACGTTTAACGGAGCACCAAGATCATGGGCATTCGTGCATACCGACCCTACACCCCCGGTACCCGCCAAAAATCCGTTTCCGACTTTGCCGAAATTACAACAGATACCCCCGAAAAATCCCTGACCCGTGGCTATAAGCGGGATAAAGGTCGGAATAATCGCGGTGTGATTACCAGTCGGCGGCGAGGTGGCGGCCATAAGCGCCGTTACCGTGAGGTGGACTTTCGCCGCAGCAGCAAAGTGAATGTACCCGCCAAAGTGGCCACGGTAGAATACGACCCCAACCGCAACGCCCGGATTGCCCTTATTCACTACCAAGATGGTGAAAAGCGCTATATCCTTCATGCTCGCGATCTCGCTCCCGGCAGCAACATTATTGCCAGCCCCGATGCCCCCATTGAAGTCGGCAATGCGCTGCCCCTTGGCAAAATCCCGCTGGGAACCGGTGTGCATAACGTAGAAATTACCCCCGGTCGTGGTGCTCAAATGGTGCGCGCCGCAGGGGCAATGGCACAGGTCGTGGCCAAGGAAGGGGATATGGTTACCTTAAAACTCCCTTCCGGTGAGGTGCGCCTCTTCCGTAAAGAGTGCTATGCCACCATCGGCCAAGTGGGCAATGTGGAGGCCAACAACCTCAGCATGGGTAAGGCTGGGCGCAATCGTTGGAAAGGTCGGCGGCCAAAGGTACGCGGTTCCGTCATGAACCCAGTGGATCACCCCCACGGTGGTGGTGAAGGCCGTGCCCCCATTGGTCGCAGTGGACCGGTTACCCCTTGGGGCAAACCCACCCTTGGTTACAAAACCCGCAAGAAGAAGAAACTCAGCAATGCCCTCATTGTGCGGCGACGCAAGAAGTCGTCCAAGCGTGGTCGTGGCGGTCGTCAGTCTTAAGGTACTCCGGAGAAGTTAGGTTATGGGACGTTCACTGAAAAAAGGCCCCTTTGTGGCAGATCATCTCTTACGGAAAATTGAGGCACTCAACGAGCGCAACAGCAAGGAGGTGATCAAAACATGGTCGCGGGCATCCACCATTGTGCCAGAGATGATTGGCCACACCATTGCGGTACACAACGGCAAACAGCACGTGCCTGTGTATATCACCGAGCAAATGGTCGGCCATAAGCTGGGGGAATTTGCTCCCACCCGTAACTTCCGCAGCCACGTCAAGGGGGATAAAAAAGCCCGCCATTGATCATTACTGTTTAGCCACCGTATTGGATAGCTGTCTATGGTTTCTACCGCTTCTCCTGCCGCCCGTGCTTCAGCCAAATACGTCCGCATGTCCCCCCATAAGGTACGGCGGGTGCTAGATCAACTCCGGGGACAAACTTATCGTGATGCCCTGATTATGCTGCGGTTTATGCCCTATCGTGCCTGTGAACCCATTACAAAGGTGCTGCGCTCGGCAGCGGCTAACGCAGAGCACAATCTGGGGTTAGACCCAGCAACCCTAGTGATCAGCCAAGCCTACGCGGATCAAGGCCCTTCCTTAAAGCGGTTTCGCCCCCGCGCTCAAGGCCGTGCCTATCAAATTCGCAAACCAACCTGCCACATCACCATTGCTGTGGCTGCCCAAAACACCGCTGACGAATCGTAGAAGGATACCACTGTGGGACAGAAGATTCACCCAATTGGCTTTCGCCTCGGCATTACTCAGGAGCACCGCTCCCGCTGGTATGCAGATGCCGATCGCTACCCCGATTTACTCAAAGAAGATCATCAAATCCGCACCTACATCAACAAGGTGATGGGGAATGCCGGTATTGCCGAGATTCGCATTGAACGCAAGGCCGATCAAGTGGAGTTGCAAATTCGCACTGCTCGTCCTGGGGTGGTTGTTGGCAAAGGCGGGCAAGGGATAGAAAAGCTGCGGGAAGACCTGCGGCAAATGCTACCCCCTAGCCGCACGGTCAAAGTCAATGTCCTTGAAGTCAATCGTGTGGATGCGGAAGCCAGTTTGCTGGCGGAGTATATCACCCAGCAGCTAGAGCGGCGGGTGGCCTTCCGGCGGGCTGTGCGGCAGGCGATTCAGCGGGCACAGCGAGCCGGGGTTGAAGGGATCAAAATTCAAGTGGCGGGTCGGCTGAACGGCGCTGAAATTGCCCGTACCGAATGGACGCGCGAAGGTCGAGTGCCCCTGCATACCCTACGTGCCGATATTGACTACGCCTATCGGACAGCGCGCACCATTTACGGTATTTTGGGGGTCAAGGTGTGGATCTTCAAGGGTGAAGTGCTCCCAGGTCAACCAGAAGCTGCGAGTCGTGAACCACATCGGCGCGCTGGCCAACGCCGCTTGCCTCAATTTGAAAATCGCTCTAACTAACAAGGAAGTCAGCGATGTTAAGTCCTAAGCGTACTAAATTTCGGAAACAACAGCGGGGACGAATGACTGGGGTTGCCAGTCGCGGTAGCTCGATTCATTTTGGTGACTTTGCCCTGCAAGCCCTTGAGCCAGCGTGGATTACCTCGCGGCAGATCGAGGCGGGGCGGCGAGCCATGACCCGCTATATTCGCCGTGGGGGCAAAATTTGGATTCGCATTTTCCCGGATAAACCCGTCACCATGCGCCCCGCAGAAACACGGATGGGGTCTGGGAAAGGCTCACCGGAATACTGGGTGGCGGTGGTCAAACCCGGACGCATTATGTATGAAATTGCAGGGGTGCCGGAGGCAACGGCTCGGGAAGCGATGCGCCTCGCCGCCTATAAGATGCCGATCAAAACTCGCTTTATTGTCCGTAATCAAGATGACGTGCAACAGGAGGGTTAGGGATGGCATTAACAAAAATGAGTGACCTGCGGCAACTCAGTGATCAAGAGGTGGGCGATCGCATCGTTGCCATCAAAAAGGAATTGTTTGATCTGCGGTTCAAAAAAGCAACGCGGCAGGAGGTCAAGCCTCACCAATTTAAGCATTTGCGCCATGAGTTGGCTCAGCTTTTAACCCTTGAGAATGAACGTCGCCGCAGTGGAGGACACAACTAATGGCAGTGAAAGAACGTGTGGGTGTGGTGGTTAGCGACAAGATGGATAAAACCGTTGTCGTTGCCGTTGAAAACCGCTCTGCCCATCCCAAGTACGGCAAAATTGTTGTCAAAACCCGCCGCTATAAAGCCCACGATGAAAACAATGAAGCTAAAGTCGGCGATCGCGTGCGGATTCGTGAAACTCGCCCCCTCAGCCGTACCAAACGCTGGGCGATCGCCGAAATTCTCAACACTGGGACTGCTTAAGGAGAGCCAGCCATGATTCAACAGGAAACCTACCTGAACGTTGCCGACAACAGCGGCGCCAAGAAACTGCTCTGCATTCGCGTCCTCGGTGGCGGTAATCGTCGTTATGGCAGCGTGGGTGATGTCATTATTGCCACGGTTAAGGATGCCACCCCCAACATGGCCGTGAAAAAATCCGATGTCGTCCGAGCCGTCATTGTGCGTACCCGCAAAGCCATCCGCCGCGAAAGTGGCATGAGCATTCGCTTTGACGATAACGCCGCTGTACTGATCAACCAAGAGGGGAATCCCCGCGGCACCCGGGTGTTTGGACCGGTTGCTCGCGAACTGCGGGATAAAAATTTCACCAAAATTGTCTCCTTGGCACCGGAGGTTCTCTAATGGCTGCAAAAAAAGCAAAAGCACCTGTGCGCCATCGAATGCATGTCAAAAAAGGTGACACCGTACAAGTCATTGCCGGTCGCGATAAAGCCAAAGTGGGCGAAGTCCTAGCGGTGTTCCCCAAAACCAGTCAAGTGATTGTCAAAGGGGTCAACCTCAAAACAAAACACGTTAAGCCTCGCCAAGAGGGGGAATCTGGCCAAATTGTTACGAAGGAAGCCCCCATTCATAGCTGCAAAGTTATGCTCTACTCCAGCAAGCAGAACGTTGCCAGCCGCATTTGCTACACCTACACCGAAGACGGTCGTAAAGTCCGAATGCTCAAAAAAACCGGGGAAATTATTGATTAGTTTCCCCCTCTCTGACCACGCCCAGAGACCTTGCCTAGGAGAAGTCCCCCATGTCCAAACGTCTGAAAGACCATTACAGCAAAACGGTTGTGCCGCAACTTATGCAGCAATTCCAGTACACAAATATTCACCAAGTCCCCAAAATCACCAAAATAACGGTGAATCGCGGGCTTGGGGAGGCGGCACAAAACGCCAAAGCCCTTGAAGCAACACTCGCAGAAATTGCGACCATTACAGGTCAAAAACCTGTGGTCACCCGTGCCAAGAAGGCGATCGCTGGCTTCAAAATTCGCCAAGGCATGCCAGTGGGGGTAGCCGTTACCCTGCGTGCCGATCGCATGTATTCCTTTCTAGATCGGCTCATCAACCTTGCCCTCCCCCGGATTCGTGACTTTCGTGGCGTTAACCCCAAAAGTTTTGATGGCCGGGGCAACTATACCTTAGGACTACGGGAGCAACTTATTTTTCCCGAAGTCAACTACGACGATATTGATCAAATTCGCGGCATGGATGTCTCAATCATCACCACTGCCACCACTGATGAAGAAGGACGTGCCCTGCTAAAAGCAATGGGTATGCCGTTCCGTGATAACTAACGCCGGAGGCAGGATTTTTAAGGAGCAACTATGGCAGTAAACGACACGATTGGCGATATGCTGACTCGCATCCGCAACGCAAACCTTGCGCGGCATCAAAGCACCACCATCCCCGCCACGCGAATGACTCGCAGTATTGCCCAAGTGTTAAAGGCAGAAGGGTTTATTCGCGACTACGAAGAGCGGGGAGACGGCATTCAGCGACAATTGGTGGTTGCCCTCAAGTATCGCGGCAAGCAACGCCAGCCAATTATTACTGCTCTCAAGCGGGTTAGCAAACCCGGATTGCGCGTCTATGCCAACTCCCGCGAACTCCCCCGGGTGCTTGGGGGGATTGGGATTGCCATTATTTCCACCTCCAGCGGCATCATGACCGATCGCGAGGCGCGGCAGCAGGGCATCGGCGGCGAAGTACTCTGTTACGTTTGGTAAGCTCGGAGGACGTCCTACATGTCTCGTATTGGCAAACGCCCCATTCCCCTGCCGAAAAATGTCACCCTGACCCTTGAGGGGCAACAGGTCACCGTCAAAGGTCCCAAAGGACAATTGAGCCGGGTACTACCCCCAGAAGTCACGGTGTCCCAAGAAGGTGAAACCATTCTCGTGCAGCGGCGCGACGAATCCCGAACAGCAAAAGAACGCCACGGGCTGTGCCGTACCCTTGTAGCCAACATGGTCGAAGGAGTGGCTCAGGGCTTTACAAAAAAGCTAGAGATCCAAGGGGTGGGGTACCGTGCTCAACAGCAAGGTAAAAATCTGGTTCTGAGCATGGGATACAGCCATCCGGTGGAAATTACGCCCCCCGACGGCATTACTTTAGAAATAGAAGATAACCAAGGCAAAAAAGTGCAGCAGGGCACCATCGTCCTTGTGAGTGGCATTGATAAAGAACTAGTGGGTAATTTGGCTGCCCAAATCCGTGGGGTTCGCCCCCCTGAGCCTTACAAAGGCAAAGGGATTCGGTACTCTGGTGAATTTGTCCGTCGCAAAGTTGGTAAGACAGGGAAAAAATAGATGAAGAAAACTCGTACTGCCGCTCGTCAAAGTCGGCATCAGCGCATTCGTCGCAAAGTCAAAGGCACCGGCGATCGCCCCCGTCTCGCTGTTTTCCGTTCACACCAGCACATCTATGCCCAAGTCATTGATGACAGCCGGCATCATACCCTTGTCGCTGCCTCCAGTGTTGAACCATCACTGCGACAAAAGCTGGGAAATGGCAGCAACTGTGCCGCCTCTGCTGAAGTTGGGCGGCTGATTGCTGAGCGTGCCAAGGCCGCTGGCATCCAGCAAGTCGTCTTTGATCGCGGCGGAAATATCTATCACGGTCGCGTCAAAGCCCTTGCGGATGCTGCCCGTGAAGCCGGACTGGACTTTTAGAGGATGACCCGATGGCAAATCGTCGTAAAAACCCCCGTAAAGTTGAAAAAGAAACCGACTGGCAAGAACGGGTCGTTCAGATCCGCCGTGTCTCTAAAGTCGTTAAAGGCGGCAAAAAACTAAGCTTCCGCGCCATTGTTATTGTCGGTAACGAACGCGGGCAAGTGGGTGTTGGGGTCGGCAAAGCTGCCGACGTCATTGGGGCTGTCCGTAAAGGCGTTGCTGATGGCAAAAAGCACCTTGTCGAAGTTCCCATTACTAAATCTAACTCCATTCCTCACCCTACGTTTGGTGAAGGCGGAGCCGCCCGCGTTATGATTCGTCCCGCCGCCCCCGGCACTGGAGTTATTGCCGGTGGATCGGTGCGCACCGTCTTGGAACTGGCTGGAGTGCGCAACGTGTTGGCCAAACAACTGGGCTCCAGTAACCCCCTTAACAATGCCCGGGCAGCCCTAGAAGCCCTCGCAGCGTTGCGCACCTTCCCGGAAGTGGCCGAAGAGCGGGAAATCCCTGTGGAAAATCTTTACAGCAAGTAGTTAGGAGTAGCCCATGCGTTTTCAGGATGCTCAACCCCAACCGGGATCGCGGCGACGGAAGCGGCGCATTGGCCGTGGCATCTCAGCCGGTCAAGGAGCCAGTGGTGGATTTGGAATGCGAGGGCAAAAATCCCGCTCCGGTCGTCCCACCCGCCCCGGGTTTGAAGGGGGGCAAAATCCCCTCTATCGGCGGCTACCCAAGCTCAAGCACTTTCCCATCGTCAACCGGAGGCTTTACACTACAATTAACGTTGCTCGTCTTAATACCCTACCTGCCAATAGTGTGGTTACCGTTGCGTCTCTGCTAGAGGCCGGGATTTTAACCACCGCAAAGTATCCCTTGAAAGTGCTGGGGAATGGTGAGCTGAGCGTCAAACTGGAGGTGCACGCCGCTGCCTTTAGCGGGAGTGCTCGTGCCAAAATCGAAGCAGCGGGTGGGGTATGTGTCGATGCCGTCGTTACTGACAGCGAATAGAGGAAGCGGATCATGATTGTGAATCGCGGCAAAGCCCCCACCGCCCAAGAAACCTTTATGCAGATGGCTCAAGCCTCTGGGTTGCGAGGGCGACTACTAATCACGCTTGGGCTACTAATTTTAGTGCGTCTAGGCATTTATTTGCCAATTCCGGGCATTGATCGCGCCGTCTTTGCTCAGAGTGTTGAAGACAATGCCGTTATTCGCTTTCTAGATATTTTCTCTGGTGGTGGGATATCTGCCCTCGGCATTTTTGCCCTTGGCATTTTGCCCTACATCAACGCTTCCATCATTATGCAATTGCTGACGGCAGCCTTACCCTCCCTCGAACGGCTACAAAAAGATGAAGGCGAAGCGGGGCGGCGCAAAATCTCGCAGATTACCCGCTACGTCTCCGTTGCGTGGGCTATCCTCCAAAGCCTTGGTATTGCTGTTTTTGTTAGTTCAATTCCCGGAGCAGCACTGCATCCGGGGCCGTTTTTTATTGCAGAAATTGTCATTGCCCTCACTGCTGGCTCCATGGTGGTGATGTGGATTTCGGAACTAATTACCGAGCGAGGGGTTGGCAATGGTGCCTCCCTCCTCATCTTTCTGAGTATTGTGGCGTACCTGCCGGGGTCAGTGGGTCAAACGATTGCCTTTGCTGAAAGTGGCGGCAATGTTGGCGGCATTGTGATTCTCGTTACGGTCTTTTTGGCCATGATTGTCGGCATTGTCTTTGTCCAAGAAGGCACCCGCCGCATTCCCATTGTTTCAGCGCGGCGACAGGTGGGGCGCAAACTTTACCGCGAGCAGACGAGCTACCTGCCGCTGCGGCTTAACCAAGGGGGAGTCATGCCCATTATTTTTGCCTCCGCCGTCCTCATTTTGCCCTCCACCCTAGCCCAGTTTACCCGCAACGAACTTATAGCTCAGATTGGTGCCTACATCTCCCCGGCAGGGCCAACACCGTGGGTTTACGTCATTGTCTATCTCCTGTTGATCCTGTTCTTTAGCTACTTCTACTCCTCCTTGGTGGTGAACCCCGTGGATATGTCCCAAAACCTGAAGAAGATGGGAGCAAGTATTCCTGGAATTCGTCCGGGGAAGGCCACCTCAGATTACCTAGAGCGCGTGCTGAATCGCTTGACCTTTCTGGGTGCCATTTTCCTAGGGTTAGTGGCAATTATTCCCACAGCAGTGGAAAGTGCCACTCGGGTCACCACCTTCCAAGGGCTAGGTGCCACCTCACTGCTGATTTTAGTGGGGGTAGCCATTGATACCTCGAAGCAAATTCAGACCTACGTCATTTCACAACGTTATGAGGGGATGGTGAAGCAGTAATGCGGTTAATTTTATTCGGTGGCCCCGGCTCTGGCAAAGGGACTCAAGCAGCGATTTTACTAGAGCACTTTGGTATTCCCCACATTTCTACGGGGGATATTCTGCGCTCCGAGCGAGCAGCAGGCACGCCCCTTGGGCAACAGGCTCAGGGCTACATGGATCGCGGCGAACTGGTTCCAGATCAAGTCATTGTGGACATGGTGGCCAATCGCCTCCAGCAAGCGGATACAGCAACCGGCTGGCTGCTGGATGGTTTCCCGCGCAACCCGTCCCAAGCAAAGATCTTTGAGTCCATGCTGACGGATATTGGCCAAACCTACGACTATTTGCTGTTTTTAGATGTGCCTGCCCACATCCTCCAAGAGCGCGCCCTGAACCGAGCGAAGCAAGCAGCTTCTGGTCAGCAGCGCTCCGATGATACACCGGAAACCATTCTCAAGCGGGTACAGGTCTATGAGCAAGAAACGCTACCTATGATTCAGCAGTACGTCAGCCATCCCAAGTTTGTTCATGTGGATGGTACTGGCACCATCGCGGAGGTCACTGCTGCGATTAAAGCTCGCCTTGGGGAGGTCAATTGTGTCTAAGCAAGATGCCATTGAAATTGAAGGTACGGTCACAGAGTCTTTGCCCAATGCCATGTTTCGTGTGGATTTGGACAATGGCTTTAATGTTCTTGCCCATATTTCCGGGAAAATTCGCCGCAATTACATCAAAATTCTGCCGGGCGATCGCGTCAAGGTCGAGCTCACTCCCTACGACCTGACCAAGGGACGGATCACCTATCGGCTGCGGAAGAAGTAGGCATTTGTTTGATTTACGACCTTTACCCTGCTAGAATATCAAATTTGCGACTAGATGAGCGACTAATATGAAAGTAAGAGCATCGGTACGGCGTATTTGCGAAAAATGCCGCATTATTCGGCGGCGCGGTCGGGTGATGGTGATTTGCACCAACCCCAAGCACAAGCAGCGCCAAGGGTAACCCGTTAGTTGTTTAACAGATAGGAACTAGATTCATGGCTCGTATTGCTGGTGTTGACTTGCCCCGGGACAAGCGTATTGAAATTGCCCTGACCTATATTTATGGGATTGGCTTGACCCGCTCAAAGGAAATTTTAGCGAAAACGGGGGTCAATCCTGATACCCGCACCCGCGATTTATCGGATGCTGATGTAGCGGCCTTGCGCTCCGCCATTGACGACTACCAAGTGGAGGGGGATTTACGCCGCCTTGAAGCCATGAACATCAAGCGGTTAATGGATATTGGCAGTTACCGTGGTCGGCGGCATCGCTTGGGGCTACCCGTACGGGGACAGCGGACGCGCACGAATGCCCGTACTCGCCGCGGTGGTCGTCGCACTGTCGCTGGCAAGAAGAAACCTGCTGCCAAAAAATAGTTGTTTCCGTCTCTGTAACCTGTTCGACCCTCATATTTGGATAGATTATGGCACCCTCTGCAAAACGGTCTGGCCCTCGTAAGCAAAAGCGCAATGTCCCCAGTGGCGTTGCCCACATTCAATCAACCTTCAACAATACAATCGTTTCTATTACCGATCCCGGCGGTGAAGTGATCGCTTGGGCCTCTGCTGGCTCCAGTGGCTTTAAGGGCGCAAAAAAAGGAACCCCCTTTGCGGCTCAAACCGCTGCCGATAGTGCGGCACGACGTGCCATTGATCAGGGTATGCGCCAAATTGAGGTCATGGTGAGTGGGCCCGGGTCGGGTCGGGAAACGGCTATTCGGGCACTGCAAGCGGCTGGGCTCGAAATTACCCTCATTCGAGATGTCACACCAATTCCCCACAATGGTTGTCGCCCTCCCAAACGGCGGCGAGTCTAAGGATGAGGTTTGGGTTTGGGTTATTTGGGAGCATGGCTATGGCATATCAAATTGAATGTTTAGAGACACGGATTGAAGAGGATCAAAGTCAGTATGGCCAGTTTGCGCTCCATCCTTTAGCGCCCGGTCAAGGGGTAACGGTGGGGAATGCACTGCGGCGGGTGCTGCTGTCTGATTTACCGGGAAGTGCTGTGACGGCGGTGCGTATTGCTGGTGTTAATCACGAATTCTCTACGATTCCCGGTGTGCGTGAGGATGTGATGGATATTTTGCTGCAAATGAAGCAGCTAGTGGTTCGCAGCCATACAACTGAGCCTCAGGTGGGTCGCATCTACGCCCAAGCCCCTGAGTCCGAGGCGTTAACGGTAACAGCGGCTTTGATTGAGTTGTCCTCCGATGTGGAGGTAGTCAACCCCAATCACTACATTGCGACGCTGATGCCAGGAGCAACTTTAGAGCTAGAGTTCAAAGTGGAGCGTGATAAGGGGTACCGTTCGGTGGAGCGGGTGCGCGACGATCGCATGGCGCTGGACTACTTGCAGCTAGATGCAGTATTTATGCCGGTGCGGCGCGTGAATTACAGTGTTGATTCGATGCGTACCAGTGGCACTGAGGGAGAGCGCCCCTTACAGGACTATCTGAAGCTTGAGATTTGGACCAATGGCAGCTTAACCCCTCAGGATGCCCTCAACCAAGCAGCGGGCATTTTGGTGGATCTCTTTAGTCCGTTGAAGGAAGTGCCCCTGCATGCCTCAGAGACAACGGCAACCGATGAATACGATGAAACGGGTCAAATTCAAATTGAGCAATTGAATCTTTCGGTGCGGGCGTACAATTGCTTGAAGCGTGCCCAAGTGAATACGGTTGCGGACTTATTGGAGTATTCCCAAGAAGATTTATTGGAAATCAAGAACTTTGGCCAAAAGTCTGCCGAAGAAGTGATTGAGGCGCTACAAAAGCACTTGGGTATTACGCTGCCCCCCCAAAAAGCGGTTCGCTCTAACTAACTAAAGTTATCAGGTTGAGGTTTTTGATATGCGTCATCAACGTCGTGTCCCCCAACTGGGGTTGCCTGCGGATCAGCGACGGGCACTCTTGCGCTCCCTCACGACAGAACTCATTCGCCATGGTCGCATCACGACCACGAAGGCACGGGCACAGGCTGTGCGCTCAGAGGCAGAACGAATGATTACCTTGGCAAAGGATGGGTCGCTGGCGGCGCGGCGGCGGGCATTGGGGTATCTCTACGATAAGCAACTGGTTCATGCGCTCTTTGCCCAGGCCACTGAGCGCTATGGCGATCGCAACGGTGGCTATACCCGCATTATTCGCAGCGTGCGGCGGCGGGGGGACAATGCTGAACTAGCGGTTATTGAACTCGTTTGAGCCTGAGGATGGCAGCGATGGCAACGACAGGGCAACAGCGCCTTGCACTGCTGATTCAGTACCAAGGGATGGCGTTCCACGGCTGGCAACGCCAAGTGGGGCAACGGACTGTACAAGAGGTTCTGGAGCAGGCGATCGCCCGTGTCGTGAATCATCCAGTGAGTGTAGTGGCGGCCGGGCGCACAGATGCTGGGGTACATGCGGCGGGTCAGGTTGCCCACGTCACGGTTAACTCGCCGATTCCTGCCCATCGCTGGCCAGCGGTCTTAAATGCGCGTTTGCCAATGGATGTTCTGATTCGAGCAGCGGCAGCCGTGCCTGAGCATTGGCATGCGCGTTTTTCGGCGCTTTGGCGGCGCTATCGTTATACCCTTTACACGGATCCTTGCCCCAACTTGTTTTTGCGGGGGTTAACGTGGCACTGCTACCAGTACCCCCTTGATACAGAGAGCATGCAGGCGGTGTTGATGCCGTTAGTCGGGCGGCATCACCTCAGTGCATTTCATCGTGCAGGGTCGAAGCGCCGCCATTCGTGGGTAGAGGTGCAGGAGGTGAGCTGTCAGCGCCGCGGTGCCTTAGTGGAAATTGAGGTGCAGGCCTCTGGGTTCCTCTACGGGATGATGCGGTTGCTGGTGGGTCTCTTGGTGCAGGTCGGCCAAGGGCGGCGATCGCCCGCCAGTTTTACGGAGATCTGGCAGCAAGAGCAACGCCATTTAGTGAAGTATGCAGCCCCAGCGGCGGGTCTGTGTCTGCTAGGCGTCGGCTACCCTGAGCCGCCCTTTCCCCGTGGGCTGTGCACCCATGCAATGCCACAGTTTCAGTTGGCCACCGCCTTGCCGCACTTGTCGATTGCTTAAGAATCTATGGAGTTTGTGATGACCAATACCCTGAAAACGCCGCTACCCACCGTGGAGTCCCTTGACCCCCAGTGGTACGTTATTGATGCAGCGGATCAGCGCCTGGGTCGCCTTGCGACGGCGATCGCCCGGATTCTCAGAGGCAAAAACAAAGCCATCTATACACCCCATATGGACACCGGTGATTTTGTCATTGTGATCAACGCCGAGAAAGTGGCGGTTACGGGCAAAAAACGCTCCCAAAAGCTCTACCGTCGCCATTCCGGTCGTCCGGGAGGCATGAAAATAGAGACCTTTGATCAGTTGCAAGCCCGCATCCCTGAGCGGATCATTGAGCACGCTGTCAAAGGAATGCTGCCGAAAAACTCCCTTGGGCGTAAATTGTTCACCAAGCTGAAAGTCTATGCTGGGGCGGAGCACCCTCACCAAGCCCAAAAACCTCAGTTCTTAACCATTACCACCATTCCGGGAGCTTAAGCCATGCAGATTGCTGATCAGTCGAAACGAGTTGTTTATCTGGGAACGGGTCGTCGTAAATCCGCCATTGCCCGAGTCCGATTGATACCCGGCAATGGCCAATTTATCGTTAATGGTCGGGACGGCGCTGATTACTTGCAGCATAACCCTACCTATTTAGGGCTGGTCAAAGCACCCCTCGAAACCCTTGGTCTTGAGAGTAGCTACGATATCTATGTGAATGCGAGTGGCGGTGGCTTAACCGGCCAAGCCGATGCTATCCGCTTGGGGGTGGCGCGGGCACTGTGTCAATTGGATCTCGAAAATCGTAAGCCCCTGAAAATTGAGGGGTATCTCACCCGTGATCCCCGCGCGAAGGAGCGGCGCAAGTACGGGTTACGCAAGGCACGGAAAGCGCCACAATACTCGAAGCGCTAGCATTATTTGGCTGTCATTGGTTGTTCTATCGTTTTTGCGAGGTTCCTATGCCCAAACCTAACATTCATCCGCAATGGTACCCTGAGGCCAAAGTTTATTGTGATGGTGAAGTGGTGATGACCGTTGGGTCAACGAAGCCAGAACTCCATGTGGACATTTGGTCGGGGAACCACCCCTTCTTTACCGGCACTCAGAAAATTCTGGATGCGGAGGGGCGGGTCGAGCGCTTCCGCCGTAAGTACAGTGGTAGCACCAAAGCTCAGCAAACTCCTAAGGGCAAGAAAGGACCTAACAAGGCTGCTGCTAAGGCCAATCCCTCTAAAGCAAGCAAAAAGAGGTAAATGGGCATCTCGCCGACCTCGTTTTTTCAGCCTGCGGAATGGCAGCCCCATCGTGCCTGTTGGTTAGCGTTTCCTAGCCACGAAGCATTGTGGGGAGATTTACTGCCGCAGGTGCGCGCTGAGTTTACAGCGTTGTGCCGGGCGATCGCCAACCCTGATCCTAGGACGGGTTACTGTTACGGTGAGCCACTGAACATCCTAGTTCTCGATGAAGCCGGAGAGCGTGAGGCACAGTCTTTCCTTGGTGCATTGCAGCCGCAGTTTCACCGCGTGCCCTTTGGCGATATTTGGTTACGGGATACAGCTCCTATTACCCTAGTGAATGAGCAGGGCGATCGCCAACTCCTGTGCTTACCCTTTAATGGCTGGGGCAAGAAGTACGAGCTAGCGGGCGATGCCGAGCTAGCCCCCCGCTTAGCTAGATTGATGGGGTTGCCCTACCGCACCCTATCCCTGACCTTAGAAGGGGGTGCCCTTGAGGTGGATGGCGAGGGAACCTGCCTGAGTACCCAGCAATGTTTACTCAACCCCAACCGCAATCCGGGTGTGACGGTTGCTGAGGTTGAGGCACACCTGCGGGATGCCCTCGGCGTGGAAAAAGTTCTCTGGATTGAATCGGGGCTTGCCAACGATCACACCGACGGCCATATCGATACCTTGGTACGCTTTGTGGCACCGGCAACAGTGGTGTGTATGCTGCCTTGGAGCCGCGAGGATCCGAACTACGACGTTCTCAGTGCGATTTATCAACAGTTACAGCAGCTTACGGATGCCCGGGGGCGATCGCTCACAATTATTCCCCTGCCCTCTCCGGGGATCGTAACCAGCACCCAAGGGGAGATTTTACCTGCCAGCTATGTGAATTTTTATATTGCCAATACCACCGTTGTGGTGCCTACCTACGGCACTGAGGCAGATGCCAAAGCCGTTGCCGCGATCGCAGATCTTTTTCCTAGCCGCACCACAATTGGCTTGAGTGCTCGTACCCTTTTAGAAGGGGGCGGTGCCTTCCATTGCATCACCCAGCAGGAGCTATGAAAACACTAACTGTTGCTGCCGTTCAAGCAAAACTAAGTGACGACCTAGATGCCAATATTGAGCACCTGAGTGAGCTAGTTCGGCAAGCCCACCGTCAGGGTGCACAGGTCATCGTCTTACCCGAACTCTTCGAAGGCCATTATTTTTGTAAGGAAGAGCGGGATATCTACTTTGAACGGGCGCATCCCCTCAGGAATCACCCCACCATCGCCCACTTTGAAGCCTTGGCACGAGAACTGGCGGTTGTAATTCCGGTGTCTTTCTTTGAGAAAGCCGGCACCGTCTATTACAACAGTGTGGCCATGATTGACGCCAATGGCACTACCTTGGGAGTGTATCGCAAAAGTCACATTCCCGACGGCCCTGGCTACGAAGAAAAATTTTATTTCCGCCCTGGGAACACCGGCTTTCGGGTGTGGCGCACCCGCTACGGCAAGGTAGGGGTTGGGATCTGCTGGGATCAGTGGTTTCCTGAGGCGGCCCGAGCGATGACCTTGATGGGGGCAGAGGTTCTGCTGTMCCCCACCGCCATTGGGAGTGAGCCCCACGATCCCACCTTGGATACAAAAGACCCATGGCAGCGGGTGATGGTGGGTCATGCGGTGGCCAATGTGATTCCCATTGTGGCCGCCAATCGTGTTGGGGACGAAGACGGTCACGTCTTCTACGGCAGTTCGTTTATTGCCGATCCGCGTGGTGATCTAGTAGAAGTCGCCGATCGCTCCAATGAGGCGGTTCTAGTACACGCATTTGATCTGGCTGCTATTGAGCGGCTCCGCGCCGCCTACGGCTTCTTTCGCGATCGCCGACCGGGGCTGTACAAGGTCTTACTAACGGCTGATGGCCTCGCCTAGACGGCAGGCTTCCACAACTCGACCCCGTCTCGCCCATCCGTCTGCTGCAACAGCACCTTGACCACTTCATCGCGGGCAGTGGGTAAAACTTTACCGGTGAAATCTGGATGAATTGGCAATTCGCGGTGCCCCCGATCAATGAGGACTAATAGCCAAATGGCCTTGGGTCGCCCATAGTCATGGACAGCATTAAGGGCAGAGCGCACGGTACGGCCACTAAAAATCACATCATCCACCAGTAGCACAATGCGCCCACTCAAATCTACCGGAATGGTGGTTTGCTGAGGCGTACGCGGGCCAATACGGTCAAGATCATCGCGGTAAAAGGTAATATCGAGCGCCCCCACCGGCACAGACAGCCCCTCGAGGGACTCAATTTGTTGAGCCAATAATTGTGCGAGGGGAATCCCGCGGGTGTGGATCCCCAGCAGGACGATCGCCCCTAGGTTCTCCCGTGCCTTCTCAACCACTTGGGAGGCCAACCGGGTCACTGTGCGCCGCAGGTCTTCGGCACTGAGAATGTCCACTACTTCAGCAGGCATGGCGCTATTGCAGGCATAGCGCTATTGTAGTGCTTAATCCGCTGAGCCATGACTCAGCGTCATCCGCTGCTGAGGTTGAAGAACAAGCTTGAGGGCGGCTTCTCTTGGCGTATTTTTGAGCCTGTGATGAGTCGAATGATGCAACCTAAGGCAGTTTTAGCATCAGGAGAAACGTGCTTTACTCCAGCCCCGTCTAGAGTTTAAGGTGTTGTTGTGATCTAGGTTTTTTCGATGACATCCCTACTCCTCAAATCAGTGGTCGAAAGCGACGAACGCAGTGACCTGCGTCAGTTTGTCCGTATTTTGCAGCTTGGCGAGAAACGCTATTTGCTGCGCAACGAAATTTTAGCGGCCTTTGATGAGTACTGCCGTGAACAGGGCAAACCTAACACTCCTATGACTCAGTCGCGCTTAGGTAAGCTCATCTTCTTTACCCAAGAAATTATTGTTGATAATGAAAGCCTATGCTGGATTATTCGTCCTCGGATTGCCCAACAGGAGGTGTATCGACTCCTTGAAGACTTAACCATTGTGCCAATGTCGGTACCAGAGCTACTGGACTTGCGCGATCGCTTTGTGAATCGCTACCATCCTAACGAAGGGGATGTGTTTGAAATTGATGTTCAGCCCTTCTACGACTATTCCCCCACGATTCGCGACTCCAAAAATATTGGCAAAGGCGTGGCCTTCCTCAATCGCTATCTGTCTAGTAAGCTATTCCAAGATCCACGCCAATGGCAGCAAAACCTCTTTAACTTCCTACAAGTTCACCGCTACAACGGCTGTCAACTGTTGATCAACGAGCGGATACGCTCACCACAGCATCTTTCAGAACAGGTGAAGCAAGCCATTATTCACCTCGGCGATCGCCCAGCGGCTGAACCCTACAACGAATTCCGCTTTGACCTGCAAACCCTCGGCTTTGAACCGGGGTGGGGGAACACCGCCGCGCGAGTACGCGACACCCTTGAAATTTTGGATCAACTGCTGGACTCTCCCGATCACCAAGTTCTCGAAGCCTTTGTATCGCGGATTCCGATGATCTTTCGGATTGCCTTGATTTCGCCCCACGGTTGGTTTGGCCAAGAGGGGGTGCTGGGGCGACCCGACACTGGCGGCCAAGTTGTCTATATCCTTGATCAGGTGAAAAGCCTTGAAAAACAAATCCGTGAAGATCTGGAGCTGGCGGGGCTAGATGTTCTTGATGTCCACCCGAAAATTATTGTCCTCACTCGCCTGATTCCCAATGCTGAGGGAACCCTTTGCAACCAGCGCCTCGAAAAAATTTACGGTACCACTGATGCATGGATTTTGCGGGTGCCCTTCCGAGAGTTTAACCCCGCGGTGACCCAAAACTGGATATCCCGTTTTGAAATTTGGCCGTACCTTGAAACCTTCGCCATTGATGCCGAACGCGAACTACGGGCTGAGTTTGGCCATGTGCCAGATCTCATTATTGGCAACTATTCCGATGGCAATTTGGTGGCATTTTTACTGGCGCGCCGCCTCAAGGTCACCCAGTGCAATATTGCCCATGCCCTTGAAAAATCCAAGTATCTTTTTAGTAACCTCTACTGGCAAGATCTGGAGGATAAATACCACTTTTCCCTGCAGTTTACGGCGGATTTAATTGCCATGAATGCTGCCAATTTTATTATCAGCAGCACCTACCAAGAAATTGTTGGCACTCCCGACAGCATTGGCCAGTACGAGTCCTACCAATCCTTCACGATGCCGGACTTGTACCATGTCGTCAATGGCATTGAACTGTTTAGCCCCAAGTTTAATGTGGTGCCCCCCGGCGTCAATGAGCAAGTGTACTTCCCCTACTATCAACAGGGAGACCGCCTCGAGGGCGATCGCCAACGGTTAGAGGAATTACTCTTTACCCTAGATGACCCCCAGCAGGTCTATGGCCACCTCAGTCACCCGGAAAAACGCCCTCTGTTTTCAATGGCTCGCTTAGACCGCATTAAAAACCTCACCGGCCTAGCAGAAGCCTTTGGCCGCAGTAAAGCTCTGCAAGAGCACTGTAATCTCATTCTGGTGGCTGGCAAACTCCGCACCGAAGAGTCTAGCGATCGCGAAGAAATCAGTGAAATTGAAAAGCTCTATCAAATCATTCACCAGTACGATCTCCACGATAAAATTCGCTGGTTAGGGGTGCGCTTGCCCAAAGCCGACTCCGGCGAAGTTTATCGCATTATTGCCGACCATCAAGGGGTATTTGTGCAGCCCGCGCTCTTTGAAGCCTTTGGTCTGACGATCTTAGAAGCCATGATCACTGGCCTGCCTACCTTTGGTACGCGGTTTGGTGGCCCGTTGGAAATTATTCAAGACGGTATCAACGGCTTTTACATTAACCCCACCCACCTTGAAGAAATGGCGGACACAATAGTTGCCTTTTTAGAGCGGTGCGATCGCGATCCCAACTACTGGCACAGCATTTCTAAAGCAGGGATAGAGAGGGTCTATAGCACTTACACGTGGAAAATTCACTGTACCCGCTTACTGTCCCTCGCAAAAATCTACGGATTCTGGAACTTCTCCTCTCAAGAAAATCGTGAAGATATGATGCGCTACATGGAATCGCTGTTTTATCTGCTCTATAAACCCCGTGCCCAAGCACTTCTTGCTGAGCATATGAATCGCTAAAGCTGATTGGGTTAAAATCGCAGCAGCAAAATATGCTATCATCGGTAGGGATGCCGTGTGTCAACGAGTATGGCAAAGGTTCTGGTACTCAATGCCTCCTACGAACCACTCAATATTACGAGTTGGCAGCGGGCCGTTGTTCTTTTAATTAAGGGCAAAGCAGAGCAAATTGAGCACAACGGGAAGCTGGTCTATAACAACTTTCCATTGCCCACAGTCATTCGCCTGCGGCACTACGTGGTCACCCCCTATAAAGAAATTCCGCTGACTCGCCGCAATATCCTGCACCGTGATAATCATTCGTGTCAATACTGTGGTTATACAGGTGACGAACTCACTCTGGATCATGTGGTGCCAAAGTCCCGTGGAGGTGGTGAGAGTTGGGAAAATATTGTGACTGCCTGCGTGCGCTGCAATGTCAAAAAGGGTAACCGAACCCCCAAAGAAGCCAGTATGCCCCTGCGGCAAACGCCCCGCCGCCCCATTAGCAGTTTGTACTTTGAAGTCACCAAGCACGTACGTACAGGGACGCACCAAGAGTGGCGTAAATACGTTATCGGTATATAAATTTAAAGCGCAAGAGCCGGGCTTCTCCATCGGCAATCAGGTAATCAAATTCTTCAGTGCCACTGGCTTCGGCAAATTCCACATTGTAGGCCAATTTGACGAGGGAGCCTTCGGGGAGAGCTTCTACCGTCCATGAGGTTTGGTTGATCTCTTCAACAGACCCTAAGCCCTCTTGGACAGTCGCTAAAATGTTCGTTAGTTCCTCAGGGCTCGTAGTTTCCTAGAAGCGTGGATCCGCTGCCTCAAAAATCTCTGTAAACTCACCGGTATTATACTGCTCGTTGAACGCTGTGACCGCAGCTTCGGCAATCGTTTTATCCTTTGTAAAGGAGCAAGCACTCGTGAAACAAACGATCGCCAGTCATGTTTTTGTAAAAAATCATTGAGAGTTCTCCAAGGACTCCGCTTGCAAGCGCGGGGAAGGTGTTAATGTTCAGCTCCAAAGTGATTGTATGTCCTAGGTGTAGCGAATACGCATGGGGTGTTATCTGCTATTTACTTAGCTGTGAGCGTGTTCATCGATCTTCAGGATAACCGATGCATTTATCTGACCCCCTACAGCAAGCGATCGCCCAATTCAACAGCGGCCAATACTATGCGTGCCACGACACCCTCGAAGTGCTGTGGTTAGAGGCTACCGAACCCGATCGCACCTTTTATCAAGGTCTGTTGCAGATTGCTGTTGCCTGTTACCATGCTAGCCGCAGTAACTCCCGGGGGGCAATTTTACTTCTAGGGGAAGGAACCCGCCGCCTGCAACAGTGCGACCCCACCCATTATGGCCTTGACTTAGACGCATTGATAGCTGCCGCCATGACCTTACAGGCCCAGCTTCACGCCCAAGCACCGCCCTCCATAGTGCTGCACATTGACCGATTGAATTAGCTAGGACAAGCTACCACGGGCTGCCAATCATCGTAAACGCAGACCAATAGTAGGGATGTCTGAGGAGGCGATCGCCCCCGCCACGAGCCACGTCTGGCGGCAGCGGAATTGATCCCCGTGGGGTTTGCAGTTGATTGCCCTTGACTTGAACGTCCCCCCGCAGCATCGCTAACTGCGCCTGCCGCAACGCTTCAGCCTTAATTGGTGCCGTATTTAACTGATGATAAAACTCAGTCATCAAGGCCAAGGTTCCCTCATCACTGACGTACCACAAACTGGCCAGCACCGACTTAATCCCTGACTGCACCGCCAAACCAGCAAAGCCTAACTCTGCCCCCAAATCCCCAGCGGCAGTTCGACACGCACTCAAGGTCAACAGTTCAGTATCCGGGCGGTAGAGCTGCAAATTGCGCAGCTGCAACAGATTCAAGCGGCTATCCCTAAACGCAATATAGGAATTTTCTGGAGACCCCGGCTGGAACTCGCCGTGGGTGGCCAAATGGATCACCTGATAAGCTCCACTCCGCCGTTGGGCCTGAAGATTAGAAATGGTGAACGCCTCATTCAAAAACTCTTTCCCACCCCCCAAATCGTCTGTGATCTGAGCCAATTCAATCGGTACCGCCGGTAATGGCGACTGATCCACAAACTCCGAGGCTCCCATAGCCAAAATGCGCCCCTGCTGAACATTGCGGTAGCGGGTATCCATTAAGCTCATACTGGGTACTAGCCCAACGCTAAAGCGCTCTACCAAAAAGCCTTGACCATCGTGCAGTGCCACCATTGGAATCCCTCGCATCCCACCAGCCGGCACAAAGACCAGCGTTTCTATCCCTTGAGCCTCCAGTTGCGGACGCAGCGGCGCGATCAACCATTGATAAAGCTGTTGCGATGCTGGCAAGTAGGTACGGGTATTGACGAGCCGCGGATCCCGCACATTGTTCATGAACTCCTCAACAGCTTTGAGAACTTGGAGTTGCCCCACCCCCTTCACGGCTTGATAAATTGGCTCACCCTCAGGAGTCACCATCAAGAGATCCGTTTGTTCAGGACGGTTGAGCATGTAAATGACCGCAGGTTTCTTGCCCGTTTGCTTGGCAATTTCGTTGAGGATGGCCTGAATTTGCGCCAGCGATAGCTCATCCGCATCACAGCTGCGCCCAAAATAGCTGCTGACCTCTTGGCACCCCATCTGATCGAGCAAAATTAGGGCATTTTCTAAGTCATTATTCTCTAGAGCAAGGGCAATCTCTTGTGGAAACAGGACTGGTGGAAGCTCAGAAGGGGGCTGCAACGGCGGAATTATTGCCGGTGGTGGAGGTTGCAATACATTGTTAGCCGCCTGAGTACACTCACTGTTACTGTACTGCAACTGCGAGCAAGGATTAGAGACCAGATTAGGGCCTAAATTCTGGAAGCGAATATTGCCACGCTCAACCGTTCCCGAAAGAATCGTTGGATTGCCATTCGCTAGGGGGGCAATCACTGAATTGGGGGTCACCAGCGCACCAAGCGTACCATTGACCGCTGGATTACCAACCAAGAAAAAGGTATCACTATTAATAAAAATATTAATGGCATTGCCATAGATGCTGGTGAGAATGCCGTCAACAGTAAAGGCTCCCGTTAGTCGCAACGAATTACCTGCAAAAATATCGACGTTTCCAGTGCCAGCATTAATAAAACTCAATAATAGATTGATCCCAGAAAGATTGACATTACCGCCACTGCCAGCACTGATAAGGGAGCCTGACGTAATGTTGCCGTTGCTAGCAGCAATCGAGATATTACCGCCCCGCGTAAAAATGTCACCAGTGTCAATACTGCCGTTGGCCGAGGCAAGATTAACGACCCCTGCGTTTGTGGTGAGGTTGGCTGTGTTAATGGTGCCCGCAGCATTCAGAAAGATCCCAGTCCCCAGAGCGCTTGTCAGCAAACTGCCAGCCGTGATGGCTTGGCCAGTGATGACGATATTGCCACCAGTTGTAGAAATATTCCCCACATTGATACTGCCTTGCCCAACAGGTAATTGACCAAGGTTAGCAAGGTTCAAATTACCGCTCTGAAAACTCTGAAACGTCTGTGGCGTAGTGGAGAGGAGTGTGATTCCAGCATTGTCAATGCCTGTAATGGAGTTACCGTTAGTGTTGATAGAACCAAAGCTCGCAATAATCAAGGGATCTTGGGCAGTCAGATGACTAGTGATGGAAACACCAGAGGGGCCACTCAGAATAATTGCGCTGAAGCCGTTCGCAAAAGGCGCTAGGTCTGACTGACTAAAGGTACCCGTATTTTTACCAAGCACGAAAATCCCTGATCCGGACACACTGCCTGCGCCACCGTTAAAGTTAATTTGATTGCTGGTTAGTGAGAACGTACTACTTGCAGTATTCAGAGTTGCATTAAAGATCAATTGATTGCCATTAATTGTTAATGGGTTGCTGGGTGTGGCATCATTAATGGTGACTGGGTTGTTAAATACTTGATTACCAGTAGTATCAATATTTCCACGAATTTGAGTTGTCCCTGTTAAACTAGTTGTAATGCTACCAACATTAATATTGCCCCCCAAAACAGTAGCTCCTGTGGAGTTAAAACTCAAGTCCTGATTGCCATTAATCGTTCCGTTAATATTGATGCTAGAGCCAGAAAAAGATGTTCCCCCCAGTAGATTAGTATTGCCATTGATAGTAATATTGCCTAAACCGGCTGCCAGCAACCCACCGAGGGACACTGTCCCACTTGTGCTAGCAATAGTGATGTTGCCAATTCCTGTGTTTGCGACAGTTGTAATATTACCGTTGGCGGGCAAGGTAATGTTGCCTGTTGCACTGAGGTTGATGTTCGTTCCATTGGTTTGTATGGATGCGTTTGCTTGAATACTTGCAGCACTAATATTAATCGGATTATTTTGGGAAAACTGATTTTGAATCACCCCTTGTGCTTGTAAATTAAGATCACCTTGAAGTGAAATTGGCTCGCGAATAATAATATTATTGTTTGCGTTTAGGGTTAAAGAGTTTGGTGAATTACTAATGATTGGAGCAAGTACGAAAATATTGCCAGCAGCATTTGCACTACTGGCAGTTGTCACAATAACATTTGATAAATTTAAGGCTGCCAGTAATGTATTGATATTGAGATCAGAAGATGGTAGCGGACTTACAGCACTAAATGGCGATGAAGATGTGATGTTATTATCTAGTGAATTAGAGATATAAATATCTGTCGGATCGAGTAAAAGGGTTCCTGTTGCGCCGTTAACCGCAGTGGTATTCACGATCCCCTGAAAGTCAAGGTATTGCTTGCCAGATACTTCGACAAAGCCACCATCGCCACCAAAGGTACCGCCGCGCGCTGTAATCTGCCCCTTGAAGCGGGTGCTATTGTCTGCCCAGTTAATGACAGTGCCGCCATTGCCATTGCTAAGGGCATCGGCATTTAGGGTGCTGGTGGCATTTACAAACAGGTTCTGGGCATTAAAGCTACTATCAAGGCGATTGGTTTCAGTTGTGCCCCCAAGGTAGTCGCCGCCCACTAAAATTGTCCCGCCGCCAGTTGCGCCAGCCGCAGTCAGTTGGGCGCTGATCAAGCCAATGTTGCTACCCAAACCTGCAATGGTAATCTGTCCTCCTTGGGCGGCTGGGCTAGCAACATCAAGGGTGCCACCCACGACAGCGGTATTGGTTGTCATGGGTAACTTCGTGGCATCGTGAACTAAGCTGATGCTGCCATCGGCATTTTGAATCACACTGTTCACGGCTGGATAGCCATTGCCCCCAGCAAGGAGGGTCGGTAGATCTATCGCTTGGATAACCCCATCGGCGGGCAGCCTCTCTTKGGGAATTTCTAAGCTCAGGAGCATCCCCTCTTGCGAAACCCGCACAAGTCCTGATTCGGGCACGGCAATGATGTTAATGGTACCGCCCGGAGCGGAAAGGGTGCCGGTGTTGATGACCTGATGCGCCATCAGGCTCAGGGTGTGTCCCGCGTTGACGCTAAGATGCCCTTCGTTGATGATGATCCCCTTGTTGGCAAATTCAAAGCCGGTTGGGTTACCAACTAGGTTTGTGTAGGTGTTGGTGCCGTTAAGGTCAAAGAAACCCCCAGCAAAGTGTACCCGCGATGCGGTGGAGGCATGGAAGGCAGCAGGGAGGTTAAGGCGTGCCTGTGGCCCAAAGACAATGCCAGCGGGGTTTAATAAGTAAAGGTTGCTATTGCCCCCACTCACTTGAATGAGGCCGTTGATGTAACTAGCATGACCACCATTCACCCCAGCCAAAATGTTGCGAATTTGGGGACTGGAGAGGAAATTTGCCGTTTGTCCACTGTGGAGGCCAAACTCCCGAAACAGGTGAAAGAGGTTTTTGCCATCCCCTGAGAGGGTTCCCCCACCAATGTTGAACTGATGATTGATGACATCGACGGTTGTCCCAGTTGCATTCGTTGCTGGAGTAATTTGAGCATTGGCCCAAGGCGATAGTAAGACCAAGCTTATGAGCCCCATGCAACTTTGAGTGCACAGGGCTTTGACGAAGTTCTTATTCATCGGCTTACAAAAAGTTATATTATAGTTTTTTGCCAAGGCAAGTGAAGCCTTACTTTAGCAGGGGGCCGAGGTGCACCCTACTGAGAAATATATAATATAATCTCTAGCGAGAACGCACTGGCGTTGATACCACAAATACAATATCTGGTGTTGCTGAGTGTGGCTATGAATTGCCCTCATCTCCAACCCTTCTCCTTGGGGAGAAGGGAGCTAAGAGTCCTGTTGCCTCTCCTTTGGGAGAGGGCTAGGGTGAGGGCACCAAAAGACTCAAACCCAAAAATCGTACTTCTATTTAGCTATTATTTAGCTATTCAGCAACGCCCAATATCTAATTAAATCGTTAAACATTTTTTGGTGATGAGCCATATGTGTGTGCCTCTTCGTTAATTGGCCTGTTGAAATCAATGGGGAATGAGTCATTCTGCCTCGCTTCTCAGCCAAAGGGGCTGAATTGCCCCAAGGGGGGGTTAAAGTAGGAGTGGTCTTTGAGATAGGTTATACATCTATGGATTTGCCCACTCTGCGCGATCGCCTACAGATCATTCTCAGTAAACGAGAGAGTCTGAAAATGCTGATGGAGCTTCCCGGTACTGGCACCATTAGTATTGACATCCAATCTGCTTTGGCGGAACTGGATGAACTGGTGAACGATATTAAACGTACCTTCCCAGACTTAGACATCTCTGCATAGGACGGCAGTCATGGCAGACATTACCAGTCGTTGGGTAAAAGTGGTCAATGGTGATTTGCTCATTGATGCCTACTTGGCGGCACCCACCGCCCCCGGATGCTACCCTGGTGTCATTGTGTTTCAGGAGATTTTTGGGGTTAATGCCCATATCCGAGATGTGACGGAACGAATTGCCCGTGAGGGCTATGTGGCGATCGCCCCAGCGTTGTACCAACGCTTTGCGCCGCAGTTTGAAACCGGTTACACCGCTGCTGACATTGACTTGGGGCGGCAGTACAAAAACCAAACGAAGGCCGATGAACTCCTCAGCGACACTCAGGCCACCATTGCTTACCTGAAAGGGTTAGAGGCAGTGAAAGGGGATGCCATTGGCACCATCGGCTTTTGCTTTGGCGGTCATGTGGCCTACCTAGTGGCTCAGTTACCCGACATCAAGGCCACTGCTGCGTTTTATGGCGCGGGCATTACCACCATGACTCCCGGTGGCGGCCTGCCCACCTTGGCCATAACCCCGAAAATTCGCGGGACGCTCTACGCCTTTTTTGGCGATCGCGATCAAAGTATTCCTATGGAGCAGGTTAAAGAGATTGAAAGGGCGCTGCACCACCATGGCATCCGCCATCACATTTTCATTTATCCGGCAGATCACGGCTTCTTTTGCGATCAGCGCGACAGTTACGATGCAGCGGCGGCTCACGATGCTTGGACGCAGGTGATGCACCTGTTTGAAACCGTGCTGAAAGCATCTACGGCTCCTGCCAAATCCTAGTAGCCAGGCGCACTGGGTTGCCAAGAGTGTAGGGCACGCAGTTGAGGCGTTTTCTTCTGTTGATGGGCTTCCATGCGAACCAGCACATCATCCAGCGTATCGACGGCTAAACCAACGTAGGGACCTTTGTTGAGCATGACGCACTCCGCCCGCTCTGCCATTGCCGCATCAGTCATTTCTGCGCGGGAGGGCACCCCTTTTTTAACCAAATTTTCTAAGACCTGAGTGGCCCAGATGACAGGGACGTGGGCAGCTTCGCACAACCAGAGGATTTCTTCTTGCATTTCCGCAAGCCGTTGATAGCCAATTTCAACGGCTAGATCGCCGCGGGCAATCATAATGCCAAAGGGTTGCTGCCCTGCGGCCTGCACTATGAGATCCGGCAGGGCACGGATGGCTTGGGGGGTTTCTATTTTGGCGATCATACCGAGCCGCTGAGCGCGATCGCCACAGCGTTGGGTAAGCTCTGACTGTAGGAGCGCAATGTCAGCCGCAGACTGCACGTAGGAGTAACCGATGAGGTCAGCCTCCTGAACAATTAGATCAAGGTGTTGGCGATCGCGATCAGTGAGGGGACACAACGACAGTTGGCTATCCGGGAAGTTAAAGCCTTTATCCGGTTTCAGGCGTTGGCCTTTTTTGCAATGGCTGAGGACTAGCTCAATCTCTTGCTCGTTTTTTGCCACAATCTGCCCGCCAATGTGGCCATCGTCCAGCCATACCCGATCGCCCACCTTAAGCTGGGGCAAAATTTCCGGTAGGGAGCACGTGATCTGAACAACACCCGCACGGGAGCGATCGATGTTGTAGCGCACGTAGAGGCGATCGCCCGGCTTGATCCGTGCCCCCTCAGGAAACACCTCTGCTACCCGGGGTTTTGGCCCGCCCAAATCCATCAGGATTTTACAGGGCTGGTTGGTGAGGCGCACCGCCGCCCGTAAATTTGCAATCATCGCCTGCCATGTGGCGGGGTCGTCGTGGGCACAGTTAATACGGGCGCAGTTCATCCCCTTGCGCAATAGGGTAATGCTCCACTGTGGATCTGTGGCAGCAATAGTTGGCAGCGTTACCATAATGCGTACATGGCGCTTGCCGCGGATCTCCCCGAAGAGTTCTTGGGTATGCTGGCGCAGTTGACGATCGCCCTCAAAAAAAGCTGCCAAGGGAGGTCGCGGAGGCAACCCCTGCTGAGAGTGGCACAGTGCCCCCAAGGTGTTAATGACCGCATCAAGGTTAGGCAGTACCCGCGCTTCAATGCGCCCCAAGGAGGATAACCCCCAAGGCATCAATGCCATTTGAATGGCACGCAGATCCCGCCAGCGCAAGGCCAAATAGTAAGCCAAATTCCGGGCACTTGGCAGAAACTGGGAACGGCGAATGTGGGGTTGCCAGCGCTGAAAGCGAGCCTCCCCTTCCTTAAACACCTCATGGCGTAAGTCTAAAAGACTCTGGAGTAAGGCGGTGGGTGCAATCGTTTGTGGCTCAGTCAGCATGAGTGCCTCCTGTGATGAATGCAATGGCAACCAACAACCACCGGCACGGAACGCATCTTATAAGCTTTTTGGTTGTGCAGGAAGAACAGCGTCTAGTCTTTCGATCGTTCCTCTATTTCTAAGTATATCTACTCCCTGCCAAGCTCCTTTTACAGTTCAGCAATATTTTACGATCCCCCCACAAAGGGGGTCTGCCAATACTGCCAGTTTTCCTTATTGAAGGGAGACTTCCAGTAGGTAATTAACTGCTGCTCTTGCTGTTGACGGTGTTTGCGGTTTGTCGGCGCAGAATAATCAAAGGCAACCCCCACTTCCACTGCTAATTGTTTTTGGCGATGGACAAACAAATAGTGTTGCACATAGCGCTTGCAGTCATGCTCCTGCTGCCAGCGATGCTGTCCACGTCCAGTTTCCCCCACGTACAGTAGTAGGGGGTAGGCATAGTCAATAACAAAGTAAAATGCCGGGCGATCGCCCCCTATCCTTTTTTGGCGCCAAAAGAGGGGGTTGTGCTGGGGCAGTGCCCACGGATCTACAATGAGGGCTGGATGCGCCTCGGCTACCGGAAATAAACTCGGTTGCTGTACTGCGTATCGCTGCTGCTGCTGGTAGGTGCGGATCGGCAGTTTCCACTGCTCAAGGGTGGCTAGGCTCAGCTCAAGGTTGCCGGTGCTGCTGTAGGTTCCCGCCGGCGATCGCAACCGCCATTGCTCCTGCGCCGAAAACAGCTCCCCCTGCTGCCCCTCTGCGGCAGGCAAGTTAGAGTGCATGACTCAGCACTTAATAGGTCACCAACGTCGTAATGGGAACATCAGGGAGCTTAGCACGCCCTCCCAAGTCCGCTAGCTCGACAATAAACGCAAAGCCGTGAAGCTCCGCTGAGGCCTGTGCCATTAACCCCGCTGCGGCGGCAGCTGTGCCCCCCGTAGCGATCAAATCATCCACAATCAGCACCCGTTGCCCCGGCTGAATCGCATCTTGGTGCATTTCTAGGCGATCGCTACCGTACTCTAGGGTATATTCCACGGAATACACAGGACGGCACAGCTTACCCGGTTTGCGCAGGGGAATAAACCCCGCTCCTAAGTGATAGGCCAAGGGTGCGCCAAAAATAAACCCTCGCGATTCAATGCCAGCCACATAGTCAAGGCCATCATGACGATGCTTTTCCACCAGTTGGTCAACCACATACCGCAGTCCCGCTTGATTTTGCAGCAGTGTTGTTAAATCCCGGAACAAAATACCGGGCTTTGGAAAATCCGGGACATCACGAATAAGGGATTTTAAGTCCATAGCACCTTTGGCCATCAATGCAGTCCAGAAGCATCCTACCCTAAATTTGACGGCCTGTGGTTGACACACCAGCGGCGTAACGCAAGAGCATCACCGCCAAAAATAGTGCCCCACAAAAACAACAGCCAACACCCAGAGGGCTGGGTGCACCTCGTTGGTTTTGCCGCTGGCCCACTTCACGAGAGGGTAGCTAATAAAGCCCACCGCTAACCCTTCGCTAATGGAATAACTCAGGGGCATCACAAGCATTACCAAAAAGGCTGGAATGGCCTCGGTTAAGTCTTGCCATGGAATCGCGCTGATCGATCGCACCATAAACACCCCCACCAACACTAAGGCTGGCGTAGTAGCAAAGGCTGGAATAGCGGTGGCGATCGGCAAAAACAGCAAAGACAGCACAAATAACCCACCAACCACAAGGGCCGTTAAGCCCGTCCGCCCGCCAATGGCAATCCCCGCTGCCGACTCAATGTAGGTGGTTACCGTGGAGGTGCCAAAGAGCGCCCCCACCACCGTGGCCACCGCATCCGCCATAAACGCGCCCAGCGATCGCGGCAGATGCCCTTGACGAGTCAGAAACCCCGCCTGCACACTCACCGCAGATAAGGTGCCCACCGTATCGAACAAATCGGTGAACAACAGCACCAAGGTCACCAACAAAAACGAACTCACCTGATGGGGGCGTAGCGACCCCAACCCCACCACGGCCTGACCAAACAAATGGGACGGCCAGCGCGGCCAGTCCACCAGCCCTGTCGGCCATGGCGCTGCGCCTACCATCCAGCCAACAACGGCGGTTGCCAATACCCCAAAAAAAATCGCTCCCTTGACCTCCCTAGCACAGAGCATCGCTGTCACCAACGTGCCTACTGCCCCCAAAATTGGCGGCCAAGCGCGAAATTGGGTCAGAGTGGTTTTAGTGACCGCATCCGGCACGATAATTTCGGCATTAGCCAAGCCAATATAGGCAATAAACAGCCCCACCCCCGCCGCGATCGCCACCTTCAGCGACACCGGAATCATATTCACCACTAGCGATCGCACCCCACTCAAGGTGAGCACAATAAAGATTACCCCCTCAAGCAAAACCGAACTCAACGCCAGCGGCCAAGGAATCTGCAATTGTTGCACCACCGCAAAGGCAAAAAAGGCATTGATCCCCATTCCCGGCGCCAGCGCCACTGGATAGTTTGCCCACAGCCCCATTAGAATACTGCCCACTGCCGCTGACACGGCCGTGGCAATAATCAACTCCCCCCGTAAGTCTTGGGGTTGCTGCAAAAAAATTGCACTCGAGAGAATTTGGGCATTCACCGGCAGAATGTAGGCCATCGTCAAAAACGTTGTCAGCCCCGCCAGCAACTCCGTCGAGAGGGTTGTTTTGGCGCGCTCAAGTTGAAACCACGTATCTAGCCGCAACTGCCACAGTCCCCGCACAATTGCCCCCTTACGCTTCCTGACGAATAGTTAACAGTTCTAAAGCAATGTTATGCAAACTTTAGGGTAGGCAAACGGCTTTGTTATAATTAGCGTAGCCTTTTGGTAAGGCTCAGAGAACCTGTGCTAAATCACACTTGTACTGTTAGCTTTTTTAATCGGCTTGGTTAAGTTCACCCTGCCTGTGGGGCATTATAAAAGCATCGTGTTAGGTCGTTAACTTGTGTTCAAGGCACATCACAGGATTCAACTCGCAGCTGGTATGGATACGACTGAACAGTAGTGTTGGCGTAAGAGGGTAACAATAATGACCATTAAAAAACTCCTTCGCACACTCTCACGGCGGTTGATGCATCCCCCCACAGGGCATCGGCGACGCTACCGCCAGCGCGGCTTTACCTTACCCTTAGTGCTGGGGATGGGGCTAATTATGATGGTGGTTGCCCTCACCCTCATTTCGCGATCGCAACTCGATGTCAGCACCGCTAGTTTACAAAAGCAAACCCAACAGGCCTTTGCTGTTGCCGAAGGTGGAATGGCACGCACCCTTGGCCTTCTCAATGGCAATTATCAAATTCTTTTACGACGTACCTACAACCCCGTCAACCCCAACACCAATCAACCCTATCTCATTAACCGTGCTGCCGATGCCAGCAAAGTGGGGCAACCCAACACCGCCGGCATTGCCGTAACCGCCGTCAACGAATGGACTGCCGCCAGCCTTGGGGATGCCGTACCTCCCTGCTTCACCCTCAATAACGTCACAGACATTCTCCTGAACGGTCAAATTGGCACCCCCGCTCAAGGCAACTACCGCATTTTGGCCTACCTTTACGACCAACCTACAGAAACTGGCCACTTGCTGATTGAAGGTCGCCTAGCCAACAACTCCCCCGCCAATGCCTACGTCCTCCAAAAAATGGTGATTACCGATCGCAATGTGCCCGCTAACTTTCCGGGGTTGCTTGCCCAAAGTATTAACTTGGGGAATAACGATGTCTTTGGCACCGTCAACGGTAACGTCATTTGTACCAACGCCAACAACTGTCAGGTGCCAGCCAGTCAATGCGTCAACGGCCAGCCCACTAACGCTGGCTTAAGGCAAGCTGTGGGTGCCCTTAATAACTCAATCATTGAAGGCACCATCGCCGTCAATAAAATTGAGTTGCCGCCCTTTCCTACGCCACCGCCTACGGTGAATCCATCAGGCAACCCACCTGTCAATGGGAATGTGCAGGCTCCCAACCCCTCAGACTTAAGAAACTTCCTCACGAGTCGAACCCAAAATGATGGTACCAACAGCAACGATCGCTATAGCCAAGGTGCTTACAACCTAGGGAATATTGGTGAGATGACCCTGCCGCGCCCCGACGATCGCCCCTACGTCGATACCAGCTTACCTGTGGGACATCCCGATAGGATTTACTACGCCTACAGGGTTCACAACATCAACCTCAGTGGCAACAACAACCTCACCATTAACACCAGCCGCTGGCCAGTGCGCCTGTTTGTCAGTGGGAACATCTCCCTGAGTGGTCAAGCCGGTATCCGCAATACCTGTAGCCCCAATAGCGACACCTGCGGCAGCGGTGCCAATATGGGGCTGCCCAGTGGGGTCGGCACCCCCGATCGCCTGCGCATCTACGGCAACCCACCGGATCCTAACAATGCGGTAACCGATCAGCAGTTTACCCTCAGTGGTGGCTCCACGGCGGGCAGCCTGTTTGTCTATGCTCCCGATGCACGGGTGGGCATCAACGGTGGCAGCAGCCAACCTGATATTTTCGGTGCGGTGTGGGCTAAAGAGTGGAACGGCTCCAACTCCAATAATGCCGAAATTTCCGTGCCCGATCGCCTGCCCGAAGCCCTTGGTGCAGCCTATCAAAACTCCTCGATTGTGGTGGCACGCACCACCGAAGCCAGTAACTGGAACCGCCTTGCGCAGTACTAAGTTGGAGATGTATGTTGATGACTCGCCCCTCTCCTTGGCAGCGAACCCTCTTGAGCAAAGGGTTTACCTTGGCCGAAGTCCTCGCCTCAATTCTTGTCATTAGCCTCTTTACCGTGGCGGCAATGCAGGCAGTGGTGGTAGCCGCCCTGTTCCAGTCCAACGCCCGCCGCTTTGCCGAAGCCAGCAACTGGATTCAAGACGACCTCGAAAACATTAAAATTGTTGCCTACGACCTCTGCCAGACTCGCTTTGCCCAGCGCAAGCTTGCCGCTCCTGCCCAAAATACCAACACCATCACCCTTGCCTTTATCCAACCCGGTGAGAACGACTACGATCAAGCCATGCCCCCTGAGTATCGCACCGGTGGCGCCTGCCCCTTTAGCTCGGTGACCGATGGCTTTCGGGTGGGGGATGAGCTTTTAATTGGCTCTGATGCAGGCACCAACCGCATTACCGCTATTTCTGGGAACACAATTACACTGGCAAACACCATTACCTCTTATCGGAGTGCAGGAACCCGCGTCTATGCCCGCTGCCGCGCAGGAGCGATCGAAGGCGGCTTTGCCGCCTATCTCCAGAGCTTACTGCCTCCTCTTGGCAGCAGCAGCGGTAATACCTCCACCGGAACACGCACGTTTATTAATGACACCTTTAGCATGTCCCGAACTGCCACTCGTCTTGCACCTGCCCCGTTTCAAACCCTAGAACTGGCCTACGTTGTCCGCGACAGCAATAACAATACCGTGGCGCAAGTCACAACCGAGGTGGTGCCCAATGCCTTTTTCCGTTGTCCGTAGAGTTCAGCAGGGGCTTACCCTGATTGAAATTTTAATTGTGATGGCGGTGGCTGCCGTTTTAGCGACCGCAGCAGCCCCCAGTTTTCAGTACTGGCTCGATACCCAGCGCATTAACCAAGAGCTAGAAAAACTAGAAGGTGCCCTCCGCGAAGCCCAACGGGAAGCCATGCGCCGCAACCAAGCCTGCCAAGTGGTCATTCCGGCAGGCAACAACCCCACGATTACCGGTAACCCCGCAGCATGCTTACCAACAGGACCACGGCAGCTTGAAAATGTGACCCTGCGACGCAGCAACACGATGGGTACGGTGCGCTTTGGGTTTCAGGGGCGCTCCGGTGCCGATGGCGTGGCGGTCATTTCCTTGAACCAAGTCCCCGGCCTCCAACGCTGCCTGCAAATTTCGCCCGGATTGGGGCTAATGCGAACGGGTGTCTATGCCGAGTCCGATACCAGCGGCACCAACCCTGCGAACTGTCGTGAACGGTGATTCTCAAGAATAGGGCTGCAAGAGGGGAGTGCAATGCTGCTGTTTGCTGGCCGTCCGCTAAATCGAGGCCTGACCCTAGTGGAAATGTTAGCGGTCTTTGCGGTTGTTGCAATTTTGATTGCCGTGGCGCTGCCCAGCTTTCAGTACTGGCTCGATACCCAGCGCGTTAACCAAGACTTAGAAAAACTGGCAGGTGCCCTCCGCGAAGCCCAACGGGAAGCCATGCGCCGTAACCAAACCTGCCATGTCACCATTCCCACAGGGTCTCAGCCCACCATTAGCGGTAACCCTGCCCATTGTTTGCCCATGGGCGCACGGCAGCTTGAGCATACTACCTTGCGCCGTGGTTCAGGGATGGCCACCGTCCGCTTTGGCTTCCAAGGGCGCGCCAGCACCAGTGGAACCACGGTCATTGCCCTCAACCGCAATCCTACGCTGCAACGTTGTTTGGTCATTGCCCCGGGCTTGGGGATCATGCGCACAGGGATTTATGCGCCTACCGATACCACAGGATATACATCTAGCAACTGTCGGACCTCATAACTAGCCATAGGAGCACAGAGAAGGCACGTAAACTACCCAACGCTTAGCTTAGCTAAAGCGTGGGCTTTATCCCAATCCCTAGCTGCCAGAGGGCAACTAAGTTTCGGAATTTCGGGCGTGTTTACAGTCGCCCCACGTAAGGAAATCACCACAGAAGCGTTATGGTCGGCATCCCCTTCCCACCCGCAATGCCCGCACTTGAACAACTTACCATTTCGGTAGGACTTACCCTGCTCAGGGTGGCTATGTAGACACCTGTGGCAGGTTTGCGATGTGTAGGCAGGCGGGACAAACACTACAGGCACTCCAGCAATTGCGGCTTTATAAGTTATGAAAGCACGCAACTGGTAGAACGCCCAGCTATTCGTTCTACGGCGCTCAGCTTTAGTGCGAGGTTTGTGGTTCAAGGACTCTCGAATACCCGTCAAGTCCTCAAGAGCCAATGCCGCACCGATAGCTTTAGCATCGCTAACCAAGGTTTTACTGATGTTGTGGTTCAGCCATACCTGATAGCGCCGTTCTCTCCCAGCGAGCCTACGAAGCAGTCGTCTGGACGACCTCGTGCGTTTGGATTGGACTTTAGCGCGTACACGGCTATACCGATCACGGACAGATTGGATAGGTTTCCCACTCCAAGAGTGTCCATTGCTGGCGGTGGCAATATCCCTTCTACCCAAATCCACCCCAATCACTTTTGGTGTTTTGCCAGTCGGAGGGGTATCTATATCAACAGCGATGTTGATGTAATAGTCCCCTTGTCTGGTCTTGATCAGGGTAGCACTGGTAGGTTTTTGCCCCCGCAACAGGGCGATCTGATAACCGCCAATCTTGAGCTTGAGTTGAACCCGTCCACACATCAGCGTCACGCCAACAGTTTGATCGGATTCTCGGTACCTGAAAGTACGCACATCCAAGCTCAAGCTGGTGGGGCGGAACTTGTGGACTTGTTTCACTGCCTTGGCATTGCCGATAACACGGCGGATTGCCTGACAGACATGGTTAGCCTTCAAGCCAGTTGCTGCTCTCACTGTCTTATAAACCAAGTGATGCAGCTTAGTAGTGTTCCAGCACTTTTCCCGTTTGGCGGTATCAAAAATCTGGTTGCAAGCATCAGCAAACCCCTGCAAAGTGCGGTCAATTTCTGCCCGCATCTCTTCGGGGACTATCAGCTTGCAACGCACCGATATAGTCTGGCTCATAGACTTATTATGGCTCATCTGCAGCAAATATACTACACTATACTTAAGCTATATGGAGGCGGGCTTTCCTCCCGACACTCACGCTCTTGCGTAGAGCGCGGGTCTCCAGCCCGAAAATTTGATGAAATTGATGATCAAGGGGTGGCACCACACTCACACTGGCTTTACGCTCACCGAACTGTTAGTGGCGGCACTCATCGGTGGGATTGCGGTTACTATGGCCGGCTGGGGGATGGTGGCACTGCTGCAAAATAACCAGCGAGTTGAGGAGCAGGCCACCACCCGCATGAACCTCAGTCGCGCCCTCGACTTTATTTCTGACGATATCCGCTCTGCTATTAAGGTCTCCACCACTGCGCCATCGGGTTGGACAACGCCTAGCGGCTACAACTTGGTCATGTTTATTGAGAAGCCAGCGGACAACCTCGAAGAGCAAGAGGATGGTACCCTTGCCAGTACACCCCAAGTGGCCTACTACACCCGTGCTAAAACTTCTGGCATCAATTGGCGCGGCCCGATGATCCTCTACCGCCAAAAGGGGTCAGGGAATGTTGCCCAAGGGAACCCCCAAGCCCTCATTGATGGCATTGCCGACACCAGCCCCAATTGCAGCAGCAACCTCACGGGAGCCGTTGATAGTGGCACGAGTAAGGGGGGCTTCCGGGTGTTTGTGCAGCACCAGCGCAACGTCAAGCTGTGCATTGCCGGTCTCGTCATGCCAACAAACACCATTTACCAAACAGAAACCCTCGCTGCTGTGCGCTCTGGCTCAGCTACTCCTACTCCCTAGTCCACGGGAATGCGGGGCAAGCGATTCTTAAAGCCACAGAGAATTTCCCACGGGATGGTGCCAAGGGTTTGCGCCCATGTATCTACCGTCAGGCAATCGTTCCCATCGTCCCCCAAGAGGGTGACAATGTCTCCTTCCTGCAACCCCTCAAGATCGCTGACATCGATCATCAGCTGATCCATCGTGATGGCACCCACTTGGCGAACTCGCCTACCTTGTACGAGTACCTCCAGTCGGTTGGAGAGCAACCGAGGCACACCGTCGGCATAGCCAATGCCAACAACGGCAATTTTCATAGGCTTGGGGGCAATGAACTGATGCCCGTAGCTGATGCCTGCCCCAGCAGGAATCTCTTTAATGAGGGTGATGCGGGCACGAACCTGCATCACGGGCCGCAACGATACGGTTTGGCGCAGATGCGCTGCGGGATAGACCCCGTATAGGCTTAACCCCACCCGCACAAGATCGTAATGGCTAGCGGGGTTCCCTAAGGTGGCTGCCGAGTTGGCTATGTGGCAGCGCACGTTCCCTAAGCCTAGGGTTTTCAGTTCCCCAACCACCTGCTCAAAGGCCGCTTGCTGTTGCAGCATTAGGGTGGGGTCAGGATCATCGGCACTGGCAAAGTGGGAGTACAGCCCCTGAATCCGCAGGTGGGGCAGCCGTTGCACAAATTGGACAAATCCCACGGCATCTTGCCATGAACAGCCCAGCCGTCCCATGCCGGTATCAATCATCAATTGCACATCCAGCGGTTCCTGCAAATGATCCGCATAGTCTGAGAAAATTAAGGCTTGCTTAGGGGTAGAAAGGGTGGGCTGCAACTGCCACTGCGCCATCATTTGCACCTGTACCGGCAGGTTCACCGATCCCAGCACTAAAATGGGGGCGCTAATGCCTGCTTGCCGCAGTGCGATTCCTTCGGGGATGGTGGCCACCCCTAACTCTGTTGCACCGTTGGCTAACACCGTTTGCGCCACAATAACGGCACCGTGACCGTAGGCATCTGCCTTCACCACCGCTAAAAGACCGGTGTTGGGGTCTAACCATTGCCGCAATTGCTGGGTGTTGGCCGCTAATGCGGCCACGTCGATCTCAATCCATGCCCGCTCACACTCGTGGGAACTGGTGAGCCGCTCTTGACTTAGCATTCTGTTTCTGTCCTCACACCCTAAACCATGGGTTGGTGTCAATAACCTAGGGTTATCTCAATCCTATGCATTTTAGTTCAATCTCCTTCGGTTGAGTTCCCCGTTTGCTTACAGCGCAGAGGATGCAATGCCCGTGCTCTATCCGACGGCGTGAGGGTTGGGCTGTCGGCCAAAGGCCAGCAAGCCGCGTCACACTAAAGTCCTAAAAGTTTACGTTTAGCGGCCTGAAACTCTGCCTCCGAGAGCAGCCCCTTCTCGTACATCGCCATTAACTGCTGAAGCTGATCTAAGCCTGTGGAACTGGTGTTTGTAGCAGTCGAATCTGGTTTCGATTCGGCTGTAACAGTTACTGGGGTGCTCACAGAAAGGGTTCCGAGGCGGTGTCTCTGAATGATCTCCTGTAGGGTTGCCGCTTCTCGCTTATACTCGAGGCTATCGCGCCCGCCCACTTTTTGTAGATCCTGCTCGCGCTGTTTTAGGTAGGCCATGAGGTGCTCGTACAGTCCCTGCTTTTGAGCAGGGGTTTCGGCGGCATTGAGGATGACGGTCACTTGGCGTTGAATTTCTTCGAGGTCTGGGCGACAGGCTTGCACTTCCAGCACTTGGGTGACTTCTTCCCAGTTGGCGGCAATATCCACATCCTCTAGGCCAACGGCAGTATGGCGGCTGTAGCGGATGGTGGCTTCGCGGGTGGCACGGTTCTCTGCGGGTTTGAGCACTGCCAAGGCGCGGGCAATGATGACGAGTTTGAGAATTTGTGGGTTTTCGGGAAATACATCCCAAAAGGGCGGGTCTTTTTGGAGGTGGACAGGAATGGGTAAATCGCGGTTTTCACCCCGTAGGCGTGCCCGCTTGGCGCTAATCATTTGTCCGCGCCAATCTTGGTAGGACTGCCGCAGTTCTGACATTCCTTCAATACAGCGCAGGGAAAAGCCACCCATTTCTTGGACAAAGACGATGCGGTGACGTTCGCGATCGCCCAAGGGCTTGATGTCATCACTGGTAATACTTTGACCACTGGGCTTGACCAAGTTTTTCAGGAGGGGGATGAGTTTTTGGGCAGCTACATCTGTGGTATTTTCACCGCCAACAATAGCAATGTTGGTGTTGACCGAAGGGGTAAACCCCGCATCCCGGCCACTCATCACCGCCTGGGACAGGATCAGCAGCGGCTTTGATTTTTGGTACGCCAAACGCAGGGCGCTAAGAATCTCTGCTTCATCGTTGCGGTAGAACTGAAAGAGGCGATCGCCCGCGGTAAGCTCACGGACAAGACGGCTCTCTGCTGGGGCATTTTGGAGGGTGCGCCGCAGGGTTTCATGGATAATCTCGCGCAGATCGCTCTGTTGCACCTCCGCAAGTTGCGCCAGATCCAGCAGGCGCATCACTTCGTTGGTTGCACGGTTATCTTTCCACAGGGGACTGGCCTCCTGCAAAATCGTTGCCGCCGCCGTGGTACACACATGGTTCAGGCCAAGGGTAAACGACGATTGCACGCCGGTGTTAGCACCCGCAAAGCGCTCCATCAGATCCTGATAGAGGCCGTTAAGGTCTTGGCGATCGTAGAGCTTAATGCCATTAATGCGCAGGGCATCGGCACTATCGGCTTGACTATCGGCAAGGGTTTTGAAGACATCGCGGGTGCTCATCAAGCGTTGAGTGAGCGTCGCTAGTTGCGCATCCATGCGTTGCAGCCATTCCTCCAGTTTGGCCATGACCTCCAAGGCAAGGGTGCGCGCTTTGCGCTGAATGGTCGCACTCAAGGCTCCTTCAATGCCTTCGAGTGCCTGCTGGCAAAATTCCTCCATTTTTGCCTGTTTCGAGAGACCAAAGAGGTTGGCGTAGTGGCGTATATCCTGAAGAGCGTTTTCGTACTGGCGTTGGCGGTTGATTTCGTTGGGCTGCCACGTTTGTTCAAGTTCACGACGATACTTTTCGGCTTGATTGGTAAAAATTTGCCGGATTTGCGTCAGAACTGCATTTGCAAACTTGAGGCCACGATTGCGATCCTCAACGATGCGGTAGAACTCCTCCTCAAGGCTTTGGCGCACCTGCTGAATGAGTTTATTGCGGTTATCGTACATGCGCTGCAAAAAGTCTCCGTGCAGCCGCTCGTCAGGCCCTAAATCCCGCAGGTGGGCTGCTCGATAGTTATCGACTTCTTCGGTGAGCCATGGCACAAACTGTAAAATCTTGCCTTTTTCGCTCCCCATCATGCCGCCTACCCCCTGTTGGGTACATTCAAGGCGATTGTCGCGGCTAATTTGATTGCGCAGATCGTTCACCCAGCGGGAAATTTCCTGCATATAGGGGCGATCGCCCGCCGCCGCCAGCGCTAAGACCAAATCCATATCCAACAGATTCATGGGCTTGAGCAGTGTTTGGGTGAGTTCGAGTAACTGCGGTGGCAACTGCACAGACTCATTCAGCCACCAGTTCATGAAATCTTGGCACAGACGATAGGTCAACGAGGCGCGAATTTGGGCAATGGGAATCTCGATGCTGGAGAGGCCAAAGGCCATAAAGCTTTTGGGGTAGCCCCGTCCCCCAGCATCTTGGGCGGCCCAGGCGGCTTTAATATTGTCGCGAATCGAGCGTTTGTGGGGGGCAAAGTCGGAGGTGAGATCCAAAAAGATGTTTTGGGCAATCATTTCGCGAATCTCGTCCAGCTTGAATTCGCTCTCGCCGTTTTTGGTGCCCACCAGATAGGTAAAGTCAAAGGGGGGCGAGGTATAGCGGACTTCATCCCCAAGACTGCTACTAAACTGAGCGACGTACTCGGTTCGGTAGTCGGCAAAATAGCTCAATTCCATGAGTGCTGCATAGCCGTTCGCCAAGACGCGATCGCCGACGCTAATGCCAGCAAAGGCATTGGGCATCGGCATAATCCCAGTCACGAGGGGGCTAGCCTGACCTTTGAGCCAGTGGCGGGTACAGTAGCCCAGATCAATGAGCATGCCACTGCCGGTGCCGCCGGAGAGCGATCCGGTAATAAACACATTTAAGCTGCTGTTGTTGACCTTGAGGCCATAGCGCTGTTGCATCAGGGCTTCATGACCTTTGACGCGATCGCTGGCAGCCTGAAACTTTTGCTGAATGGCATGGTAGTTGCAAAAGAAGGCAAAGCGACCACAGGCGCGAATTTGACCGGCTCCCGCTTCGAGGGCAGTAATGTTGCGCTCTAGCTCCTTGGGAAACCACGAGCCAATCCACGGATAATTCTCGAGGTTTTGAAGAATTTGCTGGACGTTTTTGCCGCTGACGCTTGCCCAGTGTTTCTCGTTATCTTTGAGGGGTGAACCAGCCGCCAGTGGATTACTGACTTTATAGTCGCGATCGGTATCAATCGCCAAAAAACTAATGACCGGAAACTGCTTGAGACTGCCGTAGGTCTCCTCCACTAAGCGCCGCACCCGCGATAGGACTTCAATACCCGTGCCCCCAACCCCAACGATGACGGTTGGCACAATCGACTTCTCGTCTACTTGAGCAGGCATAGTTGTTAGCCCCTGTGTCCGTTGCTCCTATCCTAGCAACTCGCACCTGATGTGCTCCCCACGCTTAAAGGCAGGGGATTCTTCTAGCCTCACAGCTTAGAATGACTGGTTCACCGACAACACTTCAAGCAAAGCAGTTTCCTACGCCAACGGAAGAGCGCGGGGCTCCTGCTGCTTTAGCTGAACCACGAGACGGCGATCGGGCTCTTCGCCATGGCTAAAGGTTTCGAGGCGATCGCTCAGGGTTTTCACTAGCGTATGCACCACCCGCCGCTCCGCCGCAGTCAAAGACTGGATTTCAACTGTTTGCCCTGTTTCGAGCACTTGCCGTGCCACCTGCTGCGCAATCTCCTGAAGTTGCGCATAGCGAGCCTTGCGATACCCAGCTAGCTCCAGCGTAAAGGCCGTTTGCGCCTCCCGTGGCTGCCCTAAGTTTGAGGTTGCATTGAGGAGATACTGCAGTGCATCAAGGGCTTGGGCATTATTGGCAAGGAGTGCGTCCACCTGTTCGCGACTCAGACCGTTATCTTGAATTTCCAGCCAATGCCCCGTCGCCACCTCTGCCAATGGCGACGGAATCGCCGTCACGGTGGTCTTGAACCCCCCTAAGGCAAGCACATTCTCTAGCCACACTCGACCAGCCGCAATAGGATCATCCGTCATTGGCGATCTCAACTCGAAGGATTACGCTTAGCCTTGGTGGGCTTGACTCCTTTCGCTCCCTTCGCTTCAAAGGGTAAAGACCCGCGATTTTTCATCGCTTCGCTGCGCTCTTGCTCCTCAACCAGCTTTTGAATGTTCTCCGGCAGTGGTTCTTGTTGCAGGATAAAGGTTTGCACCGTTTGGAAGATATTGGCAATCAGCATATACAGCAGCACCCCCGCAGGCAGTGGGAAAAACAGGAACATGCCTGAGAAAATAATTGGGGTGAGCTGGTTCACGGTTTGTTGCTGCGGATTCCCCGTACTACCTTGACCCGAAAGGAGTTGGTTGACGTAGAGGCTGACCCCAAACCCCAGAATCATAATGAGGATATCCCAGTGAATCGCCCCCCAATTGATCTGGCGAGTGCCATCGGGCAGGGTGGAAATCAGTTCACTATCGATAGCACCCACATGGCCAAGGGCAGAGATAAACAAAAATCCTTTGTCTGCGGCAATGCCGGGAATCGTTCCCTGCACCGTAATATCCCCCGGTTGCAGGGCGTGCAGGTGTCCTTGCGCATCCACCGTTGCCCGCTCTTGACCTCGGATAATTTGCCAGCGCGGTTGCAGGTGGCTGTTGGGATAGGCTTGCGCAAGCTCGGTAAACGGTTTGCCATCCTTGGTTTGAAATAGGAGATCAACGTCTTGGCCGACCCCTATTTTGTTTCCCACCGGCACAACAGCCTGCACCGGAAAATGAACCCCTTCATCGACGTAGATATTCTGGGGCTTAGTGGCAAAGGGTTGGACTTGGGTAATCTGCTCCGGTGGCACAATTTGCAGGTTCACTTGGTAGTTCACATCTGCAAAGGGGGAGCCGCGCAACGTTGCAAACAGAGCAAACAGAATCGGTAGCTGCAACAGAAGCGGAAAGCACCCCGCCAAAGGATTGCCAAACTCTTTATAGACCTCTGCCATCGCCTGCTGCTGCTCTGCGGGCTTATCTTTATACTTTTGTTGGATTTCTTGCATCCGCTTTTGCATGATGGGCTGCACGACCTTCATGCGCCGCATGTTGCGAATCGACCCCGCACTCAGGGGATACACCGCAAAGCGAATGACTAAAGTCAGCGCGACAATGGCCAAGCCATAGCTAGGCACAATCCCGTAGAAAAAATCGAGGATTGGCAGCATGACATTGTTGGAAAGGAAACCGATACCGAAATCCATGGAATCCTGCGGCTATGGGTGAACAGTTAACAGAACCATATTAGGGGCTAAGAACCAATCGCGCCACTCACCTGTTTGGCAGCGGGATTCAGCTTGGTGGAAATGAAGTCGTAAATTTCCCGAAAACGTGGAATGGCACGCATTTCAAGGCGGCTGCCGTCTTTGAGGGTGACCACCATGTCTCCATAGGCACCCCAACCCCGTGGCACGGTGACCACTTTTGTGATTTCACTGTAGATAACATCGGAGCGATCGCGCCCCATCCAGCCACCAATGACGGTAATTCGCCGGTTGGTAATGCGATACCGGAGCCAGAGGGCACGAACCACTGCCCCGGCGGTGAGGGGTAAACAAATGACTGTTAACCCCAGTAACAGGTTAATTGCCAAATCCCCCCAGTGGGGGCCACCTTCGTAAAATACCTCTTCTGTAATCCCCGGCATTGCGATTACCCCTGCTTTTGCCATTAGCTGCGTTAATTCAGCGCGACAGTTGCTGTCACTGACGTTGAGGGCAGCCTGACGCACTACCACAATCATATCCCACCCCATGGCTATCTGGGGCAGTAAGGTTCGGCAAATGCGCCGCCACTGACGCTTCAGACGATTGCGATCCACCGCTCGCTTACTCACACGCTTGCTGACCACAATGCCAATCCGCGAGGCTTGGGGTGAGGGCTGAGGTGCCAGCCACAGGATAACAAGCTGGCCATGATGGGCGTTTTTCTGCTGGTAAACGCGCTCAAAATCGTGGCGATCGCGCAGACGATGTCGCGGTGGCAGCACTAGACCGCTAGCCGTGCCCGTCCCTTGCGCCGCCGTGCTTTAATGACGTTTTGACCCGATTTGGTGCGCATGCGAGCACGGAACCCAGAGGTGCGTTTGCGTTTGCGGACAGTGCCGCCCAGTGTACGTTGAGTCATGGCTAGGTATGATTGTTGAACAGCAGTTGGAATCTTGCGCCCCACTACCTGTCAGAGCGATCTACAATCGTATCACTTCTTGCGAGGCACGGGTAGCCATCGCTGGACTCACCGTGCAGCGGTGGGTTGTCGTTCCTTGACATTGCGATTAATGAGGTTTTTGTGATTAGTTCTGCCGAGGAACTTTGGCGCCAGATTTTAGAGCGGCTACAACTGCTGTTGAGTCGGCCAACGTTTGAAACGTGGATCAAAACGGCAACGGTACAATCCTTCGATGGGCAGGTCTTGAGCATCTGCACCCCCAATCCGTTTGCCCGTAACTGGTTGCAGAAATATTACCTGAAAACCATTGCGGATGTGGCGCGCGAGATTGTTGGCGAAGCCATCACCATTGAGTTAGCGATCGCCCAAGGCGCAGAGCACGACACCAGTATTCACCCCATCAATCGTTCGGAGCCAGAGCCTGCGGTGAGTCCACCGGCGCGGCAGCGGGGCAGTGATCTGAATCCTAAGTATGTCTTTTCCCGCTATGTGGTTGGCCCCAATAACCGCATGGCTCATGCGGCCTGTTTAGCGGTCGCAGAGTCGCCGGGGCGCGAGTTTAACCCGCTGTTTCTCTGTGGCGGGGTTGGGCTGGGTAAAACCCATCTGATGCAGGCCATTGGTCACTATCGTCTCGAAATTGATCCCAACGCCAAAATCTTTTATGTATCGACGGAGCAGTTCACCAACGACCTGATTGCCGCCATCCGCAAAGACAGTATGCAGAGCTTTCGTGAGCACTACCGCGCAGTGGATGTGATGCTTGTAGATGACATTCAGTTTATTGAGGGGAAGGAGTACACCCAAGAGGAGTTCTTCCATACCTTTAACACCCTCCACGAAGCCGGCAAGCAGGTGGTGCTCGCCAGCGATCGCCCCCCCAGTCAAATTCCACGCTTGCAGGAGCGACTGTGTTCCCGCTTTTCGATGGGGCTAATTGCCGATATTCAACCCCCCGATCTCGAAACCCGCATGGCCATTCTGCAAAAAAAAGCCGAGTACGAAAATATCCGCTTGCCGCGGCAGGTCATTGAATACATTGCCGCCAGCTACACCTCCAATATTCGCGAGCTAGAAGGGGCACTGATTCGGGCGGTGGCGTACATTTCAATTTCTGGGCTACCCATGACCGTGGAAAACATTGCACCGGTTCTGAGTCCGGCAACCCGCAAAATTGAAACGTCGCCGGAGATCATTTTGCAAGTCGTCTCAGAGACCCTCAATGTCCCTATAAGCGATCTCAAAGGCAACTCGCGCCGTCGGGAAATTAGTGTGGCGCGTCAGGTGGGGATGTATCTGATGCGGCAATACACTGGCTTGAGTTTGCCAAAAATTGGCGAAGAATTTGGTGGTAAAGACCATACTACGGTCATGTATAGCTGTGATAAGGTGGCGGAACTGCAACGCAGCGATCCGGAAATGGGTAGCCTGCTGCGGCAATTGAGCGATCGCATCAACCTTGCCAGTCGGCCAACGGAACCATAACATCCTTACGGGTGTTCGGTGCTCTAAAATCTGCGGATTTGAGCGACTTGGTGTTCTTGCGCTAGGGTAGAGTTACACTGCCGAGGTTGTTGCCATGACTGCCACCACTGATCTTGAAGGCTGTGCATTTTTAGCCGCTCAAGCAAAAGTCAAGTCCTATTTGGCATCTTGGTTTCAGTTAGGCAAGCGCGTCTGTATTTGGGGTGGGAAACAGCGACTCCTACCGCAGCCAGTGCTGCAGGGCGATCGCTACAGTCAAGCCTTTGAGGCGTGCTGGGCATTCTTAATGTCTGAGCACTCAGGAGACTGTTTTTTAGAAGACACGAATGAAACCATTGCGCAACTGCTGACCCAGTGCTGGGACATTACCCCCTGTGCCCGCTGCCAAATGCCCATTGCCTTGCCTTGTAATGGCTTACCACCGATTCACTGTCCCTGCGCTAGCCTTGGGAACTGGCCGAATTTTGATCTGCCCCTTCCCCGTGCCCCCATCAACGCCCGTACGCATCTGCTGTCGCTACAAAAACGCCTAGGGGTCTAGAGGGAATGGTGTGGGACGCTCCCCTACCCCCCGTGCTGCATCCCCAATGGCAATCTAGGCCACAGGTTTTGATGCCCCAGTCCCTCCATCTGTGGTGGGTTCTTTTGCCGCGCCATCAACCTCGGCAAGCAGTTCTCCGCCAGTATCTGCGCCTCTATCTGCCAGATCTAGACGAGGCGCCTCTGCCCACCACGGCTTCAGGAAAACCCTATTTACCCCAGTTGAACTTTAATTGGAGTCACTCCCAAGAGATTGCGCTCCTTGCTGTCAGTGGTGCATGGGCGGTGGGTGTTGATATAGAAGTGGTGCGCCCCCACCCCCATCGCCTGGCGATCGCGCGGCGTTTTTTTGGTGCTGGGCTGCAAACAGCTTTAGCGGCTGCGCCTGAGGAGGAGCGCGATCGGGTATTTCTATACGGGTGGACCTACTACGAAGCGTGGCTCAAAGCCCATGGCGGCTCGCTATGGCAGTTGCCACCAGCCCTAGAACCCCACTATGCCTATCGCTTTGGGGTTGGCGATCGCGCTGTGGCTACTGTTGTCACCCTTTGCCCTGATCCGCCCGATGTGCAGTTTTTCCGGCTGCCACCACACAATTGCGCATAAAACATTGCTGGTGAAATGCTCATAGGCTCTCGCTCCCCCGCGTAAGGAACAGTACGATCAATGAGACCGTCCAACCAGCAATAACTGCGGCAAGAACACAGCAGAGCGGTTTAGACGTTTTGAGGAGTTGACCGATGAAACGCTTGCAAAAACTGGGCTTAGGAATTTTAATGATGGCTTGTTTTGGTACGGCTGTCCCCCAGCCGGCTGAAGCAGGAATGTTTACCCAAACGGAGGTGGAGCAGTCGAACTATGTTGTCATGGCGGTTCCGATTGCCCGGGGGGGCTATCGTCTGTTAGTTGTGGAGCAAATCAAAAATACACGTCCCTGCTGGAGTGAATCTGGGAGCAATCCCATCGTTGTGGATCCCCTGTTGACCACCTTTGACTTTACGGGGATCTGTGGCCGTGCCACCGACAGCAATGGCTATTCCATTCGCGTTGCCCAGCAGGACTTAGGGTTGCAGTACAGCTTACGCATTGAGCAAGGCAACGGTGAACTCGTTCTTGTGGGCAGCAGCCACCGGGGTGGGCCTGCAATGGTGATTGGCCGCACCTATGGTATGCAAGAGGGGCAATTTCTGAAATTTATCTTGGAGCCGGGCTGGCGGCTGACCCGGCGTACCTACGAAGGGCGGGTTCTCGGCCATGTTTACTTCACAAACGATTCTTGGGAAGCGGCAACGGGTGCAGCCCCTACCTCGGTGAGCAGCCAAGAGGTACCCCCACCCGTGCCTGTCAGCAATGAAGTCAACTAATTATCGGCGTCAGCTGCCCGATCGCCATCCCTGTACCTAGCCCCCAAAGCTAAGCAACTTGGCGAAAATGCGCCAGAAACTCCTGATTGCCAGCAGGGCCTAAAAGCGGGGATGGGGTCAGCCCTAGGCACGTCCATCCTTGTTGGGCCGCCGCTGCAATGACCTGAGCCACAGCGTCGCGCCGTGCGTCGTCATTGCGAACCACGCCCTTCTTGCCGAGGCGATCGCGCCCCACTTCAAACTGCGGCTTAATCAGCGCAATTAATTCTCGGGGGGGCAGCAATAGGTGCCAAAGAGCCGGTAGAACCTTGGTCAAGGAAATAAAGGAGACATCCACAACCCCCAGATCCGGACGCGGATCCTCAGGGGCATAGAGGTCTGCCGCAGTGAGATGGCGCAGATTTGTGCGCTCTTTAAGCACAAGCCGTGGGTCTTGGCGTAGTTGCCAAGCAACTTGGCCGTAGCCCACATCAACGCCATAGACCCGTTTTGCCCCTGCTTGCAGCAAACAGTCGGTAAAGCCGCCGGTTGAAATGCCGCCATCAAGGCACACGCGATCGCGCACCACGATGGCAAAGGTCGCTAGGGCATGGGCTAGTTTTTCGCCCCCTCGCGACACGTAGGGCGATCGCGCCTTGATTTGAATTGTGGCATCGATTGCCACTAATGTGCCCGGCTTGTCAACGGGAACGTGATTCACTTGCACCTCGCCCGCCCGAATCCAACGTTGTGCTTGTTGGCGGCTTTCGCACAGGTGCCGTTCCACCAAAAGGACATCGAGGCGTTCTTTTGCAGGAGTCATTGAGCGTTTTGGAGGAGGGCAAAGGAGAAGTACTGGTTCACATCCAGCGCCAGACCACTAATGCTAGGCTGGGCAAAGAGGGTGGTTTGACTTTGCCACAAGGGGATAAAGGCCACGGCCTCAGCATTTAGAACTTGCAGTTGGCGCAATAGCTCATCTCGCCGCTGGGGATTCGTTTCACGACGGCTGGCAGCGATGAGGGTATTGGCGTGGGGACTATAAAAGAACGACCCCCAAGCAGCACTGGCACCACTGTCGCATCCCGCTGTGGCTGAACCGCGATCGCAGCTTAGAAATGGCTCTAAATAGTTATCGGGATCATAGAAATCCCCATACCAGTCCAGCATAACCAGCGGGTAAGCACCCGTGTCCAGATTGCGGTAAATGGTGGCGGCGTCAGCACTGTCGAGTTGTACCCGCACGCGATCGCCCAAGTCGCGCTCTAAGGAAGCTTTGAGAACAGTAGCCGCCAAAACATTACTGGGAATGTTGGCACGATACCACAGGTTCACGATAAGGGGGTGTTCCGCCGTCACGGCAGCTGTCTCTAGCCACTGAGCCACTGTAGCGGGCTGACCGTCCCCGTAGCGATCGCGAAACACTGGCTCACTCACCGGAAATAAGGTGGGGACAAGGGAATAGAGGGGAGCCACTGCCCCCAGAAACACCCGTTCCTCCAGCCGTTGACGATTGATGCTGGCCGCTAGCAGTTGCCGTGCCCCTAACCGATCCCAAGGGGGCTGCCGCAGGTTGAGGCTGAGCACCGTAATGGCATTTCCCTCGCCAGCGATCACCTGCCAGTGGTGGGTGCTGGCCTGCTCCGTGAGGGCGCGAATTTGATTCGGGTCCAAGGCTCCAGCGGCAATATCCACACTGCCCGTGCGAAAGGCATTGTAAAGATTGGCGCTACTGGAAAAGACTTGCAGGCGAATCCCTTGATTGCGTGGAGCAGCGCCCCAATACTCCCGAAAGGGTTTGAGGTGTACCCCATCGGTGCTGTAGGCGGCTAATTGGTAAGGGCCTGTCCCGACAAACTGGGTGGGCAGAAAGCGATCCGCTGCCGCTGCGTAAGCCGTTGGCGAAATAGCACACAGGCCACTAAAGGCCAGTAGGTGGGGCAAGGCCACAAAGGGTTCCTTGAGTTGAATTTCAAGGAGATCCTCCCGCAGTGCCCGAATGGCCGCCACGCGACCCGCCAAGAGCGAGGAGGGTTGGCCACCACTGCCCATAAACCGTTGCAGCGAAAACACCATGGCCGCTGCATTAAAATCCGTGCCATCGTGGAAGCGCMCCCCCCGCCGTAGGGGAATCCGATAGGTTAGGCCATCCGCGCTGACCTCCGGTAACGCTGTTGCTAACTGAGGTACAAGTTCATGGCTGTTGGGGGCATAGGTATAAAGGCGATCGCCCATATTGTAAAGAAGTAACCCTGCAAGGGTTTCGTAGGCATCGGCAGGATCTAAGGTACGCAGGCGAGCCGTAGTGCCAATGACAATGGTGTCGCGCTCTGGAGTGCCCACGAGGCGATCGCCCCCACAGGCCCCCAAAAAAACAATGAAGAACAGCGCAACGCCCAACCAAAAGAGTCGCTGCCAACAAAACCGAGACATCAATACCAAGAAAAACTTAAACGAAAGGGCGAACGATGGGATTCGAACCCACGAATGGTGGAACCACAATCCACTGCCTTAACCTCTTGGCTACGCTCGCCATGCTTCTTAAGCTAGTTTCTTAGTATAACATTTTGGCTTTTATTTCTCCATGGGTCTGCCTCTTAATTCACGTTCTTACTATTCATGGTTAGCTGGGGGTGTTGCCCTCACCGCCGTGGCCGCCGGGGTCACCAACCCCACCCCTGCCGATTACCAGCGCCGTGCCACCACGGAAATTCATACGTTTCTGCTCACCCACGTGTGTCCACAACTGATGCAGCAAACGACGGCGATCGCGCCGTTAGTCTTAGACACCTGCGAAGACTTAGAAGTGGGGGCGGCTGAGGAGATTGAGCGCTACATTGCTTACCATACTCGCGCCTATAATCTTGGGGTGGCCACCCTATTTGTGACCGAGTTACCGATCCAAACCGTTTGGAGCCTCGGTGCCTTTGGCCAGATTGTGCCCCTCCCCCTGAGCTAGCTACGGAACAGCCGACAGTACTGGGTTTCGTGCTGCATACTGGCCAAGGCCAAACCAAGGGTACAACTTCCTAAGTCATCATCCGTGCACTGCACACTCTGCTGCACAGCCGCACCTAACTCACCCTGAAGCTGCCGCAGGAGAACTTGCCCCGCCGTTTGTCCCAAGGGAATCAGTTTTACCCCAGCACCAATGAGGGTGCTCAACCAACTGTGGAGATMCCCCAATACCGCCGTTTCCAGAGGAATGGCTGCCATGGCCGCAGCAATACTAAAGGCAATACTCGTATTCCATGGGTAGGGATGCGCTGTGGGCAGTTCCGCCGGCAGGCGATCGCCCTCAAGGGTCTGTACCAGTGCCATCAATGCCGTCCCCATCTGCCAGTTCTGCGCCCGCAGTTCCTCGGTTTCCCGCGCCGCTGAAAGCCAAGCATTCCAGTACCGCAGCCGCTCTATATCGGTTGCCATAAACGCTCGATAGGCTCTGACCATCACCGCAGCCTCCAACTGAGCGCTGCCCGCCTTCAGCTCAAAGGTCAGCCAGTCTTTAAGGGCACTGGCCGTGGTTAACTGTTGCTGCGCTACCAGCGTTTCCAACCCCTCAGAATAGTTAAAGCCGCCAATGGGTAGCGCTGGACTCACCCACTGCAAGAGGATTAAAAGCGATCTATCCGTGAGCATGGGAGGAGTAGGCTCCGCTTTCTGGACAAAAGGCAGCGATCTCAAAGGTGACCGTTAGCCCCCGCTGCTCCAGCAATGTTTGCAGTACCGGATCCGCCGCAAGGCGCAGATAACTGGCATGGATCTCGAGGGGCACATGGCGATTGCCCAAATGGTAAGCAGCCTGCAGCAAGGACAATGCATCCGCTCCCTTGACCCGCAGCGTGGGTTCCGGCTTGGCCAGAACTTTGGCCACAACGGTACCATCGTCCGTCGCCACGAACTCTCCGGGGCGCAGGATCGTTCCCCGCGATAATTTCAAATACAATGCCTGCCCCTCCTCGCTTTGGCAGTAGAGACGACTGCGACACCGCTCTTCCGCCGTTAGGGCAAGGTGTAAGCAGCGGGCAGCCGCCAAGGGTTCCGAACAACGTTGGGTCAGCGTTAACATTACATTAAAGTTAATTCGACAATCTTATCAAAGCGAAACCCCTTCACAAGCTGCTGTAGCCCCTCAATCAATACCGCTTCTTCCAGGGGAATATCGGCAATTAATTCCTGAATCCGCTTGCTGTTGAGTTTCTTGGCCGCCTGTTGCAATTCGGCAATCCACGGGCGAGGCATCACCATGAGAGCGGCAGGCTCAAGGGTCACCGGCCGGGGCGTGGCAGGAACCGCAGCGATCGCCAGCGTGTCATAGCGATACTCGAGAGCGAGGTGGTGGGCAAGGCGCTCAAGAATCGTTTGGGGACGGAAGGGCTTGGCGATATAATCGTCACAGCCAATGTGGAGCAGTTCTTGCTTGTCGTGCTCAAAGCTACTGGCCGTCACGGCTAGAATTTTTGGAGACGGCTCGCCGCCGTGGGCTTTAATATAGCGGGTAGCGGCTTTGCCGTCCATCACTGGCATCCGAATATCCATTAAAATAGCGTGGGGGTGCCAAGCCTGCCACTGCTGAATGGCCTCCTGACCATTTTCGGCTTCGCGGCACTGAAACCCCAATGGCTCCAGCAACTGCACAAGTAGCTGACGGTTTTCCGCGAGATCGTCCACCACCAGAATTCGCACCTCAGCCGTGGGGTCTGCCAACCCAACAATGGAACGGGGAGTTTCCTCCCGTAGATCTTGGGTCTCCCCTAGGCCAACCGTAATCTCAAATGCAAAGTGGCTGCCGTGTCCTTTTTCACTGTGGACGTGAATATCCCCCCCCATCAGTTGCACAAATTGGCGACTAATGGCCAGCCCCAGTCCAGTACCCTCGCTCACTTTTTTGCTACTGCTGGTTTGCACAAAGGGCTGAAAAAGCTGGCTCACCTCCTCTTCGCTCATGCCAATGCCCGTATCGCTCACTTCAAAGGCTAGGCGCGGCGGATCGGTAGCGTGGTAGTGCACCTTGAGCGCCACCCCCCCGTCCTTCGTAAATTTAATGGCATTGCCAAGGAGGTTCACCAAGACCTGACGCAGTTTCATTTCATCGGTTTTGATGGCGGGGGGTAACTCTGGCGGTAGATCAAAGAGCAAGCGCAACCCCTTGGCTTCGGCGCGCACCCGTAACATGTCCCGCAGGGTGTCGAGCATCCGCTGCAAATCAAAGGTCGTTTCTTGCAACGTAATCCGTCCCGCTTCGATTTTGGCCATGTCCAACACATCGTTGATCAAGCCCAGCAAGTGCTCACCGCTGCGATTAATGGTTTCAAGGGTTTTGCGGTGCTGAGCGCCAACGGAGCGATCGCCAAGGAGAATTTGACTAAAACCGAGAATGGCATTGAGGGGCGTACGCAGTTCATGGCTCATGTTGGCCAAGAAAATACTTTTGGCCTTATTAGCAGCTTCTGCGGCGTCCTTTGCTTTAATGAGTTCCTGTTCTGCCCGTCGTCGTTGATAGGCCGCAAGACTAATGGTGACAATATCCGCCACATTAGAGACAAAGCTGCGCTCTTCCACAAGCCAGACGCGCGGTTCCGCCACCTGCTCAACGCAGAGAATGCCGAGCAGTTGACCATTAAAGACAATGGGGGCATCAATCAGGGAGCGCACGTCATAGGTCAGGGCATAGTCCCGCAGTTCATGGGTGCGGGGGTCAGCAAGTAAATCGTCCACCACGAGTGGTTCGCCCTTTTGCAGCAGCTTGAGATACTCAGGATAGATGGGCTGGCGGTTGTGCTGTGGCTCTTGGCCAGTGGCAGCATCGTACTGAGCAATGCACAGGAGATGATCCCCCTGTAACTCCCATGCGGTCACCCGCTTCACCTTGAGGGTGGTAGCCGTGGCCTGAATAATTTCCTGCAGCGCCTTACGAAAATTGCCTTGCTGAACGTGGGGAGACTGGCTCAATCGCACCAAGGCTTCATTGTGGGTGTACAGAATCTTTTCTTTCTGGAGGAGTTGAGTGTTGGCCGCCGCCAGTTCCGCCGTGCGGTGAGCCACCTCCTCTTCAAGGCGTTGGTTAAAGCGATGAAGTTCGCTGAAATTTGCCTGAAGTTGCCCGGCCATATCCACAAAGGTGCGCCCCAAGTTGCCAATTTCATCTTTGCCAGTGGTATCCACACCCCCACTGATGTCTAAATCGCCAGCGGCAATTTTGCGAGCCGCGCTGTCCAGCTTTTGGATGGGTTGCACCATATAGCCGGTAACCAGCCATGTCACAATGCTAATCAGGCCAAAGGAGGTCACGAGAATCAGTAGGCCAAACCGGGTTTCTTGATGGACAAAGGCAAGAAATTCTGCCTCATCAAGGCGAATGGCTAAGCTCCACTGGGCTTGGGAAATTGGGGCATAAAAGATCCACTGTCGTCGGCTTGAGCTCCAGTCCTGCATCCAGCGATGACCGGTTTGGCCAGCCACCATCGCCGCCCCTAGTTCTTTCAAATCTGACCGATTCTGTGCCTGGGCAACCTCAAAAACAGACTGTCCGATGTAGGTCTGATCGCCATGGAAAATAACCTGTCCCTGATGATCCAGCACAAAAAACTGCGCTTCTTGCAACCCCTCAATATCTATCTGCTCTTCAAGGCTCTCTAGGGCAACATCTACGGTGGCAACACCACGAATTTGGCCATTGCGACGAAATGGTGCTGAGAAGGTGACCATGAGGGCATTGCCAGCCCCCTTATCAAAGTAGGGTTGACTCCAGCGGGCTTGACCTGTCCGTACAGCCTCGCTATACCACTGCCATTGGGGCTCGGTGTAGTCATAGACTTGCCCTGTGTCCACCTTGCGCAGTTGATTCCCCTGCTTAAACACGTAGGGGCAAAAGAGGCGTTTTTGGGGTGAAAAGCTGTAGGGGGCAAAGGCGATCGCCGACCCGTAGGTCAACGGATTCAGTTGTACGTTTTTTGTTAAGAACTGATAAAGCTCTGCCTCACTAGCCGTGGGAAGCGCTTCAAGGGCATGAGCCGTTGTGCTGGCTAGCTCTGCTATCTGTCTCAAGTTGTCGTTAAACTGCGTCGCATACAGCACCACCAAATGCTGCTGCCATTCCTCGTAATCAAGGGTATTGCGGCGCACGATGCGGGAGCGAATGTACAAAAACAGCCCTGTATAGATCACCACAATGGGTAACAGCGTCCACAGCAAAAGTTTGTGGCGGAAGGATAATTGACCCACCATGGCGATCGCCCTCCAAGGATGCGGCGCAACTGAATGTCTCTATCCTAGGGTGAGACAGACTGCAGGGTGTTGCAAATGCCTACCGGTGAAAAAAGTCGAGGAGAATGCGCTGATGCATACTCCCCAGGGGGCGGGGTTCCCCAAGGGTGGTGGCAAAATGAACCCCCTGCACCACGGACGCATAGGGCACCAAATCCATCCCTTGGCCTTCCTGTAGATCAAGCGCATCGAGACCACAGGTTAAAGGGGCAACAAACACAGACCGCCGCGCATAGGGATCCACATACTCCCCAAAAAACCTGCATTCAGGAAGGCGATAGCCAATTTCTTCATAGACTTCGCGCACCACTCCCATTTCAGGGGTTTCGCGGGCCTCTAAGTGACCACCAAATAACCCCCAGTGCCCGGGGTAAAGAATCGTTGCAACATCATCGCGCAACTGCATGAGGACGCGATCGCCTTGGTAGAGAATAGCAAGGGAAACTTGGATCAGGGGTGATGCGGCCATACAGTCAAGGTATTTGGTATCCAGAGACACTTTAACCCATGACTGACATTTGTAAAGTAAAATGGAAGTTATCTATCCCCTAGATGTATCAGACCGCGCAGCGTAATCTTCCCTAACCCCTACCATTGCGACCTGTTTGAGACCTATTCGCTGCCTAGGGACAATCCAAGAAACCACCGTTAAGGGCCCTATTGTTACTCCTCCTATAGCAATTGTTGTACGAACTCATCCCTTACATAAGATTTTACAAACTGGTATATAGTGGCACACTCTTAAGATTGTCTTAATATTTTCTTGGGGGTTGTCGTATCGGTTTATTCCTTTTGTGGAGTTTGTTGTGTTATGTTTTATCGCTTAGCCGAGCAACATCGCCAGTTTATCCGAGATCTGGTCTTGAATTTGCAAGCCTTAGCCACTGCCCTTGAGCATCGTGGGTTCATGGCCTCGTGCTACACCTGTGGTGGCGAGCTGAACAGTGCCTCCTTCATGGTCAGTTTGGCCGACAACCACCTCATTCGCTTTTTAGTGTCAGACTATGGCATTACTTGGACAGAAATGCGCGATGATCGCGAACTCATGAAACTAGAGGGGGCAGATGCCATTAATCAACTGCAAGAATTAGCCAACCTCTTAAAAGCATCCCCCACCGTAGCAGTCACGGTCTAGGCGCTGCCGGTTATTCCTAGGGCTGATCCTTTAGTGGCTGTCCATTCCTTGGGCTAGCAACAACACTGTAGTGCTAGGTTAGAAATACACCTTGGCCTCTGCGTTGATCCCACGCCTAATCCATGACCGAATTGTCTCTTAATTGGCAGCATCAGTACCTCTACGTTAACCAAGTTCGCCTGCATTACGTTACCCAAGGCACAGGTGATCTCGTCGTTTTGCTCCACGGTTTTCCAGAGTTTTGGTACTCGTGGCGATTCCAAATTCCCGTTTTGGCGCGGCATTTCAAGGTGGTGGTGCCAGATTTGCGGGGCTATAACGACTCTGATAAACCGAGCCACGGCTATGATCTGGATACCCTCAGTCAAGATGTGGTTGCCCTCATTCAGGAACTGGGCTATGAGCGGGCGCATATTGTAGGCCACGACTGTGGCGGGCTGATTGCTTGGCATGTGGCGGCTCGCTTCCCCCAGATGGTGCAGCACTTAGCGGTACTGAATAGTCCCCATCCTTACCGCACGGGTCAAGAACTATGGCAGCAGCTAGAGCAGTTTTGGCGCACTTGGCCACTGTTGGCCTGTCATATTCCTGGGGTGGCAGAATACTGGCTCGGCCAAAATTTACAGGGCTTTCTCCACGATCTGTTTCAGCGGTACTCCATTCGCAAGGCTGCCTTTTCTGCAGAGACGCTGCAACTGTACCAAGCGGCTCTCGAAAAAGCGGGGGCGATCGCTGCCGTCCTCAAAAGTTATCGCCACCTATGTTCCCCCCAGCAATGGTGGCAGCTGTTGCAACAGCACAAAGAAGCCATTGTTAGCCCCACCCTCGTCCTCTGGGGAGCCGATGATCCCCTTGCCCAACCCACCCTTGCAGACGGCATGGGACAGTGGATCCACGCCCCATGGCGGCTGAAGTGGTTGCCGGAGTGTGGCCATTGGGCGCAGCAGGAAGTTCCTGGCCTCGTTAATCGTGAACTCCTCGCCTTTTTACGGGCATAAAAAATCCCTCCCCCACCTTGGGAGAGGGATGCCTGCCAAGGGTTCAGCCTAAGCTAGCCACTCTAACACCGCTTCTTCCTTGGTATTAGTGCGGCGCTCAGGGGTTTCGCGGGTGAACTTCATGTGGATAGCACGGTTTTGTTCGCCATCTGCCGCCACCGCCAAAATTGGGAAGTCAATTAACCCATCTTGGAACGACATCTGGAAACGGAAGGTGCCATCGGGGTTCAGCTTAATGGGACGACCGCCAATGGTAACGGTGGCATCCGGCTCCGTGGCACCATAGACAATGAGTTCTGCGTCTGCCACTAACCAGAACTTGCGGGGACGGATCGGCGCGGCTGAGGCCGAGAAACCTACCCCAGACATCGTTAGCCCAGAGACGGTGGGAACTGCCCACAACCCCACGCCCGAGGGGAACACGTAGGAGCTAATGGCCATTTCTGGCAATTGCGAGATAGAACCGGGCACTTGATGCATAGAACCAAAGAGAGACCCGGCGACCCGTTGTGCCTCTGCCCCTTCCGCCATGGCAAAGATGCCTTCGTAAATGGGGTTGGGTTCTGCGGTACCCGCTAGGGGTGCCCCTAGATCAAAGAGGGTCTTGCCCCGCAAATCCATGTCCCAATCCACGGTAATGAACTGATCCCATACCCAATCGGAGGGATAGGTCGGCGGGATATGAACCGGGGCAGAGCGTGCCAGCACTAACCAGCGCCCATCGGGGCAACGATAGCCAATTTCGACAACATAGTCGCGATCGCTGACGGGGATAGGTAGGTACCACTCCCGTGCCAATTCATCGCAGGGATACTCTTGAACGCTGTGGGGAATTTGACGGTCGAGGTTGATATTGGTGGCATCGTACAGGCGCAGAGCCAGTTGCTGCCCGCCTTGGCGGCGCAGATCTTCACGGTGCTCGTTAGGCACATCCCAGTAGGTATAAGCCCACTGGGGATCTCGGGGCATCAGGACAATGCGGCTTTCGCCGTAGCCGCCGGGTAAATCCCCCAGCCCTTCATCCACTGTGGCTAAAAGAACCTCATCTTGAGCAGGACCGAGATCGAATTTTGCTGCTTCCACTTTTTCTTGCGACTCCAATTTAGAGGGGACAGGTTGTACCGGAATCGTAGTTGTTCCGTTGGCTTCTGCCTGTTTTTCACGGATGGCAGCGAGGAGTTGATCTTTACGCATACGGCTATAGCGGGACACTTGCAGTTCACTGGCGACTCGCCGCAACTGCCGCAACGTCATTTCTTCTAAGGGGGGGCGATCTTTCGGCATAGGTGCCTCCTAAGTAGTGTTGATAGACCTTGCTATCCCTTGCCCTTCATATTTGGCAAAAAAAATCCGCGCCGTCAAGGCAATAAAACGTAACATTGACCAACCGATACGTAATTCCCCGAAATTCGGGGATCGTATGTCATGAATCTATGACATTTATAGCGACTGGGGATCACACGCGTTTCATTCCTGCGGCGGCAGGGATGTCGTTGGGGTACGGGGACAAAGAGTATAGTAAGAACTAAGCCGTACCCGCGTGGGTCTATTTCGTTGCTGTGATGGGTTCAACCATGACAATTGCCTCTAGCCGCTCCCTCGCTGATCTGTGCCGCGCTGACTTCCCGATTTTGGCGCAGCGGGTTCACGATCGCCCCTTAATTTACTTTGACAATGCCGCCACCTCCCAAAAGCCTCTGGCGGTCTTAAATGCTCTTGAGACCTACTATCGCTGCTACAACGCCAATGTTCACCGTGGGGTGCACMCCCTCAGCGCCCAAGCCACAACGGCCTACGAAGGGGCGCGGGAAACGGTTGCTCGCTTTATCAATGCGTCTAGTGCTGCCGAGGTCATCTATACTCGCAATGCTAGCGAAGCCATTAACTTGGTTGCCCGTAGTTGGGGGATGACAACGCTGGAGGCGGGGGATGAGATCATCCTCTCGGTGATGGAGCACCACAGTAATTTAATTCCATGGCAGTTTGTGGCACAGCAGACGGGTGCTTGCCTTAAATTTGTGGAGCTGACCCCAGAGCAGACCTTTGATCTGGCGCATTATGAAGAGTTGCTCAGCGATCGCACCCGTTTGGTGGCGGTGGCTCATGTCTCGAATACCTTGGGCTGCCTCAACCCCATTCCGGACATTGTCCGCCTTGCCCATGCCAAGGGAGCGCGGGTACTGGTGGATGCCTGCCAAAGTGTGCCCCACCTGCCCATCGATGTGCAGCAGTTGGGCTGTGATTGGCTGGTGGCCTCTGGTCATAAAATGTGCGCCCCTACCGGGATCGGTTTTCTGTGGGGGCGGGCGGAGTTATTGCGGCAGATGCCCCCATTCCTCGGTGGCGGTGAAATGATTGCCGATGTTTTTCTTGACCATGCCAGCTACGCCGATATTCCCCACAAGTTTGAAGCGGGTMCCCCCGCCATTGCCGAGGCGATCGCCCTCGGGGCAGCTATTGACTACCTAAACCAGTGGGGGATGGAGCGCATCCACGCCTACGAGCAAGAATTAACAGCGTACCTGTTTGAGCAATTGCAGACCCTACCCAGTGTCACCCTCTACGGCCCAACCGCTGGCGAGCGAGCAGCCTTAGCCAGCTTTACGGTGGCCGAGGTACATCCCCACGATCTCTCGACGATTTTGGATCAAGCGGGAATTGCTATCCGCGCGGGGCACCACTGCACCCAGCCGCTACACCGCTATCTAGGTGTCCAATCGACAGCACGAGCCAGCCTGTACTTCTACAACACCCGCGAGGAAATTGATCAGTTTATTGTGGCGCTTGGCGAAGCCATTGACTTTTTTAGGGAGGTTTTTGCCTAGGGGGTTAAGCGCAGGAGTTCCTTGGCCTGAGCCTCAAAGCCGGCACTGCTCAGGGCACGGTAGGCGCGATCGGCATCTTCGACCCGGAACTGTGCTCCCAAGCGCACGTACTGATGATGGCGGCCATCGGTCACCTTCACGACCACAGGTACCTTGGGTAGCTCTCCTCCCTGTTGCTTGAGTACCTCCGCCAGACGATTCTGTGCCTGAATGTCACTGGCTTTTTCAACCGGCAACTGTACGATAACCAGCTTCACCTCTTCCAGCGGTTCGGCATCTTCAATGACGAGTTGGAGGCGCTCGTCCCGCTGATCCACGGTGCCCCACACCAGTAAGCGGTGATCCACACGCAAGTGCTCGTGAATCCGTTCGTAGGCCTTGGGAAAGATAACTGCCTCTGCTTGGCCGGTGAGGTCTTCTAATTGGGCGATCGCCATGCGATCTCCTTTTTTCGTTGTGATCGGCTTTAAATCAGTAATTAAGACAATGGCACTAATCGTGCTATCGGCACTGGCGTGCTCTAAATCCCCCAAACTAATGGGGGCAACCATGGCCGTAGATCGATGTACATCCTTGAGGGGATGGTTCGAGACGTAAAAGCCAAGGAGTTCTTTTTCCTGCCGCAGTTTCTCGGATTCGGGCAAATCTGGCACGGGCGGAGCCGTAGGAGCCGGATCATAGCTGCCCATGGGTTCAGTGCTCGTGCTGCCCCCCAGCAGATCAAAGAGGTTAACTTGGCCAATCGCTCGATCTTTGGCTCGCCCTTGCGCCCACTCCAGCACCAACGGCAGATCCGCAAGGAGTTGGTTGCGGTTCCGTTGCGGATGCAACTCATCCATGGCACCACAGTTAATCAATGCCTCGATGGCACGACGGTTGAGGACACGGCTATCGACGCGATCGCAAAAATCCCCAAGGCTTTGAAACGCACCGCCGCGCTCTCGCGCTGTCAGGATGGCTTCGATGGCTCCCTGCCCCACATTGCGTACCGCCGATAAGCCAAAGAGAATTTTTTCGCCCACTGGGGTAAAGTCAATTCTGGAACGATTGACATCTGGGGGCAGTACCTCAATCCCCATACTCAAGCACGTGGCAATGTAGCGCTGCACCTTATCTTGATCGCCACTCGTGGAGGTGAGCAGCGCCGCCATGTACTCTACGGGAAAATGAGCTTTGAGAAAAGCCGTTTGGTAGGTGACGTAGCCGTAGGCGGTGGAGTGGGACTTATTGAAACAGTTGGCAGCAACCACCCCGTTGGCCAGCAAGAAGTTATGATCTCCGGCCAAACCAATATCGTAAACTGCCTCCCAGCCAATCACCCGTCGGCCAATAATGTTCATAGGTTTGCCCGCTCCAATAACCGCTGCTCTCTATTCTAGGCATGGCACCGCGGGCAGATCGGGCAGGCGCAAATCCCGCAAGGGCTGACCCGCTAGGCAACAGTAATAGGCCGTGAACCAATCAGGGGTTTGCACCCCCACACTGGCCAATGCCGCCACCGTCGGAAACGGCCACAACCGATCAAAAATGACCCCCTGCTGCCAGCTAAATTGCAGAAAGTAACAACCGACCGGGACATTGAGGGCGCTCAGTAATCGCCGCCCAAGACCATAGAGCTGTTGCCGGTCACGATCCGCTGTATGAATCGGCAATTGCCACTGCCCCGCCACCAGACCGAACACCTCGCCAAAGAGCGTTCCCTTAGCCGTTTGGGCAAGGGGTAACTGATAGATACCACCCTCGGCCACCCGAATCCCCCACTGCGCCACCTGAGCACGCAACGCTGCCACTGCCTGACACTGCTGCCACACTGGCAAAGCTAAGGGTGCCATAAACGTGAGGCTGTAGTCTAGCTGTTCTAGCGAGGGAGTGTAGGTGTTAGGGGCACTCAGCACGCCCACCTCAATTAGGGCTGCCGGATGGGCTTGCCTCAGGAGCGGCACCACCTGCTCCACCGCCTGCTCGTAGGACACTTCGTAGTCATCGGGCTGTGCGCTACACCAAATGCAAATTCTTTTGGCATTCTTCTGATGCATCATGGGCTGTCTCCAGTGTTTAGATGAAAACGTCAGTATCCTTCACCACAGACCCCAATGCAACCTTTTTAGGTGCCAAGAAGCAAGCCTGTTGTCGTCTAGTTACAGTTGTGTGACATCGAAAGTAGAACAGCGTATTGGTTTGCAACAAACTTGAGTGCTGAGGTATTGAGTGATGAAGACATTGGGAACATTTATCGCCAACGCTGGCGGGTTGAGTGAATGTTTTGATTTGCAAAAATGCATCTAAAGCCAAACCAAATGCTATTAAAACATGAGCGAGGAGCGCTGTTTCAAGCCTTCGTAACCTTGATTGTGTATTTAATCTTAGTGTTGTTAGACAGTCCGAAGATATATCCACAGCAACTACTAAATAAATTGAGATATACGCTCATTGTGACACGAGAGGAACAGAACGTGTACCGTTGGGGCAAGCGGTACCTGATAGGGGCTTCACTGCAGTAGAAATATTAAATTTTGTGCAGAATTTAACACCTGTGGTAGGTATCAATGAATTGATGATGACAACTGACACACATGTAATTTTGCTTACCTCCTCTCTTACCATTCTTACAGATATGAGTAGATTGGCATTCTGGGCATTACATGAGAACTCATCCTAATTTCTCCCTTTATGATGCAACGCCGTATTTTGGGGCTAGGGTAACGCTATTTTTCGGTGGGTAACATTCTGTATCGAAATTAGCTGTAATTTTTTTTAGTGTGATAATCGCTTTACAATAAAGGTATGAACTAAGAAGGATCATGCTTTCTCAGACGTTCATTCACATTTATTAACAATAATTCTTCTGGGGGGGATAAACGTTCGTTCCTAGCTCCCTATATTCTTTAGTTTCAACAAAACAGAAATACTAGGGATTTTGATCATTTCTCAAACTGCTTTTGAGGAAGTGAGGCAGGTAACATACGTCTCCGGCGGGGGAAGGCGGGGGTTACTATGCTCTATTCTATCTTTGGACGGCAGTCGTTTGCCGTGAGCTTTGTGGTGGCTTTATTAGCTGGGTTACAGATGCTCTGCATACCAATGGCATCTAGTCAGAACTCTGCGTCGGGAACCCTTAGCGTTGGAGCCGTCGTCATCAATAGTTGTAATATAAACCACTCGGTGGTGGCGGGATTACAGCGATCGCCCAATAATGATCGCCGTCTTGAATGTTGGCACCCTAGCAATCGCCAAAATAACGCAGTCAAACCGGAGGTTCACTTAATCAATGAAGGTGAGGGGCAACATCGAGTACTGGTGGTTTACTAATTGACCCGGCGGGTTAGGGAAACGTTTTTGCTGAAACGTCCCTCTATAATGCCAAGATACTGAATATTTCTAAGGTTCAAGGGATGAGGTAGCGGAACGTGTTGTTGTCTCAGCATAGTGACCTGTGGCGGCGGGGGGCAGTGCTCGTTGCGGTTACCGCTTCAACGCTATTGGCGACAGCGTCTTTACAGGCGCAAACTCTCCAGGGCGATCGCCTCAATTTGAACGGGCGCGATTATCCTGTGGCCTGGAGTCAGTGGACGAACGATCAAAATCAACAGATCACTGGCATTAGCGATGGCGCCCTTGCCAATCGGTTTGGCCTACTCCTAGGTGATACCAGTGATCCGTGGCAGCAGCCCGTGGCTTGGTTTCAAGAGCAATTTAGCCCCTTGGCCGTTCGCTTTAGCCCAAATGGGATGTACCGCTACCTAGACATCACCCCACTGATCCAGCAGCACCAGTGGCAAGTGCAGCCTCAGGGTACAACGCTGCGGATTACTACGCCCCCCAGTCGCATCCTTAGTTGGCGGCAGGGTCGGCAACCCTGGGGCGATCGCTGGGTCTTTGAGCTAGATCGACCAACCCCTTGGCAGGTTAATCGCCTCACCTTTAGTCGCACGGGCACCACCCCCCGGGATCTCAGCTTAACCATTGAAGCCAGCGGTCAGTTGGCCGCTATTGCGGGGGTAAAAATTACAGCGGCAGCCAATCGAACCGTATTGGAAACCCAAATCGGTGGGACGACTCGGCCAGTGGCCTCCATGCTGTTGAACCCACCGCGCCTCGTGATCGATTTCCGCAATGATGCCCCCCCACCCCGCACAATTCAGTGGGCACCCGGCCTTCGCTGGCAGGAGCAGACCGTCAATTTGGGGGCACGCCAGTTTCCCGTCAGCCTGTTAGTCATGACCCCCCAAACGCCCGGACTGCGAATCCGCCCGCTGTGGATGAATTCAGCCACCGTAGTGGGGCTGGCAACCCTACCAGAACTGGCACAACGCTGGCAAGCTGCGGCTGCCATTAATGCAGGGTTTTTTAATCGCGATCGCCAAGCTCCCCTTGGCGCCATTCGCAGTGAGAACCAATGGATCTCAGGCCCCATTCTCAACCGTGGCGCCATTGGTTGGAATGACACGGGTCAGATCGTCGTTGGTCGTCTGAGCCTGCGGCAAACCGTTACGACGCCGAGCGGTGCACTGCCCATCGTCACCGTTAACTCTGGCTATGTTCAGGCGGGTCTTGCCCTTTATACCCCGGCGTGGGGGGCAAGCTACACCCCCAAAACAGGGACCGAAACAGTGATTACGGTTCGCAATGAACAAGTCATCAGTCAACGTCCCGCCAGCAGCAACCAGCCCCAAGCCGTAGCAATTCCGCGGGATGGTTATCTACTGGTTGCGCGCAACTTTAACTCTGCCCTCGGTAACTTTCCCCCAGGAGCTACCCTCCAAATTAATACGAGTCCTGTGCCCGCTAGCTTCGATGGCTTTGCCAATATTGTGGGTGCCGGACCACTCCTTGTCGAGCAGGGACGAGTGGTTCTCAATGCAGCCCTTGAGCAATTTGGCGCCGGTCTAGATGCCCAAGCTGCCCCCCGCAGTGCCATGGGGAATCGCAGTGATGGCAGGATTGTTTTTGTAACGACCCATAACCGTGTGGCTGGCTCAGGCCCTACCCTAGGGGAATGGGCACAGGTGGTACAGCAATTGGGCTTAGTGAATGCGGTGAACCTTGATGGTGGTAGCTCAAGCGCCCTTTACCTAGGGGGTGTACTGGTGGATCGGCACTCAGTGACAACCACCCGCGTGAATAATGCCATTGGCGTGTTTTGGCAGCCTACACCTTGACCCCCTCGGACTCTATCGGGATGACAGGATTTGAACCTGCGACCCTCTGCTCCCAAAGCAGATGCGCTACCAAGCTGCGCTACATCCCGCAACTACCTACCCTAGCTTAGCATTGAACCCACGCAACTCATCGTTGTCTATGGAGAGCTTTAAAAATTTCTGGAACAAGACCTGCCCCTATCCAATCCCGTCTGCGGTATGATAACGGAAGTCTTGCTATCCCAGTGTATGTGTTAGGAGAATTCGCAATGACAACGGCTACTGCAACGACCGTACTGGACTATACCAGTGACAGCTATAAAGATGCCTATAGCCGCATCAATGCCATTGTCATTGAAGGGGAGCGGGAGGCTCACGATAACTATCTTCAACTGGGTGAACTGCTACCACAGCACACGGACGAGCTGGTGCGTTTAGCAAAAATGGAAGCCCGCCACAAAAAAGGCTTTGAAGCCTGTGGTCGCAACCTGAGTGTTACGCCAAACATGGAGTTTGCCCAAGCATTCTTTGCGCAGCTACACGGTAACTTCCAAGCGGCAGCGGCTGAGGGCAAAATTGCAACGTGCCTGTTAATTCAAGCCCTGATTATTGAATGTTTTGCGATCGCCGCCTACAACATCTACATTCCTATGGCTGATCCTTTTGCCCGTAAAATTACAGAGGGGGTTGTGAAGGACGAATACACCCACCTCAACTTTGGCGAAGTGTGGCTCAAAGCTAATTTTGCAACAGTGAAAGCAGAGCTAGAGCAGGCCAACCGCGACAACTTACCCATTGTGTGGAAGATGCTCAACGCCGTGGAGGCGGATGCCAAGGTGTTGGGGATGGAAAAAGATGCCCTCGTCGAAGATTTCATGATTCAGTACAGTGGTGCCCTAGAAAATATCGGCTTTACCACCCGCGAAATTATGAAAATGTCTGTTTATGGCCTGACTGCGGCATAATGGTGGCTTAATATACTGTTACGTTTAGTCACCCTATATGTTTGGATTAATTGGTCATCTGACGAATCTTGAGCATGCTCAGGCTGTTGCCCATCAGTTGGGCTATCCCGAATACGCTGATCAAGGTCTTGAGTTTTGGTGCATGGCACCACCGCAGATCGTCGATGACATCACGGTGACCAGTATAACGGGGAAAACAATTTACGGTAAATACGTGGAGTCGTGCTTTTTGCCAGAAATGCTGGCTCATCAGCGGGTCAAGGCAGCGACCCGCAAAATTATCAATGCGATGGCTCACGCCCAGAAGCACAACATTGACATTACTGCCTTGGGTGGCTTTTCCTCAATCATTTTTGAAAATTTCGACCTCGAGAAAATGTCCCACGTGCGGAACATTGAACTCGATTTTCGTCGGTTTACAACAGGCAACACCCACACCGCCTACATCATTTGTCAGCAAATAGAACAGGCGGCTCCGCAGGTGGGGATTGATCTCAAGAATGCTACCGTGGCTGTGTGTGGTGCCACGGGGGACATTGGTAGTGCGGTGTGCCGCTGGTTAAACACGCAGTTAGATGTTCACGATCTGTTGCTGGTAGCTCGCAACCGCGATCGCCTTGAGGAACTACAAGCGGAACTGGGTCGGGGGAAAATTCTTGAGTTGATGGAAGCGCTTCCCCTCGCGGATATTGTGGTGTGGGTGGCGAGTATGCCCAAGGGGGTAGACCTCGCACCAGAGCAACTCAAGATACCTTCCTTGATGATTGATGGCGGTTACCCCAAAAACATGGGCAGTAAAATTCAGCACCCTGACATTCATGTGTTGAATGGCGGCATTGTTGAGCACGCCCTTGATATTGACTGGAAGATTATGGAAATCGTCAACATGAATGTGCCCTCACGGCAGATGTTTGCCTGTTTTGCGGAGGCTATGATCCTAGAGTTTGAGGGCTGGCACACCAATTTTTCTTGGGGGCGCAACCAAATTACCGTTGAGAAAATGAAACAGATTGGAGTGGTGTCTCGCAAACATGGTTTTCAGCCGCTGTTATTCAATATGAATTAGTTCAGTCAATCACTATTACAACTCACGTTTTAAGGAATTGAACGATCTATGGCAAATGAACGCCGCACGCTCCTACTGGAATTTGAAAAACCTCTTGTCGAGCTAGAGGCACAAATCCAGCAGGTACGAGATAAGTCTTCGGAGTTTGGCGTGGATGTCTCGGAGCAAATCCGCGATCTCGAAGAGCGCGCCAAGCACTTGCGCCACGAAATCTTTAGTAAGTTGACTCCGGCGCAAACCCTGCAAGTGGCACGGCATCCCCGCCGCCCCAGTACGCTGGACTATATTCAGGCCATTAGTGATGAGTGGTTTGAACTCCATGGCGATCGCCGTGGCAGTGATGACCCTGCCTTGGTGGGGGGGGTGGGTCGCCTTAATGGTCAACCTGTTGTGATGCTGGGGCAGCAAAAAGGCCGCGACACCAAAGATAATGTGGCGCGCAACTTTGGTATGGCCTCGCCTGGCGGCTATCGCAAAGCCCTGCGGCTGATGGAGCACGCCAACCGTTTTCAAATGCCGATTCTCACCTTCATTGATACCCCTGCGGCATGGGCGGGGGTGGAGGCCGAAAAGTTTGGTCAAGGAGAAGCCATTGCCTATAACCTTCGCGAAATGTTCCGTCTTGAGGTGCCGATTCTGTGTACGGTGATTGGTGAAGGCGGATCGGGCGGTGCCCTAGCGATTGGCGTGGGCGATCGCCTGCTAATGTTTGAGCACGCCGTTTATAGTGTGGCACCACCGGAAGCCTGTGCCGCCATTCTCTGGCGCGATGCCCAAAAAGCACCCCAAGCCGCAGAAGCCCTGAAAATTACCGCCCGTGACCTACTGAAATTAGGCATCATTGACGAAATTGTTCCGGAGCCGGTCGGGGCAGCCCATAGCAACCCCGTGGAAGCAGCCGAGAACCTAAAAGCTGCTCTGCTGCGTAACTTAGCGGATGTTCAAGCCCTCAGTAGCAGTGAGCGGCGCGAGCTACGCTATCAAAAATTTCGCCGCATGGGGGTCTTCAGTCAAGCAGTATGACCCAACAGGTTCTCATTACCGGAGCCAGTAGTGGCATCGGGGCAGCGACGGCCATTGCCTTTGCCAAAGCAGGGTTTAACGTAGTGCTCTTGGGGCGATCGCCGGCCAAGCTAGCGGCCGTTCATGCCCAAGTAGTGGCCTGTGGTGTCAATGCCAGCAGCCATACCCTTGACTTTGCCGATCCACTGCCCGTGCGATCGCGCCTTGAAGAAATTTTAGCTGCCGTCGGTGAGGTGCACTGCCTAATCAACAATGCTGGCATCGCACAAACGGTGCCGTTGATTGCGCAGCCCCTAGCGGACTGGCAAACCATGCTCAATGTTAACCTCACCAGCGCCTTACTGTGTGCCCAAGCAGTTCTTCCCCAGATGCGATCGCGCCAGTGCGGTACGATAGTAAACGTGGTGTCGATCGCTGGAAAACAAGTCTTTCCGGATTGGGGAGCTTACTGCGCTTCTAAGTTTGCTTTAATGGGGTTGACCAAATCCTTAGCGTGTGAAGAACGCTCCCACGGCATTCGTGTCACCGCTATTTGCCCGGGCGCCGTTGATACGCCCATCTGGGAACAGGTAGAGGGAACCTTTGACCGCAGCGGTATGCTTACGCCCGACATCATTGCTGACACTATTTTGACTACTGTTTTACTCCCCCAAAACGCCTTCGTTGAAGAGCTAGTGATGATGCCCCTTGGCGGAACCCTCTAAGCTCATCCTTACCTTGCACCTGAATCTTCCCTAGTTTTATGACGAGTTCTTCTTCTAACCGCCTAACTATGTCTGAATCGATTGCCAACGGTAAAGTGACCACTCCCACTGTCCTGCCTGACCGGAATACCCACCAAGGGAAAGAAGCCATTCTCCACCCCCCCCAGGCTGAAGTGGCCAAGGAGGAAATGATGGCAGCGGTGCGCAGCATTTTGCTGAATGTGGGTGAAGACCCAGAACGGGAGGGTCTGCTGAAAACGCCAAAGCGAGTGGCAGAGGCCATGCAATTCCTCACCAGTGGCTACAGCCAATCCTTAGACACCTTGGTCAATGGGGCAATTTTTGACGAAGGCCACGATGAAATGGTCTTGGTACGGGACATTAACTTTTTCAGCCTGTGTGAGCATCATATGCTGCCGTTTATTGGCAAGGCTCACGTGGCCTATATTCCTAACCAGCGGGTGATTGGCCTGAGTAAATTAGCCCGCATTGTCGAAATGTATGCACGCCGATTGCAGGTGCAGGAGCGGTTGACGCGGCAGGTGGCCGAAGCCATTGAAACCGTACTTGATCCTAAAGGGGTGGCAGTCGTGATGGAGGCAAGCCATATGTGCATGGTGATGCGCGGGGTGCAAAAACCCGGCTCTTGGACGGTGACAAGCTCAATGCTAGGGGTGTTCCGTGATGATCAAAAAACGCGGGAGGAGTTCCTTAACTTGATTCGCCACCAGCCCAATTTTTAGCTTGCTGTCCCCAGCAGGTTCATTCAACGGAGCTGGCTTTGGGCTCCATTGGAGGTGCCATTGATTTGCGCCGCCACGATTAAAGACTACGCCTATGGCTTGGGCGTTCATCGCGTGGGCATTGTTGATCTACGCACCTACTGCGATGATCATCCGTCAGGAACAGCGGCACTACGGCGCTGGTTAGCTCAGGGGTATCACGCAGATATGGCGTGGATGAGTGCCCCCCACCGCCAAAACCTGCAAGCGGTATTGCCCGGCGCTCAGTCGGTAATTGCTGTTGCCCTCAATTACTTTCCGGGAGCGTCTCCGCCTCAGGGCGATCGCCCGGGAAAGATTGCCCGCTATGCTTGGGGGCGAGATTACCACAAGGTTTTAGGAAAACGCCTCAAGGCTTTGGGACAGTGGCTTAAGGAGCAGGTTCCCGACGTTTCCTACCGCTGGTATGTTGATACTGGACCTGTGCAGGATAAAGTGTGGGCGCAGCAGGCGGGAATTGGCTGGATCGGCAAGCACAGTAATGTCATTTCTCGCCAGTATGGCTCGTGGATCGCCTTAGGCGAGTTGATTACAACCCTAGCCCTCGAGGGCGATCGCCCCCACCTAAATCACTGTGGCACCTGTACCCGCTGCCTAGAGGCGTGCCCGACAGGAGCCATCGTTGAACCCTACGTCGTGGATGCCAACTACTGCATTGCCTACCACACCATTGAAAACCGCCAACCGGAACTCCCCCCAGCGATCGTCCCTAAACTGGAGGGATGGGTCGCCGGCTGTGATATTTGCCAAGAGGTATGCCCTTGGAACCAGCGCTTTGCCCAACCAACTGATATTGAGGACTTTGCGGCGCGATCGCCCCTCCTCGATACCAGCCTAGAGCAACTGGCTACCCTCTCCGACGCAGACTGGGATCACCTCACCCGTGGCTCTGCCCTACGGCGGATCAAGCCGGCGCAGTGGCGACGCAATGCCCAAGCTCTTCTGGCTAATGCCCAAAGGAAGAGACCCTAGCATCCCTATTAGGCGTTGCTGAATAGACGTATGATGTTCGGGTTTGAGTCTTTTGCCGCCCTCACCCTAGCCCTCTCCCAACGGAGAGGGAACAAGACTCTTAGCTCCCTTCTCCCCAAGGGGGGATGAGGGAATTCATAGCCGTATTCAGCAACACCCCCTATTAAAGTCAATTAACTTCAATTAACGTAGCAATCACGGCTACCCCAGATGGTGGTTCGCTCTTTGCGGATGATGCTGACATCTGTGGCCGGGTCGCTATAGGTAGGGGTTGGGCTGGCAAACCCTTGAGCGGTTAGCTGTTTTTGCTCGAGAATGGCTTGCAACCGGGAACGCATATCTAGAGTCCTCAAAACATCTATACCCTTAGGATGCCAAGGACGGCAATAACTGCCAGTGATTGTGCCTTGCTCTCAAGGTGATTTTATCGACAGCAGTGGGTTGCTCCAGATCACAAGGGTAGCTCACGCCGCAGGGCAACGGTAGGACTTTCAGCCCCAGTGGCAGGATCAATGGCGATCGCCATCAAGGCAATGGTTCGAACTGTGGCTGGKACATCGATATGTAGCACCGCCTGCCACAGATCGCCATGGCGGTAAAAGTCAAACTCAACCAGCCAGCGTGGCCCAGCAATTAACTCTCCAGTGGCGGCATTGGTAATCCAAACTTTAACAGAGCATCCTCGCTGTGCTAGGGGCAAGTTAACCTTGAGGTGCAACGGGGAGACCAGCGGATCGGGGGTAAGGGAGAGTTCGGGCGGCTTGAGCAGATAAGGCGTGGTGGTCACGGTTGGTCTATCTTCCGGTGTAAAGTCTGGTGGCGGAGCTAACTCCGCTAACTGTTGCAAACGAGACCAAAATCGTTCTTGGCGATCGATCGGGAGTTGGGCTGGAGGGGGCACCGTGACTACTGAAAGAGGTTGACAAAAACTCGGGAGATCAACCGTTAAGGGCACCTTGGTGGGTTGCAATTGTGGTGGCAGTTGAAATTTAGCCGCAGGAACAGGTTCTAAGGGAATATCGGCCAGAATGGGTAACTGTGGGCCTGTGGCGATGAGGGAACGGGAGGCGGGTTCAGGGGAGTCAAGCTCCCTCGCGGGGGTAACGGGTTTGGGGGGAGGGCTCACCGTCTCTTCTGGTACCGGCAGCACCGTCACCATAAACGCCTGTACTTGGCACAGATCATTGCGTTCCAGAGGTTCACTCGGGAAGATCCGCGCTTCCCCCACCATCACTGGATAGGCGGATAGGTTGGGGAGTGTGCACGTAAACACCCATCCCGAGCCTTGGGCGATCGCCGCCACGGTCTGCTCATGCACCACATCGCGGGTAACGGGGTTGCGCAACCGAATGAGCACTGTTCCGGGTACCCCAAGGGTACCAGAAAGACTCAAGGTTTCATCGGCAAAAATCGTGTAGGCACTCTGGGACAGTTGGATAAGGGCTTGGGGCAACGGCGTGGCAGCGGCAACCCTAGCAGCCTCCTCCATCGTTGAACTGGCGGGTGAGGTGGTCGGCGCTGGGGAGGCCTCAGGGACAGGCAGCCAATCCCACTCTTCAACCGGGGCAAGAACATCAAGGCTAATGGTGAAGGTTTCAGGGGTCAGTACACCCTCTTGAGTTGCTCGACACTGAAATTCCCAGCGGCCTCCCTGAAGATAGGTAAAGGGCAAAATCCCCATTAGCCCCGTGGAACTACTGCGGTGAATGCGGCGCTGGTAACGCTGTTTAGGGACGCCATGATCATCGTAGAGGTGGGTAATTTGGACTTCAACGGACGTATCGGGAATTGGACAGCGCGCCATCAAGCGATAGCTACCCTCTAGTACCTCAGCCGATGGCGGCTCTAGGGGCAACCACTCGCGATCGCCCTCCTTTTGTAATAAAAATTCCCATGCACCCATAGTTGAACCATTACTTTCCCACTGCTTACGATATTGCATAGAAGACGCATATTTATGCAATCTCCACTGCAAATTGAGTGTCCTTGCCCGAACATCCTAGCCGGTAGCATGGGCGATCGCCAGAGCTTCAGCAACCGTGCAACTGAGCTTGAACAAGCGACACATCATCACTGCCAAACGCATAGGGAGCGGCATACTGCTGAACTTGGCGAATCAAGGCGGGCAACGAGGGCACGCCGTTCTGCTGATGGGCGTGGTGCAGCAGGTCTGCAAAGGCCTCTAGACCCCACACGGTGCTACTAGGGGTTTCAAACTCATAAATGCCATCACTAAAGAGGTAGAGCACAGCGTGCTCAGGAACCTGAAGGCTGTCTTCGTTAAAACTCATGTTTTCAAACATCCCAATGGGAATGCCTGCGGTTTTTAGCTGTTGGACGGAGCAGCTGCGATCGCTAGGGCTGACCAAAAGGGCAGGAGGATGCCCACCACTGGCGTAGGTGAGGAGCCGCGTTTGGCAATCGTAAATGCCATACCAAATTGTAAAGTATTTGTCGTGCTGGTCACTCATTTGAAAACCATTATTCAGCGCTTCGAGCACCTTTGCCGGGTGTTGATAGTCAACGGTGGCCCCTGCGTGCCGACTAGTGGCATTGCGCAAGAGATTCAAGACCGACACCGAGGGTAACGCCGCGCCAAGGCCATGCCCAGACACATCAAGGATATAGAGCACAAGATAGCGATCGCCGACCCAAAAGAAATCAAAACAGTCCCCCCCCAACTGGCTCGAGGGTAAAAAATAGTAATTGATTTTCAGGGGAGTATCTTGGGGAGCGGGCAGGAGCGATCGCACGTAGGCAGCAGCTTCATGGAGTTCTGCCTCAAGCAGTTGCGTCTGCTTCAGAAGATCCTGATTGAGTTGATAGAGGCGTAGCCCCGCTTGAATGCGCGCCCGTAACTCATTGGGATCAATGGGCTTGGCCAAAAATTCATCGGCACCCGCATCTAACCCCTGAATACGATCCTCTAATTCCCCCTTGGCGGTCAGGAGCACGAAGAAAATCCGCGATAGATCTGGGTTTTGCTTAATTTGGCGGCACACCTCTAACCCATCCAAGCCAGGCATCATCCAATCACAGATGATGAGCGCTGGTTTTGCTGTGGTGGCGATCGCCAACCCCTCAGCCCCATGACTTGCCACCGCAACACTGTAGCCCAAATCCTTCAGAGTTTTCCGTAACAGAAGACGAGTGGTGGGGTCATCATCAATCACCAGAATCGTGTAGGGCTGCTGAGCAGGAGTTGGGGGGGTGCCACGCATAAAACCGTGCTGAGGTTGAGGCTCATCTCTACCAGTGTACGGTAGTGCTAAACAGATAAGGATGCATTGTAGTGGTGGACGAAGTACCAACTGGCTCCAATATGGTTCTCCAGCTTTTTGGAAAATGATAGCGTTTTCCTGACTCAACGCGACACTCGCTGACGCAATCGGCAGTTAAACCACTCAATATCGCTGCTTTTGCCACTGTCTTGACCCACACTGTGATGTCGCTTGCTCGGAAAGACCTCAGCGTCAGCCAACCCAAAATCGGTGTAAGCGACTGCACGAGGTAACGTCGTCTTCCCTATCCTTACATCTTTAGGACCACCACTATTTCGCTAAAAAAACGCCCATCTCGGATGTCACGTGCTTCTGAATCTGCTCACGCACTGCTGCTTCAATGTCTCCCAAGTTCGTCATCTGCATCCTTGTGCAGCAGTTTGGCAAGGTCACGAACGTGATACGCAATGGCTTGTTTTTCTTCCCATGTCATGACCCATCATCCAGCAATTGAAGATGCCTCTATTCTGATTTTTCTGCTCAGAAGGTGACACGCTCCCGTGTATCCCCTAGGGATGAGCCTCTGAACTAACGCGATACATTAGGTATGTGCTAATAGCAATAATTAAGATTGAGGCAGCCAAAAGTAATAGGTCTAATGGGGTTTAGGTCTATCGGATTTGGTATGCTAATGTAACATGCTATACGAAATCTAAGATATGCAGCTACTTCTAACTGATCTACTAAACCTACCTGGAATTGAGGTTGAAGATTATACCGATGTTGCGGGAGAATTGATTCTTATAGTGGAAGCAAAGACAACCGAGGCGATTTGCCCACGTTGCCAACAAAAAAGTTGTCATTTACACCAGAATCATTGGCATCTAGTGCGAGATTTAAGCATCAGTGGACGAACCGTATTTCTTAAGATCAATCGTCGCCAGTTTAAGTGTCGAACTTGTGGTAAGCCATTCAGTGAAACGCTCGATTTCATCGGCAATCGTCGCAAGCAAACGGATCGATTTGGTCAGTCAATCGTGCAACAGGTTTTGCACAGCAACATTCATAATGTTGCAATTTCAAATGGTCTCACTGATGAAGAAGTATGGTCAATGGTACAGTATGTCAGTAAAAAAACTCAACGTCGATGTGAGTTCAGTAAAACGATTAGGTATAGATGAGATTTCCTTAGGTAAAGGACAAGGAGATTACATAGTTGTTTTGGTCGATTTAGAGCGGCGAATTCCCCTTGCCCCTTCTCGCAAGCAGGAAGATGTGAGGCAAGTGCTTGAGGCATGGGGAGCAGCAGTACTCAATCAAATTATTGAGGTGAGCATTGACCTATCTGGAAACTATAAAAGTTTGGTTCATAAACTCCTACCTAATGCTACGGTGGTTGCCGACCGATTTCATGTTATGAAGATTGTGAATCAGGAATTGGATAAGGCTCGACAAAGTATTTGTAAAGCGAATGAACAGACGGTAAATGAAGTCCAGAAAGCCCAGATTGCAGCCGCGCTCAAACAAAGTAAATATGCCTTACTCAAGCCGGAGGAAAATCTAACTCAGAAGCAAAAAGCAAAACTGGAAGAAGTTCGAGAAGTAGTGCCAAGTCTGGCTCGAATGCATCAGGAGAAGGAATCGTTTAGAGCCATCTTTGAGCAAGCAAAAGATTGGAAAGATGGAACCTTTCAATTGCTCGATTGGCTAGCTCAAGCTCAGGATTCTTTTCAAGAGAGCGTAAGAACAATTTGTCGGTGGTTTGGTGAAGTCACCGCCTATTTTGATAATCACACAAATAGTGGTGTTGTCGAAGGTATTAACAATAAATTGAAGCTGATCAAGCGGTCAGGTTATGGGTTCAGGAACTTTGACAATTTTCAGTTACGTTGCTTAATTTGCTGGCATTTAGCTATTGATTAAGCATAATTCGGACGATAGAGCCGCCTAGATATGTGGGGAGGGTTTCCCAAAGTTGTGGAGAAAATGTTTCCGAACGCAGTGGTAGTCATTGACCGTTTTTAGGTGATGAAAGCCGTGAATGAAGAATCAAATAGGAAATGAAGAGTTGGGTGGGATTGATGATCAGTCGTTGACGGTTGAGAAAGGGAAGCGTCGAATTCAACAATGGCTAAATCACGCACGAGCGGTTTACAATAAAGTAATCATGACGATTAGGAACCATTTAGATGGAATTAGCAACTACTTTAGAAACCGCATTACGAGTGGAGAAGTGGAGGGAATCAATAATCGTATTAAGTTGATTAAACGACAAGCATATGGCTTTGTAAATTTCAGTAATTTTTGTAAATTTCAGTAATTTTCGGGAGAGGTTGTTAGCTTACTTCTCTAATTAGTAAAAATTATTACCGCACTAACGGGAGAGCCTTTATGATTAAGCTTGATGAATGGGTAAAGAGTGTTCTAGCTCATCCTGTAACCAAGCAGCCTGCCAGTTTCGAGTCTTTTCAAAGAATTAATATTAATAGTACTATGTTAATAGATGCAAGGGTATTCTTGAAAAATACTTATGGTTATAGTGCATGGGCAGAAGGACAGGCGGCCTATGAAGCTTTTGCGGAAGCAGATAAAACCAGTGTAGAGGGATATAAGGCAGAAATAGAATATGACCGGCCTGTCTATGAGCATTACCAACTACAAGGTCGGATTCTCGATTGCGGTGGGGGAGCGGGCACTGTACGAGAGTTTCTTGCCAATGACGTAGAGTTTATTTCAACTGATCCTTGGATACATGCACCTTTTGCTAGTAGTTTGGCTCGTAAAGCAGCATACTCCTGCTTGAATCAACCATTGAATTTTATAGCGGCTACTGCAGAGTTCCAACCTTTTTAGACTGAGTCTTTTGATTGGGTGCATATGCGGTCAATGATTGATCATGTGCAAATACCAGACCTAGCCATGCTGGAAGCGAACCGAGTACTAAAAAAAGGTGGTCGTGTTCTGGTTGGCTTGTATGTAGAGGGGGGCAGGAGTGGTGTGGCCACATTGAAGCAACGCGCCAAGAGTTGGATTAAAGCTAGTCTGTCATTTGTTGGAATTCAGCGATGGAAAGATCATCATCTTTGGCATCCCACCTATAAAGAACTATTGAAACTGATAACTGATAATGGATTTATAGTTGAAGATACCTACTGGCAGCCTTACTGGAACGATATGGTTTGTTATGTTTGTGCTATAAAATCATCTGAAATGATAAATATAGCCTTTTCATCTATTAAAAAATGAACTTAGCAAATCAGTATCCAACGCATGAAGAATTCATTTAAGCCTGCTGATGTCCCGTTCCCTGTGCCACCATAAACAGCCCTGCTGAATGCATGTCCCACCTGTTTGACAGGTCGCTGCAACTCTGCCCTGTAAACCAGAAGTCTCGCCTCCCACCCATAAATTGATGCTCACTCCCGTACCACTACTCCTAAGAGATCTGTGGTGAAGAAAGATTCTTGTAAGGCGCGGCGCACGTTCATTGGGGATGACTGATGCAGCTTCAGCACCAATAGTGTTTGATCCACAACCGCTGACCATAGCTTTGCATCCACAGCGCTTAGCAGGGGTGGTGTATCTACAATTACCCAATCAAAGCGGTCGGCGATCGCCCCCATGAAACGGGTGAGCGACCCATGGCTGAGGAGGTGCACTGGGTGCTGTCGCAGTTGACCAGCTGTGAGGATGGTTAAACCGGCCTGTGGCGCAAGGCGATCGCTGGCTTCTCCCTGCGCTAACAGATCCGCTAAGCCTTGGCCATCATTTAAGCCAAGATAGCGATGTAGAGCAGGTCGCCGCAAGTCCCCATCAATGAGTAAGACGTTTTTGCCGGTAGCAGTGGCTGCCAAGGCCAAACTGAGGGCAACACTGGTGCGACCTTCACCATGGCTGGGGGAGATAATAGCAAGGGAGCGACCATGGCCTGCTAGCGCCAAGTTGGCGTAAAGATGATGGAACGCCTCTTGCACCTGTTCGTAATCGCCGATCGCTGGCAGCACTTGGGTCACCCGCCATGCCACATTACCAATCTTCGCTATCTGCTCTAGGCGGATGTTCGGTTGTCCTTCCGCCGTGGGGATACGCCCCAGTAGCGGCAACTTAAGGGTAGCCTGAACCTGTTCGACGCTGCTAAAGGTATTGTCAAAGGCATCTGCAATGACAACTACCAGAACGCCTACGGTGATGCTGGCGATCGCCCCAAGGAGCAGTAAATGCAGTCGCGAGACCGTTGGAATGACGGGAGTATTGTCAATGTCTGTGAGGAGCTGCCATGCAAAATTGTCTTGGGCAAGTTGTAATTGCACCACTTGCCGCGCCTTATTCAACCCTTCAAGGGAGTGATGAGCCGTGCGGATGCGGTTTTCAATGCGACCCAGTTTCGGTAATTGGCTGCTTAACTGCTGTAATTCTTTGGCGATCGCCGCTTGGGGAGCTGCCAGTTTGGCATCATAGCGCTGTTGGGTGTCGTACTCAATCCATGCCATCAAATAGTTGGTAATCAACGTTTGAGAGACAGTGCCCTGAAACCCTAAAGCGGTAGGATTCTCAACTCGATATCGTTCACCAATCACCTCAGCCGCAATGGTTTGCAATTGTGCCACCAGAGCATTGCGCTGCTCCTCAAGGGCAAGGAGAATGGGAGTCCCTTCGCGGAAAATCGCCAGATTTTCAGCAATCTGCCGATCCACGTCCTGAATCTGTGCCAGTTGCTGTTGATAGGCGGGGGATGCACTTAAGTTGGCAGCCGCTAGGGCTTCAGCGGGAGTCATGTTTAACTGTTGTTGGAGCCCTTGAAAGCGGCCATAGGCTTCTACAGCCTTGAGACGCGCTGCTTGCCGCAAGGAGTGGATTTGGCGATATTGCTCCGTCAATAGGCGCATCTGCTCCGATGGTTGCAGGCTGGCTCCAGTGGGTTGCACTGCCTGCAAGTCCCGTTGCAGTTGCTCTAGCTCCGTGAGGTGCTGTTCAATATCTTTGTTGATTTGGCTGAGGGTGCGTTCCAGTTGCTGGTGGCGATCGCGCTGGCCGTAAGCCATAAATGTCTCTGCCAAGGCGTGCAGCACTGCACTCACCCGCTCCGGATCGCGATCGCGATAGGTGACCTCAAGCACCTTCGCTGACTCTGCTTCTGTAGGACGCACCGGGCGAATTGTGAGCCGCTGACTCAGATCATGGGTAGAGGTCTGCATCTGCTCAGCCACCGGCGCAAGGACTTTATCGCTCCCAAGCACAACAATTTGCGTCCCCACATCCGACTGTGTAGGTATCGGTGGCGGTAAAGCAGGCTGAGATTCCGGTAGAGTGCCTGCCATCCCCTCTACAGCCGGCGAGTCAGGTAGAGTAGTTCTAGCGGGTTCAACCAGCAGCCGAAAACGCGCTTCATAGGATGGTGGGCGCAGTACCACGTACGTGACTGTGGCCAAGAATGATACTAAAACGGTTCCCAACAGCAACCGCCAGCGCTGCCTACAGCGATTCAAGAATGAATGCCGCCCCCCATTCGCCAACGCCCCCTTTGCACTTGGCAGCGGCATAGAGTGGGACGACGCGCCCTTTACCACCCGTAAATTAGGTACCTTTTGGGGCAATGGCATCAGTTACTACTCCAATAGATTGATGATAATGCCTAACGTTCCCAACGCCCCTAGAGGCCGCAAAGCATTCCCCACTGCATCCCCAAGCTGGGTCAAGCCCGATCGCTCCACCACAATCACATCTCCCTGCTGCAAGACCGGATTGCTATTCGCGCTAGGCTGCGCTGCCATACTAAAGGGAATCCGACGACGGCTCACTGTTCCATCCCGATTCAGACGCACGAGGGTGATGCGGGAGGTGTTGGCTCGCTGAACGTTAAACCCACCAGCGGCACCAATCCCTTGGGTCAGGGTAGCATTGGCAGGTACCTGCACTAACCCAGGCTTGAGCACCTCTCCCACCACCTGGACATTGATTACTTGGGGGGAAAAGGTGGCGGAGGCGACTCGCACCGCTTCAGCCGCATTCACCGTGGTCGCCTTGGGAATCACAATCACATCATCACTGCGCAGCGTAATATCTTGGGTGGCATCGCCAGATTGGATTAATTCCCAAAGATTAATTTTGGTGACGGCTGTTTGACCGTTTCCCAGTTGGCGGCGTACCTCAATATTGCGAATATCCGCATCTTGGGTAATCCCCCCTGCTTGTGTGAGAGCACGGCTCAGGCGTGGCCATGTCAACCCCCCAGACAAACCCAAGGTGTCGCCTGAACCCGCGCCAGCAGACACGGATACCCCGGTAAACGGCACAATATAACTGCCCGGTCGGGTCACCTCACCCGCCACAAGAATTTTCATGGGTCGGGGCGTTTGCAAAGACACGGTTACTGCTGGAAAACGCATGACTTTACTATACGCATTGAGGATCACCTGCTCCGCTTGTGGCACCGTGAGTCCCTCCACCACCAGCCGTCCCGCTAGGGGTAATACAACAGAGCCGTCAAGGTTAACCGTAAACTGTTTTTGGGTCGTCACACTCGAGGGGAGGTTGACTACTTCCACAAACAGAATATCACCAGCACCTAAGATATAGTCAGCAAGGGGATTGACGCCAAAGTTGTAGGTCGTTGGCGTGATAGGAGCCATTTGAGCCATTGTGGGGCGAGCTATCAGCGGGGTCAGGGTGAGTATGCCAGCGATCGCCAACGGTGTTGTTACTTGCTGCAGCATATTGAAGCGTAGGTGCCCCATCAACGTCTCCTCCTCATTAGTGCCCTTCGTTGGCACAACGCGCCCTTCAAAAACTCTTTTATCATATCTCTCGTTCCATCGTTGATTAGTGTCTTGAACTGCTCCTTAGATGGGATTGCTGCCCTTCAAGCAGTACGGGAACCGACCACAGGAACCACTGAAGACTTCTGCTGCCTAGTGGTTAACCCAGTCATTGCCCGGATGCTCAGTCGGGATCGCGATGAATTTAGTGGGACGCATGGGGTTTCGTGAACTGAACCCCGCCCTAGAAGGGCGAGGCTTCTACCCCGGTTAGGGGCTTAATTCCGGGTTCCCCGGTAAAAGACGAACCGCCTCTTGCAGGATATTCCATGCAGCGGTCACGTCGCGAACATGCTGCCTGCCGCACGATGGGCACCTCCACTCTCGGTCACTGAGCGTCAAATTGTCGTTCAGTGACCCGCAATCCCAGCAAAGCTTGGTGGACGGGAACCAGCGCTCAATGAATTGAACGGCAGCTCCGTACCACTTGCCCTTATAGGTGGTGTAAACGTGCAGCGCTCGGATAGCAGCATCCGAAACAGACTTGGCCAGGCAGTGATTCCTCAACATGCCTTGAATATTCAGCGTTTCCAGCCCCACCAGTTGGTTTTCCTGGGTGAGTTGGTAACTGATTTTGTGGGCTAGGTCAGCCCGCTTAAAGGCCACCCGCTCATAGGCGATGGCCAGCTTTTTCTTTACCTTCTGCCAGTTGTTACTCCCTTTTTGCTTAGCCGCCAAAACCTGTTGTAACCGCGAAATCCGTGCCTCCGCCTTGCGAAAGTAGCGGGGTGCCGTGACCTGGTACTTGACGAACCCTTTCTGGTTGACGCCAACTACTAAGTCCTTCAGGCCGCTATCAACCCCCACCCTGTCTAGGGCGGGGTCGATCACCGGGTCGGGGACGTTCACCACACAGGAGAACGAGACCCAGTACTTCCCGGACGGACTGCGCGAAATCACGATGTAGTTGACCTTATAGGGATAGCACTGTTTGTCGTGCTGCCCCACGGGCCTGTGCCACACCACCTTGATGCCGCTGGCCAGTTTCGGAATGTGGAGCTTTCCCGCTTCGTCTACAAACCAGTTCTGGGGCACCTCAAAGCTGTTTTTAAGGTGCTTCGTTTTGAACACCGGAAACCCGCCAAGCCCTTTGCCCCATCGAGCAATAGCCGAGGCCAGATTATCTACGGCGCTTTGGAGTGACTGTGAATTGGGGTATTTCAGCCACGCAAATTGCCGCTTCAAGTCGGGCAGCATCACCTTGTACTGATTCTTATTGAACTGGCGCGTTTCCTTGAACAGCGCCAACATCCGGTTGTAGACAAACCGCACACAGCCAAAGTGGTGAGCAAAGCATTGCTCCTGTTCCTGATTCGGGTAGATGCGAAATTTGTAGGCTTTGTTAATCAGCATGACTGTAGTGCGTCCGTCCTAAAAACTATACTATAGGTATGCAGTTACCGGCAATATGCAGGGCAAGGGTTTAACCGCTATGAGGCAAGATGGTATACAGGTCAAGTCAACGCGCCACGCCAAGTATCAATCAGGGCACCACTTTGTCTGGATACCCTTTAAGCGGCGCAAAATCTTTCGGGATGAGGCGATCATTGAGGCCACGAAGCGGTATATCCGAGAGGCGGCGGCGAACAATGACATTGAGATTGAGGCCATCGAGATTGACCGCACCCTGATAGACCACGTTCACGTTTTTGCATCATTCCCGCCCAGAATGTCAGCGTCTCAAGTCGTGAACATCCTGAAAGGCTACAGTTCACGGCATCTTAGGATGGAGTTTCCCTGGCTGAAGCAGCTCTACCAAAAAGATCAGCTTTGGGCCAGGTCGTTTTATTGGGGAACCTGTGGCAATGTGTCGGCTCAAACCGTTAAGCGCTATATCGAGGAGTGCCAGGGTTGATCAACTCTGCCGCTTTGCAGCGGCGCGGGAACCATTCTGTATCCCCGACCTGAAGGAAGGGGGTTTATCTGGTTCCCGTGCCCTCCATTTTCTATAAAAGCTTATTGACACAGCCATGATGAGTTCCGTGTTGACAATCCCGCCGCTTTAGACGGTGGACGTGTAAGTGCTTATCGTTTCATCACCTGTGACAGACGATGTTCTCTTCTGAACAGCAACATCAAAGTTGTTCTACGACAGCTTGCAGTCGTTGACAGTGCTGGCGAACGGTACCACTACACAGCAGGTCTTGGCTGAGCGCCATCCCCTCTGTTAAGGTTGCTGCCTTTCCCCCTTGCCACAGATAAAACCCGCTATTCCAAAGGACTGAAGCAGTTAAGGGGTGTGGCTCACCTGTTAATACCTGCTGCATGGCCTCACCTGCCTCGCTGAGAGTCGTCCAAGGTATATTGCTGCTATTCATTCCGTAGTCTTGGGGATGGAGGCGTAATCGCTGCCACGACTCGGGCTGGTGCCGTCCTAAGCCAATAATCGCGGTGCGCTCCCGGGGTAAGTCACAACTTCCCTCCAGCCCTTTAACGGTCGTAAATTCTTGAACCCCGTGGAGATATAGGGTATCGCGGATGATAGTTTCGGTGGGGGGATGGACAAAGCCAGCCACCAGATGGCTTGCCCCTTGGTAAGGATTCCAGATTAACTCAAGGGTGGCAATGGGTGGGCGTTTGCCAATTTGCTCGCGGTAGGGCACAAGTCCCTGAGCCGCAGGGAAGTGACGCGGTAAGTAAACAAACCCCAGATGCGCTTTTGCCAAACAGATTGACACCTGCTCAAGGGGCGCCCGTGACCAGTCCACTCCTAGGGCGCGCCAAAGATCAATCAAGGGAACGCCTTCCTTGGTGGGCATACGATCGCCCCCATGCTGTAGCACCGGAATACCAGCACTCGCTAAGACAAGAGCGGTTAAGGGACTCAAGGGAAAGGTGCGATCGCGCCCATCGTAGGGCTGGCTCAGGATCATCACTGGCGAGGCACTCTCAATAGCAGCCACCTTGGGGCCTAACTCTTGGTAGGTATCTAGCATCCCGGCCATTTCGGCAGCGGTGGGGCGCTTAATGCGATGGGCAATCAGAAAAGCACCAATCTGCGCTGGGGTTGCTGTTTGCTCGAGCATCAGTTTCAGCGCCATGGCCGCCTCGGCGCGGGTCAAATCTTGGTGGGTATGGGCACCACTGCCTACTTTCTTCAGCAGATTACGAAAGACGCGACTCATGGGCAGCCTGCTGGCGAATGAGGGTTAACAACTGGGCCATGGGAGGCAAGTTCAGGCGATCGCGCGTGGTAATGGCCAAAACTTGACGGTCGGGCGGTGCCACTTTAGCATCAAGGTGACGAATCACCAAGGTATCATCATTCACGGCATCTTTTAGCGCCGATCGGGGCAATAGTGCCAACATGTCACTTTCGCGAATGACAGCAATAAAGGCATCGGGGGTATTTAGCTCTAGGGCTGGTTGCCAAGGGAGATTGCGGCGGGCAAACTCCTCTGCCACTAAGCGGCGCATCCCATACCCATCCTTAAAGACGACGTGGGGATACTGGGCTAGGGTCTCCCAAGTTAGCGCAGGGTGACAGGCGAGGGGATGCTGCGCCGCCATGAGTACCTCGACAGGTTCACTGTAGAGGGGTTCAATCACCCATTCCGACTGCTTAAAGAGATGGCGATCGCCCATCACAATGATCAGATCTACCAAGCCATCCTGAAACACCTTGAGGGCGCGATCGCTCCCTAGGGCAGTCACCCGCAATTGCATCTGCGGAAAGCTCTGATGAAACGTTGGCAACAAGGTAGGTAAAAAGTGGCGACAGATAGAGTGAATAGCCGCAATACACAGTTCATGTTGCTGACCGTGCTGCATCGCCTTCAGTTCAGCACTGGCTGCCTGCCACTCCTGCCAAATCCTGTAGGCACGCCGAAGAAACAGATCCCCCGCCACCGTCAACTTGGCTCGGCTAGACCGATGGAGAAGCTGAATGCCTAAGTTATCTTCTAGGGCTTGAATTTGCCGACTAATGGTGGGTTGGCTGACCCCACACCGCTGAGCCGCAGCCTGAAAGCTACCAGTTTCAGCAACCGCCAAAAAAGACTGCAACTGATCGAGTCGCATAGTTGCTATCGTGTTCTCCTTAAAGGATGAGCGTTATTTAGCTCAATTGTGAGCTTTTACTCTATGCAATTTTTGTATTACAAAGGGTGTTCCTTGATACGGTTATGCAGGATGTTTCTCTACCATTTCGTGAGTGTTCGTACCAAGCGCCAGCCATATCCACGGATTATTGGCCTTGGTAGCCACATCCAAGTATCAGGCATGCTATTGAGTCCTTCAGCCGCCCTTTTGGGGTGTTACCTGCACAGGGCAAGGAATCGGCATATTCATACATCAGTATGTAACCATCTCTTAAGAGTTGCCAATTGTGCCGTTCCTCCTCAGAAGCTTACAGCAAAGGGAGATACAAATTCAAAGGAGGTTGCTCTGACATTAGCCCCTGTCGCTTGGCTGTTAAGTACTTCTTGAGGATTGCTAGAAGAGATTATGCTGGTTGCTTATCCCTAGCCGTTCGAGGTTGCCTGCTGCTGCACCAATGCTTTGATCTGCTCGGCGTTAGCATGGGTTACTCGTTTTTTCAGTGGCAGAACCACAACCGCAGGGCCTCTTTTACACTCGCCAAGGCAACCAGTAGCTTTTAAACATATCGGTAACTCTTGCGCGATCGCCTCCTGCTGCAATTCTTGCCACAGTTGTTTTGCCCCGCGCCGACAACAGGACGACTTCTGACAAATGAGCACTTTGCACCGAGGTGTGGCAAGAGATTCTGATGGTTGGTTAACTGCTAAAAATTCTAAATGATGTGCCTTACAGTAGTACGCCGTATCAGACCCCTTACAGCAACGATCGCCATAGATACGGAGGCGATCGCCCACCCTAGGATAGGGATGAAGTTCTTGACGCAATGACTTTTTCAGCTTAATCCACAGGAGTCGCCCGGCTGTTTCCAAGACAAGAACTTTAGGAAGTGTCTTTTTATAGATCACCTCTTGCACCGTGCCTTCAACACTCACTTGCGGCGAAACTACTACAGCAAGAGTCATATTTGCCAGTCTCTATTAATAGTTATTCTCAATAAATTAACTCTAGCATAGCCAGAAACATCTGGTAAGGGGTTCAAGGAAATAGCAACACCAAAGGAGCAGAACGATTACTGTCCCACCCGTTGGATGGCTTTTGCATAGGATGCCAGCTTCCACAGAACTGATGAATGGTTCCAAACCAGCAACAATACTTCATCTATCGTTCGATTGCCGAGGAGTGGGGCAAATGCAAGTTCTGCCGACCATTGAGACCCTAGATACACCGTTATTAGCTGCCGCCCAATCCATTTATAATCTCTATCAGCAAGTGCATGGGGTGAGTCCCTCCCCTGCGGGTGTAGCGGTAAATCGGCAAACCCTGCGTGGTCATGTTGTCTTTACTCCCCAACCCGTGCTTCTCCCCCAAGAGTGCTTTATTCCTTACCATCACTTACCAGAAGTGGCCAGCCTATAACTGCTCTTACCCTCTTTACCCTCAGTAGCTACAGCCTCATCTTTTTGCTGGGGACTGCCGTGGGCAGTTTTCTGAATGTAGTGATTTACCGGATGCCCAACGGGCGATCGCTACTGTATCCGCCCTCCCGCTGTCCTGCCTGTCTGACATCCCTGCGAGCCTACGACAATATACCGATCCTAGGTTGGTTGCTGTTGCGGGGGCAGTGTCGCTATTGCCATGCTCCAATTTCATGGCGCTATCCAGCGATTGAGCTGCTTGTTGGCCTCCTATTTGTGGTCATCTTTGCCGTCAGCGGTTGGCAGTGGCAAACCCTAAAGATGTGGCTACTAACCGCTTGGCTGTTGGCCTTAGCATTCATTGATCTCGATACAATGATGCTGCCCCATCCCCTCACCCAGTGGGGACTGGTTGCCGGTCTGATCATGCAAGGCTTACTTGCAGGGGGGTGGCTGCCTGCCTTGGTTAGCATTAGTCATGGCATAATCGCCGCAGCGCTAGGCATTTGGCTTTTTGATCTGATTCGCTGGGGAGGGGCGATCGCCTTCGGCCAAGAAGTCATGGGGGGAGGTGATGGCAAGCTCGCTGCCATGATCGGTGCATGGTTGGGCTGGCAAGGGCTACTGGTCACTTTCTTTATCGCCGCACTACTGGGTGGCAGCGTCGGCGGGCTGGGAATTGCCCTTGGTTGGATTCAACGCCGTCAACCCATTCCCTTTGGTCCTTTTTTAGCCATAGCTGCTATCATTGCCGCCCTCTTCGGGGCTGATCTCATACAGTTTTATGTGGACACCTTTTTGCCCGGAGTCAGCATTCCCTAAAGAAGCAGGCAAAAGCCCCACTGCTATAAGGAAGCCGCCCGAACGAATAACTGTCCAGGCGGGGTGTGGTGTGAGGAGTGAACGGAAACGTGCGTCTCCGCTATTTCTATTGTAGGGGACAGTTTCAGAATTGCCATAGGCAAATTGACGCAAAATCCGCAAATCTTTAGGCTAATTTAACTTGGTGTCGCGGAACTCCTACCGATGCGGTGGGCTAGTTCATGGCGATGGCAAGTTCATTGCGATCGCCCTTAGGGCAGCAGAGAGTCAATATACAGGTACAAGGCCGAGCCTTCTGGGGATTAAGCTAAATAGAGAGGTTCAAACGAACAAGCGATGGAAACCACAACACTGGATTGGTTAGCGGGTGCTCTGGCGATCGCCATCGTCATTGGCGGCCTACTGATGATGTTTACTAATTTGTGGACGCAGCGATGAAACAGTGGCTGCGACTGGGATTGACCTATGGGCTGCTAATACTTTTAGCCCTTGGGATGCTGTTGCCCCTATTCTGGCTTGTGAGCACGGCCTTTAAGTCTGCCAATGAAGATATTTTTGCGTTCCCTCCCCAATGGCTGCCTAGGGAACCAACGTGGCAGAACTTTGTCACGGTGTGGCAGACGAATCCCTTTGGGCAGTACCTGTTCAACAGCACCCTCGTTGCTGGTTTGACGGTTGCCTGCAACCTGCTGACCTCTGCCTTGGCGGCCTATCCTCTAGCGCGGTTGCAGTTTCGCGGTCGGGGGGTCATTTTTGCAGCGGTGCTGGCCACTATTATGATCCCGTTTCAGATTGTCATGATTCCGCTGTATATTTTGGCGGTGCAGTTGGGGCTGCGCAATACCTACCTTGGGGTTATTCTCCCGGGGTTGGCCTCCGCCTTTGGTATTTTTCTGCTGCGGCAGGCCTTTATGGGAGTTCCCAAAGAACTGGAAGAAGCAGCACGGCTCGATGGCTGCTCGGAGTTAGGATTGTGGTGGTTTGTGATGCTACCCGCCGTCCGCCCAGCCTTGGTCACCCTCGCTATTTTTGTCTTTATTGGCGCTTGGAGCGATTTTCTGTGGCCGCTGATTGTTCTCGATCAGCCGGAGCTTTATACATTACCCATTGGCGTGGCCACCTTGGCAGGCACCTTCTCCCTCGATTGGCGGTTAATTGCCGCTGGCTCAGTGATTTCGGTGGTGCCCGTTTTCATCGTGTTTCTTCTTTTGCAACGGTATATCATTCCCTCCGCAGCAGCGAGTGGCGTAAAAGGTTAAGAGGGTAGCCCCCGCCCCCGATAGCGCATTTGGTAGCGGTAGGCATTCTGCTGGAAAAAGAGTCGAATTTCCGCAAGGTGACCAAGGGCAATAATCGTATCGGCAGGCTCTAGCAAAGCGGTCAGGGGCGGATGGGTAACCAGCACCCCGTTGGCACGGCGCAGGGCAACAATAATAAAATGACCCCGCCCACGGCCTTCGAGGTCGGCGATCGCCAGCCCCACCAGTGGCGAATCCAAGGGCAGGGTAAATTGCTCAATTTGCACATCCAGTTGGGTCAGCAGTTCAATCAGATGACTGCGCTCCTCCTTGGCCTCTAAAAAATCCAGTACCGTGGGTCGAGTAATGAGTTGCACCATCCGCTGGGCACTAATACTTGCTGGCAAAATCACGTGATCTGCCCCTGCAAAGCGCAATTTTGATTCTGTGGCTGGTAAGTCGCCCCGCGCTAAAATTTGCAGCTTATGGTTGAGGCGGCGAGCCGTGAGGGTAATAAACACATTACTGGCATCATCGGGAAGCACCGCGACTAAGGTTTGCGCCTGCTCAATACCTACCGCTAGCAACTCGTTCTCATCCATCAAGTCATCGCCACGGTAAAGGGGATGCCCCATCTGTTGCGCCAGACGGACGTGCTCCCGCTGGTTATCAATGACAATAAACGGCAGCCCAGCACTGGTTAAGTCGGCAGCCAAACTGCGGCCAAGAAAGCCGTAGCCACAGATAATCACGTGATTGCGCAGTTCCGGGGATGCCATCGTTAACCCCGTGCCCCCCGATACTGTACTTGCCCGCGGGAGCTAACTTCGCGCACCAGTTTAGGAGTGTCATGGGAATGGCCTAGCAAAATTAGGGTATCCCCCACTTCCATGATGGGATTGGCGCGTACTGGAAACAACTGGCCGCTCCGTTTACGCAGACCGATAATGATGAACTCCCCTTGGCCGCGCACCTCTAAACTGGCTAGCCGCCACCCCACATAGGGATACTCGGAGGTAATGTCTAGCTCGGCCAATTGGACATCAATTTGGTTTAAGAGTTGGTTCAGTCCTTGGCGATCGCCAGTTTGTTCGAGGAAATCAATCCCCCGCGGGCGACGAATGAGGTTAGCCATTTGGGTCGCACCAATGCGAGTGGGTAGCACCACATGATCAGCACCGGCCATGCGTAGCTTTGCCTCCGTTGCCGGTAGATTGGCTCGCGAGAGAATCAGCAACTCGGCGTTAATATGCCGTGCCGTTAAGGTAATAAACACATTCATCGTATCGTTGGGCAGCACCGTAGCAAGGGCGATCGCCCGGTCAATGCCCACCACCCGCAAGGCCGCTTCTTCAGTAGCGCTGCCAAGGTAGGCCAAATAGCCCAGCTTCTCCGCCAGACTAATGCGTTGCTCATCCACATCTAAAATCACAAAGGGGGTTTTAGCGTGGGTGAGTTCCTGAGCCATCACCTGACCAATACGACCAAACCCGCAAACAATCACATGGCGATTCAGCTTGCTAATGTCCCGCGCCGCCCGGTGCACATCCAAGAGACGCTTGATTTCACCCTCAGTAAACATTTGCAGAATTGCACCGACAGTATAGATAGCTGAGGCACTGCCCGCCACAATCACAATCATGTTAAAGATGCGCTGCTCTGGGGTGATGAGGGGGCGCACCTCACCGTAGCCTACCCCAAAAACGGTGATCACATACATATAAAATGCATCCAGCCAGTTCCAGCCAAAGCTGACATACCCGATTACCGCCACAGCCATCGTCAATAAAAAAAAGCCAATGCCAACAACAACACGCTTCAGCGCGGGAGTCAGGGGGCGGCGTTCCGAACTCATACCTATCGCTAACGTCCTTAGTAGGTCCGTTCTTGGGGGGCAAACAGCGTCATCGTAACGGGGAAGTAATCAATGGCAACAGCGTCCGGGCGATAGAAAGCCAACGTGTGGCACAGAAAGTTAGTGTCATCTCGTTGGGGATAGTCCTCGCGGAAGTGGGCACCGCGGCTTTCTTGGCGGGCTAAGGCACCCGCTAAAATAACCTCGGCAACCACCAGCAGGTTCGCCAGTTCTAGGGCTTCAAGGAGTTCGGTGTTCCAATACCGGCTGTGATCTCCTAAACGGATCTGCTGATAGCGAGATTTTAATGTCTGTAATTCTTGCAAGCCTTGTTGCATCAATTCTGCTGTTCGGAACACACCGCAATAGTTGGTCATGCAGTCTTGCACCTGCTGCCGGAGGTGGGCAATGCGCAAGTCTCCTTGCTGAGCAAACAGTTGCTCAAGGTGTTGTTCGGCTGCCTGACGATAGGGCTGGGGGTTGAGGTCTGGCCAAGCGAGATGGGCTAAATCTGTGGCGATGGCGGCACCGGTACGCCGCCCATAAACCACGCATTCCAGTAAGGAGTTACTGCCCAAGCGGTTAGCACCATGCACCGAGACACAGGCACATTCCCCCGCTGCATAAAATCCGGTGACAGTGGTGGCAGCATTGGCTCGCACTTGCCCCCTGAGGGTAACGGGAATTCCCCCCATGGAATAGTGCACGGTGGGACGCACGGGAATTGGCTCCACCACTGCATCAACCCCTGCTAGGCGGTGGGCTTCCTCCCAGCAGAAGGGAATGCGGCTCATGATCGTGTCTCGTCCCATATGGCGCAGGTCTAGATAGACAAACGGGCCACCTGCAGTGCCATCGGGGTGAATGCCGCGGCCTAGGCGGATTTCAGTAGCAATGGCACGGGAGGTAATGTCCCGGGGGGCAAGCTCCATGCGGCTAGGGGCATAGTGCGCCATAAAACGCTCTCCCGCCGCATTGATCAGGTAGGCGCCTTCGCCGCGCACAGCTTCGGAAATGAGCACCCCTGCGGGATACAAGCCGGTGGGATGAAACTGCACAAATTCCATATCTTCGAGGGGCAGCCCCGCCCGTGCGGTCATGGCTAGGCCATCCCCCGTTGAGGCAAAGTCATTGGAGGTGGTATTGAAGACTCGCCCATAGCCGCCGGTGGCAAAGAGGATAGCCTTGGCGCGCAGCACCTCAAGCCGACCCGTTTCAATGTGGTAGGCCACCACCCCCTTGGCCTGCTGATCTTCAACAATGAGCTGCAGCACATACCACTCGCTAAAAAAGGTGACGTTATACTTCAGCAGGTTGCAGTACAACTCGTGGAGAATGGCGTGGCCAGTTTTGTCAGCGGCATAGCAGGTGCGTTGATGGCTGTGGCCCCCAAAGGGGCGCTGGGCAATGCGACCATCCGGCAGCCGTGAAAAGAGCACCCCCAAGTGTTCTAGGTCAATCACCACATCGGGGGCATCTTGGGCTAGGATGGCGACAGCATCTTGATCCGCTAAAAAATCGGATCCTTTGACGGTATCAAAGGCATGGCTCTCCCAAGAGTCTTGATCATCGACGTTTTTGAGGGTGGCGGCAATTCCGCCTTGGGCAGCAACGGAGTGGGAGCGGATGGGATGGGTTTTAGCCACAAGGGCAATGGGTGTATGTGGGGCAAGGCGGCAGATTTCCAGTGCAGCTCGACAGCCGGCTAGGCCACCACCGACAATAACTACCGCAAAGTCTTGCATCCCCAGTTCCTTCAAGGCAGCTTATCTCTATCTATACTAGGTTGGTTTTTGGCGGGATGGGGGTAAAACTGTAGCAAAACCAACTTGCGAGCTTGGTGGTGAATCGTTAAACTTTCAACATTGAGCGGGAGGCAGCGTTCCTTGAGTCCGTTTTTTCTCCAGTATGGGAATGGGTGCGGGGTGCGGCACTGGCAGTCGGACGATCGCCCCGCGGTGATTCAATTAATCCAAAGCGTCCTCACAGAATTTGGCCTCACTTGGCAGCCGGAGGGTGCGGACTGTGATGTCATACATGTTGAAGACTACTACCAGCGTCGTGGGGGGCAGTTTTGGGTTGTGGAGCAGGCTCAGGAGATTGTGGGCACCATTGCCTTTTACCCTATTGAGCGCGGGGAGGCGGCGGTGGAAATTCGCAAAATGTATCTGCATCCACGGGTACGGGGTCAGGGGTTAGGCACATTTTTGCTGCACCATATCGAGCAGGCCATTCTAGGGGCGGGGTATCGCACCATTTGGATTRAAACCGCCTCTGTGATGACCACAGCAGTGCACCTTTACGAGAAAGCAGGCTACCAACCCACCAGTGGTGTTGAAACCCAACGCTGCGATCGCGTCTATGTCAAGGATGTGCGCTCCCATACCGTGGTGTCCATTGCACCGGTATCTTGCTAGGGGGCTAATTGCCGCGATCGCCCTGGGGCTAGGGTCTCCCGCTCTGGCGAGGGCGATCTGTCCTGCCGAGTTAGGGACTGCCATTGAGCGCCATCTGCAGCAGCCCCAGTGGCAACCCGGGCAGTGGGGGATTGCGGTGCAAGTGTTGGGGACAGGGGCAGTGCTCTACAGCCACCAAGCGGACAAGCTGTTTTTAGTGGCCTCGAACGTCAAACTGACAACGACTGCGGCGGCTCTTGCCTATTGGGGCGCAAATTATCGCCTAGAAACAGTGATCAGTGCCACGGGGCGATCGCCCCAGCTTGAGCGGTTGCGGGTTCAAGGGGGCTTTGACCCCAGCCTCAGTGACCAAGACCTACAGCAAATTGCCCGTACCTTAGCGCAGCAGGGGGTGCAACGCATTCAAACTCTAGAAATTGCCGGAGCACAGAAGACATGGATTGAGCCAACGTGGGCGCTGGAAGACCTGAAGATGGGCGACGCAGCAGCGGTCACCCGCTTGAGTGTGAATCAAAACGCCCTTGAGATCGATGCCCTGCCCCAGCAGTTAGGGCAGCCCCTGACCTTGGTATGGCGGCAACCTGCTGCCGCCCGCTCGTGGCAGCTTGTGAACCAAACCCGCACCGTCCCCACCAGTGAAGCGGAGTTCCTTGAGGCGGAGGTGGGCGATCGCCAGATCACGATTCGCGGTCAACTGCATGTGGGCAGCGCCGCGGGCGATATTCGTGTGCCCTTGCCCCAGCCCGCCTCCTACATCCAAGGGCAAATTGAACAGGCACTTCAGGCGGCAGGCATCACCGTTGAGGGCACCACCCTCATTGAGGCCACGGATCATCTGCCAGAGGTATTGCTGCGCCATGGCTCACCTCCTATCGGCGAGCTTATTGTCCCCATCAACCAAGATAGCGATAATTTCTATGCCGAGATGCTTTACGTTGCCCTTGAGCAGGCGCGTTCTGGGTATCGCCAACAGTATCTGGACCAACAGGGGCTTGGCACTGTGGTTTTAGTGGATGGCTCCGGGCTCTCGCGCCAAAACTGGCTGACCCCGCGCGCCTTAACGACCCTTTTGCAAGGGGTCTATCGCAGGCCAGATTATCCCCTCTGGTGGCGATCGCTCCCCCTAGCCGCAACGTCGGGCACCCTACGCAATCGCTTTCAGGGTACCGCTGCCCAAGGACGAGTCTGGGCAAAAACCGGCACCCTGCGGGGGGTGGTGGCCTTGGCAGGTTATGCCGCCCCTCCCCATCATCCGCCCTTAGCCTTTAGCATTGTCCTCAATCAAGCCGGAACCCCAACCCCTCAGCTGCGCAATGGCCTTGATGCCATTGTGTTGGAACTCATCAAACTGGCCAATTGTGCACCCCAATAGCAAGAGGGGATCAAATTTGGGGGATGTCACCTAAGGGCATAGGGGGGTAGAAGGCGTAGCCTTGAGCACAGCAGCACCCCAGAGCCAGCAGTTGTTCGGCTTGGGCGGGGGTTTCCACCCCTTCGGCAATGACCTTTAGGTTGAGGCTTTTCCCTAAGGCGATGACTGCGCCAATGATGTTGGCAGCAGCGGCGGTGTGCCCAAGGTTCACGACAAAGGAGCGGTCAATTTTCAGGGCGTAAATAGGCAACTGGTGCAGCCGACTCAGGGATGAGTAACCGGTGCCAAAGTCATCAATGGTGAGAGCGACCCCTAACTGTTGGAGTTGCTCTGCCACCGCTAGGGTTGCTTCTAAATTGCGGATCATTGTAGTTTCGGTAATTTCTAGGTGCAACTGTTGCGGTGCTAAGTTCGCCTTGCTCAAGGCATGGGTAATATCCTTAACAAATTCAGGATCCACCAGTTGCTGCGGCGAAAGATTGACCCCTAGGGTGAGTGCATGGCGCCGCGGGTCTGCCTGCTGCCACTGGCTAAATTCAGTGATGGCGCGCTCGAGTACCTGACGACCAAGGCTGACAATTAACCCCGCTTGCTCCGCTAAGGTGATGAATTCTGCCGCTGGAATTTCGCCTTTTTCGGGATCAAACCAACGACTGAGGGCTTCCAGCCCAATAATTTTGCCGGTGTCTAGGTGCACAATGGGCTGGAAATAGACCTGCAGTTCACTGTTGGCGATCGCCTGTTGGAGTTGACTTTCAAGGGTAAAGCAGCTTTGGGCTTGCAGATGCATTTCCGGCGCAAAGACCCGGTATTGACCTAGCCCCTGTTTTTTGGCGTGGTACATGGCGATATCGGCATCCCGCAGCAGCATGGCCGCGGAGGCATCGGCGCGATCGCTAAACGCTACACCAATACTGGCGCTGAGGCTCAGGACATGGCCATCAATCACCAACGGTTCTTGGATCACCCGCTCCAGAGCCAGCACCTGCTCGTTCACTTGGGTGTGCATTTGGTCAGGGTCAAGGTCTTCGCAGAGCACCACAAACTCGTCGCCACTTAGGTGTGCTAGGGTATTCTCTTGCGGCACGACGGCTTGCATGCGCTGGGCAAGGGTGATAAGAACCTGATCACCCGCCGCATGCCCTAGGCTATCGTTCACCCGCTTGAAGCGATCCACGTCGATGAAAATGACTGCAAAGGGGCGATCGCGATGGCGTTGGTACTGGCGACAGCAGTGCAATAGGCGATCGTTGAGTAGGGCGCGGTTCGGGAGTCCCGTAAGGCTATCGTGGAGGGCATCATGAATCAACTGCTCCTCCATTAACTTACGGCGACTAATATCTCGACCGACGCACTGATACTCTAAGCACCGCCCATGGCTATCAAAAAACGCCCGAGTTGTCCACTCAAACCATTCCACCCCACCATCCGTGTGGTTGACAGCACACTCAAGGGTACTGATGGGCTGATCGGGTGTGAGTGCACCAAGGTGGTGTTCAAAGCGCTGCTGAGTCTCTGGAGCAAATGGGTGGCGGAGCACATCCCCCAAATCACAGCTCAGATCAAATCGAGCCAAGTAGCGGAAAAACGCAGGATTGGCAAAGGTGAGCCGCCCCTCCGGCGTACAGCGGTAGAGGAGTTCGGTTTGTGCCTCTAGCACCCGGCGGTAGCGATCTTTTTCCTGGTGCAGGGCGCTCACCAGTTCAGCACGATGGATCCCCAACCCCAACTGTTCCCCCAACTGCCGAACCAGTTCTATTTCATCAAGTGCCCAAGGGCGGGTCTCCGAGCAATGGTGGCACAGCAGCAGCCCCCAAAGGGTCTCTTCCTGAATAATGGGCACTACTAAATTGGCCTGTACTGAGAGACTTTTCAGGAATTCATGGTGACAGGGGGTGAGGGTGGCGGTATCGATGTCGGCGATCGCCAGTACACGTCCCTCTAGATACGCCTGGGCGTGGCTCTTGTGAAAACAGGGATCGTGAAAGGCGCAGTTGTGCAAAGAAAACTCTGGCTTGGCTACCGATTCGGCCACCACGGTGCCACTGCCATCAGCGTGAAACTGAAAGATCAGCGTGCGGTCAATGCGCAGTAATTCGCGGATTTCGGCCAGAGCAGTCGTGAGTACAGTGTCTAAATCAAGGGATTGGCGGATTTTCAGGGTGAGGCGGTGCAATAGCTCGGCTTGGGTTTGTCGCCGTTGTAGCGAGAGGCTGGAGGTCACTTGGGTTGTAATATCTTGAAGAAAGACGGCCAGACCCCGACGGGTAGGAAAGGCGCGCACCATATGCCACTGGTTCAGACTGCTGTAGAAGGCCTCAAACTGCACGGGGGTTTGCTGGCGCACAGCAGTGCGATAGTGCTCTTCAACAAGTGTATTCAGGCAATCGGGACACACCTGCCACAGAGACTGCCCCAGAATCTCTGACGCTGACTTGGCCAGCAGACGGCAAAAGCGACCATTGACGTAGATGATGCGGAAGTCGTGATCCACCTCAAAAAAGTAATCCGACATACTTTCGAGAATATCGGTGAGTTGGTCATAGGCCGCTTGCAGGCGATCGTTAAACTGGCGTTCCTCCGTCACATCCCGCGCCGCAGCATAGAGGCGATGTTGCCCCAATACCCCTTCCCATTCATACCAGCGATATTCCCCCTGCTCGGTACGCAAGCGAATAAGATGCTTAGAAACAGACTCTCCCTGCAACAGTTGTGCCACGACAGCACGGTGCCTTGGGCGATCCGCGGGGTGAATAAACTGCTCAAAACTAGCTCCCAGCAGTGTATTCAAGCCATAGCCCAGATGCGTGTACCAGTGGTGATTGACTCGCCGCAATCGTCCCTCGGTATCAGCAATCATAAATAGCCCCAGCGACGAACTAAAGAAATACTCTAGCTCTGCTGTTTTTTGGGCCAGTTCTGCCTGTATCCGGACGCGATCGCTAATGTCCCGCTGCACCGCAAAATGACCGGTAATTTCGCGTTGTTCGTTGTACAGACAAACGTAATTCCCCTCAATCCAAAAGGATGAGCCATCCTGACGAAATAGCTCCAGTTCAGTGTGGAAGCTCCCCAAATCAAACAAGGCACGCCACAGGCGTCTTCCCAGTTCCAGATCGTGGCCAAAGCAGTCACGGGGGGTCAAGCCAATCAGTTGATCTTCAGAGCAGCGGTGTTGCTGAGCCAGAGCAGCATTCACCTTCGTAATGCGTTGATGGTCAAAGACGTACTCAAGGATGGCCTCCTTGTCCACCGTGTCATCCCAGCGCACGGGCTGATCCAGCATCATAAAAAAGCAGGCTTCGAGGGATTGCTGAAAAAAGGTTTCAAGGAGTTCCTGATTCCTTTGCAGTTGCAGTTCCAGTTGCTTGCGGCGGCTCACATCTCGGGAGGTGGTCACCAAAAATAGGGGTGTTCCCTGTTCATTGCAGATGGGATGAGTGAGGGTTTCAAGCCAGATGTAGGAGCCATTTTTTTTGCGCATCCGGTAGGTCTCAACCAGATCCGTTGTCCCTTGCAACGCCAAGGCATGGGCACCACTGCGAATGCGCTCAACATCATCGGGATGAAAAAACCGGTAGGGACTTTGGCCGACGAGCTCATCGGGACGATACCCCAAGAGCCGTTCACTGGAGGGCGTGACGTAAAGATAGCAGCCATTGGGTTCGTGCAGACAAATCAGATCATCTGTGTAGTTGACCAGTAGCTCGGTAAAATGTTCAAACTCGCCGATGAGCATGGTTTAGATTCCACGATTGCCCCACCGAAACACGTAGGGCAAGATATTTAACGCCTCCTTCACGGTTTTAATTTAATTTAGGATCAACTCCTGTAGTGCGCCGTTAGTGCAGCACCGGAATATTTTCAAGACTAGGACGTTTGCTATTGCGAATGCCGGCGATCGCCGCCGCATAATCTGGAGCATTAAACACAGCCGAACCAGCCACAATGGCATTGGCTCCCGCCTCTAGCACCTGCCACGTATTATCAACCTTCAGACCGCCATCGACCTCAATCCATGGATCTAAGCCCCGGTCTTCACACATTTGCCGCAACCGTTGAATTTTTGGCAGAACGGCTGGAATAAACTTCTGGCCGCCAAACCCTGGGTTCACACTCATAATCAAGATGAGATCGCACACCTCAAGGACATACTCAATGAGGTCTAGCGGGCTAGAGGGATTGAGAACCACCCCAGCTTGCTTACCTAATTCACGAATTTGACACAGGGTGCGGTGCAAGTGGGGCGAAGCGTTGTGCTCTGCGTGCACAGAGATAATGTCGGCACCGGCCTTGGCAAAGTCAGCCACATATTTTTCCGGCTCAACAATCATCAGGTGCACATCGAGGGGCTTCTGGGTGAGGGGGCGAATTGCTTCGACAATTAACGGCCCAATTGTAATATTCGGAACAAAGCGACCGTCCATGACATCCACATGAATCCAGTCGGCACCCGCGCGATCGACGGCTTCAATTTCTTCGCCCAAACGGCTAAAGTCAGCAGATAGAATTGAGGGCGCAATCACAACGGGCTTAGCACTCATGGTAGGTCGGCGTCCGTAGATTTAAGGTAACAGTTGCTACTAGTTTAGCCCCCGATCGCCCCTAGGGCAACTCCTTTTGCGGCTAGTTCCCTATGACGGGTTTCAGTATATTCTTGATGCGTACCACACACTTCGTTCCAAGTTCCAGTTGGATGCATCTGCGCAAGACACTTCTAGCAAAAAACCTTGCTTAAAGTTGGTTTGTGGAGCCTTGCCTAGAGGCTTACCCTGAGGTGTGACCATTCGGCAGCACCGTACCTCGCAGGGTGGCGGTTAATAGGGAGGTATGGGTTAGGGTTGCCCCTCTGAAACTGGCACGGCTGAGGTTGGCTTGCCGCAATTGGACATTTGTTAGCTCAGCATTAATCAATTTTGCTTCAATAAGTTTTGCATCACTCAGGTCAACATTAGTCAAGCTAGCAGTAGATAAATCTGCTCCGCTCAGATCAATCCCTGAAAGGTTGACATCCTCGAGGGTCACCCCCCGTAGATCGTAGCGGCGAAAGTCACGACGACCAGTAGCATACTCCTTGATCAGTTCCGCCGCTTTCTTTTGGTTAATAATTGCGGGGGCGTAGCGGTTCAGAAAACCATGGGCATCTAAGGAATTAACAGGCCGCTCGGCAGAACCGGTCATTTTAAATTTGGTATTATAGTTATTCTTTAATTGTAGCGCGACCTTTAGGCTATAGTCGATTCAGTCTTGTTACCTACCCTTGCCCAACTCTATGGCTTGATTTTCTTCTGCATGGGGGTGGGCTACATTGGTGTGCGGTTTATGCCTGCTACAACAACAGGTTGGTTGGCTCAAGGGTTGTTTTGGGTGGGTGCTCCCCTCTCTGCCTTAAGTTTCATTCTCACAACCCCCTTGACCGGAAGTAGTAGCTTGGCTCCCTTAATGGCATGGGCAGGGATGGGTCTAGGTGTTGGTGTGGCGTGGCTATGGTTACGGTGGCACCCCTGCCACACTCGCCAAGGGGCAGGTAGTTTTCTGTTGGCAACGATGGTCGGTAATACCGGTTTTATTGGTTATCCAATTACATGGCAACTACTGGGGAGCAGTCATTTTAGTTGGGCTTTATTTTACGATCTGCTGGGTTCTTTGCTAATTTCCTACAGCGCCGGTATTGGCTTGGCCGCTAGCTTTGGTCAAACGTATGTGTCTGTGCCGAAGCTGCTTTGGCATATTGGCCGCAATCCAACGCTTTGGTGTGTGGGGTTGGGGTTGGCGCTACGGGAGTATCCCTTACTGGCGATCGCCCATCAAGGACTGCGGGCCGTGGCGTGGCTCATGGTTTTGGCGGGACTGGTCTATATGGGAATGTGCCTTGGGGAAACAAACCTACACATGGACTGGCGGCGTATTATTCCCTGTTTAAGTATCAAGATGTTTCTGGTGCCCCTACTGTTAGGGATAGGGCTGACCCTTGTAGGGGTTAATGGTTTACCTCGTTTAGGGATCGTCTTGCAAGCGGGTATGCCGCCTGCCTTTATGACCCTTGTGCTGGCAGATGTCTATCGTTTAGACCGCCCGTTTGCCGCGAGTCTGATCATGGTGAGTCTGCTGGTGTTAGTGCCACTATTACCCCTATGGCTACTGCTATTTGGTTCCTAGGCAACTGACTGTGGCAGGAGACGTCCCTTGGTCGCATGAACCATCACTCGTATGACCCTTGCAAGGAAGTGAACTACCCAACGCTCATCCTTCAGATAGAGCGTGGGCTTCCCTTTTCACAGGCAACCGCCTCTGCCGTAGTGGACGTTCGCCCATACCGCTTTGGTCTTACATTGCCTCCAAGGGCAGCAGCACTGGTTCCCAATGCCAAAATCCGCAAGCCTTTATTCCTGATGTTGATGGCAGCATTCACGTCCCGGTCATGCTTCTGCCCACAGTGAGGGCAGTCAAACACCCTGACGCTTAAATCCATTTTGGGTAGGGGCAGCAGACTCTCTGAGCAAAGGTGAGAACTTGGGAAAAAGCGCCCTACTTCCAAATAGATGTTGCCTTCTGCCTCCGCTTTGTACTTGAGCATGGTGCAAAACATCCCCCAGCCAGCATCACTGATGGACTTGGCTAGGCTATGGTTCTTCACCATGTTTTTCACAGCTAGATTTTCGACCACGATCACTTGGTTCTCGTTCACTATCTTGCGGGATAGCTTGTGGGGAAAATCTTCTCGCGTCCGTGAAACCTTAGAATGCACCCTAGCAAGCAGTATTCTGGCTTTGTTCCACTTGCCGGTGGTTTTATAGAAAATGGAGGGCACGGGAACCAGATAAACCCCCTTCCTTCAGGTCGGGGATACAGAATGGTTCCCGCGCCGCTGCAAAGCGGCAGAGTTGATCAACCCTGGCACTCCTCGATATAGCGCTTAACGGTTTGAGCCGACACATTGCCACAGATCCCCAATAAAACGACCTGGCCCAAAGCGGATCTTTTTGGTAGAGCTGCTTCAGCCAGGGAACCTCCATCCTAAGATGCCGTGAACTGTAGCCTTTCAGGATGTTCACGACTTGAGACGCTGACATTCTGGGCGGGAATGATGCAAAAACGTGAACGTGGTCTATCAGGGTGCGGTCAATCTCGATGGCCTCAATCTCAATGTCATTGTTCGCCGCCGCCTCTCGGATATACCGCTTCGTGGCCTCAATGATCGCCTCATCCCAAAAGATTTTGCGCCGCTTAAAGGGTATCCAGACAAAGTGGTGCCCTGATTGATACTTGGCGTGGCGCGTTGACTTGACCTGTACACCATCTTGCCTCATAGCGGTTAAACCCTTGCCCTGCATATTGCCGGTAACTGCACACCTATAGTATAGTTTTTAGGACGGACGCACTACAGTCATGCTGATTAACAAAGCCTACAAATTTCGCATCTACCCGAATCAGGAACAGGAGCAATGCTTTGCTCACCACTTTGGCTGTGTGCGGTTTGTCTACAACCGGATGTTGGCGCTGTTCAAGGAAACGCGCCAGTTCAATAAGAATCAGTACAAGGTGATGCTGCCCGACTTGAAGCGGCAATTTGAGTGGCTGAAATACCCCAATTCACAGTCACTCCAAAGCGCCGTAGATAATCTGGCCTCGGCTATTGCTCGATGGGGCAAAGGGCTTGGCGGGTTTCCGGTGTTCAAAAAGAAGCACCTTAAAAACAGCTTTGAGGTGCCCCAGAACTGGTTTGTAGACGAAGCGGGAAAGCTCCACATTCCGAAACTGGCCAGCGGCATCAAGGTGGTGTGGCACAGGCCCGTGGGGCAGCACGACAAACAGTGCTATCCCTATAAGGTCAACTACATCGTGATTTCGCGCAGTCCGTCCGGGAAGTACTGGGCCTCGTTCTCCTGTGTGGTGAACGTCCCCGACCCGGTGATTGACCCCGCCCTAGACAGGGTGGGGGTTGATAGCGGCCTGAAGGACTTAGTAGTTGGCGTCAACCAGAAAGGGTTCGTCAAGTACCAGGTCACGGCACCCCGCTACTTTCGCAAGGCGGAGGCACGGATTTCGCGGTTACAACAGGTTTTGGCGGCTAAGCAAAAGGGGAGTAACAACTGGCGGAAGGTAAAGAAAAAGCTGGCCATCGCCTATGAGCGGGTGGCCTTTAAGCGGGCTGACCTAGCCCACAAAATCAGTTACCAACTCACCCAGGAAAACCAACTGGTGGGGCTGGAAACGCTGAATATTCAAGGCATATTGAGGAATCACTGCCTAGCCAAGTCTGTTTCGGATGCTGCTATCCGAGCGCTGCACGTCTACACCACCTATAAGGGCAAGTGGTACGGAGCTGCCGTTCAATTCATTGAGCGCTGGTTCCCGTCCACCAAGCTTTGCTGGGATTGCGGGTCACTGAACGACAATTTGACGCTCAGTGACCGAGAGTGGAGGTGCCCATCGTGCGGCAGGCAGCATGTTCGCGACGTGACCGCTGCATGGAATATCCTGCAAGAGGCGGTTCGTCTTTTACTGGGGAACCCGGAATTAAGCCCCTAACCGGGGTAGAAGCCTCGCCCTTCTAGGGCGGGGTTCAGTTCACCCTTCTTCCTAGATAGCTTGCGCTGCTTCCGTTTCAGTTTGCGCTCATGCTTAGCAAGGTGCTTGGGATTGCGATACTTTGAACCGTCTGAAGTGACAGCGAAATCAATTAACCCTAAGTCAATCCCAATGGCTTTACCTTCACTGCTTGCTTTTGGCTGTTCAACTTCGTCATCTATCATTAACAACGCCAAGCTTTCCGGAGAACTTAATCTCTGAAGCGCTGAGCAGTTTGACGTTTGCAGGATACTGGAGAGACTGCCGACCGTGGCGAGTCTTGAACTTCGGATACTTGGCTCGGCCATCAAAAAAGTTAATGAACGCCTGAGACAAATTCAGCACCGCGGACTGGAGGCATTGCGAGTAGCATTCCTTGAGCCACGGGTGCTCCAACTTCCAGAGCGGAATCTGCTTTTTCATGTCGTAAGCAGAAAGACCTTTCCCTGTCTCGTTGTAGGTCTGAGAGAGTGTTGCAAGGGACTGATTCCAAACCCATCGCGCGCAACCAAACGCCTGAGCTAGATGCGTCTGCTGTTCAATCGTGGAATAGAGTCTAACCTTGACGCTCTTAACATGAACCTTTATCGCAGTAATACGACCATAATAACACGGTTAGATAGGTTTGCCATGTCATCAATCAAATTGTTCGCCTACGGCTCACGCGACTCTCATCCCGACGCTGACCCTAGCACGTACAGCGCGGGGCTTCCCGTCTAGAACAGCTAATCGTCGGGGGTTAGGCGCAGTAGCAGGTAGCCCGCCCCTAGGCCGACAAGAACAAGGGTGAAGGAAATGACTGCGGTGTTAAAAATTTCTTCTGCCATAAGATTGCAAGGCTCTAGTGAACAAGAACCCATTGTAGCCAATTTGGGGACATTCTCGGTGTTCTAGTGGGGTGTTGCTGAGTGTGGCTATGAATTCCCTCATCCCCAACCCTTCTCCCTAGGGAGAAGCGATTATCTTAAAAGTCAAGCAAATTATGATGCTGGAACAGCCGATTGACTCCCATCTGAGTTGAACGGCTGCCAGTCCGTACCATGTTTGAGCATGGCATTGAGAATTGTTAATAGCTTATGCATACAAGCCACTAACGCTACTTTGGTAGCCTTGCCCTTCGCTAATAAGCGGTGATAGAAGACGCGAATCACTGGATTATGGCGCACCGCCACCAAAGCTGCCATGTACAACAGTTGACGCACAGCAGCACGACCACCAAAGATAGCGCGTTTGCCTTGCTTCTGCCCACTATCTCGGTTGAATGGGGCAACGCCCACCAGCGTACTGATTTTTCGAGTGGACAACTGTCCCAGGTCTGGCAACAGGGCTAACAAGGTCGCGGCGACGACCTTGCCCACCTCTGGAACCGTCATCAGCCGCGTCTGTTTTGCCTGCCAGGGCTGACATGGATGGATTTGGGTGGCGATCTGCTCGTCTAGTTGCTGAATGCGGTCTTTGAGCCATGCAATGTGAGCTGCTATATCTGCTTGGGCTGTTCCGCGTAAGCCTGACAAGCGGTTTTGTTCAGCAGTCAGGATGTCTACCAGTTGCCGCCTGCGGGTGACCAAGTCCTGAAGTTCTGCGTCCGCTTCGCTGGCCAATGAGCGAATCGGTGGTTTCATCGCTTCGCCAAACCAGGCTAAAATCGCGGCATCGACCGGATCGGTTTTAGCCAGTTGATTGGCAGCTTTGGCAACGTTTCGCGCTTGCCGAGCATTAATCACGACCACGGGATAGGCTAGCGTGGACAGCACCAACGCCGCTGACCGCTCATAGCCGCCAGTGGATTCTAGAATCACCCGAGCGACCGCCTCAGGCGGACACAGGTGAGTCAGAAGTTCGCGAATCCCACTCGCGGTGTTGCTCACGCGAAAACTCTGCTTCTGGGGGCGTAGATGTACATCTAGCCACCGCTTACACACATCAATGCCAATCCATTAGATCGGAAGA